>DATCYR010000046.1:0-19631 GCA_036526315.1 Gaiellaceae bacterium | reverse complement strand
ACGATGAAGCACAACCCGCGCGTGAACGAGCGCGTGGCTGCGCTGCAGGGCTTCCGGGATCTCCACCCGCAGCAGGTCGAGGAGGGCGCGCAGGGCGCGCTCGAGCTCATGTGGCGCCTCCAGGAGATCCTGGCCGAGATCTCCGGCCTCGACGCCGTCTCGCTCCAGCCGGCGGCCGGCTCCCAGGGCGAGCTCACCGGGCTGATGCTCATGCGCGCCTACTTCGAGGACCGCGGCGAGACGCAGCGGCGCAAGGTGTTCATCCCGGACACGGCGCACGGCACGAACCCGGCCAGCGTGACGATGGCCGGCTACGAGGTCGTGGGCGTCTCCACCGACCCGCGCGGGAACGTCGACCTCGACGAGCTGCGCGCGAAGGTCGACGACGAGACGGTCGGGCTGATGCTCACGAACCCGAGCACGCTCGGCCTCTTCGACGAGGGCATCGAGGAGATCCAGCGCATCTTCCACTCGGCCGGCGCGCTCCTCTACTACGACGGCGCCAACCTGAACGCCGTCTGTGGCATCTCGCGGCCCGGCGACATGGGCTTCGACATCGTGCACATCAACCTGCACAAGACGTTCTCGCAGCCTCACGGCGGCGGCGGGCCCGGCGGCGGTCCGATCGTCGTCCGCGACACGATCGAGCCCTACCTCCCCGTGCCGGCGGTCGTGAAGGACGGCGACGCCTTCAGGCTCGACTTCGACCGGCCGAAGTCGATCGGGAAAGTGCGCGGCTACACGGGCCCGTTTGGAGTCTTCGTTCGCTCGTACGCGTTCATCCGCTCGTACGGGCCACGGCTGCGCGAGATGTCCGAGACGGCGGTGCTGAATGCCAACTACCTGCTCGCGCGGCTGAAGGACGCGTACGACGTGCCTTACGACCGCCTCTGCATGCACGAGTTCGTGCTCAGCGCGCGGACACTCAAGCGCGAGCACGGCATCACCGCTACGGACGTCGCGAAGCGGTTGATGGACTATGGCTTCCATCCACCGACGATCTATTTCCCGCTGGTCGTCCAAGAGGCGCTCATGATCGAGCCGACGGAGACCGAGGCGAAGGAGACGCTCGACGCGTTCGTCGACGCGATGGTGTCGATCGCGCGCGAGGCGGCCGACGATCCGGAGATGCTCAAGCAGGCCCCGCACGCACGTCCGGTGAAGCGGCTCGACGAGGTTCGCGCGGCGAAACGCGCGGTCGTCAAGTACGGCTTCGAGGAGCATCCCGACATGGGTGACGAACCCGCCGGCGAGGCCCGGCAGCTCGAGGCGCAGAAGGGGGCTTAGGCCGCGAGCGGCAACGTCAGCTGGGTCAGGCCGAGCCGCTCGAACACACGCTCCACCTCGACCGCCGCCGGCTCGAACTGCTCGGCGGGCCACACATGCGGATCGTCGTCCTCCTGCAGCTTCGCGAGCTGGCGCTCGAGCAGTGGGTCGCCGGAGCGCAGCAGCACCGTCTGCGCGTAGCAGCGCGCCCAGACCTCGTGCGTCGCCTGGAAATACCGCTGTCGTCCGCGGCCACCCGGCAACGCCCGCCGTTCGAGCGTCGCGGCTGCTGTGCGCCATGCTTCGAATGCGACATGAACCGCCGACGCCCATGTCCGCGTCTTGCGGTCGTAGAACACCTGATGGTCGAGCAGGTGGCCGAGCTCGTGCAGAAACCCGAGCGCGGCGCGATCGCCGACCCTCGAGACGCGGACGTCGATCGGATCCCTCCTGCGAAAGCGATACGCGCCGGCTTCCGTCACCGTCGCCGTCGCGCGCACCGGGACGGGCTCCAAGTCGGAGCGCATTCCGTGCAGGCTCGACGCTGCGGCGAGTGCGCGCTGAAGCTCGCCGGCCAGCGTGCTGCGACGCGGGAGCGCGACGACGTCCTCGAGCGGACGGAGCCGCGGCTTGCCTGCGCGGAGTACGCACGCGGGGTACTGCCGTTGTCCCACCGGGCAAATAGTCGGTGCCGCGTCGGACGGACTTGAGCATGTAATGCTTCCGTCGTGCAAACGCGCCGCGCGCTTCTGGTGGGCACTGCGCTTCTCTTCGCGACGATCGACCTCGTGCAGAAGTCGTTGTCGTATGCAGAGTTTCATCACGCGCGCACACCGTACGTGACGCTCGTCATGGGCGCGCTCATTGCAGCGCTCGTCCTGCTGGTGCCGCGCCTGCCTTCGAACGTCGCGGCGATCGGCGCGGGGATTGCGTGCGGCGGTGCGCTCGGGAACCTCGTGTCGCTCCTCGCGTGGTCGCAGGGCGTGCCCGATCCGTTCGTCGTGACCGGTGCAACGCACGGGCTTGCCTTCAACCTCGCGGATGTGTTCGCAGTCGGGGGCGACTCGATCCTGTTGAGCGTAGTGATCCTGCTGGGGCTGCGCCGCCGGGCGGCGCTGCGGCAGCCGGTCTAGTACAGGTCTTCGAGGTCGTCGGCGACGTAGGTGTTCTCTTCGCGGCGGCGGCGCACGACCTCGGCGACGCCGAGCGCGAGCGGGACGGCCACTGCGAACGCCAGGCTCGTCCAGGCGACCGCGAGCCAGGTCATGACGAGAACGCCCACGCCAAAGCGTTGACCCACCGGGTCGTGCCGCAGAAACCGCATGAGGACGACGGTCTCTTTCATCTGGGCTCCTCCTTCAGGTGCCGCATCGGCGGAGGGCGTCGATAGCTCTATCCCTCGGTCGCGTAATGGTTGCGGCGGTTGCCACACTTATGAGGGAACTCGATCGAGGGAGTGTGATGACGAAGGTTCAGAAGACGGACGCCGAGTGGCGCGCCGAGTTGACGCCCGAGCAGTACCACGTGTTGCGCGAGAAGGGCACGGAGCGGCCGTTCTCCGGCGAGTACGACCACGTGTTCGACGATGGCACCTACCGCTGTGCCGGGTGCGGGGCTGAGCTCTTCAGCTCGGACGCGAAGTACGACTCGGGCTGCGGCTGGCCCGCGTTCGCGGCGCCGGCAAGCGGCGAAGCGATCGACGAGGAGAGGGACTCCAGCTACGGCATGGTGCGCACAGAAGTCATGTGCGCGAACTGCGGCGGGCATCTCGGCCACGTGTTTCCGGACGGCCCACGCCCGACCGGGCTTCGCTACTGCATCAACTCGGCGGCGCTGAAGCTCGAAGAGGACTAGGTGGCACGAACGGCGACGTTCGGCGCCGGCTGCTTCTGGGGCGTCGAGGCCGCGTTCCGGCGGGTCGACGGTGTGACGCGAGCCCGTGTCGGCTTCAGCGGCGGAACCGTCGCCGAGCCGTGGTACGAGGACGTGTGCTCACACAGGACGGGGCATGCCGAAGTGGTCGAGGTGACGTACGACCCGGAGCGGGTCTCGTACGACGAGCTGCTCGACGTGTTCTGGCGCAAGCACGACCCGACCCGGCGCACCGCCCATGACCAGTACCGCTCGCTCGTGTTCTTCCACGACGACGCGCAGCGACGGGCGGCGGTTGCGTCGCAAGTGCGTGAGCAGTCGCGTCGAGACGCTCCGATCGTGACGGAGATTGCGCCGGCCGCATTCGACCAGGCGGAGGAACGCCATCAGCAGTACCTCGAGAAACGCGGACGTGCCGCGTGCGCACCTTCGCTCGCCGCTGAGCTGATCCGACACGCATCCGCGACAGACACGTCACGGTCCTCGTCATAGAGTGTTGGTGGGCGGGCGTGGTGGGACCCGGCTACCCGCGTGTACCTCTTAAGCGAGCAGGCGCGGGCGCGGCCGTGGGGCCGCGGCCAGTTGACCGCAGGCCGCCGCGATATCGCGGCCGCGGGTGAGGCGCACCGTGGCGGGAAGGCGCGCGGCGTCGAGCTCCGCCTTGAACGCGGCGATCGCCCTGCGGGTCGAGCCGGCGTACATACCCGTCGGGTTGTACGGGATCAGGTTCACCTTGAACACCTTCGGGTCGAGCAGGCGTGCGAGCGCGCGCGCCTGCTCGACCCGATCGTTCACGCCGCCGAGCATCACGTACTCGACGAACACCTTCCGCCGGCGCAGGTCGACGTAGCGCTCGCACTCGGCGAGAACGTCCGCGAGCGGATACCGTACGTTCACCGGCATCAGCTCGCTGCGAAGCTCGTCGGTCGGCGCATGCAGCGACAGCGCGAGCCGGATCGGCTCGATCACGTCGTCGACGAAGCGCCGCAAGCCCGGCAGCCACCCGACCGTCGAGACCGTCGTGCGGCGATGCGTGACTCCGACGTCTGGCAGCAGCCGCGCCGCTTCGAGCACCGAGTCGAAATTCAGCATCGGCTCGCCCATCCCCATGAACACCGCGTGGTCGACAGCTTCGACGCGGCGGAAGTGGAGCGCCTGATCGAGGATCTCGGACGTCGTCAGGTTTCGTCCGAACGCCATCTGGCCGGTGGCGCAGAAGGTGCACGTCAACGGGCAGCCCGACTGCGAGGACAGGCAGAGCGACCGCCGGCCGTCCCGGTAGCGCATCAACACGGCCTCGACCGGATGGTCGTCGGCGGTTCGGAACAGCGCCTTGACCGTGCCGTCCCCTGCATGCTCCTCGCGCTCGAGCGCGAGCGTCGAGAACGGAACCGTCGCCTCCAGCCGCTCGCGCAGCGGGCCCGGCACGTTCGTCATCGCCGCGTACGACTCGGCGCCGCGCGCGGCCCACTGCCACACCTGGGTGGCGCGGTAGGAGGGCTCCCCGGCCGCCTCGAGGACGTCGTGTAGAAGCGCGAGCTCCACGCGCGACACGGTAGCGTTGCCCATGCGTTCCGTCGTCCAGCCCTGGTGGCAACGCGCCGTCCTCTACCAGGTCTACATCCGTTCGTTTGCGGATTCCGACGGCGACGGCGTCGGCGACCTACGCGGGATCGTCGAACGGCTCGACTACCTGCAGTGGCTCGGCGTCGACGCCCTCTGGCTGAGCCCTGTCACCGTCTCACCGGACAAGGACTGGGGCTACGACGTGGCCGACTACACCGACGTGCAGCCGGTGTTCGGCGACCTGCCGGCGCTCGACGAGCTCGTGTCGCAAGCGGCCGCGCGCGACATGCGCGTGGTCGTCGACATCGTCCCGAACCACACGTCGGACCGCCATCCCTGGTTCGAGGAGTCGCGCTCGTCGCGCGACTCGCCCCGGCGCGACTGGTACGTCTGGGCGGACCCGAAGCCGGACGGCTCGCCGCCGAACAACTGGCGCAGCACCTTCCTCGGCGCTTCCGCATGGACGCTCGACGACCGCACCGGCCAGTACTACCTGCACAACTTCCTGCCGGAGCAGCCGGACCTGAACTGGTGGAACGACGACGTCCGCGCCGCCTTCGACGACATTCTCCGCTTCTGGCTCGATCGCGGCATCGCCGGCTTTCGCATCGACGTCGCCCACGGCATCGTCAAGGACCGCGACCTGCGCGACAATCCCGACCCGTCGGTGTCGACGTACAACGCGAACCGCGACGACGTCCACGACGTCCTCCGCCGCTGGCGGCGCCTCGTCGACGGGTACGACGAGCGCGTCCTGCTCGGCGAGACGTGGGTGATGGATCTCCAGCGCCTCGCGCGCTTCTACGGCAACGGCGAGGACGAGCTGCACCTCGCGTTCAACTTCCCGTTCACGTTCTCCGACCTGAACGCCGGGCAGCTGCGCTCCGTCGTCGAGACGACCGAATCGCTTCTGCCCGAAAGCGCCTGGCCCGTATGGATGCTCTCGAACCACGACATCGTGCGCTTCCCGACGCGAATGGCGGGCGGCGACGAGCGGAAAGCACGTGCGCTGCTCTTCGTGTTGTTCACACTGCGTGGCACACCGGTGCTCTACTACGGCGACGAGCTCGGCATGCCGCAGGCCGAGATCCCGCCGGGGAGCGAGCGCGACATGGACGGACGCGACGGCGCGCGGACGCCGCTTCCGTGGAACGGCGGCTGGCAGAGCCCCTGGCTCCCGCTCACCGCCGACGTTGCGACCGTCGCCGCTCAGCGCGCGGGCGAGAGCTCGTTCCTGTCGTACTGCCGCAGCCTCATCGCGCAGCGCCGCGCGAACCCCGACCTCGTCGAGGGCGCCTACGAATCGCTCCCCTCGCCCGCCGGTGTCTGGGGGTTCCGGCGCGGCGAGCACACGCGCGTCGCTGTCAACCTCACCGACGACGAGGCCGAGCTGGAAGACGGGTCACGGCTCGCGCCGTGGCAAGGCGTGGTTCAGCGCAGGTAGCGCCAGGCGTCCTGGATCACCGAGCGCTCACCGACGACGAGCTCGACTCTGCGCCCGAGAACCTGTTCGAGCGCGGCCAGATCGGCGTCGGCCGGGTCGCCCACCGCGACCTCGACGGCGCCCGTCTCGACGAAGCGGACCGGCACTGCGAACATCCGCCGCGCCACCTCGAGAGGCAGCAGTCGAGCCGCGCCCGGGTCGAGCGGATGACGGACGAGATCGACGTAGCGGAGCCCAAACTGCTCGGCGAGGGCGGCCGCCAGCTCCGGCTCGAACAGCCAGCCCCGCGACAGAAGCGTCTCGCCGAGGCGCATGCCGCTGACGCGGGAGGCCTCGAGCGCTGCATCGAGCTTCTCGTGGGAGACCCAGCCCTTCCGGAGGAGGATCGTCCCGAGCCTCGGCCGAGCCTCTTCCTCGAAGTAGCCGTGATCGAGGCGAGGCGCAGCCGCACCCGACGCAAGGCGCAAGCCACCGCCGATGTACTGCTTCTCCACGTGCCGTGTATCGGCGCTCGGCCGCGCCGGGACGATCACCCGACGGGTTGACGAGTTCAAAACGGCAAAATGACCCTGTGATCGATCTTCGCTCCGACACGCTCACCCAGCCGACCGCCGCCATGCGCGAGGCGATCGCGGCCGCGGTGGTGGGTGACGACCAGAAACGCGAGGACCCGACGGTCAACGAGCTCGAGCGGCGCGGCGCGGACTTCCTCGGCCAGGAGGAGGCGGTCTACCTCCCGACGGCCACGATGGCGAACCAGATCGCCCTTCAGATCCTCGGCCGGCCCGGTGACGCGCTGCTCGTCGAGCGCCACGCGCACATCATGCTGTCCGAGCTCGGCGGCCCGGCGGCGCACTCCGGACTGCTCACGATCGGGCTCGAAGGAACGAAGGGACGGTTCTCGCCTGACCAGGTCGTCTCCGAGATCCGCGACCGCACGAGCGTCCATGTCGCGCCGACGCGCATCGTCGCCGTCGAGAACACGCACAACAGCTCGGGCGGGCGTGTCTGGCCGCTCGAAGAGATCGACGCGATCGTCGCAACCTGCCGCGAGCACGACCTCGCCGTTCATCTCGACGGTGCGCGGCTCGTCAACGCGGCCGTGGCATGCGGCGTCGACGCGGCCCGGATCGGCGGCGCCTTCGACACCGTCGCGCTCTGCTTCTCGAAGGGGCTCGGCTGCCCGCTCGGCGCCCTGATCGCCGGCTCACACGAGCTGATGGATGCCGCACGGCGGGGCAAGCACTTCTTCGGCGGCGCGATGCGACAGGCGGGCATCGTCGCCGCCGCGGCGCTGTACGCCCTTGACCACCATGTCGGCCGGATCGAGGACGACCACCGGCGCGCACGGCGGCTCGCCCACGGGCTCGCCGACGCCGGAGTGAAGGTCGACCTCGACCAGGTGGAGACGAACTTCGTCCAGATCGACGTCGGGCCGGAGCGCGCCGATGCGATCGACCGCATGAAGCAGCACGGCGTCCTCGTCTCCACGACGGTTCATCCGACCGTCGTGCGCGCGGTGACGCACCTCGACGTCACCGATGCCGACGTCGAGACCGCGATCGCCGCGATCCCCGCCGCGCTGACGCTTACTCGTACTGGAGCGCCTGCAGGACGTTGAGCCGGGACGCGCGGCGAGCCGGGAAGATCGCCGCGATGATCCCGACGAGAATCGCGGCCAGCGCGAAGATGATCAGCTGCCCGATCGGGATCGAGAGGACGATGAAGTCGACGCGGGCGATCAAGAGCGCGGCGAGGATGACGCCCAGCGCGATCCCGATCGCCGCGCCGATCAGCGCCGTGATCACGCTCTCGTGCCGGATCATTCTGCGCACCTGACGGCGCGTCATCCCGATCGCGCGCAGCATCCCGATCTCGCGCGTTCGTTCGAACACCGTCAGCACGAGCGTGTTGACGATCCCGAACAGGCTGACGACCACCGACAGTGCGAGCAGGACGTACAGGATGTTCAGGATCGAGCTCAGGCCGGAGATCTGGTTGTCGATGAACTTCTGCCGCGTCGCCGCCTTCGCATTCGGGAAGTCCTGCAGCGTCCTGTCGAGCGCCGCCTGGTTCGCGTCGG
This sequence comes from Gaiellaceae bacterium, assembly GCA_036526315.1. GTDB lineage: Bacteria > Actinomycetota > Thermoleophilia > Gaiellales > Gaiellaceae > 3-1-20CM-4-69-9. The sequence goes on along the minus strand of DATCYR010000046.1, from coordinate 11,400 downwards.
TCTGGCCACCCTTCATGACGACGAACGAGAAGACGTTCTCCGGGTTGGACGTGTGCTTGTCGAAGACAGTCGTCGACATCGTCACGCGACCGAAGGGTGAGCCGCCGGTCGGCGGGTCGAAGATGCCCTTGACGTTGAGGAGCTCCTGGGAACCGTCGGAGAAGGTCAGCGGCACCGGCGACCCGATGTCGAGGTGATGTGACTTCGCGTAGTCCTTGTCCACGAAGGCGCCATCCGTGCCGAGATTCGCCATCACCGAGGCGGAGCCGTGCGTCCAGTCGAGGTTGAACACGTTTGCGGCCGGCGGGTTGACGGCCGTGATGGCGATCTTCTTCCCGAAGGCGAGGGCCTCGCCGGCGCGGACGTCGCCGACCTCGATGACGCCCGGCGCCTTCTTGACCGCATCGGACGCCGCGATCGGGATCGGATCGAAGTTGTTCTGGGCGGTGATCGCGTAATCGGCATTGCGCCAGATGTTGTTCACGGCGCCGCGGAAGCTCGCGACGATGCCCGACGCGAGCAGCGAGACGAGCGTGACGAGCGCGAGGCCGATCATCAGCGCGGAGGCGGTCGACGCCGTCCGCTGTGGATTGCGGCGGGCGTTGTCGCGCGCGAGCGTCCCGGGGGCGCCGCCGATCTTGCTCGCCGGCCAGCCGAGCGACCACGCGAGCGGGCCGATCAGGCGCACCGACAGGAGCGCGATGCCGATGAAGACGAGCAGTGCGCCGCCGAGCATGAGCAACAGGATCTGGCCGGTGCTCAGATTCGGCACGAAGAGGCCTGAGACCAACCCGGCGAAGCCGAGCGCAGTGACCACGATCGCGGCGGGCAGGCGGAACCGCGCCCAACGCGACTCGGGCAGAGTCGCTCCCTCGCGGACCGCCGCGATCGGCGGGACGCGCGTCGCGCGCAGCGCGGGGCGCAGGCTCGCGACCAGCGTCACGACGATGCCGACGATCAGCGCAACGACGATCGTGCGGGTTTCGAGCGTCAGGCCGTTGTTCGGCAGCGTGAAGCCGACGGCATCGAACAGGGAGAACAGACCCTTGGCAAGCGCGAGACCGGCGAAGAGACCGACGATCGAGGCGAGCACCCCCATGACGAGCGCTTCCAGCATCACGGAGCGCAGAATCTGAGGCCGCGACGCGCCGAGCGTCCGCAGCGTTGCGAACTCGCGCGTGCGCTGCGCGATGGTGATCGAGAGCGAGTTGGCGATGACGAAGCTCCCGACGAACAGTGCGACGCCGCCGAACCCGAGCAGGAACTTCTGCAGGAACGAGATGAACGAGTCGGTGTCCTTGGCGTCCTCGTGCGCTTGTGCCTGAGCAGTCCGAACCTGCGTGTCGGGCGGGAGGACCGACTGGATCGACGAGATCAGCTTCTGGTCGGAGACGCCCTGTGCCGCCGCCACCGCGATCTCGTCGAGCTTTCCCGGCTTGTCGAAGAGCTGCTGCGCCGTCGGGAGGTTGAAGCCGGCGAGCGTCGCACCGCCGATCGTCGACACGGATCCGAACTTGACCGTCCCCGACATGCGCAGCCGCTTCACAGGCCCCTGCGATTGCACGCCGATGACCTGGCCGATCTTGAAGTGCTCTTTCGACGCGGTCGACTTGTCGACTACCACCTCGTCTGCCTTCGGCCACGAGCCGGAGACCAGTTGGAGCGGATTGAAGCGAGAGGCGCCGTCGGCGATGCTGAAGCCGAGGTTGGGCGCGCCGCCGTAGACGATCGCCTTCCCGTTCTTGCCGATCAGGTGCGCGTCGCCGTTCACCTGCCCCTGCGCCTCTGCCACTTCGGGCAGCGCGCGAACCTTTTGCAGGAGCGACTCGTCGAAGGACGGGGCGGAGGTGCCGGTGCCGCCGCTCACGTCGAACGGCGACTTGCCGCTGACGACGGCGTCGGAGCCGGCGCGCGTCTCGTAGAAGATCGAGTGGAACGCGTTGTTGATCGAGTCCGTGAGGACGTACGTGCCGCTGACCGTCGCGACGCCGAGGACGATCGCGATCGCCGTCAGCGCCGTGCGCAGCTTGCGGCCGAGCAGCCCGCGAAGCGCGAACGCAGTCACTAGGCGCCGAGCTCCTCCATGGCGGCGACGATGTCGTGCGGGGAGATCTCGCGCGCCTCGCGCACAATCAGCCCGTCGTCGATGAACAGGATTCGATCGGCGATCGCTGCCGCGCGCGGCTCATGCGTCACCATCACGATCGTCTGATTCAGCTCGCGCACCGAGCGCTCGAGCAGCTCGAGGATCTCGCCGCTCGTCTTCGAGTCGAGGTTGCCCGTCGGCTCGTCCGCGAAGATGATCGTCGGCTTGTTCACCAGCGCGCGGCCGATGGCGACACGCTGCTGCTGGCCGCCGGAGAGCTCGGACGGCTTGTGGGCTCGGCGTTGAGCGAGTCCGACCTGGTCGAGGAGCTCGTTCACCCACTGCTTGTCCGGCTTCTCGCCCGCGATCGACAGCGGCAGCACGACGTTCTCCTCGGCGTCGAGCATGGGGAGAAGGTTGAAGAACTGGAAGACGAAGCCGATGTGCTCACGGCGAAGCTTCGTCAGGTCGTTGTCGTTGAGCTTCGAGATCTCGGTGCCCGCGATCGTCACCTCGCCGCTGGTGGGACGGTCGAGGCCGGCGAGGATGTGCATGAGCGTCGATTTACCCGAGCCGGACGGGCCCATGACCGCCAGGAGCTCGCCGCGACTGACGTCGAGTGACACGCCGCGGAGGGCGTCGACAGCGGTATCTCCCTCGCCGTAGCGCCGCGTCAGGTCGCGCGCGGACACGACGGCTCCCGTCGGCGCCGCCGGCGTCGGTTCGGTCGTGGTCGTCGTCGTCTCGCTCATGCTGCCCTCCAGGTCGATGGCGTAAGTGTTCCACCGCCGCCAAAGGGATGTGGTACGGCTAACCGGCCTCTTTGCTCAGCGGTCACCCAGGTGGAAGCAGACCGCGGCGAAGACGGCGTAGACGCCGATGAGGAGGAGCCCTTCCCAGCGCCTGGAGCGCCCGTCGCTGATGACGAACCCGACGAAGACGGCCGCCGCGCCCATGCCGATCAGCTCCACGGGGCGAAACGCGAGCGCCAGCGGATGAGTGAAGGCGAACGAGAGAAGGAGCACGACCGGCAAAACGAACAGCGCGACCTGCGCGCTCGACGTGATCGCGATCTGCGTCGCCAGCTTCATCTTCCCGCGGTGGGCGATGACGACGGCGCCACCGTGCTCCGCCGCGTTCCCGACGACGGCGACGATGACGATCGAGATGAAGAACTGCGACAGGCCGGCGGCTTTCGCGAAGTCTTGCAGGGAGTGCACGAGGATCTCGCTCGTGACCGCGGTCGCAGCCGTCGCGAGCGCGAGCGCGATCAGCGACGTCTTCAGGCTCCACCCGATCTCGCCCCCGCCTTCGTCACGCTCGCGCCGCCGGAGCCCGAGGATCGTGACGAAGAGGTAGAGCGCGAGCAGCGCGATCGCCGGCCCGATGCTGAGGACGGCGAGCGAATGCCGGTTCGGGTCGCCGTGGAACCCCGGCACCGACGGGATCAGCAGCAGCATGACTGCGACCGCGACGAGGCCGAGCTGCAAGAGGAGCGAGCGCCGCTGCAGCTGCGCGTGGTCGGGCCCGACCGCCATCGCGACGCCGAGCACCAGCAGGATGTTCGAGATCACGCTTCCCGCGAGCGAGCCGCGGACGACGTTCGGCAGGTTGTCCGCGATTGCGAGCAGGGCGATGATCAGCTCGGGCGCGTTCCCGAAGCTCGCGTTGAGCAGGCCGCCGATGCGAGCGCCGGTGTGCTCCCCGGCGTGCTCGGTCGCCTCGCCGATGAGCCACGCGAGCGGGATCAGCGACACCGCCGACAACAGGAACAGCGCGGTCTTGCCCGGATGGGCAACGGCGTCGACGATCCACGTGATCGGCGCGAGCGCAAGCGAGGCCCACAGGAGTCGTCGCGCCACGCGGCCCTAGCTTATAGAGCGGCGCCGTGTCAAGTCTTGCGGCGCGCAGTTTTGGGCATGAAAATTCCGCCATGACACCACTGCCGCAGGGCGCCTCCACCGCGGCGGAGCTTCCGCTCCGGCCGCAGGATGAGCTCGAGTGCAGGCGCTGTGAAGTTCACTGCGACAAGGTCGTCTACCCGTCCGCATGCGTCGACCGCGCATGCCCTTTCCTCTATGCCTTCCAGGAGTTCGGTCACACCTACATCGGCTGCATGCAGAAGGTGTACGGCGCCGAGATCGACCTCGAGATGCTCCGCGAGGCGCAGGCGCGCCGGGAGGGTTTCGGCGGCATGCGCACGACGCGTGCGCCGCTCCCGATGTGCCGGGTGGAGGTGGAGGAGTGCTACGGGGCCGAGCGCTCGGGCGACCTCGGCTGCGTCAACCCGGAGTTCCACGAGCTGCCCGTCGGCCGGCCGACGTTCAAGGTCTTCGCTCAGCTAACGGACTGAGCAGCGCGTAGCCCACGAGCGGGCTGACGGCCGCCAGCGCGAATGCCGTGCGCCAGGAGCCGTGGTGCACGACGGCTGCGAACGCGATCGGCGCGACGAGCCCGCCCGCGGCGAGGAAGGTCTGCTGCAACCCGATCGCGGCGCCGCTGCGGGCGCGGCCGGCCGTCTCGGCCGTCGCCGTGAACGAGAGGCCGTTCCACGAGAGACCGAATGTCGCGGCGACCATGAGCGCCGGGACGACGATCCACACCGACGCGTTCAGCACAACGGTCAGGACCGCGACGGACACGGCGATGCCGAGCCCGACCCAGCGCAGCGGCGCGATGCGCATGCGGAGGTGGTCGGACCAGCGGCCAAGGCCGATGCGCGAGATGCCGCCGAGCACCTGCGTCGCCGCGAGCGCGGCCGCGGCGACCGCCGTCGAGACGCCTCGCTGGTCGTGCAGGAAGAGGACGAAGAAGCCGAGCAGGCTCAGCTGGGTCGTGACGAAGAACGTGCTGCCGGCGCAGATAAGCCAGACGCGGCGGTCGCGCAGCGGTCGTGCGAGCACCGAGCGGTCTTCGATCGTCGGCTCCACGCGGATGAGGACGAACGCGACGACGGCACCGACCATCGATGCGACCGCGAGGCCGACGAACGCCGCGCGCAGGCTGTAGTGCTGCTCGAGGAACGGCAGCGCGACGGCGCCGATGGCACCACCGAGCGGGACGGCCATCTGCCGGATGCCGAGCGCCAGGCCGCGTTCGTCGGCGCCGAACCACTGCATCACCGCGCGGCCGGTTGCCGAGTTGACTCCGGCGGCGACGCCGCCCGCGACCGCCAGCGCCGTGACGAGGAGCGCGAAGGTGGACGCGTACGCCGCCCAGACGAGCGCTCCGGCCGCCGCGGCCAGGCCGGCGGACATGACGATCCGCTCGCCGATCCGGTCGGCGACCAGCCCCCAGAGGAGCAGTGTCGGCACCGACCCGAAGAAGCTCGCGGCGAGGACGACTCCTGTCTGCGTCAGCGTCAGCCCGAAGTCGCGCCGGATCGCGGGCGCGATCGCCGGGAGGCCGAGGCCGGTCGTGGCGTACGACGCTTGCGCGACGACACCCGCGGCGAGAACAGTCCAGCGGTAGCGGCTACGACGTTGCGCGGGCGTGGAGGTCACGCAGCTTCTGGATCTCTTCGGCGTTCGGTCCGTGGCCGTCGGCGCCGGGGACCTCGAGCACCACGGGGAGGTGCTGCACGTCCGGGTGCGCGAGGAAGACGCCCATTCCCTCGCCCATGACGCCGTCCCCGATGTTGTCGTGCCGGTCGCGATTCGACCCGAGCGGCGCTTTCGCGTCGTTCGCATGCAGGGCGCGAAGCCGGTCGAGGCCGATTCGCTCGTCGACCTCACGTAGGCAGGCATCCCAGGCCTCGGCATCGGTCACGTCGATGCCGGAGACGTAGAGGTGGCACGAGTCGAGGCAGATGCCGAGCCGCTCGTGGCGGTCGAGCGCGTCGAACAGGACCGCGAGCTCCTCGACGGAGCGGCCGATCGTGCCGCCCGCGCCCGCCGAGTTCTCCATCAACAGCCAGGTGCGCTCACTGCAGTGCTCGAGCACCTGCGCGAGTGCAGGCACCGCGCGCTCGAGGCCGGCGTCGAGCCCGGCGCCGAGGTGCGAGCCGACATGGAAGACGACGCCGTCTGCCTGGATCGCGCACGCGGCGTCCATGGTCGAGCGCATCGTGTCGACGCTCTTGCGGTAGATCTCGTCGTCGGGCGCGGCGAGGTTGACGAGGTAGAGGCTGTGAACGAGCGCCGGCAGCTCGAGCTCCGTGCTCTTGACGCTGAAAGCCTCGAGGTCGCTCGGGTCGTGATTCGGAAAACGCCACGTGCGCGGGCTCTGGACGAAGAGCTGAACACACTCGGCGTTCATCGCGTTCGCCTTGTCGAGCGCTTTCTTGATTCCCCCCGAACAGTGAGCACCGAACAGCACCTCAGTAACCTAACGGCGTGCCTGTTCGTGTCCGCATGGCGCCTTCCCCGACGGGGTTCCTGCACATCGGGAACGTGCGCACCGCGCTCTTCAACTGGCTGTTCGCGCGCCACGAGGGCGGCGAGTTCAAGCTGCGGATCGAGAACACGGACACGAGCCGCGAGGTCGCCGAGGCGACGGAGCAGATCCAGGAGTCGCTCCGCTGGCTGGGGCTCGACTGGGACGGCGACGTGACGTTCCAGCTCGACCGGATCGACGACTGCGCCGCGGTCGCACGCCGCCTGGTGGAGGAGGGGACAGCGTACGAGGACGACGGCGCGATTCGGTTCCGTATGCCAGACGAGGGCGTCACCGCGTGGGACGACGCCGTGCGCGGGCGCGTCGAGTTCCCGAACCAGAAGCTCGAGGACCTCGTGCTCGTGCGGTCGGACGGCCGCCCGACCTACAACTTCGCCTCACCGATGGAGGACGTGTGGGACGGGATCACGCACGTCATCCGCGGCGAGGACCACATCTCCAACACGCCGAAGCAGATCAACATCATCCGCGCCGTCGGCGCCGAGGTTCCGCTGTATGCCCACGTTTCGCACGTTCTGGGCGCGGACGGCAAAAGCCTGTCGAAGCGGCACGGCTCCGTCACGGTCGACGACTTCCGCCACCAGGGCTACTACGCGCCCGCGCTCGTCAACTTCCTCGCCCTGCTCGGCTGGAGCTACGACGACAAGACGACGATCATGTCGCGCGACGAGCTCGTCGAGCGGTTCGCGCTCGACCGCGTCGTCCCGAGCCCGGCGACGTTCGACTACCAGAAGCTCGACTGGATGAACGGCGTCTACCTGCGCCGACTGTCCGGCGACGACTACGCGGACGCGCTGATGCGATATCTGCGCGAGACCGGCCACGACTGGGACGAGCACCTCGTGCGGGAAACCGTGCCGATCGTGCAGGAGAAGATCGAACGGTTCGGCCAGTACCCGGACTTCGCCGGCTTCTTCTTCCACGACGTGCATCCGGACCCCGCACTGCTCGACGGCCGCGAGCAGATCGTCGAGGCGGCGCGCGACGAGCTCGCTCGTGTCGAGCCGTTCGATGCGGAGCACATCGAGGCAGCGCTGCGCGCGCTCGCGGCGCGGCTCGAGCTGTCGCCGCGGAAAGCGTTCGAGCCGATCCGCATCGCGGTCACGGGCTCGAAGATCTCGCCGGGACTGTTCGAAAGCGTCGAGCTCCTCGGCAGAGAGGAGACGCTGCGGCGCCTCAGCGCCGCGGTCGCAGTGGCCTAGGCGTCGCTTGCGACGCCGTCGAAAAGCTCGAGCGGGCTCTGCCCGGGCGAGCGGCTGCAACACGTCGTTGGGAATGCAACATCAGCGCCGCGGTCGCAGTGGCCTAGGCGTTGCCAACGGGTCCAACGCGCGCTGGAACATGAGCCACGCCTGATGGCGGAACTGCGGCGTCGGGCGAGGCAGGCGACGCTGGAGGTCCTCGGAGAGTCGTAAGGGCTTTCTCATTTTCAAGAAATAAACGGTTGGCGGGTCGATGTGGATACGCGGCGAGATTAAACTCAAGCGGCGCGTGGACTCGCCCAGTCGCACCGTGCTCGTGATCGACGACGACGCGTCGATCCGGCTGCTCTGCCGGCTCAACCTCGAGCTGGCGGGGTGGCGCGTGCTCGAGGCGGGAACGTTGCAGCAAGCCCGGGCGGAGCTCGACACGAACGACATCCGCATCGTCCTGCTCGACGTCCACGTCGGGACCGGGAGCGGTCTCGACTTCCTCGCGGAGCTGCGGCGCGAGCGGCCGCAGCTCAAGGTCGCGCTGCTCACGGGCTCTGCGCAGGTGTCCGAGAACGCGGGCGACGGCGTCATCTCGAAGCCCTTCACGATCGACCAGCTGACGTCGACCGTCGCCAACTTGGCTGGATAGAGTCTTCTCGATGTCGACGACCGCCGTTCGCAGCGCCGCAGAATTCGAGGAGCAGCTCCAGCGGTATTTGTACGACCGCTCCGAGGAAGGGCGCGCCGTTCGCGTCGGCGAGAAGGAGGTCTCCGAGCAGGCGGCGATCGTCGCGCGCTACGCCGACCTGTTCAGCCGCGAGCAGCTGGAGGCGCTTCGGGACGAAGAGGACGCCGCCGACGGCGAACGCCGCGAGTGGCTGTACCGGCTACGCAAGACGTGTGAGAGCGGGCTCGTCGCCGCCGAGCTCGCGGAACGCGACGACGAGCTCGAGAACGCGATCCTCGCCGCCCGCGTGCCGTTCAAGGGCGAGGAGCTGCCGCTGCGCTCCGCGCTCGCTCAGCTGTCCGTGATGCCGGACTACAACGACCGAGAAGAGCTCGGCGAGCTGTACCGCGCACGCTCGGCGGAGTTCAACGGCCCGCGCCTCGAGCTGCTGCGCGCGTATGAGGAATTGGAGGCAGAGCTCAGCGGCGAGCCGGATCCCGTCACCCGTAACGAGGACGAGAAGCAGATCTCGCTGCGCGAGCTCGCAGCGGTGCTCGGGGCGGCGAGCGAGGAGATCGAGGAGACGTTCCTCGAGCTGCGCGAGACGTGGTTCGACCGTCTGCTCGGGCCCGATCGCGAGCCGCAGCCGTCGTCCGCCCATGTCGGTTACGTGCGGCGCCTGTCGCCGCTCGACGCGACGTACACCAAGGACAGGGCGACCGAGGTGTGCCTGGAGACGCTGTCGGCCCTCGGCTTCGACCTCGCAGCCGACCGCAACATCAAGCTCGACCTCGACGACCGGCCGCAGAAGTCGCCGCGCGCCTGCGTCATCGCTTCCGATCCGCCGACGGTCGTGCACCTGATCACGCGCGCGCAGGGCGGTCTGCACGACTACCAGGCCTTCATGCACGAGGCCGGACACGCGCTGCACTACGCCGGCGTCGACCCGAGCCTGCCGTACACGTTCCGCCGCATCTCCCGGGATCACGCGCTGACGGAGATCTACTCGTACATCTGCGAGGCGATCACCCGTGAGCCCGGCTGGCACGCGCAGTACTTCGGGCTGAGCGACGAGGACGCATACACGAACGCGCGGGCGACGACGTTCCTCGAAGCGCTCCTCTTCCGCCGGTACACGGCGAAGCTGCAGTTCGAGCTCGACTTCTGGTCGAGCTTCGACGAGGCGGGCACGACGAGCGACGACTACGCCGAGCGGCTCACCGCTGCGACGGGTGTTCGGTATCCGAGAGACGGCCACCTCGCGGACATGGACGGCGGGTTCTACTCCGCCGACTATCTGCGCGCCTGGATCCGGCACGCGCAGCTTCGTGCGCACCTGATCGACGAGATCGGCGACGACTGGTGGCGAAGCCCGAAGACGGGGGAGATCCTGCGGGCGCTCTTCGCGGAGGGGACGAAGCCCACGAGCGAAGAAATTGCGGCGCGCCTCGGCTACGAGCCGCTCGACACGACGCCCCTCGTCCACGAGCTCGTTGCGAGCTGACTTGCGCGCAGTCTCGTACGACCACTTCTACGGGTACGACGAGCTGACGGAGACGCTGCACGCGTGGGCGGACGAGGCGCCGAAGCTCTGCAGCGTCGAATCGATCGGGAAGTCGTACGAGGGCAGGGAAATCTGGCTCGTCACGATCACCAACACGGAAACGGGCGCACACGCCGACAAGCCGGCGTTCCTCGTCGAGGCGAACATCCACTCGATGGAATGGACGGGCTGCACGGCCGCACTCCACCTGATTCACAAGCTCCTGAGCGAGCACGGCGCCGACGACGCTGTCACGCGAGCGCTCGACACCCGGACGTTCTACGTCATCCCGCGGCTCAACCCGGACGGCGCCGAGCGTGGTCTCGAGGAGCGGCGGTTCATCCGCTCGAGCGTCCGGCCCTACCCGCGCGACGAGCCGGAAGACGGACTGCAGGTCGGCGACCTCGACGGCGACGGCCGCGTGCTCGACATGCGCATCGAGGACCCGAACGGCGCCTGGCGGCAGCACCCGGAGCAGAAGAAGCTCCTGATCCGCCGAGAGCCGGTCGACAGACCGGCGGACGGCCCCTTCTACCGGCTGCTCTACGAAGGTCGCATCCAGAACTACGACGGCGTCACGATCAAGGTGCCGCCGCCGCTCGAGGGACTCGACCTCAACCGCAACTTCCCGGCGGACTGGTCGCCCGAGCACGAGCAACGCGGCGCGGGCCCGTTCCCGACGTCGGAGCCCGAGGTGCGCGCGATGGTGCAGGCCGTCACCGACCGGCCGAACGTCACCGGGCACATCGCCTACCACACGTTCAGCGGTGTCCACCTCCGCCCGTACGCCGGCCGCCCGGACGACGAGCTGCCGACGCACGACCTGCGCGCCTACACGATCATCGGCTCGCGCGGCACCGAGCTGACCGGCTATCCCGCCGTCTCCGTCTTCCACGACTTCAAGTACGACCCGAAGCAGACGATCAAGGGCGGCGCGCACGACTGGCTGTACGACCACGTCGGCGTCTTCTCCTGGACGACGGAGTTCTGGAGCCCCCAGCGACAGGCGGGCCTGGAGGACTACCACTTCACCGACTGGATCCGGGAGCACCCGGTCGAGGACGACCTCGAGCTCCTCAAGTGGGCCGACGAGAACTACCCCGACGCGTACGTGGACTGGTACGAGTTCGACCACCCTGAGCTCGGGAAGGTCGAGCTCGGCGGCTGGGACATCGTCAACTACTGGTTCAACGTGCCCTTCGACCGGCTCGAGGAGGAAGTCGCGCCGCACACGGGCTGGGCGCTGTTCCACCTGCTCATCTCGCCGCTCCTCGAGCTGCGGTCGCTCGACGTCGAGCGGCTCGGGGAGACGTCGTTCCTCGTCCGTCTCGTCGTCCAGAACTCCGGCTGGCTGCCCACGAACGTGACGGAGAAGGCGCTCGAACGGTCGGTCGTCCGGCCGCTCGAGGTCGAGCTCGACCTGCCGGAGGGGGCGAGGCTCGTCGCGGGCGAGGTGAAGACGGAGGTCGGTCAGCTGAAGGGGCGCGCGGACAAGCGCTCGACGACCTGGTGGGGG
>DATCYR010000045.1:0-53555 GCA_036526315.1 Gaiellaceae bacterium | reverse complement strand
GGACCTGCGCTCCCTTCGGCAACGGGCTGCCGTTCGGTGTCGCGACACCGCTCGACCGCTGGGACGCATTCGTCGAGGGCGGCAACATCCACCTCGACGCGCACAGCGGGCTGACGTACCCGGTGATCGCGCACGAGGTCTTCCACCTCGTCGAGGACACGATGGTTCCCGGAGTCGACCCATGGCTGCAGGAAGGCACGGCCGAGTGGGCTGCCGTGCGCGCGACGAAGGCGGCGGGCGGCGACGAGCTGAACCCCGACCGCGCGCTCGACTGCGTCGGCTCGCGCTGCGGCGACGCGGAATACGACAAGAACGGGTACCCCGGCTGGATGCTGTTCGAGTACCTCGCCGAGCGGTACGGGGACGCCGACGTCAAGGCGGTCTGGGATCAGGCCGCCGCGAATCCGGGCGCGCAGGGCACGAGCGATCTCGCGAACGTGCTCCCTAGCGGCACGTCGCTCGCCTCGTTCTTCAACGATTACACGACTGCGCGGATGACCGGAAGCTTCACGATCCCCTCGCTGGCGGGCACGCGGCCGGCCGCATTTGCGAGCATTCCCGTGCCGACGACGTCCGGCGCGCTGCCGGACACGCCGGTTGCGGTGAATCACCTTGCCGTTCGCTACGTGACGTTCGCGCACGGCTCCGACCCGACGGCTCCGTGCTTCGCCGCGACGCTGACGCTGAATGTCGCCGTCCCGGCCGGCGTCGCGTCGACACCGACGTACTACGCGAACACGAAGGGCGCCTCGCCGCAGCCGTTGACGGTCTCGGGCTCGACTGCGTCGATCACGGTTCCGTGGAACACGTGCGCCGGGAGCCCGCTTGCATACCTGTCGCTCCCGAACGACAGCCTCGGCGCCGACGGCCGGGAGTTCGCGGTCACCGGTTCCCTCAGCGTCGACCCGAGCTCGCCGGCCGCCCCGACCGACCCGCCCCCGGGCGTGCACGTCATCGGGACGCCTGTTCCGGCGCCGACGAGCGATCCTGCACCGACGCTGAACGTCTACGCGCCCGAAGTCATCAAGGTGTCGAGCAAGACCCGGCTGCTGCGCTTCGTCGTCTTCTCGAGCGGCGACGGCAAGCTCGGGGCGGTGCTCGGCTCGGTCGGCCTCGGCTCGGCGGCGCTTCGCAGCGGGAACAACGACGTGCGCCTCGTGCTGCCATCGCGACTCTTCCAGTCGCTCCGGGCGAAAAGCGTCTCCAACGTCCTGCAGCTCACGAGCATGTCGCCTGCCGGCACGAGGGGCGCGACGTTCACGCGCCACGTCGTCGTGCAGAAGCCGGCGAAGAAGAAGCCGGCCAGGAAGAAGCACTAGAGTCGCCCGCGTGGCGATCTTTCTGGCGCGGCCGGACGCGCCGGCCGACGGCATCCCGCTGGCTGTCAAGGACCTGCTCGACACCGCCGGCTTGACGACGACGTACGGCTCCGCCGTCTTCGCCGAGCACGTCCCGGCGACGTCAGCAGAAGCAGTGGTGCGGCTCGAGGCCGCCGGCTACGCGAACGTCGGCAAGACGAATCTGCACGAGTTCGCGTACGGCATCACGTCCGAGAATCCGCACTTCGGCACCGTCCCGAACCCCGTGGCGCCCGGGCGCGTTGCCGGCGGCTCGAGCGGCGGATCCGCGGCAGCCCTCGCGGCAGGTCACGCGGACGCCGCCCTCGGAACCGACTCCGGCGGCTCGATCCGGATCCCGTCCGCATGTTGCGGCACGGTCGGCCTGAAGCCGACCTACGACCTCGTCCCGACCGACGGCTGCTTTCCGCTGGCGGCGAGCTTCGACCACGTCGGCCCTATGGCTCGGACGGTCGGCGGCTGTCGCACGCAGCTCGAGGTGCTCGTACCGGAGTTCCGGGCCGCCGAGATCGAGTCGCTGGAGGAGCTCCGCATCGCCGTGACGTGGATCGACGAGGCCAACCCGCTCGTGGGCGCGCGCGTGGCCGAAGCAGCCGCCCACTTTCCGCGCGCTCGAACGGTCGACTGGCCGCGCGCAGAGATCGACGCGCTGTTCATGCGGGAGGTGGCCGACATCCACCGCGAGCTCTACGAGGAGAACGCCGAGCTCTACGGCGACAACGTCGCCACGAAGATCGAGCGCTGTCTCGCGGTATCCGACGGCGAGGCGACCGTCGCCGAGCGCGCACGCGACGACTATCGCGCGCGGTGCGAGGAGCTGCTCGACGGCTTCGACCTGCTCCTGACGCCGACGCTGCCGTGCGTCGCGCCCCCGACAGGCGTCGGCGACCTCGCCCTCCGGTCGACACTCACGCGAAACACGCTGTCGTTCAATGCGCTCGGTTGGCCGGCGCTCGCGCTCCCGTGCGGCGCGGCGGAGGACGGCCTGCCCGCGTCCGTTCAGCTCGTCGGCCGCGCCGGAGCAGACGCACTTGTGCTGGCGGCGGGCGAACGGCTTGCCGAAGCGCTTTCGGGCGTCTAGGCATCCCTCTTCCGAGGGACAGCCGCCGCACGCGCACTGCCGACAAACCAGGAGAAATGCGCGTCCTCACTCTTGCGGCCCTCTGTATGACCCTGCTCGGCGCTGCGTCGTCGGCCGACGCGGCTGCGCCCGTGAAGGGGACGGCGCCGACTCGGCTCCACGGGTTCCTGCTGCGGGCCGACGAGCCCGTTGCGACGTCGTTCCCGCGCACGCCGTCGTTCGCGTGGAATCCCGTCGCCAGCGCGGTGCGGTACCAGTTCCAGCTCTCGACGAGCTCGACCTTCCGCGACAGCGGACTGCTCTACACCGCCTCCAACCTGACGACGCCGGTCGCCGCGCCGACGCTCACGCTGCCGTGGATCACCGGCAACCCGCACGCACTGTTCGCGCGCGTGCGCGCGATCAAGCGATCGTCGTCGACACCATGGAGCGCGCCGTTCGGCTTCGACGTCGAGCCGGCTGCGGCGCCGAGGCCGCTGCCGAGCGAGCCGGGGCTCCTGCGCTGGACGCCGATCGAGGGCGCCGACATGTACCAGGTCTGGCTCATAGACATCAACAACCCGACCGCGAAGATGGAGATGTCGCTGACCAACGTCCTCGACGAGCGCGAGTTCTACACCTTCCACCGCTCGGCGAGCTGGACCGGGACGATTCGCTGGCGCATCCGCGCGCTGCGGATCGACAACGATCCCGACGCGCGCCAGAACAAGCTTCCCGCCGTCACGTATGGCCCGTGGAGCCCGGTCTACAGCTCGACCAACCCGCCGTACGCGACAGGGCCGATCAAGCTCGGCGATACGGTGTCGGACGTGATCTCGAGCGGCGACCCGTCGTCGCCCGCGCACCGGTTGATGCCTGCCTTCACCTTCAGCGGCGACACGGCGCTCGACGGGACGAAGGCGGAGCTCTTCCGCATCTACGTCTTCACCGACCGGCAGTGCCTCAACCGCGTGTACACGAGCGCGATCGTCGGCGGCCCGGCATACGCACCGCGTCCGTACGGCCCGCTCGCGCTGCCGAGCAGCCCGACGTCGCTGCCGGCCGCGCGCGCCAACTACCTCCGCGACGGGAGCGAGCCCGACAGCTTCGCGTTCGACGGCCTCCAGGTGAGGTCGACCGAGTCAGAGCCCGCGGCGACGCCGACGACGGCCGTCCCGGCCGACTCCGACTCGACCTCGACGACATCCGCACCGGCCGGGCCGCCGCAGCTGAAGTTCGGCGGCGACCTCGGCGCACCGGTCGACCTGTGGGACACGGAGTGGCCGAGCGGCGGCTACTACTGGACGGTCGTCGCCGTCGCAGCCGTCTCCCCCGGCGCGATCTCAACCGCCACGGCGAGCGCGAGCGCGCTCGGCAGCGTCACGGCGTCGGCGATCGACGGCTCGGGCTTCTCGACGGGCGACACCGTCCTGATCGGCAACGCCGGGAACCAGGAGTCGGCGACGATCGTGACCGTCAGCGGCGCGACGCTCGGCTTTGCGACGCCGCTGAAGTTCGCGCACTGGCCGGGCGAGCCCATCCTGCGCACCGGCGGCAACCTTCAGTACGAGGATCTCGAGCTGCCGCAGGATGTCTGCGCCGCCGGCCGCGTCGCGCGCTTCGGCAAGAACAGCGAGCCGTCGCTGACCGCAGCCGGTGAGCTCTTCGCTTCCGGCCTCTCGCCGAGCGGCCGCCTGACGGCGGGCCGCGGCAGCGCGTTCTACGGCAACCCGCTCGTTGCGTGGACGCCCGCGCTCGGCGCGTCCGCGTACGAGGTGCAGTGGAGCAAGACGCGCTATCCGTTCACGCCGCAGCCGAACCCGCAGAACCAGGGGGCGCTCGGGACGATGACGCTCGGAACGTCTGTCGTGCTGCCTCTCTCCGCCGGCACATGGTGGTACCGCGTCCGCGGCTTCAACCTGAACCTGCCCACGGGCGCGCAGCAGATGTCCTGGTCGGACCCGTCGAAGATCGTCGTGGCGAAGCCGAGGTTCCGCATCGTCGGCGGCGGCAAGTAACACAGTGTTACTTGTTTAGGCGAATGCGTACTCGGCGGAGTCGCACACCCGCTCGTAGCCGATGTTGACGTAGATCTTGTTGGACGTCGGATTCGCGAGGTCGGTGTAGAGAAAGCAGTAGTCGCGGCCCGCGAGGAGCTGCTCCTTCGTCACGTGCGCCGTGACGGCGCTGCCGTAGCCGCGGCCGCGGCGTTCGGGCGGCGTATAGACCGGGCCGATGCGGACACCGTGGGGCGTGCGGCCGCCGCAGCCGCAAAGCGAGACGGGCTCGCCCTCGTCCTCCCAGAGGAAGAAGCCGGCCGCGTCGCTTCGCACGCGGCGCTCGAAGGCCCCCTCCAGATCGAGGTGCGGAGCATCGTCCGGCAGGGCCTCCCCTTCGAAGGCGCGCAGCCAGCCGACGACGACCTCACGGTCCGAGGGGACGGCCTTCCGGGCCACGCCGCTGACGTCGGGCGGGGCGACCTTGCGTGCGGCGTAGATCCCCTGGCGCATCCGCAGACGGCGCCCCGAGCCCCAAGCGTCGGCGAAGACGTCGACCTCGGGAATCGCACCGGTGAC
This sequence comes from Gaiellaceae bacterium, assembly GCA_036526315.1. Lineage (GTDB taxonomy): Bacteria > Actinomycetota > Thermoleophilia > Gaiellales > Gaiellaceae > 3-1-20CM-4-69-9. Next base: position 48,561 of record DATCYR010000045.1, on the reverse strand, counting down.
GCCGGGCAGCTCGATGCGGTCACGGAGCCGCCGCGCGAGAAAGGAGAGCGCGTCGTCGACATGCGGCTGCGCGACGACGATGTTGAACGGCGGCGTGAGCACGGCGGCGGCAAGTGGCCGGCCGTCCTCCTCGACCGTCCACAGGTGCGCCTCCGGATAGACGTGCGTCGCGTCGACGAGGGTCGAGCAGATCCCGTAGATGAGGTTGTGGCGCGCCTCGTCGGCGTCGAGCACCGGAGCGGCCGCCTCGAGGAACGCCGCCGCGTCGGCGTGCTCCTCGAGCCGCATCACTGAATCGCTTTGAGCAGGCGCCGGCCGAAGCGCTCGACCGTCGGGGGGAGCAGGCGGCGCTGCTTCTTCAGCGCCGAGGAGCCGAGCCAGAACCCGGTCTTGACGCCGAGGACGTAACGGTTGCGGGCGCGATCCCCCAGCGAGTTGTGCGCGACCTTTCGCGCGACAGTCGTCGAACCGACGACGAAGCGCGCATCCCTGAACCGGCGCGAGCGGTAGACCCCCTGGCCGACGACCTTGCGCGGCCCGGCTGTCCACGTGGTGTCGTGAAAGGCGACCCAGCCGCCGTCGACCACCTTCGGCACCCACTTCTCGAAGTCCTCGAGCACGAGGTCGTACTCGTGCGATCCGTCGACGAAGAGCAGCTCGATCGGCTCGTCGAACGTGTCCGCCGCCGGCTGCGACAGCGACGCGATCGGGTGCACGAGCTCGGCGATGCCGGCGCGCTCCATGTTGTCCTTGAAGTCGCCGAACCGGTAGTCGGCATGCGGGTCGATCGCGTAGATCGGCACCGACTGCCCCGCCTGCGAGCCGAGCCCGAGGCAGACGGTCGACTTGCCCTTCCACGAGCCGATCTCGACGATGACGCCGTCGCCCCGGATCGAGCGCGCGAGGTCGTAGAGCGCCTCTCCCTCCTCGTCCGTCAGCCAGCCGGGGATGTCGGCGATCAGCGGCTTGACGCGCGTCTGAAACTCAGTCGTCGTACTCGTCATGGCGGCGCCACCATACTCCGCTCTCGTTGCGGCCGAGCGGTGCACGGTCGAGCCACTGGTACATACCCCACAGCGCGTCGAGGCCGCGGGCATACGACGAGTACGTGTGGTAGACGACTCCGTTCTCGAGCGCGAACGCGCTCATGCCCGGCCCCTCGCGCATGAACGTCGCAACGTCGACGCCGGCCGATGTGGCGAACACCGACTCGCCGTCCGCAGGCGGCGCGAAGTTCTCCGTCCCGAAGTTGTAGTCGACGACGCCGCTGCGCTGCTGTTCTTCGGTGAACGACACGCCGAAGTCGTAGTTGAAGTCGCTGCCGTATGCGGAGGCCCAGGGAAACGTCCAGTTCATCCGCTGCTTGTACGCGTGGATGTTCGCGAGCGGCGCGCGCGACACCGCCGTGAACATCACGTCGTGATGCATGAGGTGGACAGCAAAGCCGTCGAAGCCGTCCGCGATCGCGGAGCAAGACGGACAGCCGGCTTTGTACTCCGGGCCGAGCATGAAGTGGTAGACGAGGAGCTGCGAGCGTCCGCGGAAGAGACCGGCGAGTGTGGTCTCGCCGTCGTCTGTGTCGAACTCGTACTCCTTGTCGACGGGTACCCAGGGCAGCTCACGGCGCATGCGCGCGAGCTCGTCGCCGCGCCGTGTGTGCTCCTTCTCGGCAGCGAGCAGCTCGCGCCGCGCCGCAAGCCACTCCTCGCGCGTCCCTTTGCGGCTCATGCCAGGACCGAGCGCACGGCTTCTTCGTAGATGCGGTCGCGACCGAACTGGTCGAGCTCTTCGGACAGGACGTCGGCGCCCGACGGCGGATCGCCCGGCGGGAAAGGCGCGGGCTCGCCGTCGAGGTCGACGCCGACGAGCCGGTCAGACGGCTCGTGCTCGAGCTCGACGGGATGGCCGAGGCGCGACCGCAGCCAGCCGGCGAGCAGGAACGCCTGCGCGGCCGTTCCTTTCACACGGATGCGCTGGACGCCGGCGATGTCCGGCCACAGCGAGGCGAGCATGGGGCGCCACCGGCTCGTGCGGGCCCACGCGATGTCCGAGACGGCGACGCGGTCGAAGATGTTCAGCAGCCCGCGATAGCTCTCCGGCAGGTCGGGCCACTCCGTGCTGTCGACGATCAGCCTGTCGACGACGTCCACCAGCTGCTCGAACTCCGGCGCGCCGTACGGCGGCAGCCCGCGCCAGCGGAGAAACGCCGGCAGGTCCGGCAGCAGCAGCGGCTGCACGATGCTCGCCGGCGCCGACGCGCGCGGCCCTTTCAGGCGGATCCGGATCGTCTCGGTGCAGATCTGCCGACCCTCGCTCGTCGGATACACGGCGACCTCGACGTCGCCGTCGAGCCCGTCCTCCTCGTCCGGCTCGGGGAAAAGGACGATCGTGCGCGACGGATGCCGCTCGGCGAGCCCGCTGAGCACATCCTCCGCTGCCTCCACCCACTCGGGCGGCACCCACGCGGTGTGCGTCATCACGCTCGTCCGCTGGTACGGCGCCTCGGCGCCCGGCTCGGCGCGCAGCGTCGCGAGCTCGCGCTCGATCCCGCGGACCGACGTCAGAGCGCTCAATGCCGCCGCCAGGACCGTCCGTCGCGCCGCAAGAGGTCGTCGGCGGACGGCGGGCCCCAGGTGCCGGCGGGGTAGTTCGGGAAGGCGGGCCGGTCACGCCCCCACGCCGCGACGATCGCCTCGACGAGCGCCCACTGCTCGTACACCTCGTCGATGCGAGTGAAGAGCGTCGCGTCGCCGACCATCGCGTCGAGGATCAGCCGCTCGTACGCCTCCGGGAGCCCGGTGCGAAAAGCGCCGCCGTAGAGGAAGTCCATGTGGACAGTGCGGATGGACATTCCCTGACCCGGTACCTTCGCGCCGATCGCGAGCGACACGCCCTCGTCCGGCTGGACGTGCACGAGCAGGACGTTCGGCTGCAGGCCCTCGGACGCGAGCTCCTCGAACGGTGGATGCGGCGCGCGCTTGAACTCGATCGCGATCGTCGTCTCGCGGCGCGGCAGACGCTTGCCCATCCGCACGTAGAACGGCGTGTCGGCCCAGCGCCAGTTGTCGACGTAGAGCTTCGCGGCGACGTAGGTCTCCGTCATCGACTGCGGGTCGACACCCTCTTCCTCGCGGTAGCCGGCGACGGCCTCGCCCTCGACGAAGCCGCGGCCGTACTGGCCGCGCACGACCGATTTCGGCCCCGGCGTGTGCATCGCGCGCAGCACCTTCACCTTCTCGTTGCGGACCGAGTCGGCTGTGAAGTCGATCGGCGGCTCCATCGCCGTGATCGCGAGCAGCTGGAGCAGGTGGTTCTGGAAGATGTCGCGGATCGCGCCGGCCGACTCGTAGTAGCCGGCGCGGTTCTCGATCCCGATCGACTCGGAGACGGTGATCTGCACGTGGTCGACGAACTGGCGGTTCCAGATCGGCTCGAAGATGCCGTTCGCGAACCGCAGCGCGAGCATGTTCTGGACGGTCTCCTTGCCGAGGTAGTGGTCGATGCGGAAGACCTCGTCCTCGTGGAAGTACTTCTCGATCACGCCGTTCAGCTCGCGTGCGGACGCGAGGTCGTGACCGAAAGGCTTCTCGACGATCAGCCGCGCCCAGCCGTCCGCCTTGCGCCGCTTGCCCATCGAATCGACGACGGACTCGAACGCGCTCGGCGGAATCGCGAGGTAATACACCCGGTTCCCGCCGGTACCGCGCTCGTCGTCGAGCCCGTTGACGACGTCCACCAGCTCGTCGAGGCCTTTCGAGTCGGAGAAGTCGGCCGCGAGGTAGCGCATCCCCTCGGCGAGCTGCTCCCACACGTCGTCGCGGAACTCGTCGCGCGCGAACTGCTGCACCGCCTCCTTCATGCGGTCGCGAAAGTCCTCGTCCGTCTCCTCCGTGCGCGAGACGCCGACGACTGCGAAGTTCTCCGGAAGCAGGTGTCTGTAGGCGAGCGAGTAGAGCGCCGGGAACAGCTTGCGCTTCGTCAGGTCGCCGGAGGCGCCGAAGATGACGAGGATGCAGGGGTCCGGCGTCCGCCGAAGCTGCAGCCCTTCGAGCAGCGGGTTCTCCTGGGCCGTCGCCACGCTAGCGCGGGTCGCCGCCCGCCTTTGCGCGCTCGAGCGCGCGAACCGCGTGGCCACCGAACTGCTGTCGCAACGCCGCGGCGACGCGTGCCGAGAACTTGATCTCGTCCCGGGACGCGAAGCGCGCGAAGAGCGATGCAGAGATCACCGGCGCCGGGACGTTCTCGTTGATCGCCTCGGTGATCGTCCAGCGGCCCTCGCCGGAGTCCTCGACGTACGGCGCGATGTCCTCGAGCTTCGAACCGTGCTGCTCGAACGCCGAGTGCAGCAGCTCGAGGAGCCAGGACCGAACGACCGAGCCGTTCCGCCAGATGCCGGAGATCTGGTGCGGATCGAGCGGGAACTCCGAGTGCTCCATGATCTCGAACCCTTCCGCGTACGACTGCATCAGTCCGTACTCGATCCCGTTGTGCACCATCTTCACGAAGTGCCCGGCGCCGGACGGGCCCACGTGTGCGTAGCCGTCCTCCGGCGCGAGAGTCTTGAAGATCGGCTCGAGCCGCTTCACCGGCTCGTCCTCACCGCCGACCATCAGACAGAAGCCGACCTCGAGCCCCCAGATGCCGCCGGAGACACCGGCGTCGACGAAGTGGACGCCGTGCTCCTGCGCCTCCGCGTAGCGCCGCTGCGAGTCGCGAAAGTTCGAGTTGCCGCCGTCGACGATGACGTCGTCCCGCTCTGCGATCTCGAGCAGCTCCTGGAACGCGTCCTCGGTGATCTTCCCGGCCGGGATCATCAGCCAAAAGGCGCGCGGCGCCTCGAGCTGCTCCTTTAGCTCCTCGAGGGAGGCTGCCGTACGGGCCTCGACATTCGGGTCGTAGCTCTTGACGTCGTGGCCGCCCTCGCGCAGGCGCTCGGTCATGCCGTTGCCCATCCGGCCGAGCCCGATCATCCCGAGTTGCGACACGCTCATAGACGGACTCTGACGATTTTCCGGCCGAGGTCGCGGAGTGAGCGGAAGTCCCCCTCCGCCTGCGCGCGGATCAAGCGGCCGAAACCGAAGTCCTTGCCGGGAATCGGGATCTCGTCGCCGGTGTCGTCGACGACCTGCACGAAGAGGCCGGTGGGCGGGCCGCCCTTGTGCAACTGGCCCGTCGAGTGGAGGTAGCGCGGGCCGAGTCCGTGCGTGACGACGCAGCCTGTCTCGTGCGCGCGGTCGACGAACGGCTGCAGCTCGCGCGCGCGCATCGGGTCGATGAAGGCCTGGATCGAGACATAGTTCGGCGGCTCGGCGCCCGCGAGCAGCTCGTCGAGCGAGCCTTCCGCCGGTAGCTGCGGGTCCTCGCCCGACGCCAGCACCTCGTTCGTCTTGTCCTTCGCCGCCTGCACGTTCGGCTGGTCGAACGGGTTGATCTCGAGAATCGAGCCGGCGACGGCAACGGCGAACTCCCAGCGGAAGAACTCGGAGCCGATGTCCGCCGGCTCCGGAAGCCGGACCTCGGCCGCCTGCCGGTCAGGGCCGTCGGGGGTCTCGCCGGGCGCGGGGACGAGGCCTTTCCCCTGCTTTCCGGTCGACTCGGCGATCAACTGCTCGGCCCAGAGGCCGAAGCTCCCCTCCGTCTCCGGAATGCACACCTTGTCGCGACCGGCCCGCCAGCCTTCGCCGAGCTCCATGCCGAGCGTCAGTCCAGGGCTCGTCTCGCCCCGGCACTCGTCCGCCGTGCGGACGGCGCCGTCGAGCAGCCGGTCGAGATCGATGTCCATGAGGGCTGCCGGGACGAGGCCGAACGCCGAGAGCGCCGAGTAGCGGCCCCCGATCGTCGGCTCGCCCGAGAACACGCGCATGCCGCGCTCGTGCGCGACCCCCTCGAGCTCCGAGCCGGGATCGGTGACGGCGACGAACTGCTCGCCCTTGCCGCCCACCTGCTCCCAGTAGTACTCGAAGTGCGAGCGCGTCTCGAGCGTCGTTCCCGACTTCGACGAGACGACGAACATCGTCTTCTCCAGATCGAGGAACTCGGCTGCGTGCCGCAGCATCGCGGGGTGCGTCGTGTCGAGCACGTGCAGGTTCTTGGCACCGAACGTGCGCTTGAGCACCTCGGGCGCGAGCGAGGAGCCGCCCATCCCCAGCAGCACGAACATGTCGAAGCGTGTCCGCGCGTCCTCCGCGAACTCGCGCAGTTCGCGGACGCGTTCCTGCATCCGCTTCGGCTCGTCGAGCCAACCGAGCCACTTCTCCTCGCCCGAGTCGGTCCAGACCGTCGGGTCGCGCGACCAGATCCGCTCGACGAGCTCCTGCTGTTGCGCGACGCTCACGCCGAGACGAGCTCGCCTCGCTTCGACTCGATGCCCTGCTTCAACTCGTCCAGCGACGCGATGAACTTGTCGACGCCTTCCCGCTCGACCGTCTCGACGACGTCGTCGTAGTCGATGCCGGCCGCGCGCAGGTCGTCGAGGAGCTTCCGCGCTTCGTCGATGTCGTCCGTGAGCGTGAGGGCTGCCTTGCCGTGATCCTGGAACGCCTCGATCGTCTCCTCCGGCATCGTGTTGACCGTCGCCGGGCCGATCAGCTCCTCGACGTACAGCACGTCGCGGTATTCCGGGTTCTTCGTCGACGTGGAGGCCCACAGGCAGCGCTGCTTCGTCGCGCCCTTCGCCTCGAGCTTGTCCCACCGCGGTCCGGAGAACGTCTCGAGGTAGTTCTGGTACGCGAGCTTCGCGTTCGCGATCCCGAGCTTGCCGCGCAACTGCAGCGCGTCGCCGCCGATCGCGTCGAGCCGTTTGTCGGCCTCGGTGTCGACACGGGAGACGAAGAAGCTCGCGACCGAGTGGGCCGTCGCCGGGTCGCCGCCGCTCTCGACGAGGCGCTCGAGGCCGTGGATGTAGGCCTCCATGACTTCCTTGTGCCGCTGCAGCGAGAAGATCAGCGTCACGTTGATGTTCTTGCCGGCGGCGACCATGTCCTCGATCGCGGCGACGCCCGGCTCGGTCGCCGGGATCTTCACGAACAGGTTCGGCCGATCGATCCAGTCGTGCAGGCGCGTCGCCTCCGCGACGGTCGCGTCGCGATCGAACGCGAGCGTCGGGTCGACCTCCCACGAGACGTAGCCGTCGAGGCCTTCGCCTTCGTCCCACACCTTTCGCAGCAGCTCGCACGCGTCGGCGACGTCGTGCGAAGAGAGCTGCAGGAAGATCTCCTTCGGATCCGTCTCGCCGCCGTCGGCGATCTCGCGCAGCTGGTCGTCGTACGCGTTGCCTTGCGCTAGCGCCTTCTGGAAGATCGTCGGGTTCGAGGTGACACCGACGACGGCGTCCTCCCGCATCATCCGCTCGAGCTCGCCCGACTGGAGGATGTCGCGGGAGAGGTAGTCGAGCCAGACGCTCTGTCCGAGCGCCGACAGCTTGTGCAAGTTCGATTCAGGCATTCGTCATCTCTCTTTCCATCGCTTCGACCTTCTTCAATCTCTCGACATAACGCTCGCCGCCGTCGAATCGTGCCGCGAGAAACGTCGCGATCAACTCGCGCGCGAGCGACGGGCCGACGACCTCCGAGCCGAGGCAGAGAACGTTCATGTCGTCGTGCTCTACCCCCTGGTGCGCCGAATAGACGTCGTGGCAGATCGCCGCCCTGATCCCCGGCAGCTTGCAGGCGGCGATCGAGGCGCCGACACCGGAGCCGCAGACGAGCACGCCGCGCTCCGCCTCGCCGCCGCGAATCGCTTCGCCGATGTCGCGCGCCTTGTCCGGGTAGTCGATCCGAACAGCGTCGGTGTCCGTTCCCAGGTCGACGACCTCATGCGCCGCAAGCGCCTCGAGGACGGCGTCGCGGAGATGGACGCCACGGTGATCGAAGGCGACCGCGACTTTCACAGCTGGACCGTACCTAGAATGGCCTGCGATGGACGCGCAGCAGCTACGGGAGCTCGGCCAGCAGTTCCGCGTCGACTCGATCCGCTGCGCCGCCGCCGCCAAGTCGGGCCATCCGACTTCCGGCATGTCGGCGGCCGACCTGATGGCGGTGCTGGTCGCGAATCACTACCGCTACGACTTCGAGAATCCGAAGCGGCCGGAGAACGACAGGCTGATCTTCTCCAAGGGGCACGCGTCGACGCTCCTCTACGCGATCTTCCGCGCCGTCGGCGCGGTCACCGACGAGGAGCTCCTGCGCTACCGGCAGTTCGGCAGCATCCTCGAGGGGCATCCGACGCCGCGCATCCCGTGGGTCGACGTCGCCACCGGCTCGCTCGGGCAGGGGCTGCCGATCGGCGTCGGGATGGCGCTCGCCGCCAAGTACCTCGACCGGCTGCCGTCGCGCGTGTGGGTGCTGTGCGGCGACAGCGAGCTGGCGGAGGGCTCGCAGTGGGAGGCCTTCGAGCATGCGTCGCACTACGAGCTCGACAACCTGATCGCGATCCTCGACGTCAACCGTCTCGGCCAGCGCGGCGAGACGATGGTCGGCTGGGACCTCGACGTGTACCGCGACCGCGCGCATGCGTTCGGGTGGGAGACGATCGAGATCGACGGCCACGACGTCGAGGCGATCGACCGGGCGTTCACCGAGGCAGCCGGCGGGACGAACGGCAAGCCGACGGTCGTGATCGCGCGGACGATCAAGGGCAAGGGCGTGAAGGCGGTCGAGAACCAGCTCGGCTGGCACGGCAAGGCGCTCGACGATGCCGACGAGGCGATCGAGGAGCTCGGGGGCCTTCGCAACATCCACGTCGACGTGGCGAAGCCCGAGCCGGCGCAGGCGCACACGTTCCCGAGCGGGGACCTGGAGCTGCCGCGCTACGAGCTCGGCGACGAGGTGGCGACGCGGAAGGCGTACGGCGAGGCGCTGTCGGCGCTCGGGACGGCGCGCGGCGACGTCGTGGCGCTCGACGGCGAGGTCTCGAACTCGACGTTCGCCGAGATCTTCGGCAAGGCGCATCCCGACCGGTACTTCGAGATGTACATCGCCGAGCAGCAGCTGCTCGCCGCGGCGGTGGGGCTCAGCGCGCGGAACTGGAACCCCTTCGCCTCGACCTTCGCTGCGTTCTTCTCGCGCGCGTACGACTTCGTGCGCATGGCGGCGATCAGCCGCGTCAACCTGCGGCTGTCCGGCTCCCACGCGGGCGTGTCGATCGGGGAGGACGGCCCGTCGCAGATGGCGCTCGAGGACATCGCGTCGCTGCGCGCCGTTCATTCGAGCACCGTGCTCCAGCCGTGCGACGCGAATCAGACGGCGAAGCTCGTCGCGGCGATGGCCGACACCGAGGGCATCGTCTTCCTGCGCACGCTACGGCCGAACACGCCGGTGATCTACGAGGCCGACGAGGAGTTCGAGATCGGCGGCAGCCGCGTCGTGCGCTCGAGCGTCACCGACGACGTCACGATCGTCGCCAGCGGCGTCACCGTCCACGAGGCGCTCAAGGCGGCGGAGACGCTCGCGCAGGAGGACATCGGCGCCCGCGTGATCGACCTCTATTCGATCAAGCCGATCGACGCCGCGACGTTACGCGCGGCAGCCGAGGCCACCGGTCGGATCATCACTGTCGAGGATCACTATCCCGAGGGCGGCGTCGGCGATGCCGTGCTGGCAGCGCTCGCCGAGACCGGAGCAGAGGCGCGCGTCGTCAAGCTGGCGGTGCGGGACATGCCGCATTCGGGCAAGCCGGCCGAGCTGCTCGCCGCCGTCGGCATCGACGCCGACGGCATCGCGGACACCGCACGTCACCTGGTTCGCGAGCCGATCGCAGCCTCGTAGAGCTGCCGATAGCGGTCACGCGCGCCGCGATACGCGTCGGCGCGGTCGAGGCGCGGCTCGACCATGCAGCCGACGGCACCCGGTGGCGGCGACTCGCCGAGCCGTTCGAGCGCGACGACGGCCGCGCCGCGCAGCGACGCCTCCTTGACGCCCGACACCGTCAGCGGCCGGCCGAGGCCGTCGGCCATGAGCTGGAGCCAGCCGTCTTCCTTCAGCAGCGCGCCGCCGGTGGCAACGACCTCCTCGACCTCGGGCATCAGGTCGGCCACCGCGGCGAAGGTGAAGGCGACCCCCTCGAGCGCGGCCTGGCGGATGTCGAGTGGCGTCGTCGCGAAGGTCAGCCCCTCGATCGCCCCCCTCGCGTGCTGGTGCCAGCCCGGGCTGCGCTCGCCGCCGAGCAGCGCCAGGAACGTCAGCCCGTGCGTGTCGGGATCGCGGTCGGCAACGGGGCCCTCGACGCCCTGCAGCGTGTCGTCGAGCCAGTGCACGAGGCTGCCGCCGTCGGAGAGCGAGCCGCCCTCGACGACGCGGCGCTCGTCGACCCAGTGGATGAACAACCCCGGCCGAGCGTGCGCCTGCGCCGTCTCGTGCACGGTCCGAAACGCGCCGGACGTCCCGATCATCAACGCGGCGCGGTCGCGTGTCACACAGCCGGCGCCGAGGTTCGAGCATGCGCCGTCCAGCATCGCCGGATACCAGCCGTCGACCACGTCGTCGGAGATCTCGGACAAGCGCTCCGTGTCGACGTCGAGCGCCTCCAGCAGCTCCGCGTCCCACGCGCGCGCGTGTAGATCGAAGAGCCCGGTCGCCGACGCCATCGACGTGCTCGCCGGCACGGGCCGGCCGAGCAGCTCGCCGTAGAGGTAGTCGCAGAACGAGACGAACCTGCGCGTCTCGCGCCAGACCTCGGGATGGTCGGCCGCGAGCCACGCCAGCTTCGCCGGCCAGTAGCTCGTGTGGACGTGGCAGCCGGTGCGCGTGTGCACGGCCTCGGGATCGACGCGTCGCGCGAGCCACTCCGCTGCGTCTGCCGAGCGCGTGTCCCGCCAGCCGAGAATCTCCGTCAGCGGCCTGCCGGCGTCGTCGAGCGGCAGCAGGCTGTGCCCGAAGCACGACCCGCCGACGGCGTCGTACTCCTCCCCGGCGGTCGCCTCGCCGACGGCCTCGCGCACGAGCGCGACGATCCGGGCGGGGTCGTTCTCGCCCGCGTACTTGCGCTGTGCCGGCTCGCGCTCCTCGGCGCCCGCGTCGAACACCTGGGCGCGGACGGACGAGGTGCCGACGTCGATGGCGAGCACTCGGGGCACGAGCCGTACCCTTACAGCGATGGCCGTGGTCATTGCATCCAACCTGCGCAAGGAGCTCGGCGGCGACCCGCTGTTCGACGGCGTGTCGTTCAAGGTCGAGCGCCGCGATCGCGTCGCGCTCTCGGGGCCGAACGGCGCCGGCAAGACGACGCTGCTGCGCGCTCTCGTCGGCGAGACGAGCCTGCAGGGCGGCGAGCTCGCGTTCCAGAAGGGAACGCGCGTCGCGCTGCACGACCAGCGGCCGCCGCTCGAGCGCAACCTCACGCTCCGCGAGTACGTGCTCTCGGGAGCGACGGACCTGCTGGCGCTCGAGGACGAGCTCCGGCGGCTGGAGCAGGCGATGGCCGGCGGCGACCACGCAGACGCGACGATGCGCCGCTACGGCGAGGCGCAGGCGCGGCTCGAGCACGCCGGCGGCTACGACTGGCGCGAGCGCGCGACCGCGGTGCTGCGCGGCCTCGGCTTTCGCGACGAGCATCTCGACCGGCGGCTGGAGACGTTCTCCGGCGGCGAGCTGACGCGCGCGTCGCTCGCGCGCGCCCTCGGCGGCGACCCGGATCTTCTGCTCCTCGACGAGCCGACGAACCATCTCGACGTCGAGAGCCTCGAATGGCTCGAGCGCGAGCTGCAGTCCCTCGATGCCGGCGTCGTCATCGTCGCGCACGACCGCTGGTTCCTCGAAGCGGTGGCGACTGCCGTCCTCGAGCTCGAGGCCGGACGCTCGACGTACTTCGCCGGGCCGTGGCACGAATGGCGAATCGAGAAGGCGGCGCGGCTGCACGCCGCGACGAAGACGGCCGGGCGGATCAGCGCCGACATCGAGCGGCTCGAACGGTTCGTCGCCCGGTTCCGCGCCTCGACGGAGAAGATGGCTCGCAAGGCGCAGGTCAAGATGCGTCAGATCGAGCGCTACAAGCAGGAGCGCTCGAAGGCGACGTCGGAGATCGACCTGCTCACGCGCAGGACGAGGAAGCTCGGGTTCGAGTTCCTGAAGCCGCCCCGCAGCGGACGCACCGTCCTCGAGGCGGAGGGTCTCCGGCTCGCGATCGGCGAGCGCGTGCTGCTCGACGACGCGACGTTCACGATCGAGCGCGGCGAGCACGTGGCGCTCGTCGGCCCGAACGGCTCGGGGAAGACGACCCTGCTCGAGACGATCCTGGAGAAGCGCGAGCCGCAGGCCGGGACCGTGCGTCTCGGACACGGCGTCGTGCCCGCGTACTTCTCCCAGCAGGAGATGGAGCTGGACACGCGCGGCTCTGTCCTGCAGTGCGTGCAGCGCGCGACGGGACTGCAGCGGCCGGACGCGCAGAACCTCCTCGGGAAGTTCCTGTTCTCGGGGTGGGCGGAGCACGAGAAGCCGGTCGTCGCACTCTCCGGCGGAGAGCGACGGCGTCTCGCGCTCGCGCTCGTCGTCGCGTCGGGCGCGAACTTCCTCGTCGTCGACGAGCCGACGAACCACCTCGACCTCGAGAGCCGCGAGGCGCTCGAAGCAGCGCTCGAGGCGTTCCCCGGGACGATCCTGCTCGTATCGCACGACCGCGCGTTGCTCGACGCCGTCGCGCAGCGGACGCTCGCGATCGAAGACCTGCGCCTCGACTCCTCGGACGGCGGCTGGGCCGAGTACGTCCGCGCGCGCGAGGCGCGCGCCGCGCCGGCGCCGACGCCGAGGCGCGCGAAGCCGCCGAGGACGGAGAAGCCGCGCGCGCCGCGCAAGCCGGCGCCGTCGGAGCTCGAACGGATCGAGGCCCAGATCGCAGAACGGGAATCCACCGTCGCCGATCTCGAGCGGCGCCTCGCCGAAGACTGGAACGACGTCGAGACGCTCGCGGCGCACCGCCACGCGCGCGACGAGCTGCAGGCGTTGCTCGAGCGGTGGGAAACGGCGTTCGAGCGGGCACAGACGTGACCGAGCCGACCCCGCCGGAGGTCGGACGCTGGACGGGCATGGGCGAGGCGCTCGGGCGCTTCGCCTTGCAGACACTGGCGATCGCGATCGGGGTGTGCGCAATCGGCGCGCTCGTGGCCGTCGCGACGGGCCACGACATCGCCGGCGGCATCGCCGGCGCGTGCTACCTGATCGGCGCCGCGCTGTTCCTCGTCGGGATGTTCCCGACCGGCGGCTTCTCGATGATCCGCGGAACGATCACGCGGCGGAAGCCGACGGGGTCGCGGCAGGAGGCGTACTTCCTCGTGGGGCTCGTGCTGATCGGCGTCGGCGTGCTCTTCGATCTGACGCGGCCGTTCTGAGGGGCCGACCCCGGCCTTTCGGCAGACGCAGCGGTCTTCGAACTGCTGGGGTCAGGTCCCCTCGGGGCCAGACCCCAGCGTCGCCAGCAGCGCCTCCGCGACCACCTTGAGCGGGCGCCCCGAGATCTGGCTCGCCTTGCGCAGCCGTGCGAATGCCTCTGCCTCGGAGAGGCGTTCCTTCTCCATCAGGACGCCCTTCGCCCGCTCGATCGTCTTTCGCGCCGCAAGCGCCTCGGCGAGCGACTCGGCCTCCTCTCGCAGCGCGGCCAGCTCGTCGTGGCGCGCGCGGGCCGTCCGGATCGCCGGCAGCAGGTCCTGCTCGCGGAAGGGCTTGACGAGGTAGCCGAAGACGCCGGCCTCGGCGGCCCGCTGCACGAGCTCGTCCTGGGCGTAGGCGGTGAGCATCACGATCGGGATCGGCCGCTCGTCGAGAATGCGGCGCGCTGCCTCGATGCCGTCGAGCTTCGGCATCTTCACGTCGAGCACGGCCACGTCCGGCCGCGCCGAGCGGGCGAGCTCCACGGCCTCCTCGCCGTCACGGGCCTCCGCGCAGACCTCGAAGCCGGCGCGCTCGAGCAACGCCCGCAGGTCGAGCCGGATGATCGTCTCGTCTTCGGCGACCAGGATCCTCATCTGTGGGTGAGTTTGCTGCAAAACGCTCGCCTGAGGGATGGCGGCATGTGGCGTCGGCGGCGATGGAGGTTGTGCGGCAACCGATGTCTGAATCGGATTTCACTCCCACTCGTCAGCCCCTGATCCTCCGGGTCGAGATCTCGGCGGAGCAGGCGAGCGCCCTCGCCCCGCTCTTCAGCGGCGCGGCTCTCCCGCCGACGCCCGCGCCGGCGGCCCCGGTCTCGGACGAGGTGGTCGACGCCCGTGTTCTCGAGCTGAAGCAGCGCGAGAGCGAGCTGGAGCTGCGCGAAGCGGAGTTCGAGGCGGACGTGCAGCTGCGCGAGGATCGCATGGAGCGGTGGCGCACCGAGCTCGAGGAGCTCGAGCAGACCCTCGAGCGGCGCGAGAAGGATCTCGTCAGCTACGTCGACCAGCTCCAGGGCGCGATGAGCAGCCCCGGCACGGACGCGGCCTGGTGGCAGCGCCCCGCCGGCGGCGACGGCGGCGTCTACTAGAGCTCTCGAAGCTTCGCTTCGATCGCTGGTCAAGCAGCGGCGCTTCGCGCGAAACGCACGCGGGCAAAGCCGGCTTCGCCTGCCTTAGCCTCCGGCCTCTCCGTTGGGACCGCTCACGCGGGGAAAATCACTTCCGCCCTCGTGCCTCCCTCGTTGTGCAGGTCGAGCCGGCCCTGCAGCTCGTCCCTGACGAGGGCGCGGACGATCGACAGGCCCGTGCCGGTCGCATCGCTCTGGATGCCGCGGCCGTCGTCGGAGATCGCCAGCACCACCTCGTCGTTTCGCTGTGCGAGCTCGATGTCGACGGACTCGCCGCCGTGCTCGAGCGCGTTCTGCAGCAGCTCGCTGAAGACGAGCGCGAGCGCCGTCGCACGGTTGCCGGCGAGCGGCACCTCCTGCAGCTCGGCGCGCACTTCCTTTCCGGCGGCAAGGCCCTGGATCAGCATCGCGCGCAGCCGGTCGATGAGCTCGCGAAGCTCGACGACCTCCTCGCGCTGCTCGGTCAGCACCTCGTGCACCGCCGCGATCGCGAGGATCCTGTTGACGGAGTCCTCGAGCGCTTTGCGTGGATCCGCGTGCGACGAGCGCGCCTGCAGCCGCAGCAGCGACGCGACCGTCTGCAGGTTGTTCTTGACGCGGTGGTGGATCTCTTGCGCGAGCACACCGCGCATGACCGCCCGCCCGTGCTCGAGCGCGACCGCAGCATGGTGCGCGATCGACGCGAGCAGTGCGCGCTCCTCGGCCGTGAACGGCGTGTCACGGTCACAGACGAGCTCGCCGATCTGGCGCCGCTTCCAGCGCAGCGGCAGGCGCACGGCGTGCTTGCCCGCTCGCCCCTCGGGCCACGCGACGTTGCCGTCCTCGAGCACGAGCGCCGCGCCCGTGGCGTCGACCGCCTCCATCGTCGTCTTCACGATCGCCTCGAGCGACTCCTCGAGGTAGAGCGACTCGGACACGGCTTCGGAGATCTTGGCGAGCGCCTCGAGCTCCGCCACCCGGCGCTGCGCCTGCGCGTACAGCTGCGCATGCTCGATCGTCTGCGCCACCTGCGCCGCGATCGCCGACACGAGCTCGATCTCGTCGGAACTGAACTCCCGCGGCTCGATCGTGCGGACGTTGAGAGCTCCGGCGAGCCGCTCGCGCGCGACGATCGGAACCGCGAGGATCGACTCGTACTGATCCTCCGGCAGGTTCGAGAAGAGCTTGAAGCGAGGATCGAGATGCGCCTGGGCGGGGATCATGATCGGCCCGAGCTCTGCCGCGGCGGTGCCGGTGATGCCCTCCCCCGGCCGCAGGCGCGGCCGCCTCGTCATCTCCTCCACCTTCGTGCCGTGCGTCGCGCGTAGCACGAGCTCGCCGCTGTGCTCGTCGTACAGGTAGACGAAGCACGCGTCGGCGTCGAGGACGTCGGCGACCTTGCGCGCGACGAGCGCAAGCACTTCTTCGAGATCGAGCGTCGAGTTGACCGCCGCGATCGTGTCGGTGAGGAGGCGCAGGTGGCGCTCTCGGACGTCCACTTGGATCCGTAGGGTAGCCCGGTGGATCGCTACCAATGGCTGCTCGTCTTCCATGTGGCCGGCGCGTTTCTGGTGATCGGCGGCGCCACGTACGGCGGGATCCTCAACGCCGCCGCGATCCGGCGGGAGCGGCCGAGCGAGGTCGTCGCGCTGTATCGGCTCGTGCGCTTCGCCGTGCCGGCGATCTCTGCGGGAATGCTGCTGACGATCGTGTTCGGGCTCTGGCTGGTCGGCGACGAGCAGCTCATCAAGTGGAGCGACACGTGGGTGATCCTCGCCCTCGTCGGCTGGGTGCTCGCGAATGCGCTCGGCGGCGCGGGCGGCCGGCGCGAGAAGCAGACGCGTCTCCTCGCTGAGCGGCTGGCGGCCGAGGGCGACGCGCCAAGCGCCGAGCTGCGCGCGCGCATGCGCGACCCGCTCACGCTCGCGCTCAGCTGGGGCAGCGGCGTGATCGTGCTCGCGATCCTCGCGTTGATGATCTGGAAGCCGGGATCGTGATGCTCGCGATCGTCGGTCGGCCCGAGAGCTGGAACCTCCCGCTCTTCCTGCACGTCGTCGGGGCGACGGTCGTCACGGGCGCGACCGCGGCCGCCTTTGTCTGTGCCGTCTCCGAGCCCCGGTTCCCGTGGCTCAGGCCGATCCTGGCGCGGACGCTCCTGCTCGTGACGTTCCCGGCGTGGATCCTGATGCGGGCGGGCGGCGCCTGGGAGGACTCGCGCTCGCCGATCGGCAACGACTCGACCTGGCTCGCAATCGGCTACATCGTCGGCGATCTCGGCTTCGTCCTGCTGATCGTCGCGTGCATCTTCGCCGCCGTCGCCGTGCGGAGGCCCCAGCGGGCGTGGCCGCCACGAGTCGTCGCGATCCTCACCGGGGTGTATTTCGTCGCGCTCCTCGTGGCGATGTTCGCGATGACCGGTAAACCCGGCAGTTAACAGAACCCTTACGCCGTGAAGGGGATTTTCATTAGAGACGGGGAATAGGTTCCGAACGTGTCAGCTGTGCCCCTGAATCTCTCCGGTACGACCGGATTCCTGGTCGCCGACAACCGCGGCCGGCTCGTGGGCAAGGTCGAGTGCCCGATGTACGGGACGCTCCCGGACGTGCCGGACGCGCTCGCCGTGAAGAGCGGCTTCCTTTCGCGCCAGCGCCGGCTCGTCCCGGCCGACACGATCGCCGAGGTCGACTCGGCCAGCCGTGTCGTCGGCCTTCGCGTCGCGCGCGAGGCGATCCGCCGCTTCCTCTAAAGCTGGGGTAAGACCCCTCGGGGCTCAGACCCCGTCTGATCGCCACCACTAGAGCGCGCGGGCTCCGCCCGCGCGCGTTCCCGCGAAGCGGGTTCCTGCCTCCACCGGCGAAAAGTGCGAAGCACTTTTCGCCGCAGAACGACCACGAGCTGGGCTCGAAAGCCGCAGCTCGCAGTCGGCCGTCAGTTGGATCCCACAGGCCGCAGAAGCTCGTGGGATCAGGCTCGATTCTCTCCCTTTTTCAGAGAACGGACAAGTACTTCCGTAGCTCCCACTCCGTGAGCTGGACGCGATACTCGTCCCACTCCGCCCGCTTCAGCTCGACGTAGCGGTCGAAGATGTGCGGGCCGAGCGCCTTTCGAGCCAGGTCTGACTGGGACAGCTCGTCGATCGCCTCGCCGAGCGTCTCCGGGAGCGAGACGATGCCGCGCTCGCGCCGCTGCTCGGCGGTCAGGTGGTACAGGTTCGTCTCCATCGGGTCCGGCAGCTCGTAGCCCTGCTCGATCCCCTCGAGCCCCGCGTGCAGCAACGCGGCAAACGTGAGATACGGATTGCAGGCCGGATCGGGGCAGCGGATCTCCGCGCGGGTCGCCTGCTCTGCGCCGGGCTTGTACAGCGGGATCCGGATCAGCGCCGAGCGGTTCCGCTGCGACCACGCCACGTAGACCGGCGCCTCGTAGCCCGGCACGAGCCGCTTGTACGAGTTCACCCACTGCGCGAACACGGCGCTGATCTCTCTCGCGTGCCGCAACTGCCCCGCGATGAAGGCCTTGCCTGCGTCCGACAGATGCCACTTGTCGTCGCCGTCGAAGAACGCGTTGCGGTCGTCCTTGAACAGCGACTGGTGCGTGTGCATGCCCGAGCCGTTCTCGCCGAAGAGCGGCTTCGGCATGAAGGTCGCGTGGTAGCCGGCTTTCTTGGCGATCTCCTTGACGATCAGCCGGTACGTCACCGTGTGGTCGGCCATCGAGAGCGCGTCGGCGTAGCGCATGTCGATCTCGTGCTGGGACGGGCCGACCTCGTGGTGCACGTACTCGATCGGGATGCCCATCGACTCGAGCGCGCGGACCGTCTCCTGGCGCAGGCCGCTCGCGGCGTCGAGCGTCGTCATTGCAAAGTAGCCGCCCTCGTCGAGCGTCTCCGTTCCTTTGTCGTCGCGGAAGAGGAAGTACTCCAACTCCGGACCGACGTTGAACGTGTCGAAGCCGAGGGACGACATCCGCTCGAGCGCGCGGCGGAGGACGTAGCGCGGGTCGCCCTCGTACGACTTACCGTCGGGCGTGACGATGTCGCAGATCATCCGCGCCACCCGCGTCTCGCCCTCCTTCCACGGCATCAGCTGGAAGGTGTCGGGATCGGGGATTGCCACCATGTCCGACTCCTCGATCGCGTTGAAGCCGGTGATCGACGAGCCGTCGAACCCCATCCCGTCGTCGAGCGCATCCTCGATCTCGCTCGGCGTGACCGCGAAGCTCTTGAGGTGGCCCTCGATGTCCGAGAACCAGAGCAAAACGAACTCCACGCCCTCCTGCTCGATCCGCGCGCGCACCTCCCTGCGGGTGTCCTCGCTCGATGTCGCCCGGTTCTTCGTCTCGACCTGCACCATGAATTCCTCCCTTGAAATGCAAAAAGCCTCAGGCGCCGCCCGGCGCCCGAGGCTCCGTTGCCTCGAAGACGAAAAGAGACTATACCGTGACGGCGTGCGGGTTCTAGTCACAGGCGGCGCCGGCTTCATCGGGTCGCACTTCGTCAAGCGGCTGCAGGCTGCGGGCGACGACGTCGTCGTCCTCGACAAGTTCACCTACGCCGGGAACGCCGCGAACCTGCCTGACGGGACGGATCTCTATCGGGGCGACATCGCCGTGCGCGACGACGTCGAGCAGGTCGGCGCGGTGGATGCGATCGTCAACTTCGCCGCGGAGACGCACGTCGACCGCTCGATCCACGGCCCGGAGGACTTCGTGCGCACGGACGTGCTCGGGACGCTCGTGCTGCTGCAGGTCGCCCGGGAGCTGAGCGCCCGCTTCGTCCAGGTTTCGACGGACGAGGTGTACGGCGACATCGAGCCCGGCTTGTCGTCGCGCGAGGACGACGCGCTGCGGCCGTCGAGCCCGTACAGCGCGTCGAAAGCGGGCGGCGACCTCCAGGTGCTCGCAGCCGTGCGCACGTTCGGCGTCAACGCGTCGATCACGCGCGGCTCGAACACGTATGGCCCGAACCAGTACCCGGAGAAGGTGCTGCCGCTGTTCACCACGAACGCGCTCGACGGCGAGCCGCTGCCGCTGTACGGCGACGGCCGCCAGGTGCGCGACTGGCTGCACGCAGAGGACCACTGCGCCGGGATCGACCTCGTCCTGCGCGAGGGCCAACCGGGTGAGGTCTACAACGTCGCTGCGAACGAGGAGCACGAGAACGTCGAGCTGACGAACCTCGTGCTCGAGCACCTCGGCGCGGACCGCGCGCTGATCCGGCACGTCGAGGACCGCGCGGGGCACGATCGCCGCTACTCGCTCGACACGTCGAAACTTCGAGCGCTCGGTTGGGCGCCGCGCCGGAGCTGGGAGGACGGCATTCGCGCGACGATCGACTGGTACCGCGAGAACCGAGGCTGGTGGGAGCCGATCAAGGGCTCCGAGGGGTTCCGCGAGTTCTACGACCGGCAGTACGCGGCGCGTCTGGCGTAACTAACAGTTCCGCTGGGCCTGCCGCCGCAGGCTGTCGATCGGCGCCTTCGCCCCTTCGATCGCCTGCGCCTGGTCGAGCAGGTCGAGGACGCCGTCGCAGTTTCCGAGCTGGTAACGGGTGTACGCGAGGTTGTATTTCGCGTACGCCTCGTCGAGCACGCCCGTCCCGTTCAGCTTCTGCACCGCCTGCTCGAGCAGCGGTAGCGCGCCGGCGTAGTCGCCCGCTCGCATCTTCGCGTAGCCGGCGTTGTTCAATGCCGCGCCGCTCTGCGACGAAGGCGGCACCCCCGTCGTCGGCGACGACGCCGTGGTGACAGGCGCCGTCGTCACGGTCGCGGTGCGCTCGACCGTCGTCACCTGCCCCTCCGACGTCACCGTCTGCAGGTGCGTCACGACGGTCGTCGGCGGCGCCGGCGAGCTGCCGTTCCCGCGCGTGAGGAAGTAGGCCACCAGCGCACCTGCGATCGCGCCGGCAACCAGCAGCGCGGCGACCACCGGCCAGGCAGACGACGAACGCGCCGGCGGTCGCGGCACCGGCCGCGTCACCGCGGTCGGCGCAGGCACGGGCGCGAGCCGCCGTGTCTCGCCGGCGGCGTCCGCATATGCGGCGCGCAATGCGGCGACGAAATCGGCGCACGTCCCGAACCGCTCACGCGGATCCTTTGCGAGCGCGCGCGTGAAGCAACGGTCGAGCTCACGCGGCAGGTTCGCGCGCGCAGAGATCGACGGCACCGGAGCATTGACGTGAGCGGCCGCCTCGGCCGTCGTGTTCTCGGACTCGAACGGCCGAGATCCGGTGAACAGCTCGAACGCGACGACGGCGAGCGCGTACCGGTCGCTGGCAGCGGTTGCTCGCCGGCCCTGCGCCTGCTCCGGTGACAGGTATCCCGCGGTGCCGAGCACGGTCCCGGTCATCGTCAGCGAGTCCATGCCGGCCGCGCTCGCGATGCCGAAGTCCGCGACGTTGACGTTGCCCTCGCGATCGAGCAGCAGATTGCCGGGTTTCACGTCGCGGTGGACGACCCCGAGGGCGTGCGCGGCGTCGAGCGCACGCGCGGCCTGCTCGAGCCACGTGAACACGCGCTCCGGCGGCTGCGCGCCCTCCTCTCTGAGCAGGTCTTCGAGCGAGCCGCCCGCGAGGTACTCCATGACGATGTACGGCCGCCCGTCGTGCTCGCCGACGTCGAAGATCGTCACCGTGTTCGGCTGTCCCGACAGCCGCGCCGCCGCAAGCGCTTCACGCGTGAACCGCTGACGCACCGACTCGTCCTGCGCGTAGCGGTCGGCCAGAATCTTCACTGCGACGTCCCGGCCGAGCACCGAGTCGCGCGCGCGGTAGATGTCGCCCATGCCGCCGCGCCCGATCCGCTCGGGGTCCTGGTAACGCGGAGGCAGGATGTCAGTCGTCAGGGCCACAGAAACTTGAACGGATCTGCCCCCGGTGGAGTCACGCAAACGATGAAGTCAGCGTTCCGTAAAGAAACCCGCTGCACATGAGCGCCTTTGCTAGCCTCGTGCGCGTCCTCGCTGGGGTCACCTCGATGCGTCGAACCGTCGCGATCGCCTCCATCCTCCTGCTCGGCGCCGTCCCGGCAGCGCATGCACGCGCGCACGCCAGAGCAAGCGCAGGCGCTGCGACGTTCGTCGTCACGGGCCACGGGTGGGGCCACGGCGTCGGGATGAGCCAGTACGGCGCATACGGCTACGCGCAGAAAGGCTTCGGCTACGCGAAGATCGTCCTGCACTACTTCCCGGGGACGGAGCTCGGGCAGGCGCCGGTGTCGAAGGTGCGCGTGCTGATGACGAGCGGCGTCGCCACGTTGCCGATCGGATCCACGTCGGACTTCAAGGTCAAGGACGCGACCGGTGCAGTGCATACCGTCCCCGCCGGGAAGTACACGCTCACGCCGGCGCTCAAGCTGAAGGTCGACGGCGCGACGAGCGCGCACGCGCTGCCGGGCCCGCTGCTCTTCCAGCCCGGGACCGCGCCCCTGCAGCTGAAGCATCTGTATCGCGGCTCGATGCAGGTCGACGTCGTCGGCGGGAAGTTGCGTGCGATCAACGTCGTCGGCCTCGAGCAGTACCTGTACGGCGTCGTGCCCTCCGAGATGCCGTTCTCGTGGGCGCCGGAGGCGCTAAAGGCGCAGGCCGTCGTTGCGCGTTCGTACGCGCTCGCGACACGCCGGACCGGGGCGTTCGACCTCTATCCGGACACACGCAGCCAGGTCTACCTCGGCATCGAGCACGAGAAGCCCTCGACGACGGCCGCCGTCGACGCGACCGCCGGTCAGGTGGTGCTCTACCAGGGCGAGGTCGCGAAGACGTTCTTCTTCTCGACGTCGGGCGGACGCACCGCCTCCGCGGAGGACGTGTGGGGAGAGGCTGTCCCGTATCTCGTCTCGGTTCCCGACCCGTACGACTCGATCTCGCCGCACCACACCTGGGGCCCGGTTGCGTTCACCGGGGCCGGGCTCGCGAAGCGGTTGAAGATGAAGGGCCGCGTCATGGACGTGCAAGCCGACCTCAACTCATCCGGTCGCGTGAAGACGCTCACCGTGATCGGCTCGCAGGGCACGCTCGAGATCCCCGGCGCCAGCGTGCGGCAGCGGCTCGGCGTGCAGTCGACGTGGTTCACAGTCGGCGTGCTGTCACTCTCGGCGCCGACCGCCACCGTCGTCTACGGGTCGCGCGCAGAGCTGTCAGGGATCGCGCGAGGCGTCGGCAACGCGACGCTGCAGCAGCTGACCGGGGGCACCTGGAACGACGTCGGGGCGGTGACGCCGGACAAGGACGGCGCCGTGACGCTCTCGATGAAGCCCACTGTCACGACGCGCTACCGGCTGGCGACCGGCAAGGTCAGCGCGCCGGCGGTGCGCGTCCCGGTCGCGCCGCTCGTCCGCTTCTACGCCCCGCGCACGCCCGACCAGCTCAGCGGGTACGTCCGCCCGCTCTCACTCGCAGGCGGGCACGTCGTGATCCAGCGCCAGCAAGGCTCCGGCTGGGCGACGGCCGGCCAGGCGACGGTGGCCGCGAACGGAAGCTTTCTCGCGAAGCTGCAGCTCACCGACGGCGTCTACCGCGCCCGCATCGGGTCGGGCCGCGGTTACGTCGCAGGTGTGACACCGCTGCTGCAGGTCTCGAACCAGTGAGGCGTGCCGCGGCGGCCGCGGCGCTCGTGCTCGCCCTCGCTCCGGTCGCTCACGCTCGCAGCGCGCGTGCCACGTTCACGCCCGACGATCCACTCGCCTCGCGCCAGTACTACCTCGCCCAGGACCACGCCTTCGATGCATTCGGGCCGGAGCTGCCCGTGCTGAATCCCGTGCGCGTCGCCGTGATCGACTCGGGGCTCGACGGCGGCCACCCGGAGTTTCCGCGCTCGCGCATCTGGCAGGCACGCAGCTGGGTCGGCGGGAGCCCCCTGACTGACGAGCAGGGCCACGGCACCTTCGTCGCCGGTGAGATCGCCGCCGCGATCGACAACAACGAGGGCATCGCCGGCATCGCGTTTCCCGCGCAGCTCGTGATCGCGAAGATCGCTCGCTCCGACCAGTCGATCGACGTCCGCGACGAGGCGCAGGCGATCCGCTGGGCGGCCGACATCGGCGCCCGCGTGATCAATCTGTCGATCGGCGGGCTGCGCAATCCGTTCAACCCGCGAACCGACACGTACTCGAAGGTCGAGGCCGCTGCAATCCAGTACGCAGTCCGCAAGGGAGCGGTGCTCGTCGCCGCCGTCGGCAACTCCGACACGGCGCCGCAGAGCCCGTGGCCGTACGCGAGCTATCCGGCCGCGCTGCCGCACGTGATCGGTGTCAGCGCGCTCTCGCCCTCGGGGAACGTGCCGAGCTTCTCGGACCGCGACCGGATCTACAACGACATCTCGGCCCCCGGGCAGGAGATCTACTCGACGCTGCCACGCGCGCTGACCTCGTTCCGCCCGCTCTGTCAGAACCAGGGCTACTCGGACTGCGGGCCCGACGAGTTCCGGCATGCGGCGGGAACGTCGTTCGCGGCGCCGCAGGTCACGGCCGCGGCGGCGGTGCTGCTCGCGCTCAAGCCCACGCTGCAGGCCGACCAGGTCGCGAACATCCTCGAGCGCTCGGCGACCGACGTGAACGCGTCGAACGGCTGCAAGTCGTGCCCGCTTCTGCGCGATTCCCTGAGCGGCTGGGGCCGGCTCGACGTGTCGCGGGCGATCGCGTCGCTCGACGGCGTCCTCCCCGCGCCCGATCGCTACGAGCCGAACGACGACGCCGGCACGCAGGCCACGAAGCTGACGGCTGCGGTGACGTCCGTGAAGGCCACGCTCGACTTCTGGGACGACAACATCGACGTCTACCGCATCTACCTCCGGAACGGGCAGAAGGTGAGGCTCGGTCTCGACGGGCCTGCCGGCACGACATCGAATCTGCTGCTCTGGAAGCCGGGAACCAAGCGCGTGAACGACCTCCGCACGCAGAACCTGCGCGCGGCCGAGGCGATCGGCCCGGGTGCCTCACACCGGCTCGGGTACCGCGTCCACAAGAAGGGCTGGTACTACGTCGAGGTGAAGCTGACGACGCGCGGCGCCGGCCCGTACGCCCTCTCGATCACTCGCTCGCGCTGAGCAATTCTGCTGCCGCGACATCGCGGAGGACCCGCGCGGGATTGCCGACGACGACGACCCGCGGCGGCACGTCCTTGACGACGACCGCACCCGCGCCGACGAACGCCTCCTCGCCGATCTCGACCGCCGGACAGAGGACGGCGCCTGCTCCGACGCGCGCACCGCGCCTGATCGTCGGCCCCTTGCGCAGCTCGTGCCGCCGCTCAGTTCGGCCCATGAAGTTGTCGTTCGACGTCTGGACGCACGGTGCGATGAACACGTCCTCCTCGAGCGTCGCGTACGCCGTGACGTACGCCATCGCCTGGATCTTCGTGCGGGCGCCGACAATCGTGTCGTTCTCGACGAGTGACCCGCGGCCGACGACGACGTCGTCCCCGAGCTCGCAGCGCTCGCGCACGCACGCCTGGTCGCCGACGATCACTCGCGCGCCGATTCGCGTGCCGGCAAAGACGACCGCCCCGGTCGAGACGACGGCACCGGCGCCGAGCTCGAGCGGCGGCAGCTCCGCCCGCGATGCCGTCGAGCGCGCTGCGAGCGTCGGCTGCTTCCCGACGACGGCGTAGTCGAGGATCGTGCAGTCGTCCGGGACGATCGTCCCGGGATACACGATGGCCGTGTCGGCAATCACACGACGGCGGACTCGAGCGACGCCTGCAGCTGCTCGAGCGCGCGGACGACCGGCACGGCATCCCGTGCCGCCCTGTGCGGGTCGCCTTCGCCCGCGACGAGCTGCAGGAAGTGCCCGCACTCCAGCCGCAGCGGCTCGGTCGCGTCGACCTTCGGGCTGTAGACGTCGCCGGTTCGCGTGCGCCAGTTGTCGTAGACCGTGATCTTGCGCTCGCGCTCCATGTCGTCGAACACGGCCATCCGGTCGTTGCCGACGACGGTGATCCGGCGGATCTTGTGCGGGTCGAGCCACGAGAGGTGCATGTGCGCCATCTTCCCGGACGGGAAGTTGAGGTAGCAGAAGACGACGTCCTCGACACCGCCCGTCAGGAACGCGTTGCCGTGCGCGCGCACCTCGCTCGGCTCCTCCTCGATCAGATAGAGCAGCACCGAGAGATCGTGGACGCCCAGCGACCAGAGCGCGTTCTCGTTCGTCCGGAAGGTACCGAGGTTCTGTCGGTTCCCGTACACGTAGAGGACGTCCCCCAGCTCGCCCGACACGACGATCTCCTTCAGCTTCCGCACACCCGGGTGGTAAAGCAGCAGGTGGCCGGGCATGAGCACGAGCCCCCGGTCCTCCGAGAGCTCGCAGAGCTCCTCGAGCTCGGCGCCGCGCATCGCGGGCGGCTTCTCGACGAAGACGTGCTTCCCGGCTTCGAGCGCACGCCGCGCCAGCTCGTAGTGCGTCGGAACCGGCGTCGCGATCACGACCGCCTCGACCGTCTCGTCGGCGAGCACGTCGTCGAACACCGCCGTGAGCCGCGCCTGCGGGTAGCGCTGCGCAAGGCCCTCGTGCTGGGCGTCGTCGAGATCGCAGAGCCACGCGAGCTCGGCGAGGTCGGCGAAGTTCCGCGCGAGGTTCTTGCCCCACTGCCCGAGACCGACCTGAGCGATGCGGGCCATCAGAGCTTCCACACCTTCCCGGTGCCGTTGCCGTTCCTGCCCGTTGCGTTGCGGAAGTCGACGACGATGTGCGCTCGCTCGACGAGATCGTCGTAGTCGATCGCGCGGTGCGCAGTGACGATGACGACGCCGTCGTAGTCCTCGGGCCGGTACTCCGCCGACCGCATGCCGTCGAACTCGGGGACGTGCGGATCGTGATAGTCGACGTCCGCGCCGGCCTTGCGGAGCAGATGGATGATCTTCTCCGCGGGCGACTCCCGCACGTCGTCGACGTCCGCCTTGTAGGAGACGCCCAGCAGGAGCAGCCGCGACCCGTTCAGCGACTTCTGCGCGCCGTGGTTCAGCGCCTGCGAGATCAGTGAGCGGCAGAAGTACGGCATGTTCGCGTTGATCTTCCCGGCGAGCTCGATGAACTCGGTGTAGAAGTCGTACTCGCGGGCCTTCCACGTGAGGTAGAAGGGGTCGATCGGGATGCAGTGGCCACCGAGGCCCGGCCCGGGCTTGAAGCTCATGAAGCCGAAGGGCTTCGTCGCGGCGGCTTCGACGACTTCCCACACGTCGATGTCCATCCGCTCGCACAGCTGGGCCAACTCGTTGACGAGAGCGATGTTGACGGCACGGAAGATGTTCTCGAGCAGCTTCGTCAGCTCCGCCGCTTCCGGCGACGACACCGGCACAACCGTCTCGACTGCGCTGCGGTAGAGCTCCGCCGCGCGCTCCGTGCACGCCGGCGTCACGCCGCCGACCACCTTCGGCGTGTTGTGTGTCGTCCAGTCGGTGCGCCCGGGGTCGACCCGCTCCGGCGAGAAGGCGAGGTGGAAGTCGCCGCCCGCCTTCAGCCCGGCGCCTTCGAGAATCGGTTGCACGACCTCGCGTGTCGTCCCCGGGTACGTCGTCGACTCGAGAACGACCAGATGTCCCGGGCGCAGGTGCGGCGCGAGCTCTGCGACCGCCGCCGTGACGATCGACAGGTCCGGCTCGCGCTGGCTCGACAGCGGCGTCGGCAGCGCGATCAGGATCGCGGCGGCCTCAGCGGCCTCGGCGATGTCGAGCGTCGCCTTGATCCGGCCGGCCTCGACGAGCTTCTGCAGCTCGCCGGTCGTGACGTCGCCGATATGGCTCTCGCCGCGGTTGATGCCGTCGACGACGGCGCTGTTGACGTCACGCAGCACGACGTTGTTGCCCGCGGCGGCAAAGACCTTCGCCAGCGGCATGCCGACGTAGCCCGCGCCGATGATGGCGACATCCGGTTTCATCCGGCGGAAGGCTACTGACGCCGGGGGCTGGCTACACTACGCACCCGCGCTGGGGCCGTTAGCTCAGCTGGTAGAGCAGGGGACTCTTAATCCCAAGGTCGCAGGTTCGATCCCTGCACGGCCCACTCCGCCGGGAAATCCGGCGGCTTCGCCGCCATGATGATTTCCCGGCGATCGGTTTCGATTCGAAGCGATGGTGGCCGACGCCGGCTTGGCCGGCATCGGCGGCGAGAATGCTTCTGGTGAAGCCGCGGATTCACGTTCTCACGCTCGGGGTGGCCGACC
This sequence comes from Gaiellaceae bacterium, assembly GCA_036526315.1. Taxonomy (GTDB): domain Bacteria; phylum Actinomycetota; class Thermoleophilia; order Gaiellales; family Gaiellaceae; genus 3-1-20CM-4-69-9. The sequence goes on along the minus strand of DATCYR010000045.1, from coordinate 20,952 downwards.
TCGAGCGGTCCTTGGACTTCTATCGGGCGCTCGGGTTCCGGTCGCAGGGGATCATCGCGGCCGACATTCCCGGTGGGGCGGTTGCGATCTTCGAGCTCGGCGGTGGGTTGATGCTGTCGCTGTACGGGCGGGACGACCTGGCGGCGGACGCCAACGTGACGTTCGACGCATCCGGCCGAGGCGAGTTCAGCATCGGGCACCTCGTCGCCGCGCGCGAGGACGTCGATGCCGTGCTCGCCGAGGCGGAGGCAGCCGGCGCGACGCTGACGGAGGCACCGCGCGAGCGCCCTTGGGGGATCTACTCGGGATACTTCCGCGATCCCGATGGACACCTCTGGGAAGTCATCTGGAACCCGCGCTACACCGCTTCGGCGTAACCGCGACTTCGTTCTGCTCGAGTCGGGGCTGCTGCTGTCGTCCATCGGCACCTCGCTGACGACGATCGCGTACCCGCTGCTGACCATCTCCGTCACCGGCTCCGCCGCGAAGGCCGGCTTCGTGACGTTCGCGCGGCTGCTCCCGTTCGGCGGCCTGTCGCTCGCCGCGGGGCTCGCAGCAGACCGCTGGAGCCGCAAGCGGCTGATGGTCGCCGCAGACGCCGTGCGGCTCGTCGCGATGGGAGCCTTCGCAATCGCGCTGCTCGGCGGCGACGTGCCGTTCTGGTCGATCTTCGTCGTAGCGCTCGTGGAAGGGATCGCCTCGACGTTCTTCGTCGCGGCCGACGCAGGCGCGCTGCGAGCCGTCGTTCCCGCTCGGCAGCTCCCCGCCGCCGCGGCCACGCGGGAGGGACGGCGGTCGATCGTCCGGCTCGGGGGCCCGCCGCTCGGCGGCGCGCTCTACGGCATCAGCCGTGCCGTGCCGTTCGCGGCCAACGCCCTCTCGTACCTATGCTCCACGGCCGCGCTGTTGGCGATGCGCTCGCCGTTCGAAGAGACTAGAGAGCGCGACGGTAGCTCGCTTCGCGCGCAGTTCGCCGAAGGCTTCGGGTACATGTGGGAGCACGCGTTCCTGCGCACGACGGCGTTCGTCTACGGCGCCGGGAACCTCCTCACGACCGCGCTGTTCCTCCTGATCGTCCTCATCGGCGAAGACGAGGGGCTGACACCCGGGCAGATCGGCCTCCTGAGCGCAGCCGTCGGCGCCGGGACGCTGGTGGGCTCGCTCACGTCGCCGTGGTTTCGGAAGGTCCTCGCGGTTCGCACGATCCTCCTGCTCGAGCTCTGGACGTGGCTCGCCGTCTGGGCGTTCGTCGTCTGGCCGCATGCGTGGGTGCTCGCGGGGTGGGCGCTCCTCTTCGGGATCGCCGCGCCGGTGACCGACTCGGTCGTCGTCGGCTACCGGCTCGCGATGACGCCCGACCGGCTGGTCGGCCGAGTCGAGAGTGTCCGCACGACGATCTCGCTCGTCGCGAGCCCGCTCGGGCCGCTCGTCGCAGGCTGGCTGCTCGGCGTGACGAGCGCCCGCGAGACCGTCGCCCTCTTCGCGCTCGGCGGCCTCGCGCTCGCGCTGTGGGGCACGCTCAGTCCGGCAATCCGCGAAGCGCCGAGCCTGGCCGAGCTGGCGCCCTGAGGAAATTCCGCGCCAGCGGAGTAAAGTCAGAGAGTTCGCCCAACCACGGGGGCTTGTTGGCGACTCAAGACATCGAACGCGGAGCCGTAGACGACGCTCGCTTCTTCAGCGACGAGATCGAGCGCCTGCGGTTGCTGCTCGAGGCGTCGTCGACACTCCTCGGCTCGCTCAGCGTCGACGCGATGCTTCCCGAGATTCTCGGGCTCGCGCGCCGCACGCTTGCCGCCGACGCCTATGCCCTGTGGCGCAAGAGCACCACCGACGGGTCGTGGAGCGTGGCCGCCTACGCCGGCCTGCCGGAGTCCTACGTCGAGACCGCAACTACGGCGGTCCGCGGCCGGGGGGATGCGATCCTGCTCGACCAGCCGCTCGTGGCCGAGGACATCGCGACCGCCGACTGGATCGGCGACGAGCATCGCCAGGCACACGCGCAGGCCGGCACGCGGGCCATGCTCGTGGCCGGGCTCCGCTACCGCGACCGCGTCGTCGGGACGCTCGTCTTCTACTACCGGCAGCCGCGAGCCTTCGGCGAGTCGGAGAAGAACACGGCATCGCTCCTCGCCAACCTCGCAGCCGCGGCAATCGGCGCCGCCGAGCTGTACGAGGCCCAGCGGCGGCTCGCCGAGGACCAGCGCTTCGTCGCCGCTGCGAGCGAGCTGCTTGCGTCATCGCTCGAGTACGAGCGGACGCTCTCGAACGTCGCGCACCTCGCCGTCCCGCAGTTCGCGGACTGGTGCACCATCGACGTCGTCGAGCCGGACGGGACGCTCAGCCGTCTCGCGAGCGCCCATGTCGACCCGGGCAAGGTGCAGCTCGCGAAGGAGCTCGCAGAGAAGTACCCGCCCGATCCCGACGCCGCCTACGGCGTGCCGAACGTCATCCGCACGCGACGACCCGAGCTGTTCGCGGAGATCGACGGCGAGCTCCTCGCGCAGGCGACGGCCGAGACGCCGGAGCTCCTGGCCCTCCTCCGCGAGCTCGGTCTCCGCTCGTCGATGTGCGTGCCGCTCGTGGCCCGCGACCGCGCCCTCGGCGCGATCACGTTCATCGCCGCCGAGAGCGGCCGGCGCTACGACGAGCACGACCTTGCGATCGCGCTCGACCTCGCCCGCCGCGCGGCGACCGCAGTCGACAACGCGCTCCTCTTCCGCGAGACGCAGTCCGCGCGCCGCGAAGCCCAGGACTCGCTCGCAGTGGTCGACGCGATCTTCGGCGCCGCGCCGGTCGGGCTCGCCTTCATGGACACGCGCTTCCGTTACGTCCGCGTCAACGAGGCGCTCGCGGAGATCAACGGCCTCTCGGCGGAGGAGCACTTCGGCCGTTCGCTGCGGACCGTGCTCGGGGAGGAGCTCGCGAACACGATCGAGCCGTACCACCGGCACGTGATCGAGACCGGCCAGCCGATCCTCGACCTGGCGGTCGAAGGGCGCACCGCCGCCGCCCCGGACGACACGCGAAACTGGCTCGTCAGCTACTACCCCGTGCGCGATGCCGCCGAGACGATTCTCGGCGTCGGGGTCGTCATCACCGATGTCACCGAGCGCGAGCGCGCACGGGCGGCGGCCGAGGCGGCGGGCGCGCGACTCAGCGTCCTCGCCGAGGCGAGCCAGCGGCTCGCGGGCTCGCTCGACTACGAGTCCACGCTCGCGAACCTCGCGACGCTGCTCATCCCGCGCTTCGCCGACTGGTACGCAGTCGACGTCGTGGACGGCGCCCACTTCCGCCGTGTCGCGGTCGTGCACCGCGACTCGTCGAAGCAGGAGTGGGCGGAGAAGTCGATGCGGCTCTTCGCGCCGCAGCGAGAGGAGCTAGAAGGAACGGCGCGCGTCGCCCGCACCGGCGAGGCTGTCCTCTACCGCACGGTCAGCGAGGAGCTGCTCGCCGCCTCGACTCTGAGCCCGGAGCACCATCAGGTGCTGCGCGAGCTCGGCATGGAGTCGGCGATGTGCGTCCCGCTCACCGCCGCCGGCCGCACGTTCGGGGCGCTCATGCTCGTCTCGTCGGATCCGAAGCGCCTTTTCGACGAGGACGACCTCGACTTCGCGAAGCACCTCGGCCGGCGCGCCGCCGTCGCGGTCGACAATGCCAGGCTCTACCGCCAGTCCGAGCGCCGGGCGCGAGCCGCGCTCGTCGTCCAGCATGTCGCCGACGGCGTCCTCCTCGTCAACAACGAGGGCGTGATCCGCCTGTGGAATCCCGCGGCCGAGCACATCACCGGCGTCACGGCCGACGACGCGCTGGGCCGCCGAGCCGCTGAGATCTTCAGCGGCTGGGGCGCAATCGCCGCGCTCGCGGAGAACACGGAGCACCGGCCCGTCATGCAGCCGGTGCGGATCAACGAGCGCGAGCTCTGGCTGTCGATCACCGCCGTCGGCTTCGACGACGGCAGCGTCTACGCGTTCCGCGACCTGACCGAGGAGCGCGCCGTCGAGACCCTCAAGTCCGACTTCGTCTCGACGATCTCGCACGAGCTGCGGACGCCGCTGGCGGCGATCTACGGCGCCGCGCTCACACTGCGGCGCGAGGACATCCCGCTCGGCGAGCCCCAGCGGGAGGGCCTGCTCGAAGTGATCGCCAGCGAGTCCGACCGCCTCGCGCGGATCGTGAACGACGTGCTCTGGGTGAGCCGGCTCGAGTCCGACGGCCTGCGGACGGTGATCGAGGCGTGCGACGGCGTCGGGCTGGCGCGCAGCGTCGTCGACGCGGCGCAGTCGTACATCCCGCCGACGATCAGGCTCGTGCTCGCGGTGCCGGCGGAGGACGTCCCGCAGGTCGCCGGCGATCCGGACAAGATCCGGCAGGTCCTCACGAACCTCGTCGAGAACGCGGTCAAGTACTCGCCCGACGGCGGCCGCGTCACGGTGGAAGTCGCCGTCGTCGGGCAGCGCCTGCGCTACTGCGTTCGGGACGAGGGCCTCGGCGTCCCGCCCGCGGAGCACCGCCGCATCTTCGAGAAGTTCTATCGCCTCGACCCGGACATGACCCGCGGCGTCGGCGGCACGGGCCTCGGCCTCTACATCAGCAGGGAACTGCTCGAGCGCATGGGCGGCGAGATCTGGGTCGAGTCGAGCGGCGACGGCGGCTCGACCTTCGTCGCGGAACTCCCACTCGCCAGCTAGAAAAACGTGACAAGTCGTGCGAAAGTTTCCGCATGAGCGGCGACTCGGTCACGTGGGCTGAAGCGCCCGACGCGCGGGGCGAGGACACGCGGCCCGACGCCGAGGCGCACGGCGAGGTCGACGACACCTTCGCGGCGCGGCGGCTGCGCCGCTGGCTCAAGGGGATGTTCGGCGGGACGCCGCCTGCGCCTGCCGAGGCGCCGTCGGGGGAACCGGATGATCCCCCCGACGAGAGCCGCTAGGTCCTAATACGTCGGCGGAGGGCCGTCGTCGACATAGGTCGTCCGCCGGCGGCTCCAGTAGCCGGGGCCGGCCCACGACTGCCAGAAGAGCAGCGAGAGCAGGATGCTCACGAGCCCGACGCCCATGAGGATCCAGCCGACCGCGTCGACATTGACCGAGCTCGACGTCGCGTTGACGGCGAACGTGAGGATTGCGCCAACCGCGATCAGGAAGATTCCAACTCCGAGTCCCATTCGACCTCCTTCGGTGTCCCTGGTGGATTCCCGCACTTGCCAGGTCCCACACCTGCTTGCGCGGTTCAAGTAGGCTCGCGGCGGCGTGCGCAGGGGCTCGATCGTTCAGTTGATTCTGATCGGCATCGTGGCCGGCGCCATCGCGTCGGCGATCGCACTCGTGCCGGGCCATCTCGGCATCCCGCCGTGGCTGCCCGAGGCCGCCTCCCGCGAGGCCGGCCGGATCCACTTCGTCTTCTGGTTCGTCACCGGCATCTGCATCTTCGTCTTCTCGATCGTCGCGGCCGTGACCGTCTACACGATCTGGAAGTTCCGGGTGAAGCCCGACGACGACTCTGACGGGCCGCCGATCCACGGGCACACGGGCCTCGAGATCGCCTGGACGGCCGTCCCGACGCTGCTCGTGACGGCGATCGCGATCGTCAGCGCGATCGTCCTCGCCAAGGACGACGCCCAGGGGGCCGACCCGCTGCGCGTCGACGTGACGGCGCAGCAGTTCTTCTGGAGCTACAGCTACCCCGAATTCGGCAACAAGACGTCTGACATCCTGCGACTGCCGGTAAACCGCTCCGTGGTGCTCCGCATGACTTCGAAGGACGTCATCCACTCCTTCTGGGTGCCTGAGTTCAGCCAGAAGCAGGACCTCGTTCCCGGCATCCATCCGACGCTGCACATCACGCCGGACAAGGTAGGGACGTACCCGGTGATCTGCACGGAGCTTTGCGGGCTCGGCCATGCGCTGATGCGCTCGCGCGTGGTCGTGATGCAACCGGCCGCCTTCGACCAGTGGGCGAACACGAAGGGAGGAACGTGACGGCCGCCGTCGTCGAGCACGAGAGCCATCCTGTTCACCAGGGCCTGCCCCCGCCGCCCGGCGGCTTCCGCCGCCTGCTCTACCCCGGGTTCCTGCGTGCCGCGTGGATGACGCCGCTCTTCTTCGGGATCGGCTGCGGCATCGTCGTGCTCTGCCGCTGGTGGGGCGGCTGGCATCCGTTCTGGTTCGGCGAGATCATCGTCCTCGTCGCCGCGCTGATCGCGGCCCCGATCGGCTTCCTCGCCGGTATCGGCGCGTTCGACTACTGGGTGCGCTACGCGGTCGGCGCGCCGACGGTGCCGGAAGACCATTCAGGTCACGGCGCGTACAGCTGGCGCGACTACTTCCGCGTCAACACCGACCACAAGGTGATCGGGATGCAGTACCTGGTCACGACGATCATCTTCTTCCTGATCGGCGGCATGCTCGCGATGCTCGTGCGCGCGGAGCTCGCGAAGCCGGGCATGCAGTTCTTCGACAACCAGACGTACAACGGACTGTTCTCGGTCCACGCGTCGCTCATGATCTTCCTCTTCGTCATTCCGGCCTTCGCCGGCCTGGCGAACTTCGTCGTGCCGCTGATGCTCGGCGCGCCCGACATGGCGTTCCCGCGGCTGAACGCGCTCTCCTTCTGGCTGCTCCCGATCGCGGGAATCATGATGGTGTCGAGCTTCCTCGTCCCCGGCGGCGCGTTCGCGTCCGGCTGGACGGGCTACGCCACGCTCTCGGTGCACCAGCCCATGGGGACGATCTTCTTCAACATGGGCGTCCAGTGGGCCGGCGCGAGCTCGATCATGACCGCGCTCAACTTCCTGGTCACGATCATCACCATGCGCGCACCGGGGATGACGTTCTGGCGCATGCCGCTGCTCGTGTGGGCGAACTTCACGACGTCGCTGCTCGTCGTGATCGCGACGCCGTTCATCGCCGGCTCGCAGTTCTTCGTCATGTTCGACCGTGTCCTGCACACCGACTTCTTCGAGCCCGCCGGCGGCGGCTACACGCTCGGGTACCAGCACATCTTCTGGTTCTACTCGCACCCGGCGGTGTACATCATGATGCTGCCCGGCTTCGGGATCGCGTCGGAGGTCATCTCGACGTTCTCGCGCAAGCCGATCTTCGGCTATCGCCTGATGGCCCTCTCGCTGATGGCCATCCTCGTGCTCGGCTTCTCCGTGTGGGCGCACCATATGTTCGTCTCGGGCATGGCGCCGTGGCTGCGCGTCCCGATGATGATCACGACGCTGCTGATCGCGGTGCCGACGGGGATCAAGGTCTTCTCCTGGCTGGCGACGATGTGGGAAGGGAAGATCCACTTCAACACGCCCATGCTCTGGGCAGCCGGCTTCGTGTCGATGTTCGTGATCGGCGGCCTCTCAGGCATCTATCTCGGCGCCGTGCCGATCGACATCCACGTCAGCGACACGTACTTCGTCGTCGCGCACATCCACTACGTGCTGTTCGGCGGCTCGCTGTTCACGATCTTCGCCGGGATCTACTACTGGTTCCCGAAGATGACCGGGAAGATGTACGACGAGCGGCTCGGCAAGCTCCACTTCTGGCTGACGTTCATCGGCTTCAACGCGACGTTCTTCCCGATGCACCTGATCGGGACGGAGGGCATGCCGCGGCGCGTCTCCGACTACGCACCGCAGTTCGCGCACTGGAACATGTTCATCTCGGTCGCGTCGTTCTTCCTCGGCGCGTCGACGCTCGTCTTCCTCTACAACATGATCGTCAGCATGCGGCGCGGCGAGCCCGCGCCCGGCAACCCGTGGCGCGCGATGACGCTGGAGTGGCAGGTCACGTCGCCGCCGCCGGTGTTCAACTTCGACGAGATCCCGCAGGTCGTCGGCAACCCGTACGAATACGGCGTACCGGGTGCGCGGCACGCCGTTCTGCACAGCGACCGCACAGCCGAAGAAGTGAAGGTGCTCTGATGCACCTGCTCGTCGTCGCCAATGAGACCGTCACCGGCCGGAAGCTGATCGAGGCGGTCGAGCGGCACCGCGACGAGAACCTCCGCGTCACGGTGATCGCGCCGGTCAACCAGCCGGAGCACGGTTACGTCGTCTACCAGGACACGCGCCGCTCGGCCGCAGGGCGGCGGCTCGACCGCACGCTCGCGCTGTTGCGCGACGAGGGGATTCCGGCCCACGGGCTCGTCGTCGAGACCGATCCAGTCACGGCCGTGCGCGACGCGCTGGCGCAGCTGGAGCCGTCCGTCGACGCCATCGTGGTCGCGACGCATCCGCAGCAGAAGTCCGGCTGGCTGCGCAGGAACGTCGTCGACCGGATCCGCGACACGGCGGGCCAGCGGCCGGTCGAGCACGTCGTCGTCGACGTCACGGCGGAGACGGGGCAGCAGAACGTGCTCGTGATCGCGAACGAGACCGTCCTCGGCAAGCCGCTGCTGGACAAGATCCGCGAGCGAGCCGGCCGTGGCGACGCGAGCTTCCTGCTCATCTCGCCGCAGAGCGACGCCGCGGAGGTGTCGCACCCCGAGGCGGAGCGCCGGCTGCGGCGCGCGGTCGCCGAGCTGCGCGGCGACGGAATCGACGCGCACGGTCAGGTGGCGCACCCCGACCCGTTCACCGCGGCGCAGGAGGCGATGCGCGAGGAGCGCGTCGACGAGATCATCGTCTCGACGTTCGGCCCCGAGAAGTCCGGGTGGCTCCGGCGCGACCTGGTGGAGCGGCTGCGCGGCGAAGGCGTGCCGGTCGAGCACGTGATGGCGACGAGCGAGGTGCCGGCCTAGTGGCTGTTCACGCCGAAGCCCATCACGGGCCGCCGATTGCGAATCAGAGCTCACGCGTCAATGCGTCGACGCTCGGCATGCTGCTCTTCATCGCGTCCGAGATCATGCTGTTCGGCGCGTTCTTCACGGCCTACTTCTTCGTCCGGGTCGTGAACGGGATCCCGTGGCCGCCCGCGCCGTTCGAACTGCCGAAGTTCGTCGCCGGTGTGAACACGGCCATCCTCGTCACGTCGTCGTTCACGATGCACTGGGCGCTGCAGTCGATCAAGCGCGGCAACCGCGCCGGCCTGCAGGGCGGCCTCCTGCTGACGTTCCTGATGGGCCTCGTCTTCCTGCTCACGCAGGCGCGTGAGTACTCGCGCGTCGGCTTCGCGCCGCACAACGGCGCATTCGGGACGATCTTCTACTGTCTCACCGGCCTGCACGGCGCGCACGTCTTCGTGGGCCTCTCGATCCTGCTGGCGATGACGATCCGAGCTTTCCGCGGCCACTTCTCCCCCGAGCACCACCACGGCGTCGAGATCGGCGGCATCTACTGGCACTTCGTCGACGTCATGTGGATCGTCGTCTACACGACGGTCTACCTCCTCTGACGCCGTGATCAATCCGCTCCGAAGCGAAGCCGAGGCCTTCAGGTTCCTGATCGCGTCGATCGTCTACTTCGGAGCGATCGTGATCGCGGCGCTGATCGACAAGTGGTTCGGCCTCGCCGTGTTCGTCGTCCTGAGCGCCGCCGTGCTCGTCTGGTGGCTGCGCGCGCGGCGCGTGGAGCGACCGCGGCAAACGGCGCCGCGACCGCACGCGCAGGGCGAACGGCGGATCCTCGTCGTTGCCAACGAGACCGTCGGCGGCCACACGCTTCGCTCGCTGATCCTCGAGCGGAGCCTCGACGTGCAGGAGCAGGTGCTGGTCGTCACGCCGGCGCTCAACACGCCGCTCAAGCACTGGACGTCGGACGAGGACGGCGCGCGCGCAGCCGCGCAGGAGCGGCTCGATGCAAGCCTCGCCAAGCTCGCCCAAGCCGGCGTCGAGGCGCGCGGCGAGATCGGCGACGACGATCCCCTCCAGGCGATGGAGGACGCGCTGCGGACCTTCGGCGCCGACGAGATCATCATCTCGACGCATCCCGAGGGCCGCTCGAACTGGCTCGAGCGCGACGTCGTCCAGAAGGCCCGCGAGCGCTTCGCCGTCCCCATCCGCCACGTCGTCGTCGATCTGACACAAGAGGGGTCTGACCCCGAAGGCGTCTGACCCGCGCCAGCACGAAAGCCGGACGCCAAGGCACGCGGTGGAGGGCGGGCTTTGTCCGGCTTCCACGCCGTACATGTCTACTGAGCGGCGAAGCCGCTCAGTAGAGCAAGAGCTGCGTACAGCGAAAGAGCGCGAGCGTCTTCCCGTTCTCGTCGCCGACGGTCGCGTCCCAGACCTGCGTCGTGCGGCCGCCGTGGACGCGGCGCGACTCGGCGACGAGCGTCCCCTCGAGCGCAGTCGCCAGGAAGTTCGTCTTCAGCTCGACCGTCGTGAAGCCCGTCGCGCCGTCGGGGAGCGACGCGATGCAGCCGTAGCCGCACGCCGAGTCGGCGAGCCCGACGACCGTGCCGGCGTGCAGATAGCCGTTCGGCGCGAGCAGCTCCGGCCGCAGCGGGAGGCGCATGCGCACGTGCCCCACCTCGATCTCGTCGATCTCGATCCCGAGCAGCCCGGGCAGGCGGTCGCGCCCGGCCTCGACGAACGCGTCGATGTCGAACGGCACTACTTGCCCGCGACGGACGAGACGTACTTCGCCACGGCCGTGATCTGCGCGTCCGTGAGCTTGCCCTTGAAGGCCGGCATGACGGTGCCGCCGTTGGTGACCTGGTTCTGGACGATCGAGAACGGCGGCTTCAGCTGGTCGAGGTTCGGCCCGACCGTGCCGGTCGCGCCGGCGTCCTTCAGCGTGTGACAGCTGGCGCACTGCGACTTGAAGATGCTCTGGCCGTTCGTGCCGGAGACCGCCTTCGACACCGCGAAGCCGTTGACGCCCGCGTTGGCCGCGACGAAGGCGGCCACGTCCTCCGCGTCCTTGCCGCGGACGAGGTTCGCCGGCATGTTCGCCTTCAGGTAGTTCGGATTGTTCTGCGCCGTGGCGAACTGCCCGGGGTAGCGGATCTGGTCGTGGACGATGTTCGCGATCGCCGACTCGTCGAAGCCGTTGGAACGCGCCTCGGCGAAGGCGTCGTCGAGGTTCGGGCCGATGTTCGCCGTCGACCCCACGGCCTCGAGCGCGTGGCATCCGGCGCACTTCTGCTGGAAGAGCGCCTTCCCGTTCTGGGCGTTCGCTGACGACGAGACCTTGCCACCGGTGCCGCAGGCGGACAGGCCAACGGCGACGGCGACTCCGACGAGCGCTGCTAGAAGAAGCCGCACTCTAGGCCCGAGGCGCTGCTTGCGGCGCCGCCCTCAGGACGTGCGAGCTTCGCTCGCGCGTCCGTCTGAACTGACCGGTCGACACGCTCGAGGTCGAAGCCTACGCCGGAGGCTGTTCCGCCGCCCTCAGCTTGGAGACGGCCTCGTCGCGGGTCGGGTAAATCGTGAAGACGCGGTCGAGGCCGGTGATCTCGAAGATCTTGGTGATGTTGCGGTCGCTGCAGACGAGCGACAGCTGACCGTCGTTCGTCCGGAGCCGCTTGACGCCGCCGACGAGCACGCCGAGCGTCGTGGAGTCGATGAACGTCGTGTTGCTGAAGTCGACGACGACCTGCTTCCCGCCCTGGCCGATCACCTCGAGCAGCTGCTGCTTGAACTCGGGTGCGGTGTACAGGTCGACCTCGCCTGCGAGCGAGATCACGTAGGCGTCGTCGCCGAGCTGTTCTGTCTTGATGTCGAAGTTCATCGTTCCCGCCTCTTCCCGTCGGCGCGGAGTCTAACCCCGGCCGCGGGCCTGCAAGGTTTTGATGCGCGCGCGGATCTGGGCCTTCGTGCTCGCGTCGAGGTCCAGCTTCAGCAGGCGCTTGTAGGCGCTGACCGCGGCGGGGGTCTGCTGGAGCGTGTCGGCGGCCTGCGCCAGGGCGAAGAGCGCCTCCTGGTTCTTCGGCTGGAGCTTGGCGACCTGCTTGTACGTCGTGATCGTCTGGCTCGCCGAGGTCTGGTAGCGCGAGATCGCGGCCTGGTAGGCGGCGCTGGCCTTCGTCGTCGCCGCCGACGTAAGGGGATCCTGCCCGATCGCCTGGCCCAGCTTGCCCGAGGAGGGGAGGAACTGAGTCCCGGCGCCGACCTGCGACATCTGCAGCTGGGCGAGCTGAGCCTGCTGGAGGTACGTGTTCGCCTGGCCGAACTCGAGGTCGCCGAGGTGGCGGAGAGCGACGGCGTCCTTCGGCCGGAGCTTCCCGTACTCGAGCCACGCGGCGATCGCCTCGGTCGTGCGGCCCTTGTTCTCGTACGCCTGCGCCAGCTCCTTGCGCGCCTGGGGGTTGAACGGCCGCTCCGCGACCTTCTTCTGCGCCGAGGAGATCGACGGGCCGGACGAGCCGCCGTTGCCGAACGCGTCGCGCATGAGCTGCCCCAGGTCGAGACCGCCGGAGCCGACGCCGAGGAAGATGAAGCCGCCCGCGAAGACGACGATGAGGAAGACGAAAGCCCACTTCGCCTGGCTCCGCAGGCGCGGGAAGAACATCGTGCTCTCGGCTACGCGCGCGGTGCCGCCACCGGAGCCGCTTCGGCGGCCGGTGGTACGGCGAGCATGGCGCGCCTCGCGCTGTGCGCGGCGGCGGTCAGCTCGTGCCACTCCATCCCTCCTCTCTCGTATCGCGGTTCACCGTCGACGAACGCTGCGAGCACCCGCTCAGGGGTGCCGCCGTAGACGACGGCGGCGGCCGGGTCCTCCACGGGCAAGTACGCCGACCCCTCGAGTGAGACGACGGAAAGGTCTGCTCGTTTGCCAGGGGCGAGCGAGCCGAGCTCGTCGTCCAGGCCGATAGCGCGCGCGGAGCCGAGCGTGCCGAGCTCGAGCACGGTGGCGGCGGAGAGGACATCCGGCCGCTGCGCCCGCGCGCGGGCGCTGAAGAGGACGCTGCGCAACTCCTCGAAGAAGTCGAACGACGGCGACGACGCCGGGCTGTCGGTGCCCACGCCGACCTGGACCCCGGCCTCGCGCAGCTCCGTCAGCGGCGCCACGCCGCAGCCGAGCGCGCCGTTCGAGCGCGGGCAATGCGCGACGCCCGTCCGCGTCTCCGCGAGCAGGCCCATCTCCTCGGCATCCACCATTACGCAGTGCGCCGCGACGACCGCGGGGCCGAGCAGGCCGTGCGCGGCCAGCATGCGAGTGCCCGTCGTGCCCGCCGGCGTGACGAGCAAGTCCGTGTAGGCGCCCCACGGCCCCTCGCCCGTCGTCAGGTACGCCACCTCGGACGGGCTCTCGGAGATGTGCGTCGCCACCGGCAGGCCGAGCTCGGCGGCCGCGCGGTAGAGCTCGAGCGAGACTGAGTACGGGGCGTGCGGCGAGATGCCCGGGCGGATCCGCTCCGAGAACGACGGCTGCACCCGCTCGCGGCGCTCCGCGAAGCTCTCGAGCGCCGGCGCCGGGTCGGCGCCGAACACCTCGAGGTAGATCGTCGCGCGCAACCCGAGCTCGGCACAGGCAACGGCGGCCGCACCGCTGTAGCTGCAATCGCCGATCGTCGTGACGCCCGAGGCCAGGCATTGGGCGGCGCCGAGCCGGGCGATGTCGACGTACTCCTCCCAGCCGATGCGCGCCTTGCGCTCGACGTGCAGCGAGATCCACTCGGCGAAGTCGCCGAGGCCGTCGCCGAAGCCGCCGTAGACCGAGTACTCGATGTGCGAATGGGCGTTGACGAACCCCGGGAGGAGGACGGCGTCGTCGTAGTGCGTCCCTCTTCCGAGCTCGCTCGCCGGTCCGACGGCCGCGATCCGGCCGTCCTCGATCGCTACCGCGCCGTCACGAAGCGGAGGCCCTTCGATCGGCAGGACCCAGTCGGCGGAGACGACGCGATTCACGGCTCGCTAAGGCTAGCCGCTTCCATTCGCGCGGCCGCCCGGCGCTCCAGGAGCACCGAGAGCCAGATCGAGAGCTCGTAGAGCGCGATCAGCGGCACCATCTCGAACGTCGTCGTCACCGGGTCGACGCCGGGCAGCAGGACGGCGACGACGGCGACGATGAAGTAGCCGAGGCGGCGCTGCTTCCGCAGCGTCCTCGTCGAGATCACGTCCAGCCGGGTCAGCGCGAGGATGAAGATCGGCAGCTCGAAGACGAGGCCGACCGCGAGCAGCACCGTCATCACGAAGCCGTAGTAGTCCCGCGCGCGCAGCTGCGAGTTGTAGTACTGGTCGTCGAAGTTCGTCAGGAAGTGGACGGCCTGCGGCAGGACGATCCAGTACGCGAACGCGACCCCTGCAACGAGCAGCACGGTCGCGAGCAGGACGAACAGCAGCACCGTGCGCTCGGCGTGCGGCTCGACAGCCGGCGCGAGGAAGCTCCAGAGCTGCCAGAGCACCACCGGCAGAGCCAGCGCGAGCCCCGCGAGGAGGCTGACCTTCATCGAGGTCAGGAACGGCTCCGCGACGCTCAGGGTGATCGGCTTGAAGTCCTTCTGCGGCAGCGGCGCGTTCAACCAGTGGAGCAGGTGGCCGCGGAAGACGAACGCGACGACGAATCCCAGCGCAAGCGCCCCGAGGCAGACGAAGATCCGGACCCGCAGCTCGTCGAGGTGCTCTACGAGGGTCGCCTCTTCACCGTGCTTCAGACGGCGAGGCAGCGGTCTCATGGGTGGCTAGACGGTGTCGCGCTCGCGCGTGGCGGCAGTCGCGTCTGTGGCGGTGGTCTGCACAGGGAGCTCGGCGGGGTCGTCGTCCGAGTCCTTGCCGGCGAGCGAGTCCTTGAACTCGCGCATACCCTTGCCCATCGACTTGCCGATCTCCGGCAGGCGCTTCGCCCCGAAGAGCAGGAGGGCCAGCAAGAGGAGCAGCACGATCTCCCAGGGGCCGACGTTCGGCATGAGCCCAGGGTAGCGCGTTTGGAGGGGCGGGCGGGGGAAAGACCCCGGTTGGATACGATGACGCTACTAGCGAGCCGCCCAGCCCGCTTCCTTCCACGTAACAGGACGTCACAAAGTTGGCATTGCTCGAGCTGAAAAACCTGCACGTCGCTCTCGAGGACGGCACCGAGATCGTCAAGGGCATCGACCTCGCGGTGGACACGAACGAGGTTCACGCCGTGATGGGGCCGAACGGCTCCGGCAAGTCGACCCTCGCCTACGCGCTCATGGGCCACCCGGCATACGACATCACCGACGGGGACATCCTCCTCGACGGCGAGAGCGTGCTGGAGATGGAGGCGGACGAGCGCGCGCAACGCGGCCTCTTCCTCGCGTTCCAGTACCCCCACGCCGTTCCGGGCGTGACCGTCACGAACTTCCTCCGCAGCGCGATCAACTCCGTCCGCAAGGCCCGCAACAACGGCGAGGACGACCCGATCCCGATCCCGCAGTTCCGCAAGGAGCTGCTCGCGGAGATGGACCGGCTGAAGGTCTCACGCGAGCTCGCCTCCCGCTACCTCAACGACGGCTTCTCCGGCGGTGAGAAGAAGCGGATCGAGATCCTGCAACTGGCCATGCTCAAGCCGCGGATCGCAATCCTCGACGAGACCGACTCGGGCCTCGACATCGACGCCGTCCGCGTCGTCGCCGGCGGCGTCCACGAGCTGGTCGGGCCGGACATGGGCGCGGTCGTGATCACGCACTACCAGCGGATCCTCAACTTCATCAAGCCCGATTTCGTCCACGTGATGGTCAACGGGCGTATCGTGGAGGAAGGCGGTCCCGACTTGGCTCACAAGCTCGAGGCCGAGGGCTACGAGGCGTTCATGCCGGAGGTGGCACCTGTTGCCGACTGAGACCGACGTCGTCAAGCAAATCCGCGAGGACTACAAGTACGGCTTCTCCAACCCGGACGAGGCCGAGGCCTACTTCTACAAGTCGGGCCGCGGCATCTCGCACGAGGTCGTCGAGGCGATTGCCGAGCACAAGAACGAGCCTGACTGGATGCGGAAGTTCCGGCACAAGTCGCTCGACTACTTCCTGGCACGGCCCCTGCCGATGTGGGGCGGCGACCTCACGCAGATCGACTTCGAGAACATCTACTACTACATCAAGCCGACCGAGAAGCAGGCCAACTCCTGGGAGGAGCTGCCGGCCGACATCAAGGACACGTGGGACAAACTGGGTATCCCCGAGGCCGAGAAGAAGTACCTCGCCGGCGTGGGCGCGCAGTACGAGTCCGAGGTCGTCTACCACAAGCTTCAGGAAGACCTGACCAAGCAGGGCGTGATCTTCCTCGACATGGACTCCGGTTTGCGGGAGCACGAGGAGCTCGTCAAGCAGTACTTCGGGACGATCATCCCGCAGAACGACAACAAGTTCGCGGCGTTGAACTCGGCCGTCTGGTCGGGCGGGTCGTTCATCTACGTGCCACCCGGCGTGTCGATCGAGATGCCCCTGCAGGCGTACTTCCGCATCAACGCCGAGAACATGGGCCAGTTCGAGCGCACGCTGATCATCGTCGACGAGGGCGCCTACGTGCACTACGTCGAGGGCTGTACCGCGCCGATCTACTCGACCGACTCGCTGCACAGCGCGGTCGTCGAGATCATCGTCAAGAAGGACGCGCGCTGCCGCTACACGACGATTCAGAACTGGTCGAACAACGTCTACAACCTCGTCACGAAGCGCGCCGTCGCCTACGAGGGCGCGACGATGGAGTGGGTCGACGGAAACCTCGGCTCGAAGCTGACGATGAAGTACCCGGCGATCTGGCTGCTCGGCGAGCGAGCGCACGGTGAGGTGCTGTCGATCGCGTTCGCCGGCAACGGGCAGCACCAGGACGCCGGCGGCAAGGCCGTGCACGTCGCACCGAAGACGTCCTCGGTCATCACCTCGAAGTCGATCTCGAAGAACGGCGGCCGCGCCGGCTACCGCGGGCTGCTGGAGGTCTCCAAGGACGCTGTCGGCTCGAAGTCGAAGGTCGTCTGCGACGCGCTGATCCTCGACGAGGACTCGCGCTCCGACACCTACCCGTACATGAAGATCGATGCCGACGACGTCGACATCGGCCACGAGGCGACGGTGTCGAAGATCGGCGAGGAGCAGCTCTTCTACCTGATGTCGCGCGGGCTCTCAGAGGCGGAAGCCTCGGCCCTGATCGTCTCCGGCTTCGTCGAGCCGATCACCAAGGAGCTCCCGCTCGAGTACGCCGTCGAGATGAACCGCCTGATCCAGCTGCAGATGGAAGGCTCGGTTGGCTGATCCCGGCGTCGGGGTCGAGCGCGTCGACTACATCCGCGTCCCCGTCAAAGACATCGAAGAGGCGAAGCACTTCTACGGGGAGCTGCTCGGCCTGCCGCTGAGCCCGAACTCGCCGGACGACGACTGGCTCGAGTTCGAGGCCGGCAACGTGACTCTCGCGGTGATGACGCCGCACACGCACGAGTACGAGTTCTCGCCGCTGCCGCCGGGTGCGCTCGCCCTGCGCGTGGGGGACGTGGCAGAGGCGAAGGCGAAGCTGGAAGCTGCCGGGCTGCAGGTCAACGACATGTGGGACTCCGGGAAGTGCCGGGGCGCCGGCGTCGAGGACCCGTCGGGCAACCCGATCCTGCTGCACCGCCGCTACGCCCCGTATCCCGACGGCTCGATGCCGTGATGCAGGTCGAGCAGGTCGACTTCGTGTCCGTGCTGACGCAGGACATCGCGCGCGCCAGGGAGTTCTACGGGAACACCCTCGGCCTCCCGATCGAGACGGAGGGAGAGAACGACCTCGAGTTCACGCTCGGCCAGGTGACGCTCGACGTCTTCGACCCCTCGAGCATCGGGCAGGCGTTCGCGCCGGCGCCGGCGGGCATCGCGATCCGCGTGCCGGACGTGGCGGCGTCGCGCGCCGAGCTCGAGGAAAAGGGCGTCCGCTTCGACGGGGACATCGTCGACACCGGCGTTTGCCACTTCGCGTTCTTCAAGGATCCCGACGGCAACCAGCTGATGCTGCATCGGAGGTACGCGCCGCGTGAACGCTGAGGCCCTCGTCCGCTATCAGGAGCTGCCGCTGCCCGACACGACGCAGGAGCACTGGCGCTTCACCGATCTCCGCGGCTTCGACCCCGACTCGTTCGAACAAGTCCGCGGGCCCGACCCCTCGACGGCGCCCGCGCAGACGATGCTCGATCTGGACGTGGCCGGCTTGGCCGCGATCACCGAGAGCGGCATCACGATCGAGCGCGCGCCGAAGGGCGTCACGTTCCAGCCCCTCGACGAGAGCGACGAGCGGCTCTACTCGCTCGTCGGCTGGGACGAGAAGTTCGCGGCGCACAACGCGGCCGTGTGGCAGCACGGCCTGCTCGTCCACGTGCCGAAGGACGTCGTGCTGGAGAAGCCGCTCTATGTCCGCATCACGAGCTCCGCCGACGACGCGGCGCTCTTCTGGCGGCTACTCGTCGTCGCCGACCCGGGCGCGCGCTTCACGCTCGTCGAGGAGATCGTCTCCTCCGATCCTGCGCTGCACGCCTACACGAACGAGGCGGCCGAGCTCTTCGTCGGCGCCGGCGCGAAGCTCGAGTACGTGTCGCTGCAGAACCTGTCGCGCGAGACGTGGCACTTCGCGTCGCACCACGCGCGCGTCGAGCGCGACGCCGAGCTGGACTGGGTCGCCGGCGGCTTCGGCTCGAAGCGGGGCAAGGTGCGGATCCAGAACGACCTCGCCGGCGAGGGCGCGACCTCGCGCGTGACGGGTGCCTACTTCACGGACGGCGACCAGCACCTCGACTACGACACCTTCCAGGAGCACATCGCGCCGAGCACGACGTCGGACTTCGCGTTCAAGGGCGCGCTCCGCGACCACTCGACGGCGGTGTGGCGCGGGATGATCCGCGTCGAGCCCGACGCGCAGAAGACGAACGCGTACCAGGAGAACCGCAACCTGATGCTGTCCCCGACGACGCACGCCGTGCCGATCCCGGGGCTCGAGATCATGGCCAACGACGTGCGCTGCACGCACGGCGCAACGGTCGGACGCGTCGACCGCGAGCAGCTCTTCTACCTGATGGCCCGCGGCCTCTCGCGCGGCGAGGCCGAGCGGCTGATCGTCCGCGGGTTCTTCGAGGACGTCCTCGCCCGCGTCGAGCTCGAGCCGGTGCGCGAGGCACTCGCGAGCGCGCTCGAAGCGCGCATACCGCAGGGCTAGCAACTAGCCGCACGAAGGCTCATACTCCGGCGGTGCGCCGAGCCCCGCTGCTCGCGGTGGTGGCCCTCTTGGCAGCGGTTGCCCTGCCCTCGGCAGGAGCAGCTCCCAAGGCCAACGAGCGCGTGCTCGTCGTCCTCGCGTCGACCGGCGCGAAGCCCTACTCCGTCGCGGACGTGCAGCGCGCGTTCGCGCAGGCGAACGACTTCCTCCAGCGTGCGTCGTTCGGCCAGGTCCATCTCGATGCAGACATCACGCCGTGGCTGACCGACCTGGCGGCGAAGCCGAGCTGCGGCGCGAGCGACGCGACGATCGACTCGATCTTCGCACCCGCACGAAAAGCCGCCGCCGGCGCCGGCTTCGACGCAGCCCGCTACGACACGGTGGTCTACGAGCTGCCCGATGCTCGCTGCGGCTTCTTCGGCGCCACCTTCGGTCGCCAGGTGATGCTCACTCGTCCTCCGACCGTCGACCTGCTCGCCCACGAGCTCGGGCATACCTTCGGGCTCGGTCATGCGATGGCGGCCGACTGCATCGACTACCTGCGCTGCTCCCTCGAGGACACCGGGGACACACTGAGCCCGATGGGCTCCGGCTCGCTGGACTACAGCGCCTACGAGAAGTCGCTGCTCGGGTGGCTGCCGCCGCAGCCGCACGTGACGGCGCCGAAGACCTACGTCCTGGCCCCGCCGACGGGCCGCTCGAAGCTTGCGCAGGCGCTCGTCGTCGACACGGCGCGCGGCACGTGGTGGATCGAGTACCGCGCCAAGCCGTTCCGCGGGCTCGTCTTCCGCTTCGTCGACGCGGACAACCACTCGGCGCCGTACTCCCCCTCCGCGATCCTGATCCTCAAGCCGACGAAACGGGCCCGGCCGTACATCGTGAAGGGCGAGACCTACCGCATCCCGCTGTCCTGGCGCGTCACGCTGACGAGGGCCTCGGCGAAGCAGGCCACCGTCCGCTTCCGCCCGTAGGCCCCGGGTACAGTGAGCTGGTGGCCGTAAAGACCGAGGCGAAGCTCGACGCGCGCAAGCTGCGCGCCGACTTCCCGATCTTCGAGCAGGAGATCAGAGGCAAGCCGCTCGCGTACCTCGACTCGGCGGTCAGCTCCCACAAGCCGCGGCAGGTGCTCGACAGGCTGCGCACGTTTTACGAGACGGAGTACGCGAACGTCCACCGCGGCGTCTACACGCTGTCGGAGATCGCGACCGCCGAGTACGAAGGGGCGCGCGACAAGGTCGCCCGCTTCATCAACGCACCGGCGTCCCGCGAGGTGATCTTCACCCATGGCGCGACGGAGAGCCTCAACCTCGTCGCCTACGCGTGGGGCCTCGACAACCTCGGGGCCGGGGACGTCGTCATCGTGACGGAGCTGGAGCACCACTCCAACTTCGTCCCGTGGCAGTACATCGCCAAGCGGACCGGCGCCGACTTCCGGGCGATCCCGCTGGACGACCACGGCGAGCTGCAGCTCGACGCGCTCGACGAGCTCGGCCGCAGCGGCAACGTCAAGGTGGTCGCCAACAACCTGGTCTCGAACGCGCTCGGGACGATCAACCCGATCGAGAAGCTCGCCGCCTGGGCGCACGAGCGCGGCGCGATCATGGTCGTCGACGCCGCGCAGGCAGCGCCGCACCACCCGGTCGACGTGCAGGAGCTCGGCTGCGACTTCCTCGCGTTCTCGTCACACAAGATGTGCGGCCCGACGAGCGTCGGCGCGCTGTGGGGGCGGGCCGAGCTGCTCGAGTCGATGTCCCCGTTCAACCTCGGCGGCCACATGATCCGCTCGGTCAAGCTCGAAGAGACGACCTGGGGCCAGATCCCGTTCAAGTTCGAGGCGGGCACCCAGCCGATCGCGGAGGCCGTCGGTTTCGGCGCCGCCGTCGACTACCTCACGGACATCGGTGTCGGAGCGATCGAGGAGCACGAGCGCGAGCTGCTCGTCTACGCGCTGGACAAGCTCGCCGACGTCCCGGGGCTCACGGCATACGGGCCGGCCCC
>DATCYR010000044.1:0-3531 GCA_036526315.1 Gaiellaceae bacterium | reverse complement strand
CGACACTTCCGCGTTCATCGTCCAGAGCATCTGGCGGGACTCGATGGGCGACAAGTGGGCCGAGTTCCTGTTGTTCATCGCGGTGATCGCGCAGACGTTCTGCACGATCGCCTCGACGACGTCGGCCTCACGGATGATGTTCGCGTTCTCGCGCGACCGAGCCGTGCCCGGGCACCAGCTCTGGCGGAAGGTGTCGAAGCGTGACCGTGTCCCGGTCAACACCGTCTGGGCGATCGTCGTCCTCGCCTTCCTGACGCCGCTGCCGGCGCTGTGGTGGGGCTACATCGGCTACGCCGCAGCGACTGCCGTGGCCGTGATCGGGCTCTACATCGCCTTCGTCCTGCCGATCATCCTGCGCCTGCGCGCGGGAGAGAGCTTCGAGCGGGGAGCGTGGCACCTCGGCAAGCACTACAAGTGGATCGACTGGATCGCGATCCTCTGGATCTTCTTCATCTGCATCGTGTTCCTGCTGCCGGCCTACCAGGGCGGCATTCCGTTCAAGTCGAACTTCAGCTGGTCGATCCTCAATTACACGCCACTGCCGGTGTTCGGAGCGCTCGTCCTGTTCGGCGGCTGGTACCTGCTGTCCGGGCGCAAATGGTTCAAGGGGCCGATCAGGCAGGGCACGGAGGAGGAGCTCAGGCAGATCGAGGCCGGCTTCGGGTCGCCGGGACCCCCGGCGACGTCGCCTGCAGGCCAGGCATAGCACTCGCTTCAACGGTGGGCGGGCTGGGCCCGCCCACCGTGAATCCGCTCAGACCGTGACGAGGCGCTCGTCCTTGGCTTCGGGCGCCTTCGTCGCCTGCGGCGGCGGGACCACGAGCACCGGCCGTCCCGCCGTGTGGGTGAGCGCGCGGGCGACGCTGCCGATGATCGCCGCGGCGATGCCGCCGTGGCCGTGGGTGGCGACCACGATCAGGTCGGCGTCGACCTCGTCCGCTGCGTCCGCGATGAGCTTCGCGACGTCCTTCGTGCCCGTGCGGATCACGAGCCTCGCGTCGACCCCGACGGCGCGCAGCTCCTCGACCTGCTTCGCGATCTTCTGCTCCAGCTCGGGCTCGTCCGCGAAGACCGGCGATCCTCCCGCCCGGCCCTGCAGAAGCTCGTTGGCATGGACTGCGACGATCTGCGAGTTGTGAAGCCGGGCCAGCTCGCGCACGTGCTCGAGCGCGCCGTCGGCGAGCTCCGAGCCGTCGGTGGCCCAGACGATCGTCTTGAACATGGCTTCCGTCCTTTCCTTGTTGCCTAGAGGATCGGCCCGTCCGGCTCCGGCCGCATCGGGTTTCGCGCGCAGGCCTGGTGCGGCTAAGCCGCAGCCTGGCCTATGCTCGAAACGTGGCCGTCGTGGAGGTCGAGGAGCTCGCGCGGACCTATCGCACGAGCACGGGGATACTGCGCCGCCGGACCGTCGAGGTGGAGGCGGTGCGCGGCGTGTCGTTCGAGATCGCGAAGGGCGAGCTCTTCGGGCTGCTCGGGCCGAACGGCGCCGGCAAGACCACGACGATCAAGATGCTGATCACGCTGCTCCTGCCCACCGCGGGCACGGCGCGCGTCCTCGGCCTCGACGTTGCCCGCAACGCGCGCGAGGTCAGGAAGCGGATCGGCTACGTCTTCGGGGGCGACCGCGGCCTCTACGAACGCCTTTCGGGCCTCGACAACCTCCGCTACTTCGCCGAGCTGTACGGAGTCGAGCCGCGCGTGCAGAAGCTCCGCATCCAGGAGCTCCTCCAGCTGGTCGGCCTCGTCGGGCGCGAGCGGGAGAAGGTCGAGGGCTACTCGCGCGGCATGCGCCAGCGTCTCCACATCGCGCGCGGCCTGCTGCACGACCCGGAGGTCGTCTTCCTCGACGAGCCCACGATCGGCGTCGATCCCGTCGGAGCGCGCGAGCTCCGGGCCACGATCGCCGCGCTCACGGACGCGGGCAAGACGGTTCTCCTCACGACGCACTACATGTTCGAGGCGGACGCGCTCTGCGACCGGATCGCGGTGATCGCACAGGGCCGGATCGTGGCGCAGGGCACGCCGCAGGCGCTCAAGGCCGGCGTGGGGGAGGGCACGGTCGTCGAGGTCGAGGTGTACGGGATCGAGGACGCGGTCGTCGAGCGGGTGCGTGCGCTCGACGGCGTCTCGAACGTCGGGCTCGAGGCTCGCGACCAGAAGCAGGTGCTCGTCGTGCAGACGCTGCCGGGCCGCGAGCTCGTGCACGTGATCCTCGGCCACCTCGACAGCTCCGAGGTCGGCCGCGTCTCGTCGCGCGAGCCGACCCTCGAGGACGCCTACGTCGCGCTGGTGGACGAATGAGAGTTGCGCGCGTCCTCGCCTACGGCTGGTTCTTTCGCATGAAGATGCTGATGCGCTCCTCGTTCAACAGTTGGCTCGGCGTGCTGTATCCGCTGTTCTTCGCGACGGTCGCGTTCTTCATGTTCAAGGCGGGCGCCGACTCGAAGCCGCTCCTCTACTCCTCGCTCGGAGCCGCCGTGATGGGTGTCTGGTCGAACACGGCCACGCCCGCGGGAAGCGCGTTGGCGCAGGAGCGCTGGCACGGGACGCTCGAGCTCGAGGTCGCGGCTCCCGTGAACTTCGCCTTGATCCTTCTGCCGCTGACGATCGCGATGTCGACGATCGGCATCTACAGCATGGCCGCCACCCTGCTCTGGGGCTGGGCGGTCTTCGGCATCCCGTTGCAGATCACCGACCCCGTCGCCTTCGTCCTCGCCGTGCCGGCGACGGTCGCCTCGATCGGGGCCCTCGGCTTCGTCCTGGCCGTCGCATTCGTCCGCTTCCGCCAGGCCTGGGCGCTCGGGAACATGCTCGAGTACCCCGTCTGGCTGATCTCGGGATTCCTCGTCCCGCTGTCGCTCTTCCCGGGTTGGGTGCGTCCGATCTCCTGGCTGCTCGCGCCGACCTGGGGGATCCGCGCGATTCGCGGCGCCGCGCTCGCGGGGCCGTCCTACGGTGACATCGGCATGGCGCTCGGAGTCGGCGCCGCGTATGTCGTGGTCGGTCTCCTCCTCGTCCAGCGCGCTCTCCACGCCGCGCGCGCCAAGGGAACCCTTTCCCTCACGTGAAATCGGTCCGCGTCTTCTTCGTCGGTGGGCTGATCAGCTATCGCGCGCTCTTCAGCTGGCTCAGCCCCTGGGTCTACGTCCCGTCGTTCCTCGTCATGCCGATCTTCCAGATCCTGCTCTTCGTCTACATCGGCCGCTCGGCGAAGCTCCAGTCGGACAGCTTCTACGTGATCGGCAACGCGCTCCAGTTCGCCGCGATCCCGTGCCTGTTCGCGATGGCGAACACGATCGCCGGCGAGCGGAACCAGCAGACCCTCGGCTACATCCTGATCACGCCTGCGCGGAGGCTCCCGCTCTTTCTCGGACGTGCGCTGCCGGTCGTGACGAACGGGTTCTTCGTGGCGCTGTTCGCCCTCGTCGCGGGCAGCGCGATCGTCGGCACGCACGTCGCCGCTTCGGGGTATGCGCCGATCGTCCTCGTCATCGCCGTGAGCGCGTTCGCCTGCACGGGG
This sequence comes from Gaiellaceae bacterium, assembly GCA_036526315.1. Classification (GTDB taxonomy): domain Bacteria; phylum Actinomycetota; class Thermoleophilia; order Gaiellales; family Gaiellaceae; genus 3-1-20CM-4-69-9. The sequence goes on along the minus strand of DATCYR010000044.1, from coordinate 11 downwards.
TTGGGACTGAT
>DATCYR010000043.1:0-16961 GCA_036526315.1 Gaiellaceae bacterium | reverse complement strand
TGATCTCGATCACGTAGTCGCCGACGAGCTGGATGTTGAAGAAGTACTCGATGCCGAGCTCCGACACGATCCGCTGCGCGACCTCCAGCAGCCAGTGGTCGTTCAGCGTCTCGAAGTACATCGCGAGCCCGGCACGCATCGCCTCGCGCGTCTTCGCGTGGCCGAGGACGACCTGGCCCGACCGCGCGATCCCGTCGACCGTCCGCTCCCGGCCGGTGGCGAGCTCCATCACGAGCAGGTCCGGCCCGCCTTCTTGCGGGATCAGCTCGAGCACGTCGTCCAGCCGCATCGAGAGGTTGCCGGGGCGCTCTTCGAAGAGCTGGCGCGCGCGGTCGACGTTCGCGTCGAGCACGCGGAAGCCGCGTGAGCCCGAGCCGAACACCGGCTTGAAGCAGACGGGGCGCTCCGGATAGCCGAGCTCCTGCGCCGCGGCGGCGAGCGCCCGCCCGCCCGTGACCTTCCGCCACGCCGGCGCCCGGAGCCCGAGCCGTTCGATCAGCGCATACGCCGCGGCCTTGTCGTTTGCCGTCGCGATCGCCTCCGGCGGCGAGACCATCACCGTCGTCGCCATGAAGCGCTCGCGCGCCTCGGCGAGCGCCGGCAAGTCGTGCGAGGACTGCGGCAGGACGATGTCGATGTTCTCGCGGCGCACGATGTCGAGCACGGCGTCGACGAAGCCCGCATCGCGCCCGGGCGGGACGACGTAGAAGCGGTCGCAGAACTGCCGCCCGATCGCCTGCGGCGACATGTCGATGCCGACGATGCGGACGGCGCGCTCGCCGTTCGTGCGCAGGGCGCGCAGCAGCGCCGCCGTTCCCGGCGCGCCCGACGCGGTGACGAGGACGGTGATGTCGCGCATCAGCCGCGCGATGCTACTTGGGCGGTGGGTCGATGCCCGTGTGGACCAGCTTGACGACGGCGTCCGCGTCGATCTCGAGATCGAGCGAGCGCACGAGCGCGACACCGTTCGCGACGATGTTCACGAAGAGCACGATGTCGGCGAGCGTCACGTCGGCGCGGAACGTGCCCGCGGCTCCGAGCCGCTTCAGCCACTCGTCGATCTGCTGCTCGCGGCCGGAGCCGCCACGCTGCTGGAACTCTTCCAGGAGCGCCGGGTCGTTGCGGAAGTGCCGCAGCACCTCGAAGTAGACCGACATCCAGTCCGGGCTCTCCTCGGCCAGGTGCCGGATCGTCGCGTCGAGTCCCTCCTCGATCAAGAGGTCGGTCAGCTCGTGCTGGTCTCGCGTCGCCAACTCGAAGAAGAGCGCCCACTTGTCAGGGAAGTAGTTGAAGATCGCTCCGCGCGAGAGGCCGATCTCCTGCTCGAGCAGAGCGACTGTCGTCCGCTCGTACCCGTGGCGCGCGAACGCGCGCCGGGCGCCGTCGAGGATCTGGTCGCGGCGGGCTTCGAGATGCGCTTTGGAGACCTTCGGCACGCCGCCCTCACTTTACAAAACCGTACGTACGTATTATTATCGCCGCGTGTCGATGCTGAGGAACCGGTCGCTCGCCGCGATCCTCACCGCCGAGCTCGTGTCCCTCACCGGGTCGGCGATGACGTACGTCGCGCTGCCGTGGTTCGTGCTGATCACGACCGGCTCGACCGCCCGGATGGGCTGGGTGCTCGCGTGCGAGCTCCTGCCCGTCGGACTGCTGGGCATCCCCTCCGGGTCGCTGATCGCACGCCTCGGCGCAAAGCGGACGATGAACGTCGCCGACGCGGCCAGGGTGCCGATCATGGCCGCGATCCCGATCCTCCACTGGACGGGACAGCTCACCTTCGGGCTGCTGCTGACGTGCGCGTTCCTGCTGGGTTCGTTCATGGCCCCGTACTACTCGTCGTCGCGCCTGATCCTCCCCGAGGTGCTCGGCGACGACGAGCAGCTCGTCGCGCAAGGGTCGGCGCTCGTGCAGGCGGCGAACCAGCTGACGCAGCTCGGCGGGCCGATCCTCGCCGGCCTACTGATCGCGTGGCTGAGCGCCCCGGCCGTCCTGCTCGTCGACGCGGCGACGTACGCGTTCTCGTTCGTCGTCATCCTCGTGTTCGTTCGGGCCGGCAAGCGCTTCCCCGCCGACGAGTCGTCACGCGGCGTCTTCGCCGGTCTGCGCTACGCGATCCACGACAGGCTGCTCGGCCCGCTGATGGGCGCGGCTGCGTTCATCAACTTCGCCGCGCAGGGCCTGATCGCGATGCTGCCGGTGCTCGTCGTCCGCCGCTTCGACGCCGATTCGACCATCGTCGGCTTCTTCTTCGCGGCCTTCGGGGCCGGCGCCCTCGGCGGGAGCATCCTCGCGTCGCAGCTCGTCCGCAAGGTGCCGCTCCTGAGGCTCGCCGCCGTGGGCATCCTCGGCATGGCGGTGCCGCTGTGGCTGCTCGCGCTCGATCTTCCGTGGTCCGTGGCGGTCGTCGTTCTCGCCGCCTTCGGCTTCTTCGCGCCGCTCGTGAACGCGCCGGTGCTCGGCATCGTCACCGTGCGGCCGCCGGAGGCGCTTCGTCCGAAGGTGATCACGGCAGTGATGACCGTCTCCGTCCTCGTCGGCCCGCTCGGCTTCCTCGCAGTGGGTCAGGCGCTGCAGTACGTCGGGTTGCCGGTCGTGTTCCTCGGCGTCGCCGTCGGCTTCAGTCTCGGCGCGCTCGCGTTCGTCGCAGCGCTACGCCGCGGGGAAGAGGACGGGGAAGCGATCCCGGCTCTTTCGTCAGCGGCCCAGGAGGGGCAGCAGGCGGCGTAGCCGCCGGCGCTCCGCCGGCAGGTAGAACCCGAGCGGCGCGAGCAGGACGGGATACACGGCGGTGAGCGCGAGCGCGACGCCGAGCGGCGCGTCGACCGCCTTCCCGAGCACCGTCAACGCGGCTGCGACGAGCCCGACCGTCGCGACACGCCGCCACTGGTACGGCACGGGGAACACGGCGTGCGCCCGCCAGGCCATCAGACCGAACAGCACTGCGTACGAGATGAGCGTCGCGACCGCCGCTCCCATGCGGCCGTACGGAGGAATGAGCGCAAGGTTGAGCGCGATGTTGAGCGCGGCGGCGATCCCGGTGACGACCCAGTTCGTCCGCGTGCGGCGCGCGCGGCCGGTGCCGATCTGCACGACGACGTAGCCGGCGAATGCGGCGACGCTGAATGCAAGCGGGGCGACGGCGTTCTCCGCCGCGTAGAAGGGCCTCGTCGTGATCAGCCGCAGAATCCATGGCGCGAGTAGTCCGAGGCCGAGCGAAAGCCAGCAGCACACGAAGACGACGTAGGTCAGCACGAAGCTGTACGTGCGCTGGGCGTCCCGATCGTCGTCGATCGAGTAGGCGAACGCAGGCCAGGCCAGCCGGAACGCCGTCAGCAGCAAGACGATTGCCGAGGAGATGCGAACCGCGATCGAGTAGAGGCCGACCTCATGCGCGTCGGTGAGCTTGATCAGGAAGAACCGGTCGGCGAAGTTCGTCAGCCAGAGCGCGACCGCCGAGGGGACGAGCGGCAGGCCGAACCGGTTCATTGCACGGTAGAGCCGCCGGTCGAACTGCAGGCCGAGCGCGTGACGGCTGTAGAGCAGCAGCGCCACGTAGATCGCGAGCGTCCCGGTGAAGTTCCCGACGAGGACGCCGAGGGGGCCCTGGTGGAACGCGACGACGAGCAGGACGGTCGCGGCGATCGTGATCGCGACGTTCGCCAGCGTCGCGGCGACGTACGCGGTCGAGCGCTGCTCGACGCGGAAGAGCGACGTCATCTGGTCGTAGTTCATCGCCGCCCACAGGCCGACGAAGGAGGCGACCACGAGGTCGGCGTGATGCTGCGTGTGGAACAGCACCCACGAGATCTGCTGCGAGAACGCAACGCCGAGGACGAGCGTCAGCGTCGACGCCGCCATCACGTACCAGAACGCCGTCCGCACGACGAGCAGCCGGCGGGCCAGCTCGGTCGAGTCGAAGTAGAAGCGGAAGAACGCGCTCTTCATCGCCTGCGCCACGAGCGCGCTCAGCACGGCGGAGAGCGCGACGAGCGTCTCGATCAACCCGTAGTCCCCCGGCGTGAGGTAGCGCGTGTAGAGCGGCAGGAGCAGCACGCCGAGGATCCGCGCGACGATCGAGCCGAGCCCGTAGATCGCCGAGTGGCGGAAGAGCTCCTTCAGGCGCTCGAGCACCCGCTCAGTATGGCCGTGTCCTAGGGACAGTCCCTGGGACTAGTCCACCTCGGACAGGGCGCTGCGCCACGGCCAGTCCGCAGCCGAGCGGCAGAGGCCGGCGGCGACCGGGTTCTCGCGGACGTACGCGAGCGCCCGCAGGAAGTGCTCCTCCTCCTCGATCACGTACGAGCTGAAGCGGTTCTGGAACACGTGCCCGACGCGGTCGTAGCGCCGGTTGAAGCGCTGCGCGTAGCGGCCGTTGAGCTTGTGCATGCCGGCGGTGAGCTCTGCGCGCTTCGCCTCGACGATGAGGTGGTAATGGTTCGGGAGCAGACAGTGCGCGTGCAGCGTCCACCAATGCTCGTCGCGCACCGTGAAGAGCTGCCGCTCGAACTCGGCGTAGTCGATCCCGTCGACGAAGATCGGTGCCCGGGCGACGCCGCGCGCGGTCACGTGGAAGATGCCGTCGGGAAGGACCTTGCGCGCGAGTCGGGGCACGCAGCGAAGCTAGCGGCGCGCGCCCGGTGCGGCTAGACGGCACGGCGGGACATGTCTCAGGGACTGTCCCTGGGACATGTCTAGAGGAGAGACGCGTAGAGCTCGATGAACCGGTCGGCGACCTTGTCCAGGTCGTGCACCTGCTCGACGTACGCACGGCCTTCCTCGCCGAGCCGCTTGCGCAGCTCGAACGACTCGACGAGCGGGCGGAGCTTCTCCACGAGGTCGTCCTTCGTCGCAGGGACGATCGGCACCTTCAGGCCGAACGCCTCCTCGGTCTGGCGCACGGCTTCGAGGTCGAGGTGCGTGACGACGGGCTTCCCGTAGGCCATCGACTCGATCGCGAACACGCCGTGCCAGAGGTAGTGCAGCTGGTCGACGACGATGTCCGCCCGCTTGAAGCGCTCGACCGCCTCGTCGTGCGGGACGCCGTGGACGACGTCAAGGTCGACCGGAAGCTGCTCGCACGCCTCGACGACGAACCGCGTGCCCTTCTTCTCCAGGTCCGACGGCGCGTGCACGACGAGCGGCCGCTCGCGCTCGACGGCCGGCACCGGCTCGTACAGCCGCAGGTCGAGCCCCGGCGGCACGACCGCCGTCGAGTCCGGCACCCAGCGCGTCGCCGCGTACGAGCCGACGATCGTCGCGTCGAACTTCTTGCGGTACTCGAGCTGGTCGAGCGGCTTCCAGCGGATGTCGTCGCCGAGGAAGTGCATCACCGACTTCCTTCGCGTCGCCTTGAGGATCGGCATGTTCAGCGACTTCGGGACGAGCGTCTTGCCGAAGTAGAAGTGGAAGAGGTCGGTCTGCGGCAGGTACTTCGCGAGCGCGCGCCACTGGACGAGCTGCTGCCGCACGAAGCCCTGGCGCGGCAGGTCGAGGTTGATGTCGTACTCCTCGGGGCGCCACTTCTGCGGCCAGAAGACGAGCAGCCGCGCGTCGACCTGCTTGCGCCGCAGTGCGTTCACGTGCGCCCAGCCCGTGCCGGCGAGATTCACCGGCAGATGCAGGATGCGTGCGTCGCGGACGTCCACGCGCGCAACGATATGGTGCGCGGCTTGAAGCGAACGCTGTACCGGGCAGCCCGGAACGTGCGGCATCCGCGGCGCGTGGTCGAGGCGCGCGGGATCCGTGCGGAGGTGGCGGGCTTCCTCGGCGGCGACGCGGTCCTTCGCGGCTACGAGCGCGAGCTCGAGAAGAGCGGCCTCCGCGAGCACCTGCTCGAGCAGGGACGCGTGCACGCGGCGGCCGTCGGCGGCAGCGGGCACTCGCTCGGCGCGATCGGCTACGCCGAGGGCGGCTACCTCTACGCGATCTTCCGGCACCTGCGTCCGCAGGTCGCCGTCGAGACGGGTGTCGCCAACGGCTTCTCGACCGCGTTCGCGTTGCTCGCCCTCGACCACAACGGCGAGGGTCACCTCCACTCCGTCGACCTGCCGCGCGAGGTCGGGCGCGACTACGAGCCCGGGGCGTTCTTCGAAGGCGACGGCCGCGCCGGCATCCCGGCCGGCTCCGAATCCGGGTGGCTCGTCCCGGCCGAGCTGCGACAGCGCTGGACGCTGATCCTCGGCCGGACCCAGGACGAGCTTCCCCCGCTCCTCGACCGCCTCGGGACGATCGACTCGTTCATGCACGATAGCGAGCACTCCTTCGACTGCATGTGGTTCGAGTTCAACGAAGCGTGGCCTCATCTTCGAAGCGGCGGCCTGCTCCTCTCCGACGACGTCAACTCGACGGAGGCATTCCCGCGCTTCGCGCGCGAGCACGGGAGAGCCCCGGTGCGGCTGGCGCGCGGGATGGCGCTCCTGCCGAAGTGACTTGACAAGTTAGTAAGCAGTAGCTAATAATCGCGCCCATGGCGACGGCGACCCGGAAGTCCGCGACGGAGCGGCGCGACGAGATCCTGGAGGCGGCACTCGTCGAGTTCGCCGCCCACGGGCTCGACGGCGGCTCGACCGAGGCGATCGCGAAGGCCGTCGGCATCTCGCAGCCGTACGTCTTCCGCCTGTTCGGCACGAAGAAGCGGCTCTTCATGGCGAGCGTCGAGCGCTGCCTGCGCGGCACGCTCGAGCTCTTCCACACGGCCTCGGCCGGCCTCGCCGGCGAGGAGGCGCTCAGCGCCATCGGCGAGATGTACTGGGAGCGCCTCGCCACGGACCCCGTCTACCTGCACGCCCAGATGCAGGCGTACGCCGCGTGCGAGGACCCGGAGATCCGCGAGGTCGTGCGCCGCGGGTTCGGCGCGCTCGTCGAGTACACGCAGCGCGTCTCGGGGCTCCCGAGCGAGCGCGTTGCGCACTTCTTCGCGAAAGGCATGCTCCTCAACGTCATCGGCTCGATGGATCTGCTGCAGGCGGACGAGGGCTGGGCGCGCCTTCTGATCGAAGGCTGCAAGCGGGACGACTAGACCTCTTTTTTTCGCCCTTAAGTAAGTGACTACTCACAAAAATATGCCGGTTAACCGCACCTCCGGACGCCAGACGACCGGATTCGCGGGACACGCCGCCGCACGCACGATCGAAGAGACCAGAAGGAGGATCTGATGTCAGCAAGGACTCGAACGATGTGGACGTTCGCGATCACCTCCGCGGCCGTCTTCATGGCGACACTCGACAATCTCGTCGTCACCACGGCACTGCCCGTGATCCGCAAGGACCTGCACGCGTCCATCGAGAGCCTCGAGTGGACGGTGAACGCGTACACGCTCACATTCGCGGTGCTGCTGCTCACCGGCGCCGCGCTGGGCGACCGCTTCGGCCGCCGCCGCATGCTGGCGGTCGGGCTCACGATCTTCACGGTGTCCTCGGCGGCGGCCGCCCTCGCGCCGACCGCCGGCGCGCTGATCGCAGCGCGTGCCGCGCAGGGCGTCGGCGGCGCGATCGTCACGCCGCTCACGCTGACGATTCTCAGCGCCGGCATTCCGGCAAACCGGCGCGGCGCCTTCATCGGCGCCTGGAGCGGCATCGCCGGGCTCGCAGTGGCATTCGGGCCACTCGTCGGCGGCGCCGTCGTCAGCGGCATCTCGTGGCACTGGATCTTCTGGCTGAACGTCCCCCTCGGGGTTGCGCTCGTCCCGCTCGCGCTGCTTCGGCTCGACGAGACCTACGGCCCGTCCAACAGGCTCGACCTGCCCGGCGTCGCGCTCGCCAGCGCGGGCCTCTTCGGGATCGTCTGGGGCCTCGTCCGCGGGAACTCGGTCGGCTGGTCGTCGCCGCAGATCGTCGGCACGCTGGCGGCCGGCGTCGTCATCGTCGCCCTGTTCGTCCTGTGGGAGCTGCGCGCGCAGGCGCCGATGCTGCCGATGCGCTTCTTCCGCAACCGCGTCTTCACGCTCGCGAACGTCGCGTCACTGCTGATGTTCTTCGGGATGTTCGGCTCGATCTTCCTGCTGAGCCAGTTCTTCCAGACGGTGCAGGGGTACTCGCCGTTCGGCGCCGGCCTGCGGATCCTCCCGTGGACGATCATGCCGATGTTCGTCGCGCCGATCGCCGGCGCGCTCTCCGACCGCGTCGGCGGCGCGCGCCTGATGGGGATCGGGCTCACGCTCCAGGCGGGGGGCCTCGCGTCGATGGCCGCGATCTCGACGCCGACGACGCCCTACTGGCAGCTCGTCGTGCCGTTCATGGTCTCCGGCATGGGCATGGCGATGTTCTGGGCGCCGGTCGCGAACGTCGTCCTGACCGCGGTGCACAAGGACGAAGAGGGCCAGGCCTCCGGCGCGCAGAACGCGATCCGCGAGCTCGGCGGCGTGTTCGGCGTGGCGGTGCTGGCGTCGATCTGGTCGCACTACGGCGGCTACCAGAGCGGGACAGCGTTCGTCGATGGGATGACGCCGGCGATCTGGGTCGGCGCGATCATCGTCGCGCTCGGCGCGGTCGCCGCCTTCGCGATCCCGCGGCGGGCGCGCGCGCAGGAAGAAGTGTCCGAGCCCGCGTTGGCAGAAGCCGCGTAGAGCATGTCGCGGCCGGGCGGCAGGGGAGACCTGCCGCCCAGCCGTTCTAAGCTTTCGGCGTGGCCGATGTCGAGCTGACGCCGAGCGCCGTCTCCGCCGACGCGGAGGTGCCGGCGCCCGACCTCTCCGTCGTCGTCACCGTCTTCAACGAGGCCGGCTGCGTCGAGGAGCTCTACCGGCGCACGCTGGCGGCGCTCGAGCCCGGCCCGCGAACCTTCGAGCTGATCTTCGTCGACGACGGCTCGACCGACGGCACGTTCGCGATGCTGGAGCGGCTGCACCGCGCCGACCCGCGCGTGCGCGGCGTCCGCTTCAAGCGCAACTTCGGCCAGCACCCCGCGATGCACGCGGGTCTGTCACGTGCGCGCGGCGACATCGTCGTGACGATGGACGGCGATCTGCAGAACGCCCCCGAGGACATTCCGCGTCTCGTCGAGGCGGTCGAGGCGGGGAACGACGTCGCCAGCGGGCGGCGGCGCGCGCGCAAGGACCCGCTGGGAAGAGCGCTGCCGTCGCGTGTGATCAACGGGATGCTGCGCCGCTTCACCGGCGTCGCGATCTCCGACTTCGGCTGCGCGTTCAACGCGTACCGGCGCACCGCCGTCGAGCCGATGCTCGGCTCGATCGGCAAGCAGAAGTTCACGAAGGCGCTCGTCCTCTCGGGTGGCGCGAGCGTGATCGAGGTCGACGTCGAGCACGCGCCGCGCAAAGGGCCGTCGCGCTACTCGCCGCTGCGGCTGACGCGTATGGCGCTGCACGTGCTCGCCGGCTTCTGGCCGCAGCCGATCCAGTGGATCGGCGTCGCGCTCGGCGTCGTCTGCTCGCTGCTCGCGTTCGGGCTCGGGGCCTACGGCGTCGTCTACTGGATCGACAGGTCGAACTTCCCGGGCCCGCTGTTCGGCGGCGTCGCCGTGCTGTTCGTGCTGGGGATCCAGGGATTCATCCTCGCCCTCATCGGCGAGTACCTGGGACGAATCCAGCGCGACGTCGAAGGGCGGCCGCTCTACATGATCGAGCGCGAGCTCTGAGCCGCCTCGATGATCGCGTCCTTCAACTGATCGTGGAGCGCGCCCTTCTTGAGGAGGGCGACGGCGCCCGCCTCCTTCGCCTGCTCCGCGATCTGCGGCTCGTCGAGGCCCGTGACGAGGATGACGTTCGTCTCGGGGCTGCGCGTGCGCAGCCGCTTCGCCGTCTCGATCCCGTCGATCTCCGGCATCCGCACGTCGATGACGGCGACCTCGGCGCCGCCGTCGACCACGAGCTCGATCGCCGTCGGGCCGTCGCTCGCGGTGCCGATCACGTCGAGGCGCTCGTCGTGTCCGAGCAGCAGCGCAAGCGCGTCGACGAAGAGACGGTGATCGTCGACGATCACGACACGCACTGGGCTTTGCGAAAAGTCTCTGCTCAAGCCTGACCCCCCGAGTCTACGAGCAGGTTCCCGGCGGCGGTTCGACTCCAAACACGTAACCTGCCCCTCCACATGGCGAAACGCGTCCTCGTCACCGGCGGCGCCGGGTTCATCCCGTCCAACTTCATCCACCACCTGCTGGCGAAGACGCCGTACGAGGTGGTCTCGCTCGACGCGCTCACGTACGCCGGCAACCTCGACAATCTCAGCGGCGCGATGTCGCACGAGCGGCTCTCATTCGTGCACGGCGACATCCGCGACGCCGAGCTCGTCCGCGACGTCGTCGCGGAGGTCGACGTGATCGTCAACGCCGCCGCCGAGTCGCACGTCGAGAAGTCGATCGACGAGGGCGCGCGCGAGTTCGTGACGACGAACGTCGAAGGGACGCAGATCCTGCTCGACGCGATCCGCGAGGCGCCCGTCGAGCGCTTCATCCTCTTCTCCTCCAGCGAGGTGTACGGCACGGCCGACTACGCGCCGATGGACGAGGACCATCCGCTGAAGCCCCGCAGCCCATATGCCGCGACGAAGGCCGGTGCCGACCGCCTCGCCTACGCGTACTACGTCACCTACGGCCTCCCGATCACGATCGTGCGGCCGTTCAACAACTACGGGCCGCGCCAGCACCCCGAGAAGGTGATCCCGCGGTTCATCACGCAGGCGCTGCAGGATCAGGAGCTGACGATCCACGGCGACGGGCACGCGAGCCGCGACTGGCTGTACGTCGACGACGACGCCGAGGCGGTCGAGGCCGTGATCTGCGCGCCCCTGGAGAACGTCGCGGGCGAGGTGCTCAACGTCGCGACGGGGACCGACATCTCCGTCGACGACATCGCCGACGCCGTGCTCGAAGCGCTCGGCAAGCCCGCGTCGCTGAGGGCGCACGTGACCGAGCGGCCGGGGCAGGTGGACCGGCACATCGGCTCGGTCGACAAGATGGAGCGCTTGACCGGCTGGCGGGCGCGCACCTCGTTCGAGGAAGGCCTCGCGCGCACCATCGCGTGGTATCGCGAAAATGAGGCGTGGTGGCGGGGGATCCTTCAGAGCGAGTCCAGGGCAAGCGTCTCCTCGTCCTAGGCGCAGGCCCGGCGCAGCTCGGCCTGCTGGCTGCCGCGCGGGCGCGCGAGCTGCACGTGATCGCGCTCGACCGTGAGCCGTCGGCTCCCGGCTTCCGCTATGCCGACCGCCGCGCGATCGTCTCGACCGAGGACGAGTCCGGCATCGAGCGACTCGCCGCCGCTGAGCGGATCGACGGCCTGATCGCTCCCGGCATCGACTGGCCGGTCGCGATCGCGGCGCGCGTTGCGGAGCGCCTTGCGCTGCCGCATCCGATCTCGCCGGAGACGGCGACGCTCTCGACGTCGAAGCTGCGGCAGCGCGAGCGTTTCGCCGAGGCGGGCGTGCCGCAGCCGGCCTACGAGATCTGCTCGGGCGCGCGGGAGGCGGCCGAGGCAGCCGGGCGGATCGGCTTCCCCTGTGTCGTCAAGGCTCCGGACCGGCAGGGCCAGCGCGGGCTGACGCTCGTGGGCTCGCCCGACGAGGTGGAGGACGCGGTCCGCATCGCGCTCGACGCCTCGCGGAGCGCGACGCTGCTCGTCGAGGAGCTCGTGCCGGGCCGGGAGCTGACCGTCAACGCGTTCTCGATCGGCGGGCACTTCCACCCGCTGACCGTGACCGACCGGCTGACGGCGGGACTGCCGGCGTTCGGTGTCGCGCTGACCCACGTCTGGCCGAGCGAGCTCGAGCCCGCGCAGATCGGCGCGGCGATCGAAGCCGCCTCGGCCGCGGCGCGCGCAGTCGGCATCGAGAACGGGCCGAGCTACACGCAGGTGCTCGTCGGTCCGGACGGGCCCCGCGTCGGGGAGCTCGCCGCGCGGCTCGGCGGCGGGCACGACGCAGAGCTCTGCCGCGTCGCGCTCGGCGTCGACCTCAACGGCGCCGCGCTCTCGGTGGCGCTGGGCGAGGACGTGCCGCCGGCGGCCGTGTCGCCGGTCGCGAAGGTCGGCGGCGCCTGCGTCCGTTTCCTCGTTGCGCCGGTGGGAGAGCTCCGCGAGGTCACGGGCGTCGAGGAGGCGTTCGCGCTCGAGGGCATTCGCGGGATCCGCATCTACCGGCGGCCGGGCCACCGTTTCGGCGAGCTCCGCCGCGGCGCCGACCGCGCGGGCGCCGTGCTCGCCGTGGGCGACAGCCGCCAGGAGGCGCTCGAGCGCGCAGATCGCGCGGACGCCACCGTCAACTTCGAGGTCGATGTCGAAGCTCTCGTCTAGACGCGAAACCATGCTCGGCTTCCAGCCGCCGGCGATCGGCGACGAGGAGATCGCGGCGGTGACCGAGACGCTCCGCTCCGGCTGGCTGACGAGCGGCCCGAGCGCCGCGCTGCTCGAAGAACGCATGCGTGCGTTCCTCGAAGCCGAGCACGTGCTCGCGCTCGCGTCCGGCACGGCGGCGCTCCACCTGTCGCTCGTCGCGCTCGGCGTCGGGCCGGGCGACGAGGTGATCACGACGCCGATCACGTGGCCGGCCACGGCGAACGTGATCGTTCACGCCGGCGCGACGCCGGTCTTCGTCGACGTCCGCGAGGACGATCTCAACATCGACCCCGCGCGCGTGGCCGAAGCCGTCACCGAGCGGACGAAGGCACTCCTCCCCGTCGACCTTGCCGGCCAGCCGGCCGAGCTCGACCCGCTGCTGGAGCTCGGCCTGCCGGTGATCGAGGACGCGGCGCACGCGGCCGAGAGCTCGTACCGAGGCCGCAAGGTCGGCTCGATCGCCGATGCGACCTGCTTCTCGCTCTACGCCACCAAGAACATCGCCGCCGGCGAGGGCGGCCTCATCGCGACGAACCGCGAGGACGTCGCCCAGGGCGTGCTCGACCTCCGCCAGATGCGCCGCGGCGACGGCTCCATCTACGACATCCCGGTCCCCGGGTACAAGGCGAACCTGTCCGACGTGCTCGCGGCGATCGCGCTCTGCCAGCTCGACAAGGTCGAGCGGCACCGCGAGATCCGTCAGCGCCAGTTCGCGCTCTACGACGACGCGCTCGCGGGCCTCGACGGCATCACGCCGCTCGCGCGCGACGACCGCGACGTGCACGCGCTGCACCTGTACATCGTGCGCGTCGACCCGGAGCGTGCAGGCGCAACGCGTGACGAGTACCAGCACGCGCTGCGCGAGGAGAACATCGCGACGTCGATCCACTTCCTGCCGGTGCACCGGCTCACGTACTACCGCGAGCGCTACCCGGAGCAGCCGCGCCTGCCGATCGCCGAGCGTGCCGGCGACGAGATCTTCTCGCTGCCGCTCTCGCCCGCACACTCGGACGACGACATCGGCGACGTCATCGCAGCGCTCCACCGCGTGCACGAACGCTTGACGACGTGAAGAGAAGGACCGTCGTCAGGGTCGGCCTGACGCTTCTGATCACCGGCGGCTGTCTCGCCTACATCTTCTGGCAGCTCGACGTCCGGAAGACGATCGACATCGTCGTGCACTCGCACCTGGGGTGGTTTTTCGGTGCGATCGCGATCATGATCGGCGGCGTGCCGCCGATGGCGTGGCGGTGGCAGCGGCTGCTTGCCGCAAGAGGCGCGACCGAGAGCTGGGCGTGGTGCACGCGCGCCTACTTCGTCTCCTACACAGCGGGCCAGGTTCTGCCGAGTGCCGTCGGCGGCGACGCGTCGCGCATCTACGAGAGCGCGCGGCGCCATCCGGGGCGGCTGGCCGACATGAGCGCGATCGTCATTCTCGAACGCGGCCTCGGCGGCGTCGCGACGTTGACGCTCGCCGCGGTCGGGTTCGCGCTCGCGATCGGCCAGTACGACGTGGGGCCGTACCTCTGGATCGAGGGCATCTTCGTCCTGGGGACGATCGTGCTCGCGATCCTGTTCTTCTCGCACCGGATGCGGGGCGTGCTGCGGCGGCTCGTGCCGCTGCTGCGGCGCCTGAAGCTGGAGCGGCCGCTCCGGGGCTTCTACGAAGGCGTGCACGTCTTCCGGAACCACGTCGGCCTGCTCGTCTGGATCTTCCTGCTGACGCTCGCGGTGCAGGCGGTCCGGGTGCTCGCGATCTGGATGGGAGGGAAGGCCGTCGGCGTCGACCTGTCGCCGCGCCCGTACTACGTGATGGGCCCGCTGCTCTTCCTCGTCCTGCTGGTGCCGTTCACGATCAACGGCATCGCCGTTCGCGAGGCGTTCTTCGTCAGCTTCCTCGGTCAGCTCGGCGTGTCGAAGGAGTCGGCGGTCGCGACCGGTTTCCTGTTCTTCGTCGTGACGGTGGCGCTCGCCCTGCCGGGCGCCGTCATCCTGGCGGTCGAGAACCTGCGCAGGGACCGGCCTGAGGTAGCCTCACGCGCGCCATGAGGATTTTGATCACCGGCGGCGCCGGTTTCATCGGCTCCCACCTCGCCGACCGGCTGCTCCACGAGGGCCACGAGGTGCGCGCGCTCGACAACCTCGACCCGCAGGTGCACGCGAAGGGCGAGCGGCCGGAGTACCTCGACGCGGCCGTCGAGCTGCAGGTGGGCGACGTCCGCGATCGCGATGCCGTGCGGCGAGCGCTCGACGGTGTCGATGCCGTCGTCCACTTCGCGGCCGCCGTCGGCGTCGGGCAGTCGATGTACGAGATCGAGCGCTACACGTCGATCAACGCGATCGGCGCGGCGGTGCTGCTCGAGGAGGTGCTCGAGCGTCGCGACAGGCTCCGGAAGCTGCTAGTCGCGTCGTCGATGTCGATCTACGGCGAGGGGCAGTACCGGAACCCTCGCACGGGCGAGTCGGGGCTCGCGCCGTGGATTCGCCCCGAGCCGCAGCTCGCCGCGCGTGAGTGGGATGTCGTCGGCGGCGACGGCGGGCCGCTCGAGCCCGAGCCCACCGCCGAGACGAAACCTTTGCGGCCGACGTCGATCTACGCGATCAACAAGCGCGACCACGAGGAGATGTTCCTCGCGATCGGCGCCGCCTACGGGATCCCGGCCGTCGCGCTGCGCTTCTTCAACGTCTACGGCGAGCGGCAGGCGCTCTCGAATCCGTACACGGGCGTCGCCGCGATCTTCTCCTCGCGGCTGCTCAACGACAACCGGCCGCTCGTGTTCGAGGACGGCGAGCAGACGCGCGACTTCATCGACGTGCGCGACATCGCGCGCTGCTGCGCGCTCGCGCTCACGCACGACGGCGCGGATGGTCGCACCGTCAACGTCGGCACCGGCAAGCCCACCTCGGTGGTCGAGGTGGCGCAGACGATCGCGCGCGGGCTCGGGAAGGAGATCGAGCCCGAGGTCGTCGCGAAGTACCGCGCGGGCGACATCCGGCACTGCTACGCCGATCCGGCGCTCGCTGAGCGCCTGCTCGGCTTCCGCGCCGAGATCCCGTTCGAGGCGGGCATGCAGGACCTGCTCCAGTGGCTCGAAGGCCAGGAAGCCGAGGACTCGGTGGACGCGGCCAGCGAGGCGCTGGCGGCGCGCGGCCTCGCGCGTTGACCGACCTTTCGGTCTCGATCGTCAACACGAACAGCCGCGAGCTGCTGCTCGCGTGCCTCGAGACGCTTCCGCGCGCCAGCGCCGAGATCGTCGTGCTCGACAACGCCTCGGAGGACGGCTCGGCGGATGCCGTGCGTGAGCGGTTCCCGGACGTCCGCGTGCTCGCGCAGGATTTTCGCGCCGGCTTCGGCGCGAATCACAACACCGTCATCCGCGCGACCGACGGGCGGTACGTCTACGTCCTCAACGAAGACACGACGGCGGGCGACTGGGCCTTCGACCGCATCGTCTCGTACCTCGACGCTCATCCCCGTGTCGCCGCGCTCGGGCCGCGGCTCGTCTACCCCGGCGGCAGCCTGCAGGACTCCGCCTGGCGCTTCCCCACACCCCTCGTGAGCACGCTCGGCCTGCTCACGGTCGGGAAGCTCGGCGTCAAGCAGTCCGCCGGCGAGCGGCCACACGCGGTCGACTGGGTGATGGGCGCGGCCCTCGTGCTGCGGCGGGAGGCGCTCGACGAGGTCGGGGTCTTCGACGAGGAGTTCTTCCTCTACTCGGAGGAGGTCGACTTGCAGCTCCGGCTGCGCCGTGCCGGCTGGGAGGTGCACTACTTCCCCGAAGCGATCGTCGTCCACCACGAGTCTCAGTTCAGCGCCGACATCCCCGAGCGCCGCATCAACGAGATGTGGCGGAGCAGGCACCGCTACTGGCAGAAGCACCACGGCCCCGTTGGAGCGCGCGTTGCCGCGCTCGCGACCGGCGGTCAGTATGCGGTGCGGGCTGCCGTTGCCCCCCTCGCGCACCGCAGCGCGAGACGCATGCTGTTGCACGCGCGGGATTCGTGGCGCGTGAACGGTCCCGGCCTGCGCGAGCTGGCCGACGAGTGGAATGCACGTGAACGAACTGCGCCAAGGCTTTAGAGCCGCTCCCGTCCTGCTCCTCGCATTGCCGCTCCTCGGCATCGCGCGGCTGCTGCCTGCCGACGGCTTCGGGCTCTGGCTCAGGCTCGTCGCCGCGACACTCGTGCTGCTGCTGCCAGGATCGCTCGTCGCCCGTGCGCTCCGTCTGCGCGGCGCGTGCGCGACCGTCGCGCTCGGGCTCGCCGTGGTCGGAGTGGCGCTCGGCGTCGTCTTCGTCGTGCACGGCTCGATCGCGCTCGCACTCGTCGTGGTCGCCGTCGCCGCGCTCGTCGCGCTGCCGTTCGCGCTCCGCGTCCGCTCCGGCCCGCCGCCGTGGGACACGCTGGCCGTCGCGCTCGCCGGCCTGGTGCTCGGCGGCCTTCTCTGGCACGTGGCAGGCATCGTCAACGGCGATGCGCTCTTCCATCTCGGGCGCGTGCGGAAGCTCCTGGAGCTCGGCAATCTGCACCTGCGCACGGTCGACGAGTTCCGCGACGGCGGGCTTCACCCGGGCTACGCGTTCCCGCTCTGGCACGGGTTCCTCGCGCTTGTCGCGAAGCTGGCCGGCGTCGACCCGACGAAGGTGATGCTGCACGAGCCGAGCGCGGTCGTCCCGAT
>DATCYR010000042.1:0-2058 GCA_036526315.1 Gaiellaceae bacterium | reverse complement strand
GCGCTCGGGATCTACGGTGCCGCGTCGGGTAGCGGCGCGGCCGCGGGTGTCCTCCTCGGCGGCGTCATCACGTCGTACCTCGGCTGGTCGTGGATCTTCTTCGTCAACGTCCCGGTCGGGGTCGCGGCGATCGCGCTCACGCCCTACCTGCTGCGCGAGAGCCGCGCGGACCTGGCCCACCGGCACTTCGACCTCGCAGGCGCGACGTCGGTCACGGCCGGGTTGATGCTGCTCGTCTACGGGCTGAACCGCGCGACGAGCGACGGCTGGAGCTCTCCGGTCACTCTCGGCCTGCTCGGCGGGGCAGCTGCGCTCGTCGCCGCTTTCGTCGCGATCGAGTCGCGCTCCCGCTCGCCGCTTCTGCCGCTGCGCATCTTCCGCCTCCGCGCCCTCTCGGCGGCGAACGCGACGATGGCGCTCGTCGGAGCCGTCACGTTCTCGGAGTTCTTCCTGCTCACGCTGTACGTGCAGGACGTCCTCCACTACTCGGCCGTCCAGAGCGGCGTGGCGTTCGTCGCCTTCGCGTTCAGCGTCGTCGTCGCCTCGAACCTCTCGCAGGCCGTGGTCGGGCGCGTCGGGATCCGGGGCACGCTGACCGCGGGCCTCGTGCTTGCGACGATCTCGCTCGGGCTGCTGACTCGTGTGCCGGTCGACGGCCACTACTTCTGGGATCTGTTCCCCGCCTTCGTCCTCGGTGGAACGGGACTCGGCTTCTCCTTCGTGCCGGTGACGATCGCCAGCCTCTCGGGTGTCGGCCGCGAGGACGCAGGCGTCGCCTCCGGGCTCGTGAACACGAGCAGGCAGATCGGCGGCGCGATCGGCCTCGCGGCCGTGAGCACGGTCGCCGCCACTGCCGCGTCGAGCTACGCGCACGCCCATTCGGTCCTCGCGTCGAGCGCCCCGGCCACGGTCAGCGGCTTCCAGACGTCGTTCGACGTGCTCGGTGGGCTCCTCGTCGCAGCGATCGTCATCGTGGGCGTCTTCCTGCGTCCGGCGCGCGAGCGCGTGGACGAGGCCATGCCCGCCGAGCTCCAGGAGGCGGCGTGACCGGCCCCGACGACCGGGCGCTGCGCCGGCAACGAATCGACGATCTGCTCAGCCAGATCGACGCGCAGCGGCGGCAGCAGCTTCTGCTCGAAGCCTCGGGCGCGACTGCTCCGGTTCTCGAGCTGGAGCAAGCACGGGCCCGGCAGCAGCTTGCGGAGCTTGTCGGCTAGGTACGGGAAGCCCTAGCCGACAGTCGCGAGACAGGACGGGACGATTGACTCACAACACGACGTGGAGGGCTGCGGGGCCGGCAGCCCTCCACGTGCAGCCGTCAACGAGGCGGCGACGCAGGGTGACGGCTCCTGGATACGCTCGCCCCGATGGCCGCGCGCGCCTGCACCCACGTCGGCGACGTCCAGCTCCGCGAGCTTCCGGGCGAGGTCGACGGCTGTGAGGACTGCCTCCGCGCGGGCGGCAAGTGGCTCCACCTGCGCATCTGTCTGACCTGCGGACACGTCGGTTGCTGTGACAGCTCTCCGAACCGGCACGCGACCGCCCATCACCACGAGACGAGCCATCCGATCATGCGCTCGCTCGAGCCCGGAGAGGGCTGGAGCTGGTGCTACGTGGACGAAGTCGCCCTCGCCATCGACGGCGTACGGGGCGAGACCCGCATCCCCCCGTCGCCGCTCGCGTGATGGCCGGACCGCCCTACACCGGCCACTGTCTGTGCGGCGGCGTGCGCTTCGAGCTGACGGCCGAGCCGCTCGGCGCCGGCTACTGCCACTGCACGCGGTGCCAGCGCCGCACCGGAACTGCCGCGTCCGCCCAGGCGCGCGTCGCGGCCGGCACCGTTCGGCTGCTCGCCGGTGAGGAGCTCGTTCGCGACTACGCACCCGGAGACGGCTGGCCGAAGAGCTTCTGCTCGGTCTGCGGCAGCGCGCTCTGGAGCAAGGATCCGGACACGGGAGAGATCGGGAGCGTTCGCCTCGGGCTCTTCGATCCCGGCCACGGCATTCGTCCGCAGTGGCACACGTTCGTCGACTACGCGTGCGAATGGGAGCCGATCCC
>DATCYR010000041.1:0-23105 GCA_036526315.1 Gaiellaceae bacterium | reverse complement strand
ACGTCGAGACTGCGGGCCTCGACGTGTCGGAGCACGGCATGTGGGGCTATCCCGAGTTCTACATCCCGGTTCCCGGGGGCTACGGCACGGAGTCGCATGCGCATCTACTGGGGCACGTGCACCGGCATCCTGCTGCTGGCGCTGAGGGTGCCCAAGCGGCAGCTTGAATGGCTGCCTAACGACGGCCAGGTCCTAGCGGACGTCGTGTGCCAACGGACGCGGCGCGGCGCGCTTGAAGCGGGACCGCGAGTTTCGCGCGCTGCTCGAGCGACGCCGGGCACTCGACGAGCGACTCGCGGCAGCTCGGCGACGCGGCGAAACCGAGGAGCGCAGCGCCTCGGTAGAAGCGGACGGCGGTTGGGTATAGAGTCGCGCCGTGATCCGAGGCACGCTCGCAGCGCTTGCGCTCGCGCTGGTCCTGGCCGCGCCGACTTCGGCCGCCCAGGGGTACGACGTCAGCTACCACGCGTTCCCGCTGCCGAAGGGCGGCGTCACGACCGGAACCTGGACGTCACCGTGGTACTCGACGGGCTTCGGCTTCACGGAGCTGATCTCGTCGTGGAACGCGTCGACCCCGGCCGGGTCGTGGATCGAGGTGCACATGCGGGCGACGACCGACAAGGGGACGCTCACGAAGTGGTACACGATGGGTCGCTGGGCGTACGGCGACGGCGACATCCAGCGCACCTCGGTCGGCGGCCAGGGCGACGCCGACGGCTTCGTCTCGATCGACACCTTCTTTGCCAAGGATCACCCGCTGACGGCGTACCAGCTGAGCGTGACGCTCTTCGGCTCCGGCGCGACCGTCACGCGACTCGGCGCCGTTGCGTCAGACCCCGTCAACGTCAATCCCTACGTCCCGAGCAGGACGACGATGACGCGCCAGATCGACCTGCACGTGCCGGCGTACTCGCAGGAGATCCACGCCGGCCAGTACCCGCAGTTCGACGGAGGCGGAGAGGCGTGGTGCAGCCCGACCTCGACCTCGATGGTCGTCGCGTACTGGGGAAAGGGCCCGTCGCCGGCCGATTACGCGTACGTCCTCTCCGACTATCCGGGCATCGCCGATCCGTGGGTCGACTACGCCGCGCGCTACACGTTCGACTACCACTACAACGGCACCGGGAACTGGCCGTTCAACACGGCCTACGCCGCGCACTTCGGCCTCGTCAGCGAGGTGACGCAGTTGCACTCGCTCGCGGAGGCGGAGCAGTTCGTCGAGGCGGGCATTCCGCTCGTCGCCTCGATCGCGTTCCAGCCGAACAAGCTCGACGGCTTCCTCTTCCGCGGGACCGACGGCCACCTGCTCGTCATCGGCGGCTTCACCGCGAACGGCGACGTGATCTCCTACGACCCGGCGTCGTCGAGCGACGCGACCGTGAGGCACGTCTACGACCGAGCCCAATTCGAGAAGGCGTGGATGGCCGCGACCGGCGGGATCGTCTACGTGATCCACCCGGCGTCCGTGCCGCTGCCGCCGTCGCCGCTCGGTAACTGGTAGACGTCGCCGCGCCGTTCTCGCTGCACGGGCGCCATGCCCTCGTGAGCGGCTGCGGCAGCGCCGAGGGGATCGGCTTCGCAACGGCGCGACTACTCGGCCGTCTCGGCGCGCGCGTCTCGATCACCTCCACGACGGAACGCATTCACGAGCGGGCCGCTGAGCTCGGCGGCGCGTTCGCGCACGTAGCCGACCTCACGGAGCTCGCGCAGGCGCACGCGTTGGTCGCCGCTGCGTGCGAAGCGAACGGGCCCGTCGATGCGCTCGTCAACAACGCCGGCATGGTGCAGACAGGCCACGAGACCGCCGGCGACATGTTCACCGCGCTCGCGCCGGAGGCGCTGCGGCGGCAGCTGGCGATCACGTTCGAGACCGCCTTCCATCTGACAAAGGCGGTGATTCCGGGCATGGCTGCGCGCGGGTACGGTCGGGTCGTGATGGTGTCGTCCGTGACCGGGCCGCTGGTCACGGCGGCCGGCTCGGCCGCCTACGCCGCGGCCAAGGGCGCCGTCGACGGGCTCATGCGGACGATCGCCCTCGAGCACGGGCGCGACGGCATCACGGTCAACTCGGTGCTGCCGGGATGGATCGAAACCGCATCGTCCGAGCCCGACGAGCTCGAGGCAGGCCGGCACACGCCGGTCGGGCGGCCGGGATCACCGGACGAGGTCGCCGCCGCGATCGCCTTCCTCTGCTCCGCGGAGGCGAGCTACGTCAACGGCCAGACGCTCGTCGTCGACGGCGGCAACATCATCCAGGAGCACCACGGCTGAGCGGTATCCGCTACCAATTCGTCGACTGCCGCTGGGAGCTCGGAATCCTCGGCCGCGGTCGCGAGCTCTACCTCGCGGGCCACGTCCCGGGCGCGAGCTTCCTCGACGTGGACGAGGATCTCTCGGCCGAGCCGGGAGCGCGCGGGCGGCACCCGCTGCCGGACGCCGAGGCGTTTGCCCGAGCGGCCGGTGCCGCGGGCATCGGCGCCGGCGTCTTCGTCGTCGCGTACGGGAACATGGGCGGCGCCGAGCGCCTCTGGTGGCTGCTCCGTCACTTCGGCCATGACGCCTGCGCCGTCATGGACTTCGCCGGCTGGCATGGACGGCTTGCGGAAGGCGAGGAGGAGATCGAGCCGGCGCAGTTCGTGCCGCGCGAGCGGCCTGACGACACGATCGAGGCGGGGGAGCTCGCGGAGCGGCTGGGCGAGCTCGTGGTCGTCGACGCGCGGCTGCCCGAGCGCTGGCGAGGTGAGCCGAACCCGATCGACCGGAAGCCGGGACGGATCCCCGGCTCGCTCAACGCGCCGTGGAACGAGCCGCTGCCGGAGCTACCCGACGGGGAGCTCGTCGCCTACTGCGGCTCGGGCGTCACCGCCAGTGTCGTGCTCCACCGGCTCCACCTCGCCGGCCGCGCCGGGAAGCTCTACCCAGGCTCCTGGAGCGAGTGGGAGCAGACGGACCTTCCGGCTGAAAGAAGCTAGGCCGCGGCCGTCGCGGAGCCCCAGCTGGCGAGATAGGGCTGCCAGCCCGTTGGGATCTTCGGGGCCGCCAGGCGGATGAAGAGCACCGGCGCCGGCGCCTTCGGCAGGTGCGCGAGCTCCATGCTCGCCTCCTCGAGCAGCCGGTTCCCCTTCTTGTGGTTGCACGGCGCGCACGCCGTGACGACGTTCTCCCATACCGACTCACCACCCCGCGAGCGCGGCACGACGTGGTCGAGCGTCAGCCGGCCCGACGTCGTCCCGCAGTACGCGCATTTCCAGCCGTCGCGGGCGAACAGCGCGCGCCGCGAGATCTTCCGCTGAACCGCGCGCGGCACGCGGACGTAGGCGACGAGCCGGATCACGTGCGGCCACGGATACGTGTCCGTCGCCGAGTGGAGGTTCTGCGCGAGCTCCTCGATCACCTCGGCCTTGCCCTTGAACACCAGCACGTGGGCGCGCCGAACTGTCGTGACGTTCAGCGGCTCGTAGCTGGCGTTCAGGACCAGAACCTGCTGCATCTGCCGGGAAATCTAGCGACTACCGGCGACTACGAGGCCATCGCCCGCTCGACCGCCTCCTCCTCTTCGGGCGAGAGGGCGACGTTCGGGCGGCCGCGGTCGAGCTCCTTGACGTAGATGCGCGCGTAGTCGCGGCCCTGGATCGCGCTGACGACGACGCCGCTCCGGCCCGCGTCGAGCAGCGCAATCGACGCCGACTGGTGCCCGCCGGCGCCCTCGTATGCGTCGTAGCGCACGAGCGAGGTCTTCGAGACGGCCGTGTCGACCCGGCGGTCGACGCGGGAGAGGCCGCCGGCGATCTCGTCGACGGCCCGGTGCAGGTCGTCGATCCGGCCCTGCAGCGAGACGGCGAAGTCGACGAGATCCCCCTTGCCGCCGCCGAGGAGCACGAGTTGTGCCTCCCGCACCGCGCGCAGCTTCCACCACGCGACCAGCGCGACGAGCAGCGCAAGCCCGGCGAGGACGCATGCCCCGATCGCGATCCACTCGGCGGTGGAGAGGCTCACGCGCTACCCGAGCGAGAAGATGACTCTGTACTCGGCCGAGTTGTTCGACGTCGTCACCTCGCCTGGCACAGGCTCGACATCGACCTTGATCGTCGTCGGCAGTCCGAACAACCCGTTGATGTCGATGTTCGTGAAGGTGACGGTCTTCGTCTCGCCGGCGTTGATGACCGGGATCTTCTTCCGCAGCACGATCGGCTTCGGCGACTTCTGGATCGTCAGCGTCACGCCGACGTTGAACTCCTGGAAGTCGCCGGAGTTCTCGACCGACACCTGGAACGCGAGGTCGGTCGATGCGGTGATCTCGTTCTGGCTCGCGCTCGCCCCCGCCTGCAGCACCTTCCCGTCGGGCAGCGCCTTCACGGGCCCGAGCGCGCTGCCGTGCTTGCCGCCCGGATTGCCGCCGGTCGCCGCGCCGTGCACGCGCTGCCAGACCGACGTCATCGCCTGCGTGCTGGCGAGATCGGGGTTCGGGAAGATCTTCGACTGCGGGATCGTGCCGACGTCGCTGACGTTCTGCTTCAGCAGCTCCTGCTCCGTCGGCTGCCTGAAGTAGTAGTCGTAGTTCACGTCGCTCGCCGTGAGGAGTCTGGCCTGCGCGGCGAGGAGCTGCCCTGCCGCGGTCGCGTTCTTCGCCGTGGCCGTCTGGCGGAACGCGTCCGCAAGCCGGCTCAGCCCGCTCGCGCGGAGGCTCAGCACCTGGATCAGCTGGTCATGCTCGACGCGCAGCGGCCCCGGCGGGTTGATGTCGCGGGCCTGTGCCACACCCTGCTGCTGCTGCGCCGCGAGCCCGGTCAGCTTCTGCTCCAACTGGCTCTCCTTGATCCCCGTGGCGGAAAGCGCCTGGTTGAGCTGCGTCCCGATGGCGGTCGAGCCGTTGGCGACCTTCGTGACGTCGTTGACGTAGTTCTGGTAGCGGGCGTGCTTGCTGTCCGATGCGCACCCGCGGACGGCGACGACGAGCAGCACGACCGCGAGGATGACGAAGGCGATCAGGCCTGCCAGCCGCAGCATCGGGATGAGGCCCGACGGTGGCCGCACCGGGCGCCGCGGCCCGCGCGGGCCCTGCCGTCTCGGCGCGCGGACGCGCTCGCTTGCCTCTTCGGTCTCGGGCTCGTCGAAGAAGTCGAACTCGATGTCGGTATCGCGCTCGGTCATGGCTGCATCGGGCCCAGCCGAAAGCGTTGTCACTCTAACCCGTAGCCCGGCCGGGCAGGACTTGGAAACGGCCTGGCCAACCCAGGAAAGCCGATGTCGAACGCCGCCCCTGCCGTTCTCCAGAGCGAGCTCGTCCTCGAGCGGTACCGGCCGCTGAAACCGCTCGGGAGCGGTGGCTCCGGATCCGTCTGGCTCGCACGCGACGAGCAGAACGGGCTCGACGTGGCCCTCAAGATCGTTCCGCGCGAAGGGAAGGCGGCATCGCGCGCCGAGCGAGAGGCGGAGGCCGCCGCGAGGCTGCGGCACCCCGGCTGCCAGCGCGCCTACGGCTTCGGCCGCGACTCGCAGCACGTGTACATCGCGTACGAGTACGTGCCCGGCCGCACGTTCCGCGAGGCGATGCGGAGCGGCGAGCTCGACGATGCGGCGGCGATCGAGGCTGCCATCCAGATCCTCGACGCGCTCGCGCACGCCCACGAGCGCGGCATCGTCCACCGCGACGTGAAGCCCTCGAACGTCCTGCTCGCCGAGGGCTCGCAGGTGTCGGTTCGCGTCCTCGACTTCGGGCTCGCGCAGATCCAGGAGGCAGAGACGCTGACCGCGCAGGGCGACGTTCCCGGCACGCTCGCCTACATCGCGCCTGAGCGCCTGGCGGGCGCCGAGACGACAGAGGCCGCCGACGTGTGGGCCGTCGGCGTGATGCTGTGGGAGGCCCTCGCCGGCCGTCATCCCTTCTGGCGCAGTTCGCTGCTCGAGACCGCGCGGGCGATCGAGAACGGCGCGCAGCCGCTCGAGACGCAGCGGCCCGACTTGCCGAGGCCGCTGCTGACCGCGATCGGGCGCGCGCTCGACGTCGACCCGCTGCGCAGACCCGACGCGGCGTCGTTGGCCGCTTCGCTGCGGCTGACCGGCCGCAAGCGTCGCGGCAGCCGGCGCCGCGGCGAATCACTGGCCGTTCCGGCGGTGGTGCCGCGGCTGCTGCCGGTCGCGCTCGCGGTGGCGTTCGTCCTCTGGACGACGCTCGCGCTCCCGTTCTATCCCACCGGCTGGCCGTTCGGGCTTGCCGCTCTCGCCGGCGCGGCGGCGTTCATGCGGCCCCGCCTCGGCCTTGCGTTCGCGCTGGTCGTCCCGATCCTGCCCCTGGGGAACTACGCGCTCGGAGCGGCCGTGCTCTACGCAGCGATCGCCGCCGGCCTGCTCGTCGTGTGCTGGCGGGATGCCCGCCACGGCCTGTTCTTCGTCGCCGGTCCGCTACTTGCCCCGATCGCCGCGCTCGGGCTGCTCCCCGTTGCCGGCTTGGCCGTCCGCTCGCCGGTTCGTCGCGCCCTGCAGGTGGCCGCGGCAGTGCTCGCGGCCGGCGTCGTCGCCGGCGTGCGGGGGAGCGCGCTTCCCTTCGACGGCTCCCCGGCCGACGGGCTGGGCGTCGCCGCGAGCGGCGACCCCTTCGCGGTCGCGGGAGCTTTGTGGCATGCGCTGACGCCCGCTCTCGCCGTCGAGGCGCTCGTGCTCGCCGCAGTCGCCGTCCTCCTGCCCTACGCCCGCCAGCGCGGCCTCTGGGCTGTCGCCGGCCTCGGCGCCGGCTTCCTCGCGGCGGCCCTTCTCGCCGTCCCGACGGTGGCTGCAGCGCCGATCGTCGCCGCCGTCTGGCTAACCTGTGCCGCCGTGGCTGTGCGTTAGCATCGCCTGCCGGGGTATCTCCGGTACATGGTTTTGCGCGCAGTAGAGCGAAAGATCGAAGCCCTTTTCGAAGGTGTCTTCGGCCGCGCGTTCCGGACGAACGTCCAGCCGGTCGAGCTGGCCCGAAAGCTCGCGAAGGAGATGGACGACCACCGCACGGTCTCCGTCTCCCGCGTCTACGTCCCCAACGAGTACACGGTGTATCTCTCGCCCGACGACCGCCAGCAGTTCGAGAGCTACGAGCAGAACCTGCGCGGCGAGCTCCAGGAGTACCTGTCGGAGCATGCGCGGCGCGAGGACTACGCCCTGCTCTCGCAGCCGCACGTGACGATGGAGACCGACGCCGACCTTGACGTCGGCGAGTTCGGGATCGCGACCCGAATGGTGCACCCCGACCGCGGCGGCGGCGCGGAGCCGATGCCGGACGTCGCTCCCGGCGCGACGATGATCTACAAGCCGAAGACCGTCCCCGAGCCGACGCAGGCGGTGTCGGCGGCAGAGCTCGGCGTCGAGCCGGAGCTCGTCACCCTCAGCTGGAACGGCAGCAGCCACGAGGTCAAGCAGCGGCGCGTCGTGATCGGGCGCTCGCGCGACTGCGACATCCAGCTCGCGGACGCGAACGTCTCCCGGCGACACGCCGAGCTGCGGCAGGAGGGGGCGTCGTACTGGATCGTCGACCTCGGGTCGACCAACGGGCTGGAGGTCAACGGCAAGCGCGTCAAGCGCGCGAAGCTGCGCAGCGGCGACACGATCACGCTCGGGTCGACCGAGCTGCGCTTCGCCCGCGAATCGGAGTAGGCGGTGCTCTACAACTCCGCCGCCGTCGACCAGGTCCTGCTCGTCCTCAAGATCGCCTTCCTCGTGCTGCTCTATCTCTTCATCTGGCGGATCGTGCGGACGGCGAGCCGTGACCTCCGGCTCCCGCAGGAGAGCTTCATCCTCGCGCCCTCCGCCCAGCCCGGTGTCCAGCCGGCGCGGAGCAGCCGTGTGAGCGGCCGGTTGGTCGTGGTGAAGAGTCCGGATCTCGTCGAGGGGCGCGACTTCGAGATCGACTCGGCGCAGCTGACCATCGGGCGCGGGGGACAGAACGACATCGCCATCCGCTCGGACGAGTACGCGTCGGCGCGTCATGCGCGGTTCGAGCCGCGTCAGGACGGCGTCTGGGTGCAGGATCTCGGGTCGACGAACGGCACGTACCTGAACGGGGCGCGGCTCGATCGGCCCCGCCGGCTCAGCGAAGGCGACGTCGTCCGCGTGGGGGAGACCGACCTGAGGTTCGAGAGTTGATCGGCCGCGCCGCAGCCGTCACCGATCCGGGGCGCACGCGCCGTCACAACGAGGACTCGTTCGTCATCGAGCCGCCGCTCTTCGCGATCGCGGACGGCATGGGCGGCGCGCAGGCGGGTGAAGTCGCTTCGCGCCTCGCGACCGCCGCGCTCAAGGAGGCCGGCGCCAACGGCGGCGGCGAGCAGCGCATCGCCGACCTGATCCAGGAGGCGAACCGCCGCGTCTACGACCGCTCCAGCAGCGACCCGAACACGTCGGGGATGGGGACGACGATCACCGTTGCCCTTGTCGAGGACGATCGGGTCTCGTTCGGTCACGTCGGCGATTCGCGCGCGTACCTGATCCGGCAGGCGCAGATGGAGCAGCTGACGGAGGATCACTCCCTTGTCAACGAGCTGCTGAAGACGGGGAAGCTGTCGCGCGAGGAAGCCGAGACGCATCCGCAGCGCTCGGTGATCACGCGGGCGCTCGGCACCGATCCCGACGTCGACGTCGACACCTTCAGCGTTCGCGCCGAGGACGGCGACCTCTTCCTCCTCTGCTCGGACGGGCTGACCGACATGGTCTCGGAGGAGTCGATCCTCGACGTCGTCGAGCGCAACCGCAGCGACATCGACGGCGCACTGCGCGCGCTCGTGAAGGCTGCGAACCACGGCGGGGGCCAGGACAACATCACCGTCGTCGCCTTCGAGATCGCCGACGGCGTGCTCGCGAACGACGGCGAGACGCGCGAGCAAGCCCTGCCTCCCGTCGAGGACGAGGACACGCTCGACGAGACCGACGCGGTGCCGGTCGTCGACACGGGCGTCGTCCCGGTCGACGAGATCCGTGCAGAGGACGACGCGGTTCGCCGGCGTCGCCGCCGCCGCCGGCTGCTTGCGTGGCTCGCGATCCTGATCCTCGTCGCAGCTGTCGCCGTCGCCGTCTACGTGGGGTTCGTGCGCTGACACTCAGTCTCCGGAACCGAGAGCTCGTGTTCCTGATCGCGGTCGGCGTGCTGACGGCGATCGGATTTGCCAGCGTCTACATCGCGCGGCAGGACGTCGTCTCGACGGCCTCTCTCACGTATGCCGCCTTCTTCTTCCTGCTCTACGCCGTTGCGCACGTCGTCGCGCGCTTCACGGTGCCGTTCGCGGATCCGTACCTGCTGCCGATCGCGGGCCTGCTGACGGCGATCGGCCTGACCGAGATCTACCGGCTCCACCCGGCCGACGCGTTCAAGCAGGCGACGTGGATCGTGGTCGCCGTCGCCCTGTTTTCGCTGACGCTCTTCCTGCTGCGCTACGACTACCGGCGGCTCGAGTCGTACAAGTACATCTTCGGCCTGACTGCGATCGGTCTCCTGCTGCTCCCGATCCTGCCGGTGATCGGGCTCACCGTGAACGGCGCGCGGCTCTGGGTGCACTTCGGGCCGCTCCGCTTCCAGCCGGGGGAGCTCGCCAAGATCGCGCTGATCATCTTCCTCGCCGGCTACATGCGCGAGAAGCGCGAGGTGCTCGCACAGGGACGCCTGAAGGACTGGGGGCCGCTGCTCGTGATCTGGGCGCTCGCGATGCTCGTCCTGCTGGAGACGCGTGACCTCGGCGGCGGCCTCCTCTACTTCGGGATCTTCCTCGCGATGCTGTACGTCGCGACTGCGCGGCTGTCATATGTCGCGGCCGGCCTCGGGCTCTTCCTCATCGGTGCGGTCGGCGTCTGGAAGATCACGCCGCACGTGCAGGACCGGGTGACGATCTGGCTGCATCCGTGGACGACGCACAAGGTCCTCTGTCCGCTGAACGGCGAAATGGCGCTGCGGCAGAACTGCCAGAGCTTCCAGCTCGTCAAGTCGCTCTACTCGATCGGTCACGGCGGCTACGCGGGCACCGGGCTCGGAAAGGGAACGTTCACGACGATCAGCGGGCAGCCGCTGATCCCCGGCGCCAGCACCGACTTCATCTTCTCCGTGATCAGCCAGGAGGTCGGGCTGATCGGCGCAGCGGGGCTGCTGCTCGTCTACATGATCTTCGTGCTGCGCGGGATGCGGATCGCGCTGCTCGCGCAGGACGGCTTCTCCAAGCTGCTCGCCGCGGGGCTGACGTTCGGATTCGCGCTGCAGACGTTCATCATCGTCGGCGGCGTCCTGCGCGTGATCCCGCTCACCGGCATCACGCTGCCTCTCGTCTCGTACGGCGGCTCGAGCGTCGTCGCGAACTTCCTGCTGCTCGCCGGCCTGCTGCTCGTGTCGAACCGGGCGAACCGGGAGATGCTGCGGTGAACAAGCAGATCGCGCACCTCGGCGTCGCTGCGCTCGTGCTCCTCGCCGCGCTGATCGTCGGGGTGACGTACTGGCAGACGTGGGCGAACGCCGGGCTGTCGGCGCGTCAGGACAACGACATCAAGCTCGTCGCGTCCTTCACGATCAAGCGCGGGAAGATCTACGCGGCCGACGGCCACACCGTGCTCGCCACGAACGTGCGCAAGAACGTCGGCGGCCAGACGCTCTACTTCCGCCGCTACCCGACCGGCCCGCTGTTCGCGAACGTCGTCGGCTACTCGACGCAGACGCGCAACCGCAGCGGCCTCGAGCAGTCGTACAACGACTTCCTCACCGGCTCGAACGCGAACCTCGACACCGTCTTCCGCTCCACGCTCGACAAGCTCAAGGGCTCGACCGTCACCGGCAACAACATCGTCCTGACGATCCGCCCGGGCCTGCAGGCGATCGCGCGGCGGGCGCTGCAGGGGAAGTGCGGCGCCGTCGTCGCGCTCGAGCCCTCGACAGGCCGCGTCCTCGCGATGGTGACGAACCCGACGTACAACCCGAACCTGATCGAGAAGCACTTCAAGCTGGCGACGAGGACGAACCTCCCGTGCGGTGCGACGCTGCTGAACCGCGCGACCGCCGGCAAGTACGCGCCCGGATCGACGTTCAAGATGGTGACCGCGGCCGCGGCGCTCGACACGGGCCGCTTCACCCCGAGCTCGCCGTTCTACGACCCCGGCTACTGCATCGAGTACGGCAAGCAGGTGCGGAACGCGGGCAACCCGGAAGCGCCCGAGACGTTCGGCCACGTCAACCTCGCAACGGGCTTCGAGCACTCGATCAACTCCGTCTTCTGCAACGTCGGCAAGACCCTCGGCGCCGGCACCGTCCTGCAGTACGCCGAGCGGTTCGGCTTCTACAAGACGCCGCCGCTCGAGACGCCGGAGAACGAGCGCCTGCCGAGCGGCCTGTACGACCACGGGAAGCTCTTCGCCCCGACGAACCCGGCGACGCAGGTCGATCCCGGCCGGCTCGCGTTCGGGCAGGAGCGCTTGCAGGTGACGCCGCTCCAGATGGCGATGGTCGGCGCCGCGATCGCGAACCACGGCGTGCTGATGAAGCCGCAGGTGATCGAGCGGATCCTCTCGCCGGGTGGCAACACCGTCACGCGGCTCAAGCCCGAGCGGCTCGCGACGCCGATCAAGCGTCAGACGGCCGACGAGCTGACGCAGATGATGGAGCTCGTCGTTCAGGGCGGCACGGGCACGGCGGCGCAGATTCCCGGTGTCCGCGTCGCCGGGAAGACCGGAACGGCCGAGACCGGCCGCGGCAACATCAACACGACGTGGTTCGTGTCGTTCGCCCCCGCCGACGCGCCGAAGATCGTCGTCGCAGTCGTCGTCGAGAACCAGGCCGGCGGCTTCGGCGGGACGGTCGCCGCGCCGATTGCGAAGCAGCTGATGGAGGCAGCGCTCCGGTAGGGGCGAACCCTACTGTGAGATAGCCCCGATGGCCGTATCCGACACCCTCCTCAACACCCTCTTCGACGGGCGTTATCGCATCGTGCGCAAGCTCGGCACGGGCGGGATGGCGAACGTCTATCTCGCGGAGGACGAGGTGCTCGGCCGTCGCGTCGCGATCAAGATCCTGAACGACCGCCACGCGGGCGACGAGCAGTTCGTCGAGCGCTTCCGCCGCGAGGCCAAGAACGCCGCGAGCCTCTCGCATCCGAACATCGTCTCGATCTACGACCGCGGCGAGGCCGAGGGCACCTACTACATCGCGATGGAGTTCCTCGACGGCCGCTCGCTCAAGGAGCTGATCGTCGCCCGCGGCCCGGCGCCCGTGAGCGTCGCGATCGACTACGCGCGCCAGATCCTCTCGGCGCTGCGCTTCGCGCACCGTCACGGCATCGTCCACCGCGACATCAAGCCGCACAACGTGCTCGTCGACGCCGAGGGGCGGCTCAAGGTGACGGACTTCGGGATCGCGCGCGCGGGTGCGAGCCAGATGACGGAGGCGGGGTCGATCATCGGCACGGCGCAGTACCTCTCCCCGGAGCAGGCGAAGGGTGCGCCGGTCGACCAGACGTCCGACCTCTACTCCGTCGGTGTCGTGCTCTACGAGCTCCTCACGGGCGTCGTACCGTTCACCGGCGACACGCCCGTCGAGATCGCGATGAAGCATCTGTCGAGCACGCCGGAGCCGCCGTCCGCGCGCCGGGCCGAGATCCCCCGCGACCTCGACATGGTGGTGCTGCGCGCGCTCGCGAAGGATCCCGCCGACCGCTATCAGAGCGCCGAGGAGATGGATGCCGACCTCGCGCGCGTGGCGAGCGGCGCCGCCGTCTCGCCTGCAACCGAGGAGGCCGCGACGGCGATCATCTCCGGCCCGCCGCCGACGGCCGTCACGGCGATCACGGCGCCGCGGACGCGCGAGACGGTGCCGTACGCCCCGCCTGCTGCGTACTACGACTACGACGAGCCGCGCCGCCGCGCGGTCTGGCCGTGGATCGTCGCACTGCTGTTCGTCCTCGCCGCGATCGTCGGCGGCTACTTCCTCTACAACCAGGTGCAGACGCAGCTGACCAACTCGAAGGTCGCCGTCGCGAACTACGTCGGGCTGCGCGAGATCGACGCGGTCAAGCAGATCCGGGAGAAGGGGCTCCGTGTGCAGGTCGTCCGCCAGTACAACGCGAAGACACCGGAGACGTACGTCTTCAAGCAGGACCCGCAGCCCGGCGAGAAGATCGAGAAGGGCAACTACGTCACCGTCTTCTCGTCGGCCGGGCCGCCGCAGACCGACGTGCCGAGCGTCGTCGGCGAGCCGCTCGACCAGGCCCTTTCCGATCTCCGCGCTGCGAACTTGAAGTGGAAGATCCAGAACGTCGACAACAACGCGCCGCAGGGGCAGGTCTTCGCGCAGACGCCGAAGGCCGGCGCACGCGTCGACCAGGAGTCGAGCGTCACGCTGAAGGTGTCGAAGGGCCCCAAGCCGGTGATCGTGCCGAGCGTCGTCGGGTCGACGTTCGAGAGCGCGAACTCGGCGCTGCTCGGCGCGGGCTTCGCCGTCCGGCGCAGGGATGTCGACGACAACGCGCCGAAGGACTCCGTCATCGCGCAGAGCCCCGACGCGGGCACGTACCAGCCGCCGGGCACCACGGTGACACTCACCGTCTCGCGCGGGCCGAAGACGTCGACCATCCCGGACGTCACGAGCCTCTCGCAGGCGGACGCGGTGACGCAGCTGAAGGCTTCCGGCTTCGGGGTGAAGATCGTGACGCAGCCTGTCAACGACCCGAATCAGGATGGGATCGTGCAGACGCAGGATCCGACGGGTCAGGCGCCGCCGGGCACGGTCGTGACGATCGCCGTCGGCAAGTTCACGGGCGTCACGACGACGCAGCCCGGCCCGCCCTGATGCCGCGACTCCGGGTCGCAGTCCTCGCCGGCGGCCGCTCCTCCGAGCACGACATCTCGCTCGCGTCCGCGCGGTCCGTGCTCGAATCCCTGGATCCGGACCAGTACGACGTCGTGACGGTGGCGATCGGCCGGGACGGCCGCTGGGAGCTCGGTTCCGGTGACGGCACCGTTGCCGAGACGCTGCCGGTGCCCGCCGCGAACGCGCCTGCGACGCTCGGATCCGTCGACGTCGTCCTGCCGATCCTGCACGGGCCCTTCGGCGAGGACGGCACCGTCCAGGGCCTGCTCGAGCTCGCCGGGGTCGCGTACGTCGGCGCGGGCGTCGCGGCGTCGGCGTTGTGCATGGACAAGGACCTGTTCAAGAAGGTCCTTCGTGACAGCGGCATCCCGGTCGCGAGGCATGTCGCGCTGCGGCCGGGGGACGCAGTGGGGAACCCGTTCGGCTACCCCTGTTTCGTCAAGCCCGCCCGCCTCGGCTCCTCGGTCGGCATCAGCAAGGTGCACGACGAGGCCGAGCTGGGGCCGGCGCTCGAGCTCGCGTTCCGGCACGACGAGAAGGTGCTGATCGAGGAGTTCCTCGACGGGATCGAGGTCGAGGTCGGCGTGCTCGGGAACTTCGAGCCGATCGCGTCGCTGCCCGGGCAGATCGTGCCGCTCGGGCACGAGTGGTACGACTACTCGTCCAAGTACGACGCCGGCGGGATGGACCTCCTCGTTCCGCCGGATCTGCCGGCGCATGTGCTCGAGCGGGTTCAGACGACGGCCGTCGAGGCTTTCCGCGTCAGCGAGTGCGAGGGGATGGCGCGCGCCGACTGCTTCGTCGTCGACGGCGAGCGCGTGGTCGTGAACGAGCTGAACACGATTCCGGGCTTCACCGCGACGAGCGTCTACGCGAAGCTCTTCGAGGCCTCGGGGATCCCGTATCGGCAGCTGCTCCGCCGCCTCATCGACCTCGCGCTCGAGCGGCAGCAACGCCGCGCGAAGCTGCAGTACTAGCGCTTGAAGCCGCGCACCTCGTTGACGTGCGCGTAGTTCCGGTCCTGCGGTAGCTGCGTGATCCAGATCACGTAGTAGCGCTTCGGTCCCGACGGGGAGATCACGAACGAGGTCGTCGTGCCGACGACCTTCGACGGCGACACGTTCTCGGTCGTCCCGCCCTCCGTGTTCGTCGCCTTGATCTGCGCTTTGAAACCGGGCGTGTCGGTGACGACGGTCAGGCGCGTGAGCTCGACGAGCGTGCCTGCGTCGACGACGACACCGACACCGGGCTTGTCGAGCGACGGCGCGTCGTTGTAGTGCTCGGTCGACCAGTACGTCGCCTGGTTCCCGTCGGTGACGTTCGGAGCGGCCCCCGAGTTCTCCGTCTTGTTGTCGCCGTAGGGGTCGTACGACGTGATGCCCGTCAGCGCCACACGCGTGGTCGCAGGCGGTGGGCCGCTGTCGTTCGTTCCCGGGATCGCGAGCAGGCCGATGACGATCGCCGCGATCGCGACGAGCGCGAGGACGCCGATCACGATCGGCCACCGCGACACCTTCCGGCGTCGTGGCTTTGTGGCGGCCGCCGCCGCGGACGGGATCACCATCGTCGCGTCGCCCTCCTCCCCGCGGTCGAGCTCTGCGAGACACGCCTGGAGCTCTGCGGCGAACGCGTCCATCGTCGGGAATCGCTGCTCAGGATCCTTCTCGAGGGCGCGGTCGACGGCCGCCGCCACACGGAGCGGGACGTCGCGGCGAACGTCGAGCAGGCTCGGTGCGGGCTCGTGCATGTGCTTCATCGCGACGACGACGAAGCTCTCGCCGGGAAACGGAACCTCGCCGGCGAGCAGCTCGTAGAGGACGGCTCCGAGCGCGTAGACGTCGCTCTGGACGTCCACCCGCTGGCCGCTCGCCTGCTCGGGCGCGATGTAGTTGGACGTCCCGAGTACCGTCCCGGTCTGCGTCATGCCGTCGACGTCGACCGTGCGGGCGATCCCGAAGTCCGTCACCTTCGCCCGCCCGTCGCCGTTGAGGAGGATGTTCTGGGGCTTCACGTCACGGTGGACGAGACCCTGCTCGTGCGCGAACGCGAGCCCGCGCGCGACCTCGACGGCGATCTCCAGCGCCTCGCGGACGTCGAGCCTCCCGTTGCGGACGACGCGCTCCTTCAGGTTCTCGCCGTCGATGTACTCGAAGACGATGTACTGGCGGCCGTCCTCCTCGCCCCGGTCGATGACCGTGACGATGTTGGGGTGCTGGAGCTGTGCGACCGACCGCGCTTCACGCTTGAAGCGCTCGACGAAGTCGTCGTCGGTGCTGTACTGCTCGTGGAGCACCTTCAGCGCGACATGGCGCTCGAGCAGGGCGTCCCGCGCCTTGTAGACGCTCGACATCCCGCCGTGCCCGACGAGCTCTTCGACTTCGTATCGGCCCGCGATCGTCTCCCCGACCACGAGCGAAAGCTACCCAGGGGTCGCGTGGCGTAGACGCCGGAGCCGTGCGCCGAGCCACAGGCCGCCGCACCAGATCGCGTAGAGCAGGACGACGAGGCCGAGCGCGAACCAGAGCGGCGGCTGCCCGCTGGGTCCCGCAGAGCGCGTCGCGGCCATCCCGACCGTCCATGCGAAACCGAGAACGCCGCCGATGATCAAGACCCGCAGGCGGCCGAGCCCGAGCGCGCCGAGGACGAACGGCAGCACTGCCGCGACGATCGCGATCACGAACCCGGCCATCCCGGGCTCTATCGGCGTCTAGGCCGCGAGTGCTGAGTCGAGGGCGTCTTCCCAGACGCCGAGCGCTTCGTCGAGCTGCGCGTCCGTGATGACGAGCGGGACGAGGACGCGGATGCAGTTGGAGTAGATCCCTGACTTGAGGAGCAGCAGCCCTCGGTCGGCCGCCGCCTCGACCACTTTCGTGGCCAGCTCGGGAGCGGGCCGCTTCGTCGCGGGATCGTCGACGAGCTCGATCGCGAGCATCGCGCCGAGGCCCCGCACGTCGCCGATCGCCGGATGCCGCTGCTGCCAGCCGAGCATTCGCTCGCGGATCGCGTCGCCGACCTGTGCGGCGCGCTCGACGAGGCCCTCCTCCTCGAACACGTCGAGGACTGCGAGCGCTGCGGCCTGCGCGACCGGGTTGCCGACATAGGTGCCGCCGATCGCCGAGTCCCCCGGCGCGTCCATGATCTCGGCGCGCCCGAGGACGCCGGAGAGCGGAAGGCCGGCCGCGATCGATTTCGCGACGCACATCAGGTCCGGCTCGACGTCGTAGTGCTCGATCCCCCAGAGCTTGCCCGTGCGACCGAAGCCCGTCTGCACCTCGTCGACGACGAGCACGATGCCGTTGTCGTCGCAGATCCTGCGCACGCCGGCGAGGAACTCCGGCGGCGCGACGACGAAGCCGCCCTCGCCCTGCACCGGCTCGATCACGACCGCGGCGACGCTCTCGGCCGCAACCTGGGTCACGAGCGCGCGCTCGAGCGCCGCGAGCGCCCCGGCCGCGTCCGGGCCGCGGTAGTCCTGCGCGAACGGCACGCGGTAGACGTCAGGCGCGAACGGGCCGAGCCCCGCCTTGTACGGATGGGTCTTCGACGTCAAGGAGAGCGACAGCAGCGTGCGTCCGTGGAACCCGCCCTCGAAGGCGATCACCGCGGGCCGCTTCGTGTACGCGCGGGCGAACTTGACGGCGTTCTCGACAGCCTCCGTACCGGCGTTGAAGAAGGCGGCCTTGACCGGGCCGGAGATCGGCGCCGTCGCGACGAGCCGCTCCCCGAGGGTGACGTAGACCTCGTACGGGACGATCGTGAAGTCCGTGTGGAGGAAGCGCGCGGCTTGCTCCTGCACCGCCTCGGTGACGCGCGCGTTCGCGTGGCCGACGTTGAGGCAGCCGACGCCGCCGGTGAAGTCGAGGAACGTGTTGCCGTCGACGTCGGTCAGGGTCGCGCCGTCGGCGTGGTCGATCACGACCGGCATGTAGACGGAGAGTGGGTCGGCGATCACCCGCGCCTTCCGCTCGAGAATCTCCTGTGAGCGCGGTCCCGGAATCGCCGTCCGCAGCTCGATTGCCTTCGTCGCCGCCATCACCGTCCACGATAACGCAGCGACCGGCTCCACTGCATAACTGCATACGGAGGTTTCACAGAGGGGGTCTGACCCCCTGCGGGGTCAGACCCCTAGAAGGGCTTCGTCGCCAGCGCCCGGACGGTGTAGACGCCGGCTGCGTTCCAGAGCATGAAGCCCTTCACGTGCTCGAGCCGGGCGGCCTGGATCTGATCCTGGACGTCGGCCAAGGTGTACGTGCGGCCGAGCGAGAAGTCCTGGAGCCAGGGAACGAGCAGCGTCTTTCGTCCCTCAACCTTCGTGCGGAAGTCGCGCAACGAGTAGGCGACGGTCGTTCCGGGCCGGTCGTCGGGGTTGACGATGTTGTACTCGCCCGCCACGTAGTGCGACGGGTACACCATCGGGTAGATCGTGTCGACGAGCGGTGCGATGCGTGCGGGGAACTGGCCGATGCCGAGGTCGCGCGTCGCCGAGAGCCCGAAGACGTCGACGGACAGGCGCACGCCCAGCGGGTGCAGGCGTGACCGGGCGTACGCCAGGAACGCCGGGATCGTCCAGCCCATCGGCTGCGTGTGGGCGCCGGGGTAGCGGATCTGCGAGAGGTCGCCGTCGCTCGGGAAGCGGACGTAGTCGAACTGGATCTCGTCGAAGCCCAGCTTCGCCGCCTGCACCGCGATGTCGACGTTGTACTTCCA
Source organism: Gaiellaceae bacterium (assembly GCA_036526315.1). Taxonomy (GTDB): domain Bacteria; phylum Actinomycetota; class Thermoleophilia; order Gaiellales; family Gaiellaceae; genus 3-1-20CM-4-69-9. The sequence continues at coordinate 4,597 of DATCYR010000041.1, read as the reverse complement.
GACACGCTTGTCGTATTCGTTCGTCCAGCCGAGGCCGCCGTTGTTCACCCAGCGCGAGCCGTCGGCACGGCGGATGGCGAGCTGCGGCGCGTTCTCGGAGAGCACAGGATCCTCGAACGTCACGACCCGGCCGATCAGGTAGAGACCGGCGGCGTGGATCTTCGCGATCGCCTGCTCGGGGTTGTAGTAGCGCATTCCCGAGCCGACCTTGCGCGCGAGCGGGACGTTCACCGGCCAGCCCACCTCGCCGTTCTCGTCCTTGACGTCGAGCTCGACCGTGTTGAGGCCGCTCTTCTTCATCGCGATGTACTGCTCGAGCTTCCCCGGGATGCCCGCGAGCGCCATCGTCACGTGGACGCCGTGGACTTCCTTCGGCAGCGGCCGGGGTTGCAGGCTCTTCGCCCGGCGCGGCGCCGGCTGTGAGCGCGCGGCCGCACGGACGGGGTTGTGCCCGCGAATGTGCGTCGCGATCACGCCGCCGACGACGCCGGCCGCGATCAGCGCGAGCAGTGCGCCGGCGATGCGCAGGCGCCGCTTGTGCCGGCGCTGCCTGGCCTCGGCCCGGCGCAGCTTCGAGCGCGCGGTGGGGTCGACCGGCTGGAGGACGTTGCGGGGCGTCCTCGGGGGCCTGGGGGGCCTGGCCTGCGGCAAGGCTGGGAAACCTAACACCTCCTCGGCCGCCCGTAGAATCGCCCCGTGGTCTTGTCAGACCGGACGATTGCGCGCCTCCTGGAGGAGGGCCGGATCGAGATCGAGCCGTACGACGACTCGCTCCTGCAGCCGTCGAGCGTCGACGTGCGCGTCGACCGTTACTTCAGGGTCTTCCACAACAACCGCTACCCCTACATCGACGTGCGGGAGGAGCAGGAGGACCTGACCGAGCTGGTCGAGGTCGAGGAGGACACGCCGTTCGTCTTGCATCCCGGTGAGTTCGTGCTCGGGTCGACCCTCGAGCGCGTGCGCCTGCCCGACGATCTCGTCGCCCGCCTGGAGGGGAAGTCGAGTCTCGGCCGGTTGGGACTCCTCATCCACTCCACCGCCGGCTTCATCGACCCGGGCTGGAACGGCCATGTCACGCTCGAGCTCTCGAACGTCGCCAACCTGCCGGTGACGATCTACCCGGGCATGAAGATCGGGCAGATCTCCTTCGTCCAGCTCAGCGAGCCCGCGGAGACGCCGTACGGCACGGGTGAGATCGGCTCGAAGTACCAGGGGCAGCGCGGCCCGACGCCGTCGCGGTACTGGCAGAACTTCCAGCGCGAGCCGGCCGGTTGATCCTCGTCACCGGCGCGACAGGGTTCGTCGGCGGCCACGTCGTCCACGAGCTGCGCGGACGGGAGCTGCCCGTGCGCTGTCTCGTGCGCGATCCCCGCAAGGCCTCGACCCTGACGGCGTGGGGATGCGAGCTCGTCCAGGGCGACATGACGGACGCGGCGGCGTTGCGCCGTGCGGCCGACGGCGCCGGCGCGATCGTCCATCTCGTCGCGATCCGCCAGGGGCCGGAGCGCGACTTCCAGCGAATCATGGTCGAGGGAACGCGGACCCTGCTGGCCGCGGCGAGCGACGCCGGCGTCGGCCGCTTCGTCCACATGAGCGCGCTCGGCACGAGCGAGGCGACGAAGGACCTCGTTCCGTACTACCGGGCGAAATGGGAGACCGAAGGGCTCGTCCGCGACTCCGGCATCCCGCACGTCGTCTTCCGCCCGAGCTTCGTCTTCGCTCGCGACGGGGGCATCCTGTCGACGTTCGTGAAGCTCGCACGTCTGTCGCCGGTCACGCCGATCACGGGGAGCGGACGGCAGCAGATCCAGCCGATCTGGGCCGACGACGTCGCCGCGTACTTCGCCGAGGCGGTCGAGCGCGACGACGTCACGGGCCGCGTCTACGAGCTCGGCGGGCCCGATGCCGTCACCTGGAACGAGTTCTGGGCGCGGCTCAAGCGCACCCTGCGGCAGCGCCGGCCGAGCGTGCACGTGCCGATGGCGCTGATGCGCGCGAACGCGCTCGTCACCGAGCGGCTCCCCGGCAACATCCCGCTGACGCGCGACCTCCTGAAGATGCTGGAGCACGGTGACAACGTCGTCTCGAACGACGAAGCAGTGCGGACGTTCGAGCTCCCGCTCGTCCCGCTCGACGACCAGCTCCGCCGCGCCGTCTGAAAAGACAGGGGCCGCCTTGCGGCGGCCCCGATCCGGTTACCAGCGATGGATTAGTAGAGGCGCTTCCTGCCTCGGCCCAAGAGCCGGGCGGCGCGTAACGCGTCGTCCCCCACGCTGGCTAGGCGATTCCCCGTAGGTCCCGGGGACGCACCTCTACCCGCTGGTACCTCCACTGCCCGTACTGGAAATCTCCACTCTCGGACCACCTCCTTTCCGCGGTTAACGGCAGGGTATCAGGCGTCGCGGAGTACGACGCTGAGCTCCAGGCCGCGGTCGAGCGGGACGGTCACGGACAGCAGGCTGGGGTCGTCCTGGCGCGCTTGGGAGTACGCGCCGAGTGTCTCCCGGTGCGACAGAACGTTGTCGGCGACGACGAGCGCGCCCGGCTCGAGCTTCGGCCGCGCGGCCGCGAAGAGCTCCTCGTAGTCGTCCTTCTCCGCGTCGAGGAAGACGACGTCGAAGACGTCCTCGATGGCCGGCACGGCCGTCTTCGCGTCGCCCTCGACGAGCTCGGCCCAGTCGTCGAGCCCTGCCTCCGCGATGTTGGTGCGCCACGCGTCGATCTTGCGTGGATCGTGCTCGATCGAGAGGACGCGTCCGCCGAGGTAGCGGACGCCCGCGGCGAGCCAGATCGTCGAGTAGCCGCGCGAGCCGCCGAGCTCGAGCACCTCGCAGCCCGTCTGCGGCGCGACGAGCGAGAAGAGGAAGCGGCCGGTGGTCGGCTCGACGGCACGGGACCGCTCGGCCGGGGGCAGGCCCGCAGCTCGCTCGGCGGCGTCCTCCTCCTCGAGCCGCGCGAGCACGCAGCGCACACGATCATCGAGCAACGGCGTCGATCTCCTTCTGCACGGCTGCTCGGACCCAGCAATCCGCGAGATGGTCGTTGACGACGCCGCACTCCTGCATCGCGGCATAGACCGTCGTGGGGCCGACGAAGCGAAAGCCCGCACGCTTCAACGCCTTCGACAGCGCGACCGACTCCGGCGTCGTCGCCTGCCACTCGTCGGCACGGCGCGGCGCGCGGTGATTGGCGGGCCGGTACGACCAGACGAGCTCGTGCAGCGGCGTTCCCGAGTTGCGGAGCTCGACAGTGCCGCGGGCGTTCGCGATCGCGGCCTCGATCTTCCCGCGATGCCGCACGATGCCGGCGTCGGCCAGGAGGCGATCGACGTCACGCGCGTCGAAGCGCGCAACCGCCTCGGGGTCGAAGTTCGCGAACGCCGCGCGAAAGTTCTCGCGCTTGCGCAGGATCGTCAGCCACGAGAGGCCGGACTGAAAGCCTTCGAGGCAGAGGCACTCGAACATGCCGCGCTCGTCGACGACGGGCCGTCCCCACTCCTCGTCGTGGTACGCGTTGTAGGCCGGGTCCGAGGTCCTCCAGCAGCGTTTCAGCGCGTCGGGATTGATTTCTGCGTGTCGACCGGTCATTTCAGACGCTCGACGGGTGGAACCCGTCGAGCTGAGAGTCGGCGCCGCAAGCGGCGCCTTGGGGCTCCGTCACACCTGAACCTTGACCATCCCGTCGACGACGCGGACGGGATATGTCGCCACGGTTTCGACGGCAGGCAACGACAGCGCGCGCCCGGTGCGGATGTCGATGTTCGCCCCGTGCCGCGGGCAGATCGCGATCCCCTCGTCGCACTCGAAGTCGCCCTCGCAGAGGGGCCCGTCGTCGTGCGAGCAGCGGTCCTCGAGCGCGTAGTACTCGCCGTTCAGGTTGTAGACGCCGACGGCCAGCGAGCCGGCCCACACGATGCGCACGGAGCACGAGGGCAGCTCCTCGACCGGGCAGACGTCGAGCTCCGGCACGCGTTACTTCAACTCGAGGTCGGAGGAGGCGCCGGCCCACTCCTCCGGGAGCGGCGTTCCCTTCGCCTTGTGCAGCGCGAGCTTGAGCGTCGACAGGCCGAGCAGCGCGCACTTGAGGCGCACCGGCGTCAGCGGGATGCCGATCTCGTCCAGCAGCTCCTCGCGCGGGAGCGTCGCCACCTCCTGCGCGCTCCGGCCCTGCACGAGCTCGGTGAGCATCGACGTGGCCGCCTGCGAGATCGCGCAGCCGCGGCCGGAGAACTTCACCTCGTCGATCGTGTCCCCGTCCTCGCCGAACGCGACGTAGATCGAGACCTCGTCGCCGCACAGCGGGTTCTGGCCCTCGGCCTCCGCGTCGGCGTGCTCGATCAGCCCGTGGCCGCGCGGGTTCTTGTAGTGATCGAGGATCACCTCGCGGTACAGTTGGTCGAATTCGTTCATGCAGCTAGAAGCTTATGGGCCTTGTGCAGGCCTTCGGCGAGCCGGTCGATCTCCTCGGGAATGGTGTAGAGGTAGAAGCTCGCACGGTTGGTCGCCGCCACGCCGAGCTTCGCCATCAGCGGCTGGCAGCAGTGATGCCCGGCGCGGATCGCGACGCCCTCCATGTCGAGGATCTGCGCGACGTCGTG
>DATCYR010000040.1:0-7422 GCA_036526315.1 Gaiellaceae bacterium | reverse complement strand
GTGGCGCTCTTCGGCCTCTACCGGCGGCGGATCCCCGAAGGGCTGCGGGCGGCCGCCGCTCGTTTCGTGGAGCCGCCTGTCGCCGGTCTGAAGGCCGCCCACAGCGGCGTCGTCGGCGACTACGTGATGTGGCTCACCGTGGGCACCGCCGTCCTCGGTGGGATCTGGCTCCTCACCTTAGGGGTGGCTTAGCTGGTTCAGGGCGCGGAGCGCGCTGCCCTGATGCGGCGCCGCCGAATCGGCGCCTTAACCAACGGTTAACCCAGCATTAAGACCCGGCTCGGTAGAACCGGATCGGATGCATCGCACCCTCCTTCCAAGCCGCGCCGTCGGGCTGGTCTTCACCGCTGTCGTTGGCGGTGCCGTTGCGCTCGGCGGCGCGGCCGCGCTTGGGAAGGTGGGAACGAAGACGACGGTCATCCGCGAGGAGGTGGAGCCGTCGTCCGCGGTGCCCGCCGCCTTCCAGACGGGACGACGCGAGTCGATCAACGAGATCTACCGCTCGTCGGCCCCGGGCGTCGTGCACATCGAGACGACGCTGCACGTGCAGCAGCAGAACGATCCGTTCTTCGGCAATCCGTTCGGCTCGACGACGCAGACGGAGCGCGCGCTCGGCTCGGGCTTCGTCATCGACCGCGCCGGCGACATCGTCACGAACTATCACGTCGTGCGCGGCGCGACGTCGATCCAGGTCAGCTTCTCGAACAACGAGCGCTACCGCGCCCGGCTGGTCGGGAGCGATCCGTCGACCGACATCGCGGTCCTGAAGGTGCACGTCCAGGCGAGCGCTCTCAAGGCGCTGCCCCTCGGGGACTCCGATGCGGTGCGCGTCGGCGACCAGGTGATCGCGATCGGCAACCCGTTCGGTCTCGACCGCTCGGTCACCGCCGGCATCGTCAGCGCGGTGCAGCGGCGGATCGAGGCGCCCAACAACCTTTCGATCGGACATGTCATCCAGACCGACGCGGCGCTCAACCACGGCAACTCCGGCGGCCCGCTCCTCGATGCACAGGGCGACGTCATCGGCGTCAACGCGCAGATCGAGACCGGCGGCGTGAGCCAGGGCAACGTCGGCATCGGGTTCGCGATTCCCATCAACACCGTCAAGGACGTCGTCGCGCAGCTGATCAAGCACGGGAAGGTCGAGCACGCGTTCCTCGGCATCGAGGGGAAGACGTTGACGCCGCAGATCGCGCGGCTGTTCCATCTTCCGGTCACGAGCGGCGTGCTCGTCGCGACGGTGCGTCCCGGCAGCGGCGCTGCACAGGCCGGGCTGAAGCCGGCGAACGACCAGGTCACCGTCGAGGGCGAGAGCTGGCCCGCCGGCGGCGACGTGATCGTCAAGGTCGACGGCGAGCCGATCGGCACCGTCGAGCGCCTGATCGACGTGATCGCGTCGAAGCAGCCGGGCGACAAGATCTCCGTCGAGGTCGTCCGCGGGAACTCGGACAAGACCGTGACTGTCGAGCTTGGACGGCAACCGTGAACGACCGCCGTCCCGACTGGCCCCGAACCCCTGGGGGCCTGCTTCCGCCGGAGCCGTAGGCCAGCACGGCGTGCGGAAGCGCCGAGCTGAGGGCCCGCCCGCCTGCCCGGGCCCTCGGCTCAACTTTCCCCGGCTCTGACCCCTGCGGGTCAGAGCCGGATTGTGTTACACCCGCTTAGCGGGGAACGTGCGCGGGCGGAGCCCGCGCACTCTTTGTGGGTCGGCGGCTGTTCTGTTCCGTCCGTGTGTCGGTGGCCTGCGGCCATCGACGCACGGATGAGTTCGCCTTCGCGTAAGCCTGCGGCTTACGCTCCGGCCTCATTGGGGTCTGACCCCAGCTGTTGGTGTACGGTCGCTTCGTGGGGATCGTCTCGCGTGGGTTTCGCGGGCGCGGGCGGGGGGACGACAGCGGCCGTCTTCCGCCCGGGCAGTACGTGACGGACGACTTCCCCGTGCTCTCGGCCGGCCCGACGCCGCACACGGCGCTCGAGCAGTGGAGCTTCACCGTCTCCGGTGGGTCGGCGCCCGTGACGTGGACATGGGACGAGTTCCGCGCGCTGCCGTCCGAGAGCGTCACGAAAGACATCCACTGCGTCACGAAGTGGTCGAAGTTCGACACCGACTGGGAGGGGGTCTCCGTCGACACGCTGCTCGAGCAGGTGGACTACGACGCCGCCTACGCGGTGGCGTACTCGGACGGCGGCTACACGACGAACGTCCCGGTCGAGGACTTGACGGGCGGGAAGGCGTGGATCGCGTTCGGCTACGACGGCGAGCCGCTCGACCCCGAGCACGGCGGCCCCGCGCGTCTGCTCGTTCCGCACCTGTACTTCTGGAAGAGCGCCAAGTGGGTGCGTGGGCTGCGCCTGCTCGACGAGGACGAGCCTGGTTTCTGGGAGACGAACGGCTACCACAACTACGGCGATCCTTGGCGCGAGCAGCGGTACTGGGGCGACTGACCTGGCACGTCGCGTCCGTCGCCGACACGGTGACTGAGACGCCGCGCGTTCGCACCCTCGTCCTCGACGTCCCCGGCTGGTCCGGTCACCGAGCCGGCCAGCACGTCGACGTGCGGCTGACCGCGGAGGACGGCTACCAGGCCGAGCGGAGCTACTCGATCGCCTCCGCACCGGGCGAGCCGCTGGCGCTGACGGTCGAGCGCCTGGACGACGGCGAGGTCTCGCCGTACCTCGTCGCCGAGGTCGTCCCCGGCGACAGGTTCGAGCTCCGCGGCCCGATCGGCGGCTACTTCGTCTGGGAGCCCGACGACGCGACCGACCCGCTGTTCCTCGTCGCCGGAGGGTCGGGGATCGTCCCGCTGATGGCGATGCTCCGCCTGCGCCGGGCCGCCGGGTCGACGGTTCCGGCGACCCTGCTCTACTCCGCTCGCACGATCGACGACGTCATCTACCGCGACGAGCTTCAGCAGGTCGGCGCGAACGTCGTGCAGACCCTGACGCGCGCGCAACCGCCTGGCTGGCAGGGCTACGCGCGTCGAGTCGACGTCGATCTGCTTCGCGACGTCGCCTATCCACCGGCGCAGAATCCGCGCGTGTTCGTGTGCGGGCCGACGAGCTTCGTCGAGGCTGCCGCGGAAGGGCTGGTCGCGCTCGGCCACCGGCCTGGCCGCATTCGGACCGAACGCTTCGGAGGTGCATGACGTGACGTACGTGGACGGCAACGCGATCGGTGCCCTGCTGAGCGACGTGTTCGGGCACGAGGCGACCGACGCCGCCGGCAGGTGCCGCTGGTGCGGCGCGGAGAACTTCGTCGGGGCGCTGCGCGTCTACCGCGCCGCCGGCGTCGTCGTCCGCTGCCCGTCGTGCGGCTCCATCGTGATGCGCTTCGTCGAGGGGCGCGACCAGGTCTGGGTCGATCTAGGCGGCCTGCTCGGCAGCGGCCTTGAGCCCCTCCGCGAAGCTCGGGTACACGTGGTGCACGGCAGCGAGGTCGTCGACGGTGGCGCCGAGGCGTAACCCGATCGCGAGCGTGCCGACGATGTCGCTCGCGGCGCGGCAGACGAGGTGGATGCCGAGCACGCGGCGGGTCGCGCGGTCGTAGACGATCTTGTAGAGCCCTCGCTCGAGCCCGTAGTACTGTGCGCGCGTGACGGCCTTCAGCGGGTGCGTCGCGACGCCGACGTCGTAGCCGTGCGCACGCGCCTCGTGCTCCGTCAGCCCGATCGAGCCGAGCTCGGGATCCGTGAAGATGGCCGTCGGCAGAACGGAGTAGTCGGCCGCTCTGGCGCCGTTGGAGCCGAACATGTCCTCGATCGCGATGCGCGCCTGGTACTGCGCCGTCGGCGTGAACATCGGCCCGACCGCGACGTCGCCGGCCGCCCAGATGCCCGTCACCGACGTGCGCTGGCGATCGCCGACGACGACGCCGCCGCGGGCGGTCTCGACGCCGATGTCGCCGAGGTTCAGCTCCTCGACGTTCGGGACGCGGCCTGACGCGAGCAGGACGTGGGAGACCTCGACCGTGCGCCCGGCGACGACGGCTTCGCCGCGGCTCACGCGGTCGACGCCGACGTTCAGCACCACCTCGATGCCTTCGTCCTCGAGCGCCGACTGCAGCTCGCGCGCAGCGTCGATGTCGGCGCGTGCGGCGATCTGCGGCCCGTGGTCGACGATCGTCACGCGAGAGCCGAAGCGCGCGAAGATCTGCGCGAACTCGAGCCCGACCGGTCCGGCGCCGACGACGAGCAGGGACTCGGGCACCTCCGTCAGCTCGAGCGCGCTGATGTGGTCGATCCACTGCACGTCTTCGATGCCCGGAATCGGCGGGACCGCAGTGCGCCCTCCCGTGGCGATCAAGACCCGCTCGGCGCTGAGCGCGGTGTCCCCGACGCGGACCGTCTGCGCGTCGACGAACGACGCCTCACCGGGATACACGCCGTAGCCGGCGTCGCGCAGCACCTGCACCCAGCTGTCCTGGTCGCGGCGCAGCGAGTTCTTCCAGGCCCGCGTGCGAGCGAGATCGAGGGCCGGGGCGGGGACGTCGATTCCCCGCTCCGCGGCGTGTCGGCGGATGTCGTGCAGCAGCTCGGCGGCAACGAGGTAGGCCTTCGTCGGGCGGCACGCCACGTTCGGGCACGAGCCGCCCCAGCGGATGCGCTCGACGATCGCGACGCGGGCGCCGTGCTCGCGGACGGCCTTGGCCGCGCCGTCGCGGGCCGCCGAGCCCGCTCCGAGCACGATGAGGTCGTACGTCTCCGTAGTCATCCGGCGAGCGTACGACGCGGGGCCGGGCGGGCGCGGCTAAACGCGCCCTCACCCGATCCGACTGCGGCTGCGGATCGGGCAACCCGACCCCTTTCTAGAGTGCCCGATCCAGAAAGTTTCTGACGGGTACCCTCAGGCGGGTGGAGCAGGGCGGCATCGAGCTCATGCAGGTCGAGGAGCTCTGGACGGACGACGGCGCCGGGGAGCACGGCGGCTGGTTCTGCGTCCGCACTGATCCGTTCCCGTGCCCTGCGAACGGCTGCGACTTCGTCGCCGAGTTCATGACGGCGGCGCACCTGATCCTCGTGTGGGAGCGTCGTGACGACCCGAACCTCCTCCACCACGCGCAGCGCGCCAAGGAGGTCGGGCGCAATCCGCGGATCGAGGCGTACGTCGCGGAGTACGGGCCGAGCGCGTCGTACTACGCGTGGGAGGCCGCGGGCGGCCCCGTCCACGGCGTCCGCGCTCGGTGATCGAGCAGAACTTCGGGCGAGCGCTCACGGTCGGGATCGAGGAGGAGCTCTGGATCCTCGATGCCGAGACGCTCGAACTCACGCCGCAGGTGGAAACGCTCATCGCCGGCGTCGACGGGCGCACGCTGCCCGGCGTGCTGAAGACGGAGCTCCACGCCTCGGTCGTCGAGCTGACGAACGAGGTGGCGGCGACGCCGGACGAGGCGGTCGACCGCATCGCCGAGCTGCGGCGTGCGGCGGCCGACGTCGCGCACGCGAGCGGGCTGACGGTCGCAGCCGCAGGCTCGCACCCGACGAGCCGGCCCGAGGAGCAGGAGATCGTGCCGGACGAGCGCTATCGCGACTTCGTCGAGTACGCCGGCCCGAGCGCGCGCCGGCAGGGCGTCAGCGGGCTGCACGTCCACGTCGGGATGCCGAGCGCCGACGACTGCTACCGCGTGCTCGAGACGATTCTCCCGTGGCTGCCGCTCGTGCTCGCGCTTTCCGCGAACTCGCCGTACCTCGCGGGCGCCGATACGGGAGTTCGTTCCGTGCGCGCCGAGGTGCTCGCGCTGCTGCCGCGCGCCGGTGCACCACCGGCGCTGCGCTCGTACGCAGAGTGGGAGGCGTTCGTGGAGCACATGGTCGCGACCGGTCTCGCGAGTACTTACACCAGCTTCTGGTGGGACGTCCGCCCGAACCCGCAGTACGGCACGCTCGAGATCCGCATGCCGGATCAGCCGACGTCGCTCGAGCACACGCGCGCGTTCGTCCGCGTGCTGCATGCGCTCTGTGCGTGGGCGCTCGACGCGCCGCCGCGTCCGTTCGAGCCGTCGGAGCGCGGCGTGTACGCGCAGAACCGCTGGGCGGCGGCGCGGTTCGGGCCGCACGGCAAGCTGATTCACCCCGATCGGTCGGAGGCGCTTGCGGTTCGCGACCTGCTCGCGGAGCTTCCCGTCGACGCGGACGGCTTCGACGGCGTCACGTGCGAGGCGGATCGCCAGCTCGCCGTCGGCGAGTACGGCGGCCTGCGCGCCGTCTGCGCGGATCTCGTGGAGCGCTCGGTAGCCTGACGCTTGTGCTGCGCGAAGAAACGCTTCAGGTGAGCGGCGTCCGCTGCGAGCGCTGTGTGATGCGGCTCGCGAAGGTGTTGGAGGGTCACGAGGGGCTCGAAGCGGCGAACGCGAACCTCATGGGCATGGTCTCGCTCACGTGGGACGACGACCGCACCACACGTGAGGCACTGATCGACGCGCTGGCCAGGGGTGGCTTCAGGCCGCTCGATCAGGATCCGGCTCGCTCGCCCGTTTGATCCTGTTGCCCACGACGCCCGGGAGCGGCTCGTGCCCTTCCGGGTCCTCGTGCTGCTCGTCCACGCCGGTCTGTTCGGAGATCTCCTCACGGATCTCGGCGCGACGCCGTTCGACGTCTTTGCTCATGGATTTCGTGTACCCGGAATGAGTGTGGATAACCCGACGTTTATGCGAGGAACGCCTTGCTAGGGTGGCTCGAGGGATGAGCGAGACGACTCGGGAGCCGGACGCTCGGCAGATTGCGACCGAAGCGCGCGATCGCGTGCGCTTCGAGGAGGAAGCACTTGAGCTGTCGGACCAGGTCTACCGCGTCGCCCGTCATCTCGTCGGCTCCCGCGAGGAGGCCGAGGATCTAGTGCAGGAGACGTATGCCCGCGCGTTCCGCAGTTGGCGGTCCTTCCAGCCGGGCACGAACCTGCGCGCGTGGCTCCTTCGCATCCTCACGAACCTCAACATCGACCGCGGCCGCCGCCAGCAGCGCCGTCCGGACGAGCAGCCGCTCGAGGAAGGCGATTACTTCCTCTACAACAAGCTCGAGGCCACGGGCGACGGCGACACCGACGAGGACCGCGTCGTCGAGCGCCTGTCGCAGAACGACGTCGTCGCAGCGCTGTCGGAGGTGCCGCACGACTTCCGCGACGTCGTCGTGCTCGTCGACATCGGCGACTTCACGTATGCCGACGCAGCGCAGATCCTCGACATTCCGATCGGCACCGTCATGTCGCGCCTGCATCGTGGTCGGCGTATCCTGAAGAAGGCGATGGCCGAGCAAGCGGTGGGAACGTGACGGCATACGACCCCTGTGCGCACTGCGAGGAAGTGATGCAGCCGTTCATGGACCGCGTGCTCACGGATGCGGAGCGCTCGGAAGCCGAGGCGCATCTCGACGAGTGCGCCTACTGCCGCAAGCGCTACCGCTTCGAGGAGACGCTGCGCCAGTACGTGCG
>DATCYR010000039.1:0-54849 GCA_036526315.1 Gaiellaceae bacterium | reverse complement strand
CGCGGCAATCATCACCGGGGTCTACCTGCTCGGCACACTGGGCAGCGTGATCGCCAAGCGTCGCGCGGGCGTGGCGATCCAGCGGCCGCTGCTGATCGTCGCCAAGCTGATCGGCGTCGCCGTCGCCTGCTTCGGTGTCGTTGCGATCTCCAACCACGCCACCGTTCCGAGCGGGCTGCCGCTGGCCGGAGTCCTCGTCGTCGTCTTCCTGATCGCGTTGACGTTCCTCGCCAAGCGCACGCCGTTCGGCCGTCATGTCTACGCCGTCGGCGGCAACGCCGAGGCTGCTCGCCGCGCGGGCATCAGCGTCGCTCGGATCCGTATCATCGTCTTCATGATCTCCGGCGCGATGGCCGGCGTCGGAGGCGTGATCCTGGCCGCTCGCCTGAACTCCGTCGACCTGAACGTCGGCGGCGGCACGTTGCTCCTCGACGCCATCTCCGCGGCGGTCATCGGCGGCACGAGCCTGTTCGGCGGCCGCGGTGAGGTGCGCAGCGCGCTCATCGGCGCCCTCGTCATCGCCACCGTCTCGAACGGTCTCGACACGGCGGGGTACAAGACCGGGACGATCTACATCGTCACGGGCATCATCCTCCTGCTCGCGGTGACGCTCGACACGGTCGCCCGCCGCTTGCAGGTCCGCTCCGGCCGCTGAGCGCTCAGCGGACGCTGCCGGCGAAATAGCGCTGCGCGAGCGCCCACGCCTGCTTGCCCAGCTTCGAGCCGAGCCGGCGGCCGGCTGCCTCGTCGGCGGGAGTCTGCGTTCCCGCGTAGAGACCGGAGATCGTCTCCTGGTCGGCGAGGTGCCGGTACCGCGCGCTGCCGGTCGCCGCACCGAGAACCGCGGCGGCCGCGCTCCCGAAGGCGCTCCCGTCCGAGACCCACCCCGGATACGGCGGCGTCACGATCCCGGCGCGAGGCAGCCACCGCGTCCCGAGCGTCCAGCCACGCGCAGTCCGGACGGCGACGTCGCCGACGTGTGCCGCCAGGGCCGGCGTGGGGCCGGTCTTCGTGATGCGCTCGACCAGGCCCGGCACGAGCGGCAGCTGACCGTCGAACGCGAGCTGGCGGATCATCGAGATCGGCCGAACCGACTGGTATTTGCGCTTGGCGCCCCACGTCGCGACGGCGGCGTCGTGCAGCGCGCCGTTGAGGGCGAAGTAGAGCTTCACGTCGCGGGCGAGACGCCGCTTGGAGTCGGGCAGCGCATTCGCGATCGCGTTCCACCGGGCGGGCGACGCCTGCGGACCGTTCCACCGCGCCGCGATCGCAGCACCGCCCGGCCGCGCGCTCCAGCGAATGACGTCCACGGCAGCGTGCTTGTACGACGCCGAGGTCGAGTTGCCGAGCGGCGGCTCCCCCGGGTCGACGGGCATTCCGTCCTTCGCCGCCGGCAGCGCGAACCCGCGCACGCGACCCCACTGTGAGTCGACGAACGACTGCACGTCGGCTGCGACGGGCAGCCCTCCCTTGACGACGAGCTGGGCGAAGGCGAGAGGCTGCCAGAACGTCCCGTCGTGCATGACCGTCCCGGGTTGCGACACGACCAGCGGCTCGTTCACCGGCACGTAGCTGGAGTCGACGTAGTGCTCGCGCTCGAGCGAGCCATCGTGCTGTCCGAACGCGATCGCGGCGGCCGCGATCCGGTTTCCGAGCGCAGCCGGCGAGTCGCCTTTCGTGCTGACGAAGCCGGGCTGGTAGCAGAGGGAGCGCATGGTCGTCGCCAAGCGCCGGAACGCGGAGGCGACATCACCTGCGTACGAGGCGCGCCAGAGCAGCAGTCGATAGGCGGCGAAGCTGATCGCGGCGTTCTGCGCAGCCTCGACGTCGGCGGCCCGATGCTTCTCCTTCACGAAGTAGCCGGTTCCCTTCGCCTCGTACGCGTCCCACGCGTCCCACATGGCCGCCGAGAGATGGAAGAGGTTCCGCGCCTGCAGCGCCGGGCTGTCGTTCGCAGGCGCGGCGGTGAGCGCTGCCTCGTCCCAGATGCGGGCGACCGAGCGGCCGCGCGGTGCCGCCGCACAGTTCGACCGCACGAAGGAGCCCGTCGGCGCCGCCGCTTTCGGGGCGTGAGCGGCCGGCGGCCGAACGAGGACGAGGCGGTCGGCGCGGACGTCCCTGAGGCGCCGCTCGCCGCCGCCGGGGAAGCGGACGACGACGCTGCGTGCCGAGGTCGCGTCGCCGAGACCGAAGTGGAAACGCGGATCCTCGGAGGACAGGTAGCTGCTGCCGGCGTGCAGTTCCTGCACGAGCTTGCGCCCGTCCGGGAGCTCCACCGTCGCCACCGCGCCCGGTGCGAACTTCGCGAGCCTGAGCTCGAGCCAATGGCCGGCGGCGCCCGAGTTTCGAAGCAGCACGAGACGGCCGCCGATCGACCCGACCGCGATGTCGAGGGTGCCGTTGTTGTCGTAGTCGGCTGCGGCCAGCCCACGGCCGTTCACGGGCGGGGTCGTGCTGAGCCCCGTGACGCCGACGTTCGCGAACTGTCTCGAGGCACGATCCGCCAGGACGCGCGTGCGGCCCGCGTCTTTCGCCAGGTTCGTGATCGGGATGTCGCCGTTGGCGAGCACGAGATCCGGCCTGCCGTTGTCCGCGAGGTCGACCCAGGATGCGCCCCAGCCGGCGGAGCCGGCGTATGCCGTCCGCAAGGTCGAGCGCGCCTCGCGGAAGGCCGGCCCCTTCGAGCCGGCTCGCCGTTGCAGAAGAGCGTAGGGCTCGCGGCGCGAGTTCGTCACGAAGAGGTCGAGCCGGCCGTCGCCGTTGTAGTCCGCCGACGCGATGCCCATTCCCGCGTACGGGTCGGCGACGCCTTCAGCGGCGCCGCGCTCCACGAAGCGGAAGCCGAGCCCTTCCGGGTCGGCGGCAGGTCCGTCCGGCCAGGGGACGTTCTCGTAGAGCTGGTTCGGGTCCTCGTCGTTGGCGACGTACAGATCCGGGCGCCCGTCGCCGTTGTAGTCCGTGAACAGCGCACCGAGACCGTGTCGGAAGTCCGTCGACTCGAGGCCCGCCTGCACGCCGACTTCGCGGAACCTCGCGTGTCCGCGCTTGTCGTTGCCTTCGTTGAGGTAGAGCAGGTCGCGGACGCCCGCGTAGTTCGTGGGGAAGCCGCTGACGGCGGTCGTCACCGGCGAGTTGAGGTCGGTGTAGCCGGCGATGAAGAGATCCGGGCGGCCGTCGCCGTTGACGTCGGCCACCGCTGCGCCGGTGTGCCAGCCGAACGAGTCGATCCCGGCGGCCTGTGCTCCTTCGGTGAACGTTCCGTCACCGTTGTTCCAGAGGAGCTTGTCGTAGGTCGCCGTCGTGACCAGGATGTCCGGGTACCCGTCGCCGTTGAAGTCGGCTGCGACGCACCCCTCGCCGCGGACGGCGAGGTCCGCGCCCGACTGCTTGCTGACGTTCACGAAGGAGCCTCTGACATTGTGGAAGAGCGCGCTTCGCGGGAGCCCGCCGTTGCTCTCCCAGCGGCTGCGGTCGGTCGTCGCGAACGAGTTGACGACGAACAGGTCGAGCCAGCCGTCGTTGTCGTAGTCGAGCCAGCAGACGCCGCCGCCCATCATCGCCGTCATGTCGTTCGAGACGCCGAAGTGGAACGCGCCCTGGCGGAAGTCGAGCCCGACCTGCGGCGCAACGTCCTGGAGACGGACCGGCGCGAGCGCCCCCGTCGCGCGAACCACCACTGCGCGCTGCACCGGCTCCGTCGGCGTCGTCGTCCCGCCGCCGCTTCCGACGATCACGTAGTGGCCCTGCTGGAGCGCGACCTCGACGGATTGCCTGAACGACGCCGGCGCGTGGCGACGCTCGAGCTGCGGCGGCCGGCCGCGATAGTCGGCTGTCTGCTCCGTCCCGCTGATCGAGGCGACGATCCGCGGCGGGCCCTGGCCGTCGCCGCGCGACAGAGTCAGGCCGACGCGCGAGATCCGGTAGGTCGGCACCGAGATCGAGCTGCCGGCCGCGGCCCCGATCTGCCGGCGGAGATCGACGAGCCAGGCGCCGCCGGCCCCTGCGCTCGCACGCTGCGGGTCGCGGAGGCGGAGCGCCGCCGCATTCGCGCGGAGATCGAGAACGATGTCCCGGGCGATCTGCTCGGCCGTGACCGAATCGACGCGGGCCGAGACGCCGTCGGTCGCGACGACGCTCACCTGCGGGAGCGGCTCGCCACCCGGCAGCGACCCCGCGGTCGCCGTGTCGGGCCGGGCCGGGATCCCGGCCGCAACGACGAGCCCGGCGAAGGCGGCCACACCGAGGGCGAGCCCGGCCGTCGAGGCCCAGCCGTGGCGCATCAGCCCGCGCGCCCACGGCCACGCGCGGTCGTCGGCCGAGCCCGGCGCCGGCAGGAGGCGCTCGAGCAGCGGGCGCGCGGCGCAGACGAGAGCGAGCGCGGCGAGCACGGAGACCTTCGTCGCGTACTCCGTCGTCCGCGGCGCGATCAGCAGCGTCGCGAGGAGCCCGACGCAGACGGCGTAGACGACCCGCGCGACGCGCCCCTTCGGGATCGTCATCGGGTCGGTGATCATGAAGAACAGGAAGATCAGGATCTCCGGCGAGGTCACGAGCAGCCACCAGAACGACCAGCCAGTGATCGGCCCGAGGTGCCAGCGAGCCGTCATCGAGTGTCCGCTCGCCGCCAGCAGCGCGATCCCGGCCGCGAACGACAGCCAGAACCCGCCGGCGATGACGAGCAGCCGCAGCCGCGACAGGATCGTCAGGCCCCCGAGGACGATGAGCGCGATCGCGAGCGCGAGCCAGAGGGACATCGGCCCCCACCAGAAGTCGAGCGGCTCCGCGCGGCCCTTCCCGAGCACGAGGAAACAGAGGACGAGCCCGAAGTTCGACGGGTTGAAGATGTGGCGGCCGCGCCAGCGGATCAGGTGCTTCGACAGCAGCGAGACGGCCGCCGTCGCCGCGAAGATCCAGGCGCCGTGGAGGCTCCACCAGTCGCCGTGCTGCGTGCCGGGCACGCGCAGGATGAACGCCACGCCGTTGCCGGTGAGGAGCGCGCTCGCCGGCCACATGATCACGTGCTGCCTGAAGAACGCGATCCCGACCTCGAGCACGCCGCACGTGCCGAGCGCGACGAGGATCTGCGCGATCGACAGGTTGAAGCCGAAGGCCGTCTGCCCGAGGACCTGCAGGGTGATGATCACGGCTGCCAGATGCAGGCGTGGATCGCGGTACTTGGGCAGGAGGACGGGGTATTGCGTTCCCCGGATCGTCAGCACCGGCCCGCCGGCAATCGCTGGCGCGCTCATCGGGGCAATCGTACTGTGATGAACTACTCACCTTGGCCGCCCCGCCGACCCGATACGACTCGCTCGTGGAGCGCCTGCGCGAGGCCGCGCAGCCCGAACGCGCGGCTCCGCCGGAGCTCGCCCCGTTCCTGGACAAGGTGCGGCGCAACGCCTACAAGCTCACGGACGCAGACGTCCAGGCGCTGAAGGACGCCGGCTTCTCGGAGGACGTCATCTTCGAGCAGACCGTCGCCGTCGCCGTCGCCGCCGGCCTCGACCGGCTCGAGGCCGCGCTCGCGGTGCTGCCGTGAGGTTGCGCTGCCTGGAGCACGGCCACGAGCCCGTGGAGGCGGTGCTCCTCGACGCCATCCGCGC
This sequence comes from Gaiellaceae bacterium, assembly GCA_036526315.1. GTDB lineage: Bacteria > Actinomycetota > Thermoleophilia > Gaiellales > Gaiellaceae > 3-1-20CM-4-69-9. The sequence goes on along the minus strand of DATCYR010000039.1, from coordinate 49,246 downwards.
GCAGCGGGGGATGGAGCCGCCCGACGTCCTGAAGACGCTGCACTACCGGCCCGAGCTCTTCGGCCGGCCGTTCTCCGACACGCTCGACCTGGCGATGAACGGCCCGTCGGACTGGAGCGCGGGGGAGCGCGAGCTCTTCGCGGCGTTCGTCTCCTCGCTCAACCAATGCCCCTTCTGAACGGCGTCCCACGGCGCGGTCGCGTCGTACGCCCTCGGCGAGGAGGTCTGGGAAGCGGTGAGACGCGACTGGCGCACGGCACCCGTCGACGAGCCGCTGCGCGCGACGCTCGGCTTCCTCGAGACGCTGACGTTGCGGCCGGAGGCGCTCGGTCAGGAGGACGCCGAAGCCGTCCTGGCGGCCGGCGTGGGGGAGGATGCGCTCGTCGACGCCATCCACGTCGCGGCGCTGTTCAACATGATCGTCCGGCTCGCGGACACGTTCGGCTGGGAAGTGCCGTCCGACGAGGCCCTCGCCCGTGCAGGGGCGCGGCTCGGATCCAGCTACGCCTTGCTCGATGAAGCTCCGTGACGCGCAGGCGGTCGTGACGTTCGTCGTCCGGGAGGCGTCCGGCCCGGTGTCCGTCTTCGTTGCGGACTCGCACGGGGAGCTCGTCGCGGCGGCGACGATGGACGGTGCGGCGGCCGACACGCGGCTGAACGCGCAGCGGAAGGCGTACACGGCGGCACGGAGCGATGCGCGGTCGACGAGAGAGCTTGCAGACAAGGTGCGCGACGACCCGGTCGAGCGCGCAAGCTTCGATCCGTTCTTCACCTTCTTCCTCGGCGGGCTCGCCGTGTTCGACCGCGAGGTGCGCGTCGGTGCGGTCGGTGTGAGCGGCCTTGCCGGTGAGGAGGACGAGGCGCTGGCGCGTCAGGCAATCGAAGCCGCCGGGCTCTCGGTCTGACGGGCTAGTCGTCCGCGAGCACGAGCGTCGCCTTGCCGCCGCGGTGCTCGAACGCCTCCGCAAAGCGGTCGAGCGGCACGCGCAGCTGCACGAGCTGCTCCAGCACCTCGGGCCAACGCTGCCGCGCCTGGTCGAGGTCGGCAACTGCGGCGAGCCAGTCGCGCCGCTGCGCGTTGACGCTGCCGAAGAGCACGTGGTTCTGCAGGATCAGCTCGACGGCCAGCACCCGCCCCTCCAGCTCGACCTTCTGCTCGCGCGGGTCGATGCCGAGGATGCACGCGACGCCGCTGCGGCGGAGCCGGCCCAGCGCTTCCGCCGCCAGGTGCGCGTTGCCGGCGGCTTCGACGACGAGATCGAACGTCCCGAGCTCGGAGAGCTCGCCGTCACGCGTCGACACGTAGTGCGCACCGGACTGCTCGATCAGCGCGTTCTCCGGCTCGAGCGACGCCGTCCAGACCTCGACGTTCGCAAGACGCAGGAGATACGTCGTCAGCTGGCCGATCGCTCCCGCGCCGATCACGAGCGCGCGCTCGAGCTGCCACGGCTGCCGGCCGCCGATCGACCGCGTGTGCCGGAGCGCACGCTCGCAGATCGACGCGGGCTCGGCGAGTACGCCGAGACGCCCGAGCGACGCCGGAATCGCGACCAGCTGTCGCGGATCCTCGGCGACCAGCTCTCGCGCGTAGCCGTGCAGGCGGGTGATCCCGCGCTCGCTGTAGTCGCCGCTGAGGCACGAGTCCGGCGCCTCCTCGGCGCACGCGCGGCAATGCCCGCACGCGCGGCGGACGGTCGCCGTGACGAGCTGGCCGCGTGTGAAGCCGTATCCGTCTCGCTCGACGACGCCGAGCGCCTCGTGACCGAGCACGAGCAGCGGCTCGTCCGCCGGTGCGACGCCGAACACGCCTTCCGAGATCTCGCGGTCGGTGCCGCAGACGCCCACTTCGAGCGTGCGAACGAGCACCTCGCCCTCGCGCGCTTCCATCGCGGGCACCTCTTCGACCCTCGTCGTGTCCGCGTGGCCCGGCTCGGCGACGAGGGCGAGCACGTCAGGCCGCGGTGAGGCCGCCGTCGATGACGAGGACGCTGCCGGTCACGAAGGCGGCGGCGTCGGACGCGAGGTAGGCAACCGCCTCCGCCACCTCGTCGGCCGTTCCGAGCCGGCCGAGCGGCTGTCGCGCCGTGAGCGCGCCGAGCGACTCGCCCGCCTCCTCGACCAGCCGCCGCACCCAGGGCGTGTCGACCGTCCCGGGACAGACGGCGTTGACGCGGATGCCGTCGCCGACATGGTCGACGGCGAGCGCGCGGGTCAACGAGACGACGGCTCCTTTCGACGCGCAGTACGCCGCCCGGTTCTTCAGGCCCACGATCGCGGCGACGGACGCGATGTTGACGATCGACCCGCCGCCGCGCGCGATCATGGCCGGGATCGCGTGCTTGCAGCAGAGGAACGTCCCGCGTGCATTCACGGCGAAGACCTCTTCCCAGACGTCGAGCGGCGTCTCGGGCGCAGTCGTCGTCGAGCCGACGCCGGCGACGTTCACGAGCACGTCCACGTCACGAACGACGAGTGCCACCTGCGTCTCGTCCCTGACGTCAAGCTCGACGTCGGTTCCGGTGAGGTCAGCGGCAACGACGTCGGCACCCTCGGATGTGAGCAGACGTGCGACGGCAGCGCCGATGCCCGAGCCGGCGCCGGTGACGAGCACCCGCTTGCCGGCGAAACGGGTCACCCGGCGGGAGCGGCGAGCACGGCGCCCGTCGACGCGGACGACACAAGCGCGCCGTAGCGGGCGAAGACGCCGCGGTCGTAGGACGGCGCCGGCGGCCGCCAGCGGGCGAGGCGCTCGGCAACCTCACGGTCGTCCAGCTCCAGCACGAGCGTGCCCGCGTCGACGTCGACGGCGATGACGTCACCGTCCTGTACGACTGCGAGCGGTCCGCCGCGCGCGGCCTCGGGCGCGACGTGGCCGACCATCAGCCCGCGGGTCGCCCCGGAGAAGCGGCCGTCGGTGACGAGCACGACGCTCTCGCCGAGCCCTGCGCCGACGACGGAGGACGTGACGCTCAGCATCTCGCGCATCCCCGGCCCGCCGGCCGGTCCTTCGTAGCGCACGACGAGCACGTCGCCGGCCGTGACGCGCCCGGCGCGCACGCCGTCACAGCACGCCTCCTCGCTGTCGAAGACGCGCGCCGGCCCGCGATGTGCGCGGCGGCTCGTCGCGGAGACTTTCACGAGCGAGCCCTCGGGCGCGAGATTCCCGCGCAGCGCGTGCAGCGCGCCTGTCGGCTTGAAGGGCTTCTCGAGCATGTAGATGACTTCGCCGTCCGGCTGCGGAGCATCTGCCGTGGCCTCTGCGAGCGTGCGGCCCTCGACCGTAGGCGCATTGCCGTCGACGTGACCGCCCCGGATCAGCTCGCGGATCACCGACCGCGTGCCGCCGGCGCGCTGGAAAGCGGCCGCAGTCCAGCGGCCGGAGGGGGCGAGCTCGGCGATCACCGGCGTGCTGCCTGCGACGCCGGCCAGTTCCTCGAGCGTCAGCGGCACCCCCGCCTCGTGCGCCACCGCGAGGAGGTGCAGCACGCCGTTCGTGGAGCCGCCTGTCGCGGCGATCCCCGCCATCGCATTGAGAAGCGCTCGCCGGTCGAGGAAACCGCGGGCCGTGACGCCGGCGTCGACGAGCTGCACGGCGAGTGCGCCGGCGCGGGCAGCGCTCTCGGCTCTCAGCTGGTGCTCGTCGGCCGCCACGAGCGCATCGCCGACAGGCGCGATGCCGAGACAGTCGATTGCGACGGCCATCGTGTTCGCCGTGAAGTGGCCTGCGCACGTGCCGGCGCCGGGGCAGGCGACGCGCTCGAGCTCGTCCAGCTCCGCGCGCGACATGAGGCCGCGCTGCTCGGCGCCGACGGCCTCCCACACGTCCTGGATCGTGACGTCGCGGTCGTGCCAGCGGCCCGCCCGCATCGGGCCGTTGTACACGAGCACCGCGGGTTTGTTCACGCGCGCGAGTGCCATCAGCGCCGCCGGCACGGTCTTGTCGCAGCCGACGACGCAGACGACGCCGTCGAAGTCGTGAGCGTGAACCATCAACTCGATCGAGTCCGCGATGACCTCGCGCGAGATCAGCGACGCGCGCATTCCCGGCGTTCCCTGAGACTGGTTGTCGGACACGGCAATCGTGTTGAAGCCGAGCGCTACCCCGCCCGCGGCGGCCACCCCGTCGCCGACGTGCTCGGCGAGCTCACGCTGGTTGAGGTTGCACGGCATCGTCCCCGTCCACGTCGACGCGACGCCGACGATCGGCCCGCCGAGGCGTGCCGGGTCTATGCCCATCGCGCGGAAGTGTGCGCGGGCCGGTGCGCGCTCGGCGCGGTCGAGCAGCCCGGTGCGGGCCCGTCGGCGAAGGGCGTCGACCGGCGCTTCCGTCACGCCGCCGACCTTACTGCACGTGGCAGCATCGAATGCATGCGCATTGGGACGGTCCAGACGAAGCTCGCCGTCGAGACCGGCGGCGAGTACCGGCGCCTCCTGTTCGACGGCGACCTCGTCGCGCTCGCGCACGCCGGCATCGACCCCCGCGAGCTCGACACCGGCGAGCCGGTCGCAGGCGAGCCCGAAGCACCGCTTCGCCCCGGCAAGATCGTGGCGATCGGCCTCAACTACCTCGACCACATCCGCGAGTCGAACCTGCCGCGACCGGAGCAGCCGCTCGTCTTCGCGAAGTTCCCCTCGAGCGTCACCGGCCCGCGCGACCCGATCGTCGTCGACCCGAAGCTGACGGCGCAGGTCGACTGGGAAGTGGAGCTCGGCGTCGTCGTCGGCCGCCGCATGCGCGACGTTGCCGTCGACGCAGCGCTCGACCACATCCTCGGGTACACCGTTGGCAACGACGTCTCGGCGCGCGACGTCCAGTTCTCCGAAAGCCAGTGGACACGCGGCAAGAGCTTCGACACGTTCTGCCCGCTGGGGCCGGTCGTCGTCACGCCGGACGAGATTCCCGACCCTCAGGCGCTCGCGCTTCGCACGAGCGTGAACGGCGAGGTGATGCAGGACTCCTCGACGGCCGAGATGCTCTTCGGCGTCGCCGACCTGCTCGCGTTCTGCTCGCGCAGCTTCACGCTCGAGCCCGGCGACCTGCTGCTGACCGGCACGCCGTGGGGCTGCGGGTACTTCATGGATCCGCCGCGCCTGCTCCAGGCAGGCGACGTCGTCGAGTGCGAGGTCGAGCACATCGGCGCGCTGCGCAACGCCGTGACTGCCGCCTAACGGACGATCCGCGGATCCGTGAAGACGTCGAGCGCGTCGCGGCTCGTCGTCGAGAACTCCGAGACGATCGCGCCCTCTCCGGCGGCCTGGAACGAGTGCAACGTGTCAGGCGGGATCGTGTACTGCTCGCCGGGGCCGAGGATGATCTCGCCGGCTCCCTCGACGTGTAGTCGCACGCTGCCGCGGCGGACGCGGAACGTCTCCTCCTTGCCGGGCTCGCCGCCGACCGGCGGATGCCGGTGCTCGGGGCATAGCTGGTGCGGGAAGAGGACGAGCTCCTTCGCGCACACGCGGTCGGTGTTCACGTAGACGACGAGCTGCAGGCCGACCTCGTCGAGCCGGCCGAGCCCGAAGTCGGCGATCTCGATCTCCTCGCGCTCGCGCGGCGTCAGCACGATGCCTGCGTCGGCGAGCATCGCTGCCGCACGTTCGCGTGCTTCTGCTTCCGTCACGGCTCGTGATATTAGGCTGCGCACACTCGAGTCTCAGGAGGCGCGACATGAAGACCTCGCTCGGAATCTGGGCGTTCGGTTCGATGGCTACGAGGTTCGTCCCCGGTGGCTACAAGCCGGAGCTCGCGAACGAGACGACGGTCCAGCGCGTTCGCCGTGCCGTCGAGGGCCTCGACGACCTGATCGACGGCTACGAGTTCCACTACCCGCAGGAGCTGTCGGAGGAGAACCTCGACGAGGTTCGCGACGCGCTCGACGGACACGACATCTACTGCCTCGCGACCGGCCTCCATCTCGATGCGCGCTTCGGCCGAGGCGGTCTCGCCGCGCCCGACGCGGCGACGCGCGCCGAAGCGCTGAACCGGACGCTCGCCGCGATCGACTTCGCCGGCGAGCTCGGCGCGCACTTCATCATCTGGCCAGGCATCGAGGGCTACAACTACCCGTTCCAGACGGCGTACAAGGAAAGCTGGGCGTGGTTCGTCGACGGCATCGGCCAGGCGGCCCAGCGCTGCCGCGAGCGCGGCGTTCTGCTCTTTCTCGAGCACAAGAACTCCGAGCCGGCGATGAAGATCTTCATGCGCAACATCGGCATGACCCTGCACGTGATCCACAAGCTCCGCGCGCAGGGCATCGACAACGTCAAGGTCAACATGGACTGGCAGCACCTGTTGATGAACGGCGAGAACCTTGCGGAGTACGCGGCGCTGCTCGCCGCCGAAGGAGTGCTCGGACACCAGCACGCGAACTCCGGGTGGGGAACGTTCGACGACGACAACATGGTCGGCGCGCTCGCGTTCATGGAGACGCTCGAGCTCGCAGTCGAGCTGCGGCGCGCGGGCTACGGCGACAACGGCGAGCGGCTCGGCTTCGACCTGTACCCGTACACCGAGGATGCTGTCGCGTCCGTCAGGCGCAGCGTGCTGCAGTGGCGTTTCATCGACGGCGCCGCGGCGCGCATCGACGATGCCGCGCTCCGGGCGGCGCAAGCGCAGAAAGACGCCGTCGCCGCGTACGAAGCCGTCTACGCCGCGCTCGGCGGGTGACGCAGCTCGTCGGTCTCGATGTCGGCACGACCGGTGTCAAGGCGCTAGCGCTCTCGCCGACTGGCGAGGTCCTCGCACGCGCCGAAGAGACGTACGGGCTCTCGACGCCGCACGCCGGCTGGGCCGAGCAGGATCCCGAAGACTGGTGGCGGGCGGCCGAGCGGGCGCTGGCGAGGCTGGGCGGCGAGGCGACGGCGATCGGCCTCTCCGGCCAGATGCACGGGCTCGTCGTCCTCGACGAACGCGATCGGATCTTGCGGCCGGCGATCCTCTGGAACGACCAGCGGACGGAGGCGGAGTGCGCCGAGATCGAGGAACGCGTCGGGCTCGAACGCCTGATCGGGCTCACCGGCAACCGCGCGCTGACGGGCTTCACCGCCCCGAAGCTGCTGTGGCTGCGCCGCCACGAGCCGGAGACGTACGGACGGATCGCGCACGTCCTCCTGCCGAAGGACTACGTTCGCCTGCGGCTGACCGGCGAGCACGCGATCGACGTCGCCGACGCGTCGGGCACGCTTCTGTTCGACGTCGCGGAGCGGCGCTGGAGCGAGGAGATGGTCGACGAGCTCGAGCTCGATCCCGCGTGGCTGCCGCGGGCGCTCGAGTCGCCGGAGATCTCAGGCACCACTGCCGCCGGCATCCCCGTCGCTGCCGGCGCGGGCGACCAGGCGGCCGCAGCGCTCGGCGTCGGCGTCGACCGTCCCGGCCCCGTCTCAGTCGTCCTCGGCACGTCCGGGGTCGTCTTCGCCGCGCTGCCGGGCTTCGCTGCGGACCCGCAGGCGCGCGTCCACGCGTTCTGCCACGCAGTTCCCGGCGGCTGGCACGCGATGGGCGTGATGCTGTCGGCCGCAGGATCGCTGCGCTGGTTCCGCGACGCGCTCGGCGGGCGGCATGACTACGGGGAGCTGCTCGCGGCGGCCGAGCAATCGCCGCCGGGCGCCGACGGGCTCACGTTCCTGCCCTACCTAACCGGCGAGCGAACGCCGCACGCCGACCCCCACGCGCGCGGCGCCTTCGCGGGCCTCACCATCCGCCACGACCTCGGCGCCCTCGTGCGCGCCGTGCTCGAGGGCGTCGCCTATGGCCTGCGCGACTCCCTCCAGCTCCTGCGCGAGCTCGGCGTCTCTCCGGCTGCCGGCCACGCGTCGGGCGGCGGCGCTCGCAGCGAGCTCTGGCTTCGCATCCTCGCCTCCGTGCTCGGCCTGCCGATCCGCCGCACGGCGACGGACGAGGGCTCGGCCTACGGCGCAGCGCTTCTCGGCGGCGTCGCCGCCGGCGTCTTTCGCGACGTCAACGAGGCGGTCGCAGCGTGTGTCCGGCTCGACGACGCGATCGAGCCGGATCGCGACTGGAGCGCCGCATACGAGCGCGGCTATCCCCGCTTTCGACTCCTTTACCCGGCCCTTCGACCCCTGGAGGACACATGACGACCCTCGACGGAAAGGTGGCGCTTGTCACCGGTGCCAGCCGCGGCATCGGTGCGGCCGTCGCGCGACGGCTCGATGCAGCGGGCGTTCGGCTCGGCCTCGCCTCGCGCAGCGGCGACGACCTCGGCATCGAAGGCGCGGTCGCGCGGCCCTGCGACGTCCGCGATTCCCGTCAGCTCGAAGAGATCGTGGCCGCGACCGTCGACGCGTTCGGCCGGCTCGACATCCTCGTCGCGAACGCGGGCGTGGGTGCCTATGGTCCCTTCCTCGAGCTCGCTCCGGACTTCCTCGAAGAGATGATCGACGTGAACGTGAAAGGCACGCTCTACGCCGTGCGCGCGGCGCTGCCGCACCTGCTCGAGAGCGGCGAGGCGGACATCGTCACGCTCGCGTCGGAGGCCGGGCGGAGAGGGCTCCCGCTCGAAGCCGTCTACTGCGCGTCGAAGTTCGCGCAGGTCGGCTTCACGCGCGCGCTCGACCACGAGCTGCGCGAGCGCGGCGTGCGGTGCACGAACGTCTGCCCGGGCGGCGTCGCCACCGACTTCGCGCTCGAGCCGGGACGAGGAAGAACCGAAGACGCGCTCCCAGGGATGATGAGTGCCGACGACGTTGCGGACGTCGTCCTCTTCGTGCTCACGCGGCCGCGCAACTACCGCCTCCTCGAGACCGCGCTTCGGCCGATGAAGGAGACGTCATGGGGCTAGACACACCCGTCAAGTGGGGCATCCTCTCGACCGCCGACATCAATCGCAAGGTCATCCCCGGCCTGCGCGCCTCGGAGAAGGCGGAGCTGGTCGCGGTCGCCAGCCGCGACCAGGAGCGCGCGGACGAGTACGCGCGCGAGTGGGAGATCGAGCGCGCGTACGGAACCTACGAGGCGCTGCTCGAGGACGCAGACATCGAGGCGCTGTACATCTCGTTGCCGAACACGCTGCACTGCGAGTGGTCGGTTCGGGCCGTCGAGGCCGGGAAGCACGTGCTGTGCGAGAAGCCGATGAGCCGGCACGTCGCAGACGTCGAGGCGGCGTTCGACGCGGCCGAGCGGAGCGGGCGGATTCTGACGGAGGCGTTCATGTACCGCCACAACCCGCAGACGGCGCGGCTCCGCCAGCTCGTCGGCGACGGCGCGATCGGCGATCTTCGCGTCGTCCGCTCCTGCTTCAGCTATGCGCTGTACGACGAGGAGAACATCCGCCTGCGGACCGACGTCGAGGGCGGCAGCCTCATGGACGTCGGCTGCTACTGCGTGAGCGGCAGCCGCCTGCTCGGCGGCGAGCCGGAGCACGTTTGGGGCGAGCAGTTCGTCGGGCCGAGCGGCACCGACTGGGTGTTCGCCGGCACGATGCGCTTCCCCGGCGACGTCATCGCCCAGTTCGACTGCGGAACGGCGCTCGGCGAGCGCGACGAGCTCGAGGCGATCGGCAGCGAGGGCTCGCTCTTTCTCGACGACCCCTGGCACTGCGTCAATCCGGTGATCGAGCTGCGCCGTGACGGCGAGGTGGAGCGAATCGAGCTGGAGCACGTCGACTCGTATCGTCTCGAGGTCGAGAATCTGAGCGACGCGATCCGCGGGTCCGCAGCGCCGCTGCTGGGCCGGGAGGACGCCGTCGGCCAGGCGCGGGCGATCGACGCGCTGTTCCGCTCGGCGGCGACGGGCACGGCGGTGTCGCCCGGGTGAGCGAGTCGGTCCGCTGGGGCCTGCTCTCGACGGCGAGGATCAACCACGCGATCCTCACCGGCGCGCGGCAGAGCGAGCGCACCGAGGTGGTCGCCGTCGCGAGCCGCGACCAGTCGCGCGCCGATGCGTACGCGAGCGAGCGTGGGCTCGAGCGCGCCTACGGAAGCTACGAGGCGCTACTCGAGGACGACGAGATCGACGTCGTCTACAACTCGCTGCCGAACTCGCTCCACGTCGAGTGGACGATCCGCGCGCTCGACGCCGGAAAGCACGTTCTCTGCGAGAAGCCGCTCGATCGCCGGGTCGAGGCGGTCGAGCGCGCCTTCGACGCCGCCGAGCGCAACGGGCGGCTGCTGATGGAGGCGTTCATGTACCGCCACCATCCGCAGACGAAGAAGGCGGCGGAGCTCGTGCGCGACGGCGCTGTCGGCGAAGTCCGCCAGCTCCGCTCGCTCTTCTCGTTCATGCTCACCGACGAGTCCGACGTGCGGATGCTCCCCGAGCTCGACGGCGGGGCACTGATGGACCTGGGCTGCTACTGCATCAGCATGCAGCGGCTGCTCGCAGGCGAGCCGGAGCTCGTCTTCGGGCGTCAGCGGCTCGGCGGCGGCGGCGTCGACGTCGGCTTCGCCGGCGTGCTGCAGTTCCCCGGCGACGTCTTCGGCGAGTTCCACTGCGGCTTCGACCTGCCGCAGGGCGCGGGGCTCGAGGCGATCGGCTCCGAGGGAAAGCTCGTCGTCGCCGATCCCGTGCGCTGCCGAGACCCGCACGTCGAGCTCAACGGCGAGCGCATCGACGTCGAAGACGTCGACCGCTACTTCCTGCAGGTCGAGAACTTCAGCGCCGCCGTCCGCGGCGATGCCGAGCCGCTGCTCGGCCGCGCCGACGCGGTCGGGCAGGTGCGGACGATCGAGGCGCTCTACCGTTCGGCCGCGACCGGCGCAGCGGAGCGTCTGTAGCCGGCGATCGCCCAGAGCGTCAGCAGACAGAGCGCGCTCAGCGTCAGGTACGGCGCCGCGTCCGTCGTGGCCGCTGCGAGGACGCCGCCGAGCGCCGCGCCGCCTGCCTGCCCGGGCGCCCAGGCGAGGTTCACGAGGGCGAACGCGTAGCCGTAGTCGAGCCCGAACGTCTCGGCCTCGTCCGTCGCCAGCGACATCGCCGGCGTCCAGAAGCTGCCGAACGCGAACCCGGCCGAGATCACCACGAGCGCAAGGAGCCACGGGCTCTGCGGCCACGGCAGCATGAAGCTGACGATCGCCGAAGCGACGAGCGCCGCCCGGAGCGGCAGCATGCGGCCGTAGCGGTCGGCGGCGCGGCCGAGGATCGGCGCCCAGGTCGCTTCGATCGCCGCCATGACGAGGTAGGTCGCGCCGATCGCAGCCGCTCCCCAGCCGAGGTGCGAGAGGCGGAGCGGCGCGAGCACGGAGAGGTTTCCGAACAGGAGGGCCGGTAGCAGGCACAGCCAGATCGGGATCTGGATGCTCCGCACCCTCAGTGCGCGGAAGAGCATGCTCAGCGGCTGGCGCTCGACGACCGCCGGCGCGGGCGTGCGCCACGCAGCGACGGCGAGAACGAGGGCGAGCCCGGCGACGACGCTGAATGCGGTCGCCGTTCCCGTGAACGACGCGATCGCGCCGAGAACGGGTCCGAAGAGCGCTCCCGCGATCGCCGCCCCGAACGCCGAGCCGATGAGTCGTCCGCGCCGTCCGGGAGGGGCGGCTGCGACGAGCCACGCGAGCGAGCCGGTCCACGAGAACGCGCTCGAGACACCCTGGAGGAAGCGCGCGAGGTCGAGCGCCCAGACGGAGTTCGCGAGCCCGAAGGCGACGGTCGTGAGCGCGAGCAGCGTCAGCCCGATCAGCACCGTCGGCTTGACGCCGAGCCGTGCTGCTGCGAGCCCGCCGGGGATGGCAGCGACGAGGGCGCCCGCCGGGTACATCGACTGGAGCACGCCGGCGCCCGCCTTGCCGAGGTCGAGCTCGTCCACGTAGTGACGCAGCAGCGGCGTCAGCGCAGCGAAGAACATCGTGTCGACGAGGACGATCGCGCCGACGAGGAACAGGAGGCGGCGCATCTACTTGCGCTCGAAGAACGCGCGGAGCCGCTGCTGGCCTTCGTCGGCGGTACGCATGCGGGCGGCGATCGCCGCCGTCTCGTCGCCGGCCGGCCGCTCGCGGACGAGCTTCTTCGCCTCGCGGACGGCGCTCGGGCCTGAGCTGAGGAGCTGCTCGACGACGACGTGCACGGCCGCGTCGAGGTCGTCCGCGACTTCGTGGACGAGCCCGATGCGGAGCGCCGTCTCCGCGTCGAAGCGCTCGCCGGTCAGGAAGTAGCGGCGCGCGTGCTGCCCGATCTTCGGGAGGACGAACGGCGAGATGACTGCGGGCACGATCCCGAGCTTGACCTCGGTGAAGCCGAACGTCGCGCCACGAGCCGCGACGGCGATGTCCGCGCACGCGGCGAGCCCGGAGCCGCCGCCGAGGGCATAGCCCTGGATCCGTGCGACCACCGGCGCGGGGCAGCGGTCGATCGTCTCGCACATGCGATAGAGCTTGAGGGCGTCCTCGACGTTCTCCTCGTAGGAGAGGTCGATCGCGGACCGCTGCCACTCGATGTCCGCGCCGGCGCAGAACGTCTCGCCCTCGCCCGCGAGCACGACTGCCCGCGCGTCGCCGACCTCGGCGAACGCCTCCGTCAAGTCGGCGATCAGGGCGGCATCGAACGCGTTGCGCCGCTCGGGCCGTGCAAGCGTGACGCGCAGCACCTCGCCCTCCCGTTCCACCCGAAGCCCGCCCATCGATCGGAGCTTAGAGTTGGGGGCATGCTGCGAGGCGCACTGGCCGCGGCGCTGACGCCGCTGAGGGACGCAGGGGAGGCGCTCGACGAGGCTGCGATCGGCCCGTACGTCGACTTCCTCGTCGAGGGCGGGGTGGACGGGCTGCTGGCGCTCGGGACGACGGGCGAGGGCTTCCTGCTTCCCGTCGAGCAGCGCCGCCACGCCGCGCGGCTGTTCGTCGAGGCCGCCGCCGGGCGCGTGCAGGTCGCCGTGCACTGCGGCGCCCAGTCGACCTGGGACACCGTCGAGCTGGCGGCGCACGCCGCCGACATCGGCGCCGACGCGGTGGCCGTGATGGCGCCGCCGTACTTCCCGCTCGACGACGCGTCGCTGCTCGCGCACCTCGCGGGGGCCGCACGCGCTGCTGCGCCCGTGCCGTTCTACGTCTACGAGTTCGCCGCGCGGAGCGGCTACGCCGTGCCGCTCTCGGTGCTCGACCAGCTGCGCGAGGAGGCGACGAACTTCCGCGGACTGAAGGTGTCCGACACGCCGTGGGAGCAGTTCGCGCCCTACCTGCTCGAGGGCCTCGACATCTTCGTCGGGCCGGAGGCGCTGATCCCGCAGGGCCTCGCCGGCGGTGCGGTCGGCGCGGTGTCCGCGCTCGCTTCGGCCTTCCCGGAGCTCGTCGTCGCGGCGGTGCGCGATCCGGGGGGCGCCGACCTCGGGCCGGTGCGGAGTGCCCTCGAGCGCTTTCCGCTGCAGGCGGCGGCGAAGCTCGTGGTGGCGAAGCGCGGCGTCCCGATCGGCCCCGACGTGCGCCGGCCGCTGCGCCTGCTCACCGACGCGGAGCGCAGCGAACTGGAGCTATGGCTCGAATCGTCATCGCCGGTGCGGGCGCTGTAGGCGCCTCGATTGCGTACCACCTCGCGCTCCTGGGGGCGGACGACGTCGTGCTCGCGGAGCGGGGGACGGTCGCGTCGGGCGCGACGGGCAAGGCGATGGGCGGCTTCCGGCAGCAGTTCTCGACGGCGGCGGAGGTGCGGCTCGCGCAGGAGAGCGGCAAGCTCTTCCGCGAGCTCGGCGCGCCACTCTTCGAGCCGGTCGGCTACATGTTCCTCGCGACGAGCGACGACGGCTGGGAACGGCTGCGTGCGCGCGCCGAGATGCAGCGCGACCTCGGCGTCCCCGTCGAGGAGGTCGAGCCGACGCGGTTCCGCGGCTTGCGGACGGACGACGTCGCCGGGGCGGTGGCGTGCTGGGAGGACGGCGTCGCCGAGCCCGCGGCGGTGACCGCGGAGCTCGTGCGGCGCGCCGTCGGCCTGGGCGTCGACCTCCGCGAGCAGACCGACGCGCGCGATGTCCCGGGCGACGTCCTCGTCGTCGCGTGCGGAGCGGCGTCGACGGGGGTCGTGCCCGAGCTGCCGATCCGGCCGCTCTGCCGCCAGCTCGTCGACGTCGGTCCGGTTGGCGACCTGCCTCACGACCTGCCGATGACGGTCGAGGACGAGACGACGTTCCACTTCCGCAGGCGCGGCGACACGCTGCGGCTGGCGATGACCGAGCAGGAGCCGCGGTGGACGTCGGACGAGGTTGTCGACGAGGACCTCGCCGCCGAGTGCCGCCGGCGGCTCGCACATCGGTATCCGCCTGCCGCCGGCGCTCCGATCGTCCGCGCGTGGGCCGGGCTCTACGACATGACGCCGGACGTGCACCCGGTGATCGGCTGGGTCGGCGACGGCGTGTACGCGGCGTGCGGCTTCTCCGGCCACGGGTTCATGCAGTCGCCCGCCGTCGGCAATGCCGTCGCGCACGAGCTCCTGCAGCGCGACGCGCCCGTCGACCTCGCGCCGTACCGGCTCGAGCGCTTCGCCGAAGGCGCCGTTTTTCCCGAGCAGCTGGTGCTTTAAGGCTTTTGTAAAACGGCGCAACAGGCGCGCTCGAAAGGCGTCGGACCGGGCAGGACACGCACGACCACGACCGACAGGGGGTCCCTCGTGAAGCATCGCCTGATCAAGACGTTTGCGGCTGCGCTCGCGCTGGCTGCGCTGGCCGTGCTCGGCTACTTCGCCAGTGCCGGGTCGGCAGGCCCGCTGAGCGTGCTCGCAGACTCGACGTCGACGAGCACCGACGCGACGTCGACGGATTCGACGTCGAGCTCGACCACCACTTCGACAACCTCGAGCTCTACCTCGACCTCGACGTCCACGTCGACACCGACCACGACGACGACGAGCTCGACGACAACGACCACACCGTCCGGCCCCGAAGGGCAGATCAAGCTGCCGAACGGCAAGATCTCGATCCCGGTGACGAGCGTCGTGCTGCCGGCACGGCTCGTGATCGACGGTGTGCACTTCACGCCGGGCGTCGTGCGCTCGCGCCGCGGGCCGGTGTCTGTGCGTGTGCACGTCTCGGACACGCGCGGCTACTGGGTGCGCGGTGCCCTCGTCTTCGTCCGCTCGACACCGCTCGTCACGTCGACGCCGCCGGAGCAGGTCACGAACCAGTCCGGTTACGCGACGCTGACGACGTTCCCGCGGGCGACGTTCCCGCTCAAGCGCGGCTACCACGTGCAGTTCTTCCTGCGCACGCGCAAGGAAGGCGACTCGCTGCTCGCCGGCATCTCCAGCCGCCGGCTCGCGCAGGTCGCAACCCGCTAGCCCAAACAGGGTCAGGCCCTGCGGGGCCTGACCCCAGCCTTTACATCACGTCGAACTCCTCCGCCACGTCGGGCTCCTTGCCGATCAGCTCGCGCACGGCCGCCAGGTCGGGCAGCTCGTCACTCGTCGAGACGAGGCCGAAGCGCTCCTGCGCGCCGTTCGCGATCCAGTGGTCGCCCTCGTCGAGCGGCGGCAACTGCTCGCGCAGCTCCGCCAGCGTCGTCTTCGAGTCGGCGAGGCTCCAGATCAGGATGTGCGCGACGCTCAAGCCGGCTGCGGCAGTTTGGCGATGAGCGCCTTGATCTCGCGCAGCACGTCCGCCTCGTCGTGCCCGAAGTCGTCGAGGTACGAGTGCAGCGCTGCATATACGAGCCGCAGCTCGTCGACGGTGAGTTCGATCGTGTGCATGTCTAGAACGGCCCCCTTGGCTCGTAGCTTCCACGGCGTGCTCCCACGGCGATCATCGTCATGCCCTCGGGGCCGGCGACAGGGACGCGCGTCGTCTCGGGGTCGAACCGGAGCACGCTGCCGCGGCTGACCGGGACGTCCTCGCCCTCGATGCGGTAGACGCCGGAGCCGGCGATGATCACGTTGACCTCTTCCTGCTGTGTCTCCTGCTCGTCGTGCTCGCGGCCCTCGGCGTTCGGCGGGAGCTCGAACCAGTTGATGCCGAACGCGCCGACGCCGAGATGCCGGCGCACGAACCGCACCGCGCCGCCGGGGCCTTCCGGAGGCAGTTCGTCGACCTGCACCAGCGAATAGCCCAACTACCCCTCCTTGTCGCGCTTGTCGAGGCGTTGCAGGAATGCCTGCCTCAGCCGCTCGCCGTCCGCGAGGACGTCCTGATACCGCGGGCGTCGCGGCTCGAGCTTGACGATCTTGACATCACGCGGAGCGTCCCCGTACGAGTGGTGGTACGCCTCCGACTCGCCCAGCGGCCGGAGCCGCGACTTCGGCTTCCTGCCGAAGAGCCGCATCACATCCGGAAGATGCCGAACGTCGTCTCGGGGATCGGGGCGTTGAGCGCCGCCGCCAGCCCGAGCGCCAGGACGCGGCGCGTATCGCGCGGGTCGATGACGCCGTCGTCCCAGAGGCGCGCCGTCGAGTGGTAGGGGCTGCCCTCGCGCTCGTACTTCGCACGGATCTCCTCGGGATCGGCGTCGCCGACCATCGTCAGCACCGTCGCCGCCTGGTCGCCGCCCATGACGGAGATGCGCGCGTTCGGCCACATCCACAGCTGACGCGGCGCGTACGCGCGCCCGCACATCGCGTAGTTCCCGGCGCCGAACGAACCGCCGACGATGACCGTGAACTTCGGCACCTCGGCGTTCGCCACGGCCATCACGAGCTTGGCGCCGTCTCGCGCGATGCCGCCGGCCTCGTACTCCTGGCCGACCATGAAGCCCGTGATGTTCTGCAGGAAGACGAGCGGGACGCGCCGCTTGCACGCCAGCTCGATGAAGTGCGCCCCCTTCTGCGACGACTCCGCGAAGAGCACGCCGTTGTTCGCCAGGATCCCGACCGGGTAGCCCTCGATCCGCGCGAAGCCGGTGACGAGCGTGTCGCCGTAGAGCGCCTTGAACTCGTCGAAGCGCGAGCCGTCCACGATGCGTGCGATCAGCTCGCGCGCGTCGGCCTGGTGGCGAAAGTCCTCCGGCACGAGCCCGTAGAGCTCGGCGGGATCGAGCAGGGGAGGCTCCGGTTCGGCCAGGTCCCAGGGACAGTCCCTGGGACGTGTCTGCAGGTTGCTCACGACCTGTCGCGCGAGCGCGAGCGCGTGCTCGTCGGACGTCGCGTAGTAGTCGGCGACGCCGGAGCGGCGGGTGTGCACGTCGGCGCCGCCGAGCTCCTCCGCGCTCACGTCCTGGCCCGTGGCGGCCTTCACGAGTGGCGGGCCGCCGATGAAGATCGTCCCGGTGCCGCGCACGATGATCGTCTCGTCCGACATCGCGGGCACGTACGCCCCGCCTGCCGTGCACGAGCCCATCACGACGGCGATCTGCGGGATGCCCTTCGCCGACATGCGCGCCTGGTTGAAGAAGATGCGCCCGAAGTGGTCGCGGTCGGGGAAGACCTCGTCCTGCAGCGGCAGGAACGCCCCGCCCGAGTCGACGAGGTAGAGGCACGGGAGCCGGTTCTGCTCGGCCACCTCCTGCGCGCGCAGGTGCTTCTTCACCGTCAGCGGGAAATACGAGCCGCCCTTCACCGTCGCGTCGTTCGCCACGATCACGCACTCGCGGCCCTCGACGACGCCGATGCCCGTGACGATGCCGGCGGCGGGCGCCTGGTCGTCGTAGACGTCCCACGCCGCGAGCGCGTTGAGCTCGAGGAACGCGCCCCCGGGATCGACGAGCCGGTCGACGCGCTCGCGTGCCGTCAGCTTGCCGCGTGAGCGATGACGCTCCGTCGCCTTCTCGCCGCCGCCCTGCGCCACCTCGGCCGAGCGCTCGCGCAGCTCCGCGACGAGTGCCTCCATCCGCTGGCGCCGGCGCTCGAAGACCTCGTCACGCTGGACGCCTGATTCGAGGACGGCCATCGGGAGGAGCCTACAATCGCGCCATGGCCGAAGAGAATCTCCTGCAGAGGTACGCCGAGCTCGTGGTCAAGGTCGGCGCGAACGTCCAGAAAGGCCAGGACGTCGGCATCCAGGGCTTCGTCGAGCACGCGCCGTTCGTACGCGCGCTCGCGGCCGCGTCGTACGACGCCGGCGCGCGGTACGTCGTTCCTCTCTACGGCGACCAGTACGTGAAGCGGGAGCTGATCCGCCACGCGGACGACGACGTGCTCGAGTGGAGCTCGCCCTGGGATCTCGCCAGGCAGGAGTACTTCGACCAGCACGAAGGCGCCACGATCGCGATTGCAGGTGATCCGAACCCGGATGTGCTCTCCGACCTCGACGGCGTTCGCGTCGGCAAGGCACGGCCGAAGGAGCTCGCAGAGCGCGGCCTCGAGATCACGTTCGGAAAGAAGACGGTCAACTGGACGATCGCGGCGTACCCGAACGAGAACTGGGCGCGCAAGATCTTCGGGGAACCGGACGTCGACCGGCTGTGGGACGAGGTCGCGCGGGCCGTTCGGCTCGACGAGGACGATCCGGTCGGCGCGTGGCAGACGCACGTCGAGAAGCTCCGCGCGCGGGCAGCGCAGATGACGCAGCGGAGATTCGACGCACTGCACTTCCGTGGGCCCGGCACGGACTTCACGATCGGCCTGACGCCGGCCTACGACTGGGGCGCCGGGACGCTCGAAACCGCAGGCGGGACCGTGCACGTTCCGAACATGCCGACCGAAGAGGTCTTCACGGCGCCGGACGCGCGGCGGACCGAAGGAACCGTCACGTCGACGCGTCCGCTCGCGACGTCCGGCGGCGTCATCGTCGAGGGCCTGCGTCTGACCTTCCGGGACGGCCGCGTCGTCGACGCCAGGGCCGACAAGGGCGAGGACGTGATCAAGGCTCAGCTCGACAGCGACGACGGCGCGCGTAGGCTGGGCGAAGTCGCGCTGGTGGACGGCTCGTCGCGCGTCGGCCAGTCCGGCGTGATCTTTTTCGACACGCTGTTCGACGAGAACGCGACGTGTCACATCGCGTACGGGGGCGGGCTCGGCTTCACGCGCAACGAGGATGTCGAGCTTCCCGACGGCGCCGAGAACACGTCGAGCATCCACACGGACTTCATGATCGGCGGGCCTGACGTGGACGTGGACGGCATCGACGCCGACGGGAGCGCCGTCCCGATCCTGCGCAACGAGGAGTGGGTGCTCGCCTGATCGTCGCGCACCTCGATCTCGACGCGTTCTTCGCCGCGGTCGAGGAGCTGGAGAATCCGGAGCTGCGCACGAAGCCGCTGGTGGTCGGCGGTGATCCGCACGGCCGCGGCGTCGTCGCGACCGCGAACTACGAGGCGCGCGTGTTCGGGATCCACTCCGCGATGAGCTGCGCCGAGGCGCTGCGACGCTGTCCGCACGCGATCTTCGTCCGTCCGCGCCACTCGGTCTACCGCGAGTACTCGCAGCACGTCTGGGAGACCGTGCGCGGCGTCGTTCCGACGGTCGAGCGGACGGGGCTCGACGAGGGCTACCTCGACGTCGGCGAGATCGCGCGCGACCTTCTCGCCGCCCGGAAGGTCGCGGAGGCGGTTCAGACAGCGGTGCGTGCCGCGACGAGCCTGACCTGCGCGCTCGGCATCTCCACCTCGAAGGTGGTCGCGAAGATCGCGAGCGACTACCGCAAGCCCGGCGGGCTGACGGTCGTCCCCGCAGGCACGGAGGCGCGCTTCCTCGAGCCGTTTCCTGTTCGGCGGCTCCCCGGTGTCGGACCGAAGGCCGAAGAGCGCCTCGTCGCCGCGGGCGTCGAGACGATCGGCGCGCTCGCGGCGCTCGGCGACGACTACCTCAGGCGCCTCCTGCCGGGCAGCGTCGGCCGGATGCTGCGCGACCGCGCCCACGGCATCGATCCGAGGCCGCTCGAGCTACAGACGGTTCGCATCTCGATCAGCGTCGAGAACACGTTCGAGCGCGATCTCACCGACCGGGCCGAGCTCCACGCGGAGCTCCGGCGCATGGCCGCGGAGGTCGCCGGGCATCTGCAGCGCACGGGCCGCACCGCCAGAACGGTGACGACGAAGGTTCGCTACAGCGACTTCTCGATCCGGAGCCGCTCGACATCGCTGCGTGTCGGCATCGACGACGGCGACCAGATCGGGGAGCTCGCGTGCGCGCTGCTCGACCGTGCGCTCGCCGACCGTCCGGGCGCGCTACGCCTCGTGGGGGTGGGCGTTTCGGGCCTCGCCAGCCACCAGCAGCTCGCGCTTGTCTGAGCCGCGGCGGCTGCTCGCGAGCAGCGGGATCAGCGCGGCCGCCGCGAGCACGACCGACGCGACGACGCGGCGCTTCGTCGAGCCGAGGTACGAGCTGTACTCGAAGTTCGAGATCACGTAGATCCAGCTCAGCCCGAGCCAGGACAGCAGAACTGTGACGCCGGCGAAGAGGGCGAGCGCCCGCTCGCCGCGCACAACTGCCAGCGCGAGCGCGACGAGAAAGATCGGCGCGAGTAGTCCCCACTGGCGGGGGTCGAGCATCTGCCCGCCGAGCGTCCGAAACGCGATCGGCCCGACGCCGAGCTTGTGCGGGTGGAGTGAGTCCGCGAGGTTGTAGTTGATGTCGCTCAGATGGTGGGCGCGCACGTACAGCTTCCACGGGAGCAGGAGCGCGACGTCGACTGCAAGGGCAACGGCGAGCGCGCGCCAGCGCGAGTACGCGGCGGCGAAGAGGCCGGCGAAGGCGGCGGCGACGAACAGCGTCCCTTCGTTCTTCGTCAGCAGCGCGCCCGCGAAGCAGAGCGTCGCGGCGGCGAGCGCCCAGCGCTCGTCCGTCAGCAGCCACCGCGCGGCCGCCGCGACGCCGACCGCGAACACGAGCGCCAACGGCAGGTCGGCGTAGGCCGTGAGCAGCTGGTCGAACACGGCCGGGGTGAGCGCGACCGCGCCGAGGAGCGTCCAGAGCAGCAGTCGATGCACCCGTCCCGCGAGAACGGTCCCGAGGGCGGCGAGCGCGGCGACGAGGAAGAGCAGGAACTGCAGGTGCAGCAGGCGCGTGTCGAAGGCGCCCATCGCGTGGAAGTCGAGCGCCTCGACGGAGGGGAGCAGCAACGGGTAGTCGAGGTTCGCGAAGCGGTACTCGCTGCCGGCGAACACGGCCGGGTCGGCCCAGCCGAACGCGTACAGCGCGTGGCCCTTGAGCGCCCAGATCGCCCAGGCGTCGTAGCGGTTGAGCGGGGCGACGGCGAACGCGCGGGCGTACTCGACGAGCAACGCCGTCAGCGCAGCGGCCGCGGCGAGGACCGGCCACCGCGGGCGTGTCCACTCGGGACGCTCGCTCCCCCGCAGGTGCCAGACACACGACGCGGCTGCTACGGACGCCACGACCGCAAGTGCGGGCCACCCGAAGGGCACGTGCACGAGCGCCAGGTGCGCCGCGAGGATGCCGACGACGAGGAGGCCGCACAGGTAGCCGAGCCCGCAGCGCGAGGCGAGCTGCCGCCACGAACGCGCGACTCCGAGCCACGGCAACACCCCGAGGCCGACGACGAAGATCAGCGCGTTCGCGCCGAGCAGTCCGGCGACTCTCACCGGAACCGGTAGTGGAACACGACCGGCGCGCTCCGTACCTGGATCGCGGGCAGGAAGTAGAACGCGGCGTAGGCGCGGACGACCGCGCCGCGGTCGATGAACGGCCCCTGCGCTCCCGGCGGCACGTCGACGCCGTAGCGCGTCCGCGGGCCGAGGCGCGCGAGGAACGCGTCGAAGGGCCGCGGATCTAGGTGCAGCCGGTCGCCGGCGGCATGCCGTCGCTCTGCGGCCGTCAGCTTCGAGTCGCGCGAGATGCCCCGCTCGACGCGCGGCAGCACCTCGAGCGCGCCGACGACGATCGAGGCCGCGAGCGCGGCGGCGACGATCAGCCGAACAGGCGGACGCCGAAGAGGACGCGAAGCGCCTTGAACCCGTCGCGCCACGTGATCTTCTTCCCCTCTGCGTAGGTCCGGCCGTAGTACGCGATCGGCAGCTCGTACACGCGCAGCTTCCGCTTGCAGACCTTCGCCGTGATCTCCGGCTCGATCGCGAAGTCGTCCTGCCGGAGATCGAGCGAGCGGAGCACCTCCGTGCGGAACGCCTTGTAGCCGGTCTCCATGTCCGAGAGCGTGGTGTTGTAGAGGACGTTCGTCAGCAGCGACAGGAAGCGGTTGCCGAGGAGGTGCCAGAAGAGATAGGCGCGCTGCGGCCGGCCTCCCGACAGCCGCGAGCCGAAGACGACGTCGGCGACGCCGCGCTCGATCGGCTCGATCAGTGCCGGCACGTCCGCCGGGTCGTACTCGAGGTCGGCGTCCTGGATGACCGAGATGTCGCCGTCGGCGTGGGGGATGGCCGCGCGGACGGCAGCACCTTTGCCGCGATTTGCCTGCCTGAGCAGCACGACGCCGTCGCGTCCGTCCCGCCAGCTCTCGACGATCTCGCCGGTGCCGTCGGTCGAGCCGTCGTCGACGACGACGATCTGCTTCTCGAGGTCGAGCGCCCACACGGCGTCGAGCACGCCGCCGATCGTCGTCGCCTCGTTGTACGCGGGCACGAGGAAGGACACGCGCATGGCGGCGCAGCCTAACCTCCACGTGTGGAGTTCGACCTCGAGGTCACGATCGCCCGGCCGGTCGCGGACGTCTTCGCGTACGTCACCGACGTCCGCCACGTGCCGGAATGGCAGGAGAGCGCCGTCTCCGCCGAGTGGCTGGAGGAGGGGCGCCGATTCCGCGAGCGTCGGCACTTCATGGGCCGCGACGCCGACGTCGAGCTCGAGGTGGCGGAGCTCGAGCCGGAGCGGCGCTTCGACGTCCGCGCCGTGAAGGCGCCGGTGAAGTTCGAGATCCGCCATTCCTTCGAGGCCGTCGACGGCGGCACTCGCGTGCGCGTCCACGGCGAGGCGAAGCTCGGCGGCGCGCTGCGCTTCGCCGCCGGCATGGCGAGGCGCCAGGCCGAGCATCAGTTCCGCCGCGACTTCGAGCGGCTGAAGGGACTGCTGGAGGGGCGAGACGAGGAAAGCCCCTCTGACCGACCTCCCCGCCTCGCCGACGAGTAGACGCCCCTGGGGCGCTCAGCCTTGCGGTGCGCCGCGCACCTTGGAGCAGTCGGTGTTGCGGCGGCGGATTTCCTCGATCGCTGACTTGAAGGTGTCATACGACGGCTTGCGCGTCCCGTCGCGGTAGAGGAGGCCCGCCTGCCAGCCGCCGAGGCGATCCTCGTCGAGCAGGCCGAAGTTGAGAAAGCCGGAGACGGCCGGCTGGCAGTACGCGAGCAGGATCGCGTCCTTCAGCTGCGTCGCCTGGTCGAGACCGTCGGTCGACACCGCCGGAAGCGCGTAGTGGTCGTTCTCCCGGCCGCGGTAGTAGCGCATCTTGTTGCGGGGCGGCACCGTCTGGAAGCCGTCCTCGACGTACCAGATGGTGACGCCGCGGTCGCCCGGGACCGGTTGCGGCGTGTCGTCGAACGCGGTGTGCAGGACGTTCATCAGCGTCTCGTAGTCGCCCTCGCCGATCAGGTCGCTGCCGGGGTGCTGCGTGGACGGCGGCTCGGCCGAGTTCTCGGGGTACGGGTTGTGGCCGAACGTGTCGAACAGGGGACGCGATCGTCCGAGCGCCCGGTAGACGTCGCCGACGTGCAGGATGAAGCCGGCGGGGTCGTGGCGCGACGCGGTCGAGCTGATCACGTTGATCGGGTACGGCCGGCTGTGCAGGACGTCGTAGCAGCGTGCGAGCAGCTTCGTGTACGCCTCGGGGCCCGCGGACTCCGGCCAATACGCCGGGGAGTTCGCCTCGTTCCAGATCTCGACGTCGTGAATCAGCGGCACGTGCTTGACCGCGCCCTGCACGAAGCCGCAGTAGCGGTTTCGCTCGACGCGCGTCGTCGGGGCGAACGCCGCCGTGTTGTAGACGGACAGGACGACGCGGTCGTTGAGATCCGTCATGCGCCGGATGCGCTGGAGGTAGACCTTCTGCAGCTTCGTCGGCTTCGCCTGCGTCGGCTTCCACGGGAGCGTCACGCGGACCGCCATCAGGCGCAGGTCGCGGTGAACGCCGACGATCCCGTCCTGCCGCACCATCCACTTGGCGGTGTCGTCGGTCACACCGACGATGATCTTCAGATGCGTCGTCTGGGCCCCGTGCGCGGACACCGCCGCGAGCAGGAGCGCGACCCCGAGGGCTAGGGAGAGACGGAGGACGTGCCGCAAGTGGGGACCTCTTCTGACTCAACAGGAGCGGCAGCGCGATTTCCATGGGCCGAACGGCCTATTCCTCGCAACATTTGTCACCGCGACATGGCAAGATCCCGCACGAAGAGCGGTAGAGGTCCGGAGACGCACTGCGGCGACGACGGCTTCGACGAGCCGTTCGGCTCGCTCGTGTCGACTGCACCCTGGCGCTCTGACATGCCGCCGGTGGTGTTACGGCGCCACCGGCGGCATAACGTGCGCTAGGAAACAGCCGCCGCACGTGGAATTCTCTGCGCGGCCCAGGGAATCGGCGGCCGCGCGACCACTCCCCAGTCGAGCGGCGACCGACAATCGCGGCGCAAGCCGTAAGTGCCGCGCCCTGGGCCTGCGAATCACCCGATTGAGACGACGCAGCGGCCCGCCGCGATTTGAGAGAACGACGAGGTCGTCGTATCTCAAGGAGGGCACATGAGCACCACGCAGGGAGAGACCCCCGTCATGGACGTTCTCGCGGAGATGACCGCCGCCTCCATCGAGAGGTCGACGCTCGATCCGAAGACGCTCATGCTGCTTCGTCTCGCGGCGCTCGTCGCGGTCGACGCGCCGCCGATCTCGTATATGACGAACCTCAGTGTCGGCAGCGAGGTCGGGGTCGAGCTCGATGACGTGCAGCAAGTGATGATCGGAATCGCGCCGGTCGTCGGCGGGCCGCGAATCGCCTCTGCCGCGGGAAAGATCATGCGGGGCGTCGGTCTCGCGGTTGCGATCGCGGACGCGGAGCTCGAAGAGGAAGGCGCGGCCTAGGCACCACGTGGCTTGCGGGCGCGGGCGTTGACTCGTCCGCGCCCAGCGGCCCCGGCGCCGCACGGCGGCCGCAGGCTCTTGGCGCGTCACCGGTCGCGATGATCGACGCTATATTGTCGCCCGCTTAGGGGTCATTCGACACAGGGGGGTCTGTTGCGCAAGCTACTTACGCTTGTTGCTGCGCTTGTCGCTGCGTCGGCGATTGCCGTCACGCCGGCAGGCGCGATTACCGGCAATTTCACGCCGGACAACACGCACAACTACGTCGTCCTGATCGCGTTCTACGACAAGGACGGAAATTTCCTTTGGCGCTGCTCCGGTTCGCTGCTGAACCAGTACACCGTCCTCACTGCCGGTCACTGCACCGACACGAAGGGCGGCGCGGTGTCGGCAATCGTGTGGGACTCGCAGGAAGGCGGCGCACTGTACGACCCGGCGACGGGGGCAGAGGATCCGAACACCGGCTACCCGAATGAGTGCGTGAACTCGACCGCGTTCCCGTGCTCGACCTCACACAAGCTGATCGAGTACGGGTACATCGGCAACGTGTTCCTGCACGGGAACAACAAGGACGTCGGGATGTTGATCCTCGACTCACCGATCGTCCTCGACCAGTACGCGACCATCGCGGCCGCCGGAAGCGTCGACAAGCTGCCGGTCGGCACGCAGGTGACGTACTCGGGCTACGGCGTCTCGGGCGAGAAGCCCAGCGTCACGTCGCTTCGCCAGCGGCTGATGGCGACCGGGTTCGTGGTCAACACCCACAACGCGAACACCGCCGGGTTCAACGTCCAGCTATCGACCAACCCTGGCGGCGGTCGTGGTGGGACGTGCTTCGGCGATTCCGGCGGACCGATCCTCTACGACAGCACCAATGTCGTCCTCGGGGTCAACTCGTTCGTCATCAACGGGCAATGCGCGGGCGTCGGCTTCGCCTACCGCCTCGACCAGCCGGACGTCATTGCCTGGATCCTCCGGAACGCCGTCGGGCCCGTGACCGTCGTCGCCGTTCCATAGCGACGCACTCGGGAACGACTCGTGTGAAAGGCGCCGGAAACGGCGCCTTTCGCGTTGTTGGCGCCGCGCGTGCGGTCGTTTGACTCGCGGTCATGGCGTACCCGCCCAAGTTGATTCCCGGACTTCATGCCCTAGCCGTGGCCTTCGGCCTCGGCTGCTCGACAGTCGGCGTTGTAGAGCGTCTCTGACCCTTTTTTAAGCCGTAGGTTCACCTGTTTGAACTTGGTTTGACGGGGTACCGCGGGTCCGTTCAAGCAGTCGAAATCAGTCGACGCGCCGCAATCTGCGGCGCCAACGCAAGGGGGAAACGATGAAGAAACGTCTCGGGACGTTTGTGGCACTAGTCGCAGTTGTCTGTGCGTTCACGGCAATGACCGTGGCGCCGGCGGCGAATGCGGCTCCGCCGACCACAACGGCAGCTATAGGAGACGTGACGGGCACGACCGCCACCGGCGCCACGTTCACGGGCTCGCTCACGAACCTTCGGTTCGTGAACCAGAACGGCGTTCTGGCGCTGGTCGGCAACCTGACGGGCACGCTCACCAGCGCGGGAGGAACCGTGCTCGGCTCGGTCACGAATCTGCCGATCACGCTGCCACTCTCCGGAGCAGCCGCAACCGGGAGTTGCACGATTCTCGACCTCACACTGGGACCGCTACACCTTGACTTGCTCGGGTTGGTGGTCGACCTCAACCAGGTTCATCTGACGATCACCGGTCAGACGGGCAACGGCCAGTTGCTCGGCAACCTACTCTGCGGCCTCGCCAACGCCCTCAACGGCAGCGGCACCGGCGGGCTTGCGGCGATCCTGAACAACCTTCTCGGCGGGCTCTAACCCGTAGACCGAACGCAGGTTGGGACACACGAAGAGCGCCGCTTCAGCGGCGCTCTTCTCGTTTCTGGGCCATTTTCACGCAGGTCGCATGCTGTCACCATGGGCAACGCAACCTTTGAAGGGCGCGCCGTCCAGTGATCATCGTCCACGACTTCTTCAATCACGGTGGCAAGCGTGCTCTCTATCCGCTCCCAGCGTTCGCGACGTCGCTGCACGACGTAGCAGGCATACGGGTCAGAGCAACACGTCGATGCGTGCCCGGTACGCGCACCAGCTTGACGACAGCAGGGGCGGAGGGACTCGAACCCCCGGCCTACGGTTTTGGAGACCGCCGCTCTACCAACTGAGCTACGCCCCTGAGTTCAAGCGAGGATTGTAGCCGTGAAGGTTTTCGGCCCTTGAAGCAACGCCGCGCGCTGGGTGCGCTGTTCCTGCTGCTCGCGCTCCTGATGGCGGGGATCGCGTTCGCCGCCGCATACGGCGCCAACAACGCCGCCGCGGGGTGGATCATCGCGCTCGCGGCCGCCGCGCTGGCCGTCTGGCTGGCCTCCCTCGCGCTCCGAGCGCTGAGGTAGAGCCGGGTGACCGCGTATCCTCTCGGCGGTGGCTGAGGCAGAGGACACGCAGTCCCTCTGGCGCGAGTTCCGCGCCAACAAGGACGACAAGGCGCTTCGCGACCGGCTGATCCTCACGTACGCGCCGCTCGTGAAGTACGTCGCCGGCCGGCTCGGGTCCGGGCTCCCGGCTCACGTCGACGAGGGTGACCTCGTCTCGTACGGGCTGCTCGGCCTGATCGGCGCGATCGAGCGCTACGACCCCGAGCGCGACGTGAAGTTCGAGACGTACGCGATCGCGCGGATCAAGGGGTCGATCATCGACGAGCTCCGCGCGATGGACTGGGTGCCCCGCTCGGTGCGCGCCCGCGCGCGCGACATCGAGCGCGCGATCGCCGAGCTCGAGCGCAAGCTCCACCGCGCGCCGACCGACGAGGAGATCGCGGAGAAGATCGGGATCTCGCAGGACGAGCTCGAGGAGTCCCTCACCGACATCTCGCGCAGCTCGATCGCCGCGCTCGACGAGCTGTGGACGGTGTCGAGCGGCGGCGGCGACCAGGTCGCCCTCATCGACACGATCGAGGACACGGAGGCGCCCGACCCGCAGGGCTCCCTCTCGCAGACGGAGATGAAGGAGGCGATCGGCGAGGCGATCGCCCGGCTGCCCGAGCGCGAGAAGCTCGTCGTCACGCTCTACTACTACGAGGAGCTGACGCTGCGAGAGATCGGCGAGGTGCTCGGCGTGACCGAGTCGCGCGTCTCGCAGCTCCACACGAAGGCGATCCTGCGCCTCAAGGCCCGCCTCTCCGGCTCCGCCACCCGCGCCTCGCTCGAGCACTAGCATTCCTCTCAAATTCAGCGTCCTGAGGAGGGGCTAGAGCGCATGCCAGTAGAGCCGGGCAAGATCCGCAACGTCGCCGTCGTCGGACACCGCGGGACGGGAAAGACCTCGCTCGTCGAGGCACTGCTGTTCCAGGCGGGCGCGACGAACAGGCTCGGCACTGTCGAGTCGGGCTCGACGGTGGGCGACTGGGACGACGACGAGCAGCGGCGCCAGATGTCCCTCTCGGCGTCGATCTGCCACGTCGAGTGGCACGGACGCAAGATCAACCTGATCGACACGCCGGGCGACGCCGGCTTCCAGGGCGACGCGATCGCGGCGCTCCGTGTCGTCGAGGGCGGACTCTTCGTCGTCAGCGCGGTGATGGGCGTCGAGGTGCAGACGTCGCGCCACTGGGCGCGCGCCGACGAGGGGGAGCTCTCGCGCGTCGTCTTCGTCAACATGCTCGACCGCGAGCGCGCCGATTTCTTCCGGGTGCTCGAGGCGCTGCGCGCACAGCTCTCCGACAAGTGCGTCGCGGTGCACATCCCGATCGGCGCCGAGCACGAGCTGAAGGGAATCGTCGACCTGCTGCACATGCAGGCGTACATGGATCCGGGCGGCAGCCGCGAGAGCGGGCCGACGGAGATCCCGGGGGACATGCAAGCGCAGGTCGACGAGTACCGTGAAAAGCTGCTCGACGCCGTCGTCGAGACCGACGAAAGCTTGATGGAGCGCTACCTCGACGGGCAGGAGCTCGGGGCGGAGGAGGTCGCGAAGGCGCTGAAGGACGCCGTCACGCGGGGCGAGGTCTTCCCGGTCGCCTGCGGTGTCGCCTCGAAGAACCTCGGCACGTCGGCGCTCCTCGACCTGCTCGTCGAAGGCGTCCCCTCGCCGGCGCGTAAAGGTGCGCCGATCAGCGTCGACGGCGCCGGCACCGCCGCGTTCGTCTTCAAGACGATCGCCGATCCGTTCGCCGGCCGCATCAACGTCTTCCGCGTGCTGAACGGCACGCTCAAGGGCGACGCGAACGTCGTCAACGGCCGCTCGCACTCGAAAGAGCGGCTCGGCCAGCTGCTCGAGCTGCAGGGCAAGGAGCACGCGCAGGTGGCGGAGCTCGGCGAGGGCGACATCGGCGCCGTCGCGAAGCTGAAGGAGACGCAGACCGGCGACGTGCTGCTCGACGCGGAGCGCGACGTCGAGTTGCCGCAGATCGGCTTTCCCGAGCCGGTCATGAGCTTCGCCATCACGCCGAAGTCGAAGGGCGACGAGGAGAAGATGGCCGCCGGCCTGCGCCGTCTGGGCGAGGAGGACCCGACGATCCAGATGCACCGCGACCCGCAGACGGGCGAGCAGCTGCTGACCGGTCTGTCGCAGATGCACGTCGAGGTTGCCGTCGACCGCCTGAAGGGCAGGTTCAACGTCGAGGTCGACCTGCACCAGCCGCGCGTGCCGTACCTCGAGACGATCCGCAAGGAGTCGCGCGCGCAGGGCCGCTACAAGAAGCAGACGGGCGGCCGCGGGCAGTTCGGCGACTGCGTGATCGTGCTCGAGCCGCTCGACGGGCACCAGGGCTACGAGTTCGTCGACAAGATCGTCGGCGGCGTCATTCCGCAGGGGTTCCGGCCCGCCGTCGACAAGGGCATCCAGGAAGCGATGCTCCACGGCGAGCTCGCCGGCGCGCCGGTGCAGGGCGTGCGCGTCCGGCTCGTCGACGGTTCGTACCACACGGTCGACTCCTCGGAGATGGCGTTCAAGATCGCCGGCTCGATGGCGTTCAAGTCGGCCTACGAGAAGGCGGATCCCGTCCTGCTCGAGCCGATCATGGAGCTGGAGGTGACGGCGCCGGACGAGGCGGTCGGCGCGGTCAACGGCGACCTCAACTCGCGCCGCGGCCGGCTGCAGGGGATGGAGCCGCGCGGCGGCATGACGACCATCAAGGCCGAGGTGCCGATGGCCGAGATCCTCACCTACTCACAGGCGCTCACGTCGATGACCGGCGGACGCGGCGACTACCACATGCACTTCCTGCGCTACGAGGAAGTGCCGTCGCACATCGCCCAAAAGGTCATCGACGAGGCGAAGAAGGAAAAGGAAGAAGTCAAGGCCTGAGGTCTAGCCGCAGTCGGGCCGGGCCTGAAACACCGTCCCGCGCTCCGTCTGCAGCCGCGGCACCCAGCAGGCCGCATCGATCTCTGCTGCCCGCTGAGCGTTCGCGAGGAGCCAGCCGGCAGCCGTGGCACGGGCTGACGATCCGTCCGGAACGAGGACGATGCGGCGGTCGAGATGCGGGCCGAACGCCGGGAAACCGAAATCGTTCGGCCCGAGTGCGAGCGCGAGCCGCGCATCCACAGGAACGTCCTCGTCGAGGTAGCGCCAGAGCGGTGCCAGCGGTGGGTCGTGCGTCGATTGAACCTCCCAGCGCGCCATGTGCCACACCGACTTTTCGTGAGCCGCCGCGATCAGCTGCACGCCGGAGGGCTTCTCCGCGTAGTGGACGAGGGAGAGCCCGGCCGTCACGGCAGCGATGGCGACGAGCGACCACGCGAGTGGGCGCACCTCGAGCGCAAGGCCCCAGACCGCCGCGGACATCGCCAGCGGAAAGACGAAGAAACGTCCCTGCCACGGGTGATACGTGAGCGTCAGCGCCACAAGCACGAGCCATGCGGCAGGCGCGTAGGCGGCCACGAGCGCGCCGCTCGAGACGCCGCGCCGGCGAAAACGGCGTGTTGCGAGGACGATCGTGCCGATCGCCAACAGCAGGCCGGCTGGGCCGTACCACGATGCGGTGTCACTCGCAATCGTCGGCGACGCGGTTACGGGATCGCCGATCGCGAGGTATCCCGGGGGCTTGCCCAGCGCGTCGTACAAATGCAGGAGCGCCGACCGCCCGGCGTGGGCGAGCGGCAGCAGCACGAGCACGCCCGCGACGACCGCGCCGGCGGCGGCGGCAACCCGGAGACGTGAGCCGAAGACGACGAACGCCGACGCGACGGCGACGGCGACGAAGACATAGATGAGACTGTCCTTGCCGCGTGCGCCCGACAGGTCGACCGTGTCGACAGCGTCGCCGAACAACGTGAGGAGGTTCGGCTTCGGATCGAATGGAGCCGTCAGCTTCCCGGTACCCGACTGGTCGCCGAGAAATTGCCCGGTCGCGTGCGCATTGACGACATACCAATACGAGCCCACGATCGCGCCTGCGGTGAGTGCGACCAGACGCCGACGCATGGCTGCCCGCGGAGCGGAGACGAGGGCGAGCGCGAGCAACACGACGAGCCCGTAGGCGGCCGTGAATTTCGCCCCGACCGCGAGGGCCGTGGCTAGGGCAGCAATCACGAGCTCGCCGCGAGTCCGGCCGACCACGAAGACGGCCGCCGCGACCAGGAATGACGCCACGACCAGGTCGTTCTTCGAGCCGGAGGACTGCAACACCACGATCGGCGTGAGCATCAGGAGCAACGCCCCGAACAAGGCTTCGGCGGTGCCGAGGCCGACCCGTCGCGCAAAGGCGAACGTCCCCGCACCGCACGCGAACAGCGCGAAGAACTGGACGAAATCGGCAGAGCGCTCGTTCCGCGTCAAGGCGAGCGCGCTCGAGATTGCGATCTCGGCGTTCGGCGGGTTGAAGTTCAACCGCTGGTCGTATGCGTCCGCGATGTAGCCGATGTGATGTGCCTGCATCCAGAACGCCGCACGCGCCAGGTGGTAGTTCAGTGGGTCCCATCCGTTCGGCGCTGTGCCGACGATGAGCGCGAACACGTACGCCAGCGCGAGCGCGGCGACCACCGCTAGCGCAACCAGCACGGCGGGCGTCGCGAATGTCGGGCGAGACACCCGGACCCGCGGGGCACCGCGCAGAATCCACGCTGCACCGACGGCGAGGAACGTGAGGACGAGTGCCGCGAAGAGGCCGCTTCGCGTGAAGGCATTGAACGCCGAGAGGAGAAGCGCGAGCGCAACGACCTCCGCGAAGCCGATCGTGTACGTCGCGACCGCGAGCTCCGCCCGCACTCTGATTCCGATCGACAGCGCGGCGAGCAGCCCGGTCGAGGCGACAAGCCCGAGCGCAGCGATCCCCAGGAGCGCCCCGGTCACGACCCGGAGTCTTGCATCGGGGCCTGACCCCCGATCGGGGCCAGACCCCAGCGGTTGGTTAGATGCTCTGAGGCTCGGGCGTCCCGCCCGGCTGTTCGCCGGCGCGGAGCCGCGTGATCAGGTCGGAGACGTCTGCGAGCTCCTGCTCGAGATCGCGTTGATAGCTCTCGAGCCGCTCGAGGACGTTCTCACGGTCGTACCAGCGGCGGCCGACGCCGCGATGGAATCGTCTGCGTCCGTGATGCATGGTCACCTCCCTTCGAATCGTTCGAGAAACGTGTCGATGCGGTCGCGCGAACGGCGCAGCGCGGCAGCCCACTCGTCGAGCAGGCGCCGGCCCTCGGCCGTCAGCTCGTACGTGCGCTTGGCGGGACCGGGCTCGCCCGCCTCCCAGCGCGACGTCACGAGCCCGTCCTCCTCGAGCGCGCGCAGAACGCGGTAGAGGTTGCCCATGTCGACGCGCGCCTCGCCCGTCAGCGAGGGCAGCGCCTCGAGCAGCTCGTACCCGTGCGCCGGCCGCTCGCGCAGGAGGAGGAGCAGCGCCGGTTCGCTGAAGCGCTCAACGCGTGCGCGCACGCCCCAGTGCCCGGGCCGCACCATCCGGCGACAGCGAGCGCCGCGGCCCCCTCGCGGCCTCACGCAGCACCTACATGTAAAACACACATGAAAGTGACCCTAGCAAGTGCCGAGTGGGCTGAGTGGGCTAGGGTCCGCGTATGCCGAGACAGCTGGCACGGCAGGCGGTCACGCGAACCTGCGCCGTCTGCGAGCGGACGCTCCTGACCGGCGAGCGCGCAGTCCGGTTTGCGCCGCACGGCGACGAGTTCGTCGACGTCTGCCCGCTGTGCGCAGACGTCGCGCTCGAGCACGGTTGGATCAAGGAAGGAAGCCCGACCACGCCGACCGTTCCCAACCAGCGCCGCCGGCGCCGCCGGGGCATCGCTTCGCTGTTCGACCCGCGACGCGAACCGGCCGACGAGCCGGTCGTCGCAGAGCCGATCCTCCGCCGCCTCTCGCCGCGTGAGCAGCAGATGGTCGAGGCCGCCGACATCTTCAACAGCAGCGACTACCGGCGCACGGTCGGCGGCATCGCGAAGAGCCTCGGCTCCCCTCGGGCGAGCATCGTCCCGCTCTCGGGAGTCACCGGCGAGCTGATCGTCACCGTCGCCTGGGACATCTCGTGGTACCAGTACCGCGTCACCCCGGAGTCGGTGCAGCCCGTCCGGCTCGCGGAGCGCGGGCACGAGCTCGTCGATCTCGAGACTGGCTACCAGCGCTGGAACGCGCACGTCGAGGACGACGGCCGTCTCGTCCCCGAGATCGAACGTCTGTAGCGCCGACGCGCGACCCTCTTACAATCAGAAGCGTGATCTATTGCGTGATCCCGCCGGAGCTCGCCGACGAGCTCTACGACAAGATGGTCGACTACTACAAGGACAACCCGAACGTCACGGTGATCATCGACCGGCGCAAGGGCCCGGACCGGCGGAATCGCAAGGGGGGCGGTGACGACGGCGCGCGCGAGCAGCGGACGATTCGCGACCGGCGGCGGGCACGCGTGACCGGCACGTTCCCCGAGACGGACGTCCCTGCGGACTAACTAGACTGGCTCCTCGTGCCACTGACGGGGACGAAGACCTTCCAGAACTACATCGGCGGCGAGTGGGTCGACTCGGCGTCCGGCGAGACGTTCGAGAGCACGAGCCCGGCGACGGGTGACTCGATCGGCGTCTTCCCGAGGTCGAACGCCGAGGACGTCGACCGCGCAGTCGCGGCGGCGAGGGCGGCGTTCGAGGAGTGGCGGCTCGTCCCCGCGCCGAAGCGGGGTGAGATCCTCTACCGCTTCGCCAATCTCCTGATCGAGGAGAAGGACGACCTCACCGACCTGATGTCGCGCGAGATGGGCAAGGTCAAGGCTGAGGCCGGCGGCGACGTGCAGGAGGCGATCGACATGAGCCTCTACATGGCCGGTGAAGGGCGACGTCTGTTCGGCCAGACGACGCCGTCGGAGCTCCGCGACAAGTTCAACATGAGCGTCCGGCAGCCGATCGGCGTCGTCGGAGCGATCACGCCCTGGAACTTCCCGATCGCGATCCCGTCGTGGAAGATCGCGCCCGCGCTCGTGTGCGGGAACACGGTCGTTTTCAAGCCGGCGACGGACACGCCGACGCTCGGCGAGCGTTTCGTCGAGCTGTTCGCGGAGGCAGGGCTGCCCGCGGGTGTGCTCAACATCGTGCATGGCGGCGGCGGTGCTGTCGGCGATCGCCTCGTCAAGCATCCAGACGTGCGCGTGATCACGCTGACCGGCTCCCGCGAGACGGGCGTCGAGGTGATGCGCAACGCCGCGGACGGGCTGAAGCACGTTCACCTCGAGCTCGGTGGGAAGAACGCGATCATCGTCCTCGACGACGCAGACCTCGACCTCGCGGTCGAGGGGATCGTGTGGTCGGCCTTCGGCACGTCGGGCCAGCGCTGCACAGCTGCGTCGCGCGTGATCGTGCAGGACGGCGTCTACGAAGCGCTGCAGTCGAAGCTCGTCGCCGAAGCCGAGAGGATGCGGCTCGGACCAGGGTGGGAGGACGACACCGACGTCGGGCCGGTGATCAACAAGCGCGCGCTCGAGAAGATCCACTCCTACACGGAGATCGGCAAGGACGAGGGCGCAAAGCTCCTGACCGGCGGCGAGGTCGCAACGGGCAACGGCCTCGACAAGGGGTTCTTCTACCGGCCGACGATCTTCGGCGAGGTCGACCCGCAGATGCGCGTCGCGCAGGAGGAGATCTTCGGCCCGACCACGGCGCTGATCCCCGTGAAGGACGTCGACGACGCGATCCGCGTCTCGAACGGGATCAAGTACGGCCTCTCGTCGTCCATCTTCACGCGTGACGTCAACACGGCTTTTCGCGCGATGCGCGACCTCGAAGCGGGCATCACGTACATCAACGCCGGCACGATCGGCGCCGAGGTGCACCTGCCGTTCGGCGGCACGAAGGACACGGGCAACGGGCACCGCGAAGCCGGCCAGGCGGCGCTCGACGTCTTCACCGAGTGGAAGTCCATCTACGTCGACTACAGCGGCAAGCTGCAGAAGGCGCAGATCGACACCGCCACCTGAAAGCTCGTCTTTCGACCGACGGCGGCGCGCGGGGCAACCCCGGCCCGGCGGCGTACGGCTACGTGCTCGAGACGGACGACGGCCACGTGCTCGCAGCGCACGGCGAGGCGATCGGCCATGCGACGAACAACGTGGCGGAGTACAGCGGCCTGGTCGCCGGGATGACGAAGGCGGCGGAGCTTGGCGTGCGCGAGCTCGAGGTCGTCTCGGACTCCGAGCTGCTCGTGAAGCAGATGCGTGGGGAGTACAAGGTCAAGAACGAGACGCTTCGCGTCCTGTGGGAAGAGGCGAACGACCTCGAGCGGCGCTTCGCGAAGGTGCGCTACACCGCGGTGCGGCGGGCCCACAACGAGCTCGCCGACAGCCTCGTGAACGAGGCTCTGGACGCGCAGGCCTGAGGTAGACTGGCGGCCGCGCGGATGTAGCTCAGTTGGCTAGAGCGTCTGCTTGCCATGCAGAAGGTCGTGGGTTCGAGTCCCATCATCCGCTCTCCGAAACCCGCTGCTACCGGCGGGTTTCTGCGCGCCGGGGACGCCGATCAGGATCGAGACCGCGAGCTTCTTGCGGTGGCTGTATTCGCCCGCGACCGGTGGCGAGACGGTTGCGCCGGTTACCGTCGCGGATCTGCGGCCGTGGGTGCAGCTCGTCCACCACGGCGAGACGGTGAGGATCACCGCCGGCGAGCCGGCGAGCCGGCCGATCCCGCCACCACCGCGGCGTCAGCCGCCAAGGCAACCAGCCGGTCGAGCACCTGCACGGCGGCAGCCCGCCCGCTGAGCCGCAGGACGTTAGCCTTCCCGTCATGAAGCGCTGGGACCTCACCTCGCTGCCACCCTCGACCGAGAAACAGCGGCCACGCGACCCCGGCCCCGGCGCGCCGCGCGTCGCGAAGCACGACGGACAGATCCCGCGCGTTCTCTTCAGCGCCCCCGAATGCCGGGCCGTCGTCGTCGAACTCGAGTCCGGCGAGACAATGGGCGACCACCACGTCCGCGAGCGCGCCGTCGTCCACGTCGTCAGTGGCCGCGTCTCGATCGACGCCTCGGGCGAGACGGCCGAGTGCGCCGCCGGCACTCTCGTCACCTTCGCCCCCGGCGAGCGGCACAGCGTTCACGCCGCCGAAAAGGCGACGCTTCTGTTGCTGCTCGCTCCGTGGCCGGCGGCACGCCATTACACCGACGATGCAGAAGCGGGGCACGCACAGCACCTCCCTGCCAACGCCTCCATCGCCCCCGTCGCGCCGCCAAGCGGCGACACCTAATCGCCGACAAGCGGTCGTCTGCGCCGCCGGGTGAGGTGCTTGACGCGTGTTTTGGGATGCCCGGATCTCCGCGTTGCTCTGCCGTTTGATGGACCCCGGCCGACAGGGTCGAATCCGGTACCTACCGGCTTCTACGGAGTCCTTTAGAAGCTACGCGACTGGTGTCGACGTCGCCGCCGTAGAGGCGGTCGTCCTCGCAGACGGTTCGAGGGCCGCGTCGCGATCAGTAGTTCGTCCCGGAAGGGCCGACTCGAAAGTTCGCGCCGTCGGTTCGCGGGACTCTCTGCGAAGCCAAAGAGATCGACCGCCTCTTCAGCACAGAGGGGGTCGCGCCCAGAGCCGGCATTGAGTGCGTCTGCAGGCCGGATGGAGCACTTGTGGGGCGCTCGCGTCGGACTTCTTCTCTCACGGGGAGGGGTTGCGCCGAGGGCCGGTGACGCGCCGAAGGCCGGCATCAAGAACGCAGTAGGACGTCTCGATCGTCCGGTCGCGGGTCGTTTTCTCGATCGCCTTTTCGGAACTCATCGCCTATGACGCCGTTGCCATGCAGAAGATCGTGGGTTCGAGTCCATCATCCGCTTCGAGCTAAGCCCGCTGGCGCGGGGCTTGTATGGGGCAGCGTTCACGTGACGAGGACGCTCGCACACCTTGACGCGGATGTCGCCCGCCAACGGAGGCGGCCAAGGTTAGCCGGCTTTGCTCCAAAAGGTCAGCCAGTTACCTTCGTGATCCTCGACGGTGAATTCCTCTTGACCCCAGGGTCGTGGAGCAAGGGGATCGATGATCCGAACGTTGGAGTGGACTTTCAGCCTGGCGTAGAAAGCAGCGAGGTCATCGGCCTCGATGTAGAGCGCGATGGACGAGCGGGCGCCGAGTCGTTCTCTGATCGCCTCGTTGTACTGGTCGCTGTAGAAGTCAGCCGCGGTCTCGATCATCAGGTGTCCGTCGCCGCGCGTTAAGGAAGAGTTCGTGGCTTCTTCACCGCCGCTATCGAGAGTGAACTCGAGCGGTCCCACGTAGAAAGCAAGCGCCTCTGCCATGTCGCGCACGCGGATCGACGGAATGACTCCCCAACTGGGCATCTGGCTGCCTCCTCGACCGGAGTCTGTCACCTCGGGAGCGCGCGGCCCGCTCAGGTGACATTCCCGAACACTGGCCCAGTCCAAGCTCCTGCCCGCGGACCGTGAACGTCATACGTATGGTGTCTGTAGCCTCTGCCGGGGTTGACCTTCACGACTTCGGATATTTCCGCAATCCGCGCGGCTGAACGGTCTCTGGCTGACGCCTTCGAGTCTCCCGATCCGGCAGCCTGGGTGGAGTCCTATACCGAGGATGCCATCTTCATAGGGCCGGGAGCGCCGGCGATCGAGGGACGCATCGCCCTCCTCGAGACCGCCCCGCACATCAGCATCTCGTCAATGGAGATCGAAGTGCACTCAACGCTCGGGACGGGGGATCTTGCGGCCACGTCCGGCCGCGCGACTTGGGTGAGCGGGCCGAAGGGGTCCGATGCCCCGACTGTTCGGAGACGCTTCCTCATGGTCTGGCGACGCGACCTCGACGGGGCTTGGCGCATCGCTCGCGAAATGCTCAACGAAGATCTCTAGACGCTCGACGAAGACGGCTCGCCCTCAGGGTGCATTCGGGAACGCTGGCGCATCCGAGCGTGCGATAGCGGCCCTTGATCGATACGGAACGAACGCTTCTAACGCAACAGGTGCGGAGAAGGGGGGTCGAGTTACTTGACGGCGAAGTGAGCGAACATCGTGGACTCGTGATTCGGGCAGTAGTACTTGTACTTGCCTGCCTTCAGTTTGACCATGAACGTCTTCCTGCCGACGAACGTGATCTTCGTGAAGTCCTTCGCGAAGCCGTGTGGGCCGTCAAGCGAATAGCCGTGGAAATTCGACTTGTCGTTGATGACGAACTTGTACGTTCCGGCCTTGAGCGTCTTGACCAACTTACCGTTCTGCTTCAGCGAGATGGAGTAGCTCGGGCCGACAGTGCCCGCCAGTGTCGGAGTGGTACTTACGCTGCTGAGCGCCGCTCCGACGATAGAGAGTGCTACCGCGGCGGCGGTCGCAACAACGAGGGTCGCTCGAACCATGTGTGCTCCTTCTTGCGGAGGTCGTCGGACAACTCCTCCTACGACGATTCCGGCAGAGCGGTTTTGCGCTGACCTTTTCCACGACGAGCGTCCCGTCGCCTCGCGCTCCTCGGGTGACATTCCCGAACACTGGCGCAGTTCGCGTTGCTCACCTCCGCGGCCCTCGGCGACTAGAGAGCGAGCGGTGAATTGTGCTTCGGCTCGTAGAGGAGCACCTCGATGCCGCCGGGGAGGAGCATCGTGGTCACGATCCCAAAGCCTTGGTCGCGTGGCTCGCCGCGGAACTCAATCCCTTTCTCGCCCAGCTCGGCCATCGTCGAGTTGAGGTCGTCGCACATGAGCGTGAGCTCGTGCTGCGGCGTTTCGCCGGGATGGACGCCGAGTTCGGCGGGCGGCAGCTTAAAGATCAGCCAACCGTCGGGCGGGTCGTGGCTGTCGACCGAATCCCATCCGATCACGTCGCGGAGCGTCTCGCGCAGCCGCTCAGCCTCGCTCGTATAAAGGAGCACGTGCGCACCGACGATCGCCATGCCGTGATGCTACGCCTAGTCTGGCTTCGCAGCGGTGACGGGTCGGGTGACATCCCGAACGCTGGCCCACGCCACGGTCGGAGCGTGGCCTTTCCGCGTCAGCTCCTGGCTGCCACGCGTCTCGTCGAAGCTCGTACACCTTCATCGGGTCGGCCGAGCGGCCGCGGCCCGTGCCTCGCACTGCGAATCCGAGCTTGGCCGCCACGCCGCGCGACGCTTCGTTCGCCCCCTCCTCGATGTACGCCGTGATGCCGTCTGCTTCAGCCCTATCCCAGAGGTCGCCGATGGCGGCACGCATCGCCTCGGTCGCGATCCCTTGATTGCGCCGCTCCTCGGCTACCCACCAGCCCGCCTCGACCTCGTCCGGCTCGATCCCATCGATGCCATCTCCAGTCATGCGCAACTCGGCGCACCCGAGGAAGCTCTCGTCTCTCAGATCCCTGATCGCCCAGGGGCCGAACGCGCACTCCCGCCACTGGACCTCAGCCGCGCCGGTGTCGCGCAGCGCGTCAGCCGGGCCTGCCCGACGCCGATGCGTGCTCGGGTTCATCGAGCGGCGTGAGCGGAGTCAGGAGCAAGCGTTCCGTCGGGAGAACGATTCTGTCGCCGGTAGCGCCGCCGCGGTTCGTTGGTCGCCCTCGCACGCCCGAAGTATGAGCCTGTCGCTCAGGCGTCATTCTCCGGGATTGTCTCGCCGAGGGCGCGGGGGTTAGGCTCGGCGGAGTCGATGCCACGCGACCCGACGCAAATCCAGCAGCTCGCACGCGCGTACACCGAAGCATGGTGCAGCCGCGATCCCGCGCAGGTCGCCGGACACTACGTGCCCGGTGGCACGATCGCGATCAACGGTGGCGAAGCGACCGGTATCGCCGAGGTCGCCGAGTCATTCATCGCGGCCTTTCCGGACATCGAGGTCACCATGGACGACCTCGTGATCCGACAGGACGGCACTGTCGAGTACCGCTGGACATTCACGGGGACGAGTGCCGAGACCGGCAACAGCGTGCGCGTCCCCGGATACGAGGAGTGGTCGATCGCTTCGGACGGTTTGATCGCCGAGTCACGGGGTCACTACGACCAAGCCGAGTACGACCGCCAGCTCCAGCACGGCATCGCCTAGCTCACCTCTGAGGTCATTCCCGGTGCACCCTGAGTAGCACTGCGCTCTGGCAACCGGCATGGCTTGGCTAGCCGGCGCGACTGGACGTGCGGCTGAAGCCTTTTCGTGGGGACGCGGCCGTGCGCCCGCCTGTTGCGACCAGCGGGCGCCGCGAGTTCCCCGTCAGTGGCCGGGAGGTGGGCCGGGAGGGCCGAGGATTTCGAACCCGTTTCGCTTGGCGATGGGGGCGAGTCGTGCCATGTCCGGGTGGCCCTCGGCCGGCGGCGGCAGGACGCGTTCGAGGGTGGGCTCGCCGACTTCTCTTTGGAATCCCTCGAACTGCATCGGCGCGAACCCGACCAGCGCTCTTGCCCCGCCTGCGTCTGCGTAGAACGTGTGGGGCACGCCCTTGGGACCGAACGCGAACGAGCCGGCTTTGAGGGAGAGGCGGGTGTCGCCGACCCAGAAGGTGAGTGCGCCCTCGAGGACGTAGAACCATTCGTCCTCCTCGGGATGAAC
This sequence comes from Gaiellaceae bacterium, assembly GCA_036526315.1. Classification (GTDB taxonomy): domain Bacteria; phylum Actinomycetota; class Thermoleophilia; order Gaiellales; family Gaiellaceae; genus 3-1-20CM-4-69-9. The sequence goes on along the minus strand of DATCYR010000039.1, from coordinate 8,522 downwards.
GTGCCAGGGCGAGCCGAGTCCCTCTGGCACGACGATCTCGAGCAGGCCGTATGCCCCGCCGGTGTCCTCGCGGCTGATCTTGATCGTTTGCAGCATCCCGAGCAGCCAGAACGCTTCACCCTCGTTCTCGTGCAGCGCGTATCCGAGCTGTCCTCGGTCCGGAGCGACGGCGACCATGTCTGTACTCCCTTCGGGTTGCTGATATGATCCGCAATTATCTATGAGCAGACAGTTGCAAAACGGACTATCTCTTACCGAACGATCGTTGTCAAGCCCCTCGCCGCAGCGGCTGCGCGCCTGGCGCCTGTTCTTCGAAAGTGCACTGGCGCTCCTCGACGTCCTCGACGCCGAAATGCAGCAGGCCGTAGGCATCTCCCAGCGCTGGTACGACGTCCTCGTCCACCTCGAGGACTCACCGCACGGCCTCCCGATGACCGAGCTCGCCGAACGGATCCTCTACAGCAAGAGCGGTTTCACCCGAGTCGTCGACCGGATGGAAGAGTCGAAGCTCGTCCGGCGCGCCCGGCCCGAAAACGACCGGCGCACGATCCTCATCGTCCTCACCGAGAAGGGCACCGAGATGCTGGAGCGCGCCCGTCGCCACCACCGCGACGGAATCCGACGACACTTTTCCGAACACCTCACCAACACCGACATCAAAGCGCTCACCCAAGCACTCGAGAAGATCAGCACCCACGCACGACCGCTCCGGCCCGGCCGGATCCGCGGCTGACCGGACTCGCATTGCCCGCCCCAGCGTCAGCTGAGGGAACCCCGCCGGGAGTGAACGCGCGCTGGTAGTCGATCGGGCACCGGAGTAGGGTTGGGCGGTTTTCGGCCGTAACCGAAGCGAGAGGAGCTTGCGATGCGCAGGGAGAGGAAGGCGGCGCGGCCGGCCGCGGCGTTCGGATCGCTGATGGCTGTCGCGGTCGCGACACTGACGTTTTTCGTCGGTGACGTGACCGGCAGCATCGATCCGGGCGCGCGGTTCTACGTGCCGAAACCCGACCACGGCGCGACCGAGCAGATCGCGGCACTGACGTCGAGCGGCGACAAGGCAGACGCGACGCTGATCCGGAAGATGATCCAGACCCCTCAGGCTGTCTGGCTGACAGGTGGCAGCCCCAAGGCAGTCCAGCAGGATGTCCGCAGCACAGTCGACCGAGCGAGCGACAAGGGCACGGTTCCCGTGCTCGTCGCCTACAACGTGCCGGGACGCGACTGCGCGCAGTACTCGGCCGGCGGCGCGGCAACCGGGGACGATTACAAGGCGTGGATCGACGCGTTCGCGGCTGGGCTCGGCACGAGCCGCGCGGTCGTGATCCTCGAGCCGGACGGGCTTGCGCTACTGCCGACCGACTGCGGCCAGCCGGATACGTACGACCGGACCAACTTGATCAAGTACGCCGCGCATGCGCTCGCGGCCGATCCGAACGCGTCGGTCTACCTCGACGCCGGGCACAGTGCTTGGCACAGCGTCGGGGACATGGCCGCGCGGCTCGCCGCCGCCGGCGTCACCGACGCCGCGGGGTTCTTCCTCGACGTCTCGAACTATCGCGCGCTGAACTACGAGACCAAATTCGGAACCTGGATCTCGCAGTGCATCGCGTTCGCGAACGATCCCGAAGAAGGCGGCTGGCGGCTCGGCCACTACGACTGGTGCGCGAGTCAGTACTACTCGCCTTTCGGCCCCGTGGACCCCAACGACATCTCCACATGGCACTACACCGACGACTGGTACGCCGCGAACCTGGGACACGCCCCGGCGACGACGCATTTCGTGATCGACACGAGCCGGAACGGCCAGGGCCCGTGGACGCCCGGTCCTCATCCGTCGGGCGACGCACAGGACTGGTGCAACCCACCTGGCCGCGGCCTCGGGCACGCTCCGACCGCAGACACGGGTGTGCCGCTCGTTGACGCCTACCTCTGGGTGAAGATCCCGGGCCAATCCGACGGCCAGTGCTACAGGTGGACGAGCGGACCGCTCGACCCGGTGCGTGGAATCATGGATCCAGCCGCCGGCCAGTGGTTCCCGCAGATGGCGCTCGAGCTCGCTCAGAACGCCAACCCTCCACTTCCGTAGCGCCCGTCGACAAGTTGGTCGGGCGAGCGCGAGCGCTCGCCCGACCGACCATCGGGGTCCGTGCTTACCCAAGATCAAGTGCTTCCCGACGGCGTGCATCACTGGACTGCGACGCATCCCGGGTGGGATGGGCCGGTATTGGACGCGTGGCGATTCCGGTTGCCCAGTCGAGGCGCTCAACGGCGGGTTCGAGCACGAGCCGTTCGACGACACGAGCGACGAGTTCGTCTGGGTCGCGAGGAGCCCGGGTAGCGGACCGCCTCGCGCGGCTCAGTTGCCCACAGCAGGATCCGGCATGAACTCGCGGATCTCTTGGGCACATCGGCACGCGGCCGCGAGCTTCGCGGCCCACTCCAACGCTGCCTCCCGTGAGGGCGTGTCGAGGACGGCGAAACCCCCGTCGAGCTTCTTCGTCTCCGGATACGTGCCGGCGGTCACCGACCCGTCACCGGCCACCATGACGGGATCCACGTCTTCGGCCACTCCGCCGCCGAACACCCACACGCCCGCGTCCATCGCCTCCTGCACCACGGCGTGCGCAGCCTCTCCCACGGCGGGCAGCTCCTCGGCCGGGATGTGGCTCATCGCGCTGCTCGGGAACGAGATCAGATACCGCGTCATCAGGGCTCCTCTCTCGGCGGGCGCGGGATGTCACGGAAGTGCGCCGGGTTCCACGTCGATCTGAACGGTTCGTCGCCCGCGCCGATGACCAGCAACGCCGTTCCAGGTGTAACTGCTCTGGCGGTCCTGCGAACGGACGGATCGCCGACGGCCAGGGCCGCGCCCTTCTCGAGCCGAGCATGCTCGCCGTCCAGCTCGAACACGGCCTCACCGTCGAGGATCACGTAGAGCTCCTGCTGTCCGCTGGCCCGTTCGTCGTGCTCTTCGACAAGCGTCTGGTCGGCATGAGTCGCGACGAACACGTTCGCTCCGAACGCGTCGATCCCGAGCGCGTGCTGGAGTGGGTACCAGGTCGGATCGTCCGCGTCGCCGTCGGCGACCCGCGGAATCGAGGTGATCCGGCTGACAGTCCAACGCGCCACCCCGGAAGCCTAGAGCGGCGGTTCGGTACAAATGCAGTCGAACCAGCGTGAGCGAAACCACCTGTCACATGTCCATCTCCCTCGACGGTTTCGTCGCAGGACCGGACCAGAGCCTCGAGCAGCCGCTCGGGCGGCGCGGTATGGAGCTGCACCACTGGCACCTCGACGAGCCGCTGCACGAGGCCGACGCCCGCGTACGCGACCTGCTGCTGCGCCCGCGCGGCGCCTACGTGATGGGACGCAACATGTTCGGGCCGGTCCGCGGGCCGTGGGAGGGCGACTGGCGCGGTTGGTGGGGCGACGAGCCGCCGTATCACGCTCCCGTCTTCGTCCTCACACACTACGAGCACGAGCCGATCGAGCTCGAAGGCGGGACGACGTTCTACTTCGTCGTCGACGGCTTCGACGCGGCGTTCGCGCGCGCGCAAGAGGCCGCCGGCGACCGCGGCGTCGACATCGCCGGCGGCGCGTCGACCGTGCGGCAGGCGCTGGCGGCAGGCGTGATCGACGAGCTCGTCCTCGACTTCGCCCCCGTTCTGCTCGGCTCCGGCGAGCGGATCTTCGACGGCGTCACCGATCTCCGCTTCGAGCCGGTCGAGGTCATCCACTCGCCGCTCGCGACGCACGTGCGCTACCGCCTCGGCCGCTGAGGACATTCAGCGCTGCATTCGGGCGATCCAGGTTGCGCTGAGCGTGGACTCGTCGGCCGGGCGATCTGAATAGCCGTCTCTGACGGCGACGACCTCGAACCCTCCGTCGACGAGCGCCGTTCGGATGTCGGTCTCCCGATGGAAGTACTGTCGGTGGTGCTCGCTGAACGGAGCTGCGGCATCGGCCGCCGCGACATCGATCCGGGTGTCGCAGAGGCGCGCATCCTGGTCGACCTCGGCGAGGATCATGAAGCGATGCCCCTCTTGCTCACCCGAGACGACGGGGCGAGAGGAAGTGAATGCCATCATCGCGTCGGTGTGCGCGTCGAAGACCAGCCAGCCGGCCGGCCGCACCACGTGGGCGATCGCTTTCACGGTCGGAGCGAGATCCGCCGGCGCGAGGTACGTGAATCCGTCCAGCGTGCAGGTGACCGCGTCGAAGGTCCGCTCGAGCGGAAGGTCGGGCAGTGTCGCGTGGATCAGCGCTGCGTGCGGCCCGAGGAGCCGGCGGGCACGCGCGAGCATCGCCTCGGAGGCATCGACCCCTGTGACCCGGTAGCCGCGGGTGCCTAGCTCGGCCGCCAGCAGGCCGGTACCGCAGCAGACGTCGAGGATCTCGGTGACGGTCTCCGCGTCGGCGCCGAAGAGCTCGTCCAGGAACTCCGCCAAGGCGCCGTGGCAGGGATCGACGACTACCGCGTCGTAGACCCCTGCCAGCCGCGTGTACGCGTCGACCGCACGCACGCGCGCCCGATGTCTAAATCCCCAGGATCTTTGCCTTCGCGGCCGCGAACTCCTCGTCGGTGAGCACGCCCTGCGTGTGCAGATTCGCCAGGTTCTGAAGCTCGGCGTTCGGGTCGCTCGCCGGCGGGGGAGCCTCCTGGGCGGACTGCTGCTGAGCCATCGCCTGCTGGCCCATCTGCTGCTCGTATTGGGCCTGATCGTCCGCTGCCCACCGCTCGTTCTGGCGGCGCGCAACGCGACCGGATACGGCGGTAGCCGTGCCCGCGACGACGGCCGTTCTCGCTGCCATGCGCAAGAGTCCCATGTCGTTCCTCCCGTTCGTGGTAGATGGTTACCCGGCGGCCTCGACCCGTGCTTGATCGACGACCTCGGCGGGGATCCGGATCGAGTCGATCAGGACGGCGTCGGCGTCGGCGAGCGCCGAAACGACCTTCTTCGCCCAGAGGTTCTCGAATGCGATCAGCAGGGCGGCGCTGTTCGAGGGCAGGTCCTCACTGACCTCATCAGCGTCCTCGTCGTTCAATGATCCCGGCTGCGTGACCTCCAGATCGGCGAACGCAGCGCCGTCCTGGTCGAGGTCCTCGATCGCGAGCGTGGTGACCGTGCCGTCCTCACTCTTCATGACGAAGAGCAGGTCGAGAATGCGGATCGTGCCGTTGTCCACGAGCTCCCTGATGGCCGGCGCGATCTTGCCGCTGAACTTGTTGCCCGGGAAGCCGATGATGTAGACGTCGACGGGGCCGACTTCCATGCTCTCTCCTTGTTCGAGGGTCAGGCTCAAGCCTAATCCCTGCTTCGTCGGACCGTGTGGTCTCCCGATTCGTCGTGCGCGACCAACGTGTAACGTCGCGGAATGGCATCGCAGCCGCCGCAGCCGCCGCGTAAGAAGCCGTTTCGCTGGGGGTCGGACGACCCGGATCATCGCGGGCTCAGCTGGTGGGGCAGGTGGGTCGTTCGGCGCCAACCCCGGCCGCCTGCATCCCCGCCGCCTCCGCCGAGCCAGAAGCCGCCGGCTCCGTAGCCGATCGCGGCGACTGATAGAAGAGCCCCGATGGAGCCCTGGTCGCGGGACCCCGAGGGACGCCTCGACGAGCTCGAGCTCGAGAGCGACCTCCTGCGCGGGAATCCGCTCGGCGACCCGCACGTCCGCCCCCTCTGGGTCTACACGCCGCCCGCCTACGACGCGGAGCCCGACCGCCGCTTCCCCTCGATCTATCTGATCCAGGGAATGACGGGACAGCTCGACATGTGGCGGAATCGCACTGCCTTCCGCCCGAGCACGCCGGAGCGCATCGACCGGCTGTTCTCAGAGGAGGGCTGCCCTCCGGCAGTCGTCGTCTTCGTCGACGCGTGGACGTCGTACGGCGGCTCGCAGTTCATCGACTCGCCCGGGACGGGACGCTACGGCGCGTACCTGTGCGACGAGGTCGTCGCGTTCGTCGACGCCCGTTACAGGACACTCGCCGACGCCGCGCATCGCGGCCTGACCGGCAAGTCGAGCGGCGGCTACGGCGCGATGGTGGTGCCGATGCTGCGGCCCGACGTCTTCGGCGGCCTCGCGACGCACGCGGGCGACGCGCTCTTCGAGCTCTGCTACCTCCGCGACTTCGCGGAGGTCGCGCGGGCGCTGCGCGACGAATACGACGGGTCGTTCGATCGCTTCTGGGAAGACTTCCGCTCGCGGCCGGCGTTCACGAAGCAGTCCGACTACCCGCTCGTCAACACGTGGGCGATGGCGGCGTGCTACTCGGCGAACGACGACGGGTCGATCGACCTGCCGTTCGATCCGGCGACGGGGACGCTGCGGGACGACGTGTGGCAGCGCTGGCTCGCGTGGGATCCCGTGCGCATGGCGCCCGGCCGTGCAGATGCCCTCCGCAGCCAGCGCGCGATCTACATCGACGCCGGAAAGAAGGACGAGTTCTTCCTCGACCTCGGTGCCGAGGCGTTCCGGCGGGAGCTCGAGCAGCTCGGCATCACGGATGTCTTCTTCGAGCTCTTCGACGCCGCTCACGCGGGGATCGAGTACCGCTACCCCCTCGCCATCCGCTACCTCGCCGAGCGGCTGCAATAGCTCGCCGTTGAGCTCCTCGACACGGCCGTTGTTCGATCACGTGGTGCTCCCGGTGCGCGATCTCGCGCGAAGCCGCTCGTTCTACGAGGCGGCACTGCAGCCTCTCGGTGTCACGGTCGTCGACAATCCCGGGGGGCCGGGCTTCGCGCTCGGGGACCAGGACCTCTGGATCACGGAGAGGGAACCGGCCGGGTCGCTGCACATCGCGTTCGCCGCGCCTGACCGCGCGACTGTCGATGCGTTCCACGCTGCAGCCCTCGCCGCCGGAGGGGTCGACAACGGCGGCCCCGGACTGCGGCCTCGCTATCACTCGGAGTATTACGCCGCGTACGTCCTCGATCCGGATGGGAACAACATCGAAGCTGTCTTCCATGGCGAGCACTGACGCGGGCTGGTACGTCGTGAACATGCGCGACGCCGAGTGGCGCCACGCCGACGGCCGGGGAGCGGTGTGCGTCGTCGCCGACGATTTCGAAGGCCTGCGTCGTGCGTCTGCCCAGCTCGGCGTCAATCCGTTCGCGCTGCAGCCGGGCGAGCCGATGGCGATGTACCACTGGGAGGCAGACGAGGAGAACTTCCTGGTCGTCGCCGGGGAAGCGCTCCTCATCGCCGAAGGCGAGGAACGGAATCTGCGCGCGTGGGACTTCGTGCACTGCCCACCACACACGAAACACGTGATCGTCGGAGCGGGGAGCGGCCCGTGTCTCGTGATCGCAGTCGGCTCACGCGCACACGACGGGGAGCCCAACTCGCTCGGGTTCACCGTCGACGAGCGAGCCAAGCGCTACGGGGCGAGCGTCGAGGAGGACACGCTCGACGGAAGCGCCGCGTACGCCTCCGTGCCACCTCGCAAGCCGACCGCGTATCGAGAAGGGTGGCTCCCCGAGTGAGCGGTTACGGCAGGCGCTCTCGGTGGTACCGCTCCTCGTCCTCCTGGCGCCACTTCGCCTCGTAGCTTTCGGCCTCGGCGACCTCCTGCTCCGTCAGCGCCTGCGCGTCGCCCGGGGCGGGACGCTCGGCGGCTTGGGTCCGGCGTCGGCTCACCATGAAGCCGACGACGACGAGCGGCACGGCGACCACGGCGAAGATGAGCCACGGGATCACACGTCCAGACTACTGTGAAGCGCATGAAGAGATGGAACGAGCTGTCGCCGCGCACGCGGCGTCTGGTCGTTGTCGCCGGCGTCGTCGAAGGCGTGCTCAAGCTCGCGGCGCTGGCCGACCTCGTTCGACGGCCCTCGACGCAGATTCGCGGCTCGAAAGCGGCGTGGGCGGCGGCTGTGACGTTGATCAACGCTCTCGGCGCCGTGCCGATCGCGTACTTCGCGTGGGGCCGACGCAGGGCGCGCTGACGCGAGCGTTAACCCACGCTTCATGTGCGACGCGCTAGCGTCCAGTCAATGATCGAGGCGCGAGGCCTCACGAAGGACTACGGCTCGAAGCGCGCCGTCGACGACCTCACGTTCACCGTCAAGCCAGGCGCCGTCACCGGCTTCCTCGGGCCGAACGGATCGGGCAAGTCGACGACGATGCGGCTCGTCCTCGGGCTCGACCGCGCGACCGCCGGCGACGTCACCGTCAACGGCAAGCACTACCGCGACCACGCCGCGCCGCTGCACGAGGTCGGCGCGCTGCTCGAGGCGCGCTCCGTCCACACCGGGCGTTCCGCCTATAACCACCTGCTCGCGCTCGCGCAGACGCACGGCATCTCGCGGAAGCGCGTCGACGTGCTCGTCGACCTCGTCGGCCTGCACGACGTCGCGCGCAAGCGCGCGGGACAGTTCTCGCTCGGCATGGGCCAGCGCCTCGGCATCGCCGCAGCGCTCCTCGGCGACCCCGCGACGCTGCTCCTTGACGAGCCCGTCAACGGCCTCGACCCCGAGGGAATCCACTGGATCCGCAACCTTCTCCGCTCGCTTGCAGCG
>DATCYR010000038.1:0-28913 GCA_036526315.1 Gaiellaceae bacterium | reverse complement strand
GGACAGGTACTCGTCGACGTCGGAGCCGCGATCGAAGAGGTCGTAGCGGACGACCGCGCCTCGCTCCACGCCGAGCGAGAGAACGACGCCGCCGCTCGTGTACGAGAGCTCCTTGGCGAGCGCCTTCAGGCGCGCCGGGTCGCCGTCGGTCGCGTCGGAGCGCACGCGCACCCAGCCGCCTCCGACCTCGACGTCCGGTTCGCTGCGCAGCATCTTGACCGCGTCCCGCTTCACCTTCTCGACGTCGTCGGTCTGGACGTGGACGAAGCCGAACGTGGGCCCGTCGGCGGGAGCGAGCCGCTGCTCGAGCTGCGCGAGGGGCGCGCCGAGCGTCAGCTCGACCGCCTTGAAGCCCCAGTGCTCGTAGATCGCCCGCGCCTCGGCGTTGGACGCCAGGACTTCGAGCTCGAGCATCTCGGCGCCGGCCGCCTGGAGCCGGGTCGCGACCTCGCGGACGAGCTCCGCGGCGAGACCGCCGCGCCGCGCCTCCGGCCGCACGTACACGACCTCGAGGAAGCCCAGACGCTCGCCTTTCCGCCGCGCGACCGCGAGGCCGTCCTCGTCCGCGAGCAGGACGATCTCCTCCTTGACGGCCTGCTCGAGCCACTCGAGATCCTCGGCGAGGTCGTCCTCGCGCCACGGCTCGTCGGGAATCTCCTCGTTGAACGCCGCCCACAGCTCGCGGACGAGCGCTAGGTCGTCGGAGGTCGCGGCTCTGATCACGTGTTCAGGAACTGTGCGAGGAGATAGTGCGCCGTCAGGTTCTGGAAGGGCTCGAACCGCGCGCCCGTCGCGCGGACATCGACGTCACCATAGAGCCCGCGCACTGCCTTGCGCAGCGCCAGGTCGCCCGCCGGCCAGGCACGAGGCCGTCCGAGATGGCGCGCGAGGAACCAGTCGGCCGTCCACTCGCCGAGGCCACGGATCGAGACGATCCGCTCCTTCACCTCTTCATCTGGGTTTAGGGCCAGCCCGGCGAGATCGAGCTCCGAGCGCGCGAGGCCGACGACGTACTCCGCCTTCCGGCGCGAGAAGCCGAGCGTGACGAGCTCCTCCGCGGACGCCAATGCGACCCGTTCGCGGGTCGGGAACGCCCACACGCGTCCGACCGGCTCGCCCAGCCGCTCGACGAACCGGTTCCGGATCGCGACTGCGGCGAAGAGCGAGACCTGCTGCGCGGTGATCGACGTGACGAGAGCCTCGAACGGATCGGGCGAGAGCGACGGACGGAAACCGGCGAAGCGGACGACGAGCGGGGCGAGCTTCTCCTCTGCGGCCGCCCACGCAGCGAAGGCGACGAGATCGAACTCGAAGCCGAGCAGCTTGCGAACGACCGGTTCCGTCTCGGCGTCGAGCGGGTCGACCTCGACCGCATTTCCGTCCCCCGCGGCGATCCGCACCTCTCGCCCGCCGACCGCCCGGTAGAGCGCCCCCTCCTCCCACACCGTCGCGCGGTCGAGCCCGAAGGCGCGGAAGCGGGCCGTCGTCAGCTCGAGCGAGAACGGCTGCGGAACCGCGAGAGCGCTCACAGGGCCGCGAGCACGTCGCGCAGATCGTCGAAGCGCTCGAACGGGATGCCCTCGGAGCCGAGCCATTCCGCGAGACCGTCACGAGCGAAGACGCGGTCGGCGACGGCGGCGGCACAGCGGTCGGAGTACCCGTCGCCGGCGTACGCGAACGGTGTGGGAGGAAGGTTGCGGCGCTTGCACAGGTCGCCGCAGACCGGGCACCGCTGAGGATCGCGCCACAGGATGCGCCAGCCGTCGGCGCGAGCGTCGATCCGGTTCGCCCGCAGCTCGAGCTCGATCCCCTCGCGGGCGAGCACCGGCTCGATGAGCTCGTGGAAGCCCGAGGAGAGGACGAGCGGCCGCTCGGCGGCGGCGAGCTCGGCGAGCCCGGGACGGATCCGGACCTCGCGACAGAGGAACGCCGCGACCTCGGCGACCGGGGCAGTCACGGTGGCGAACTCGAGCTCCATCACGTCCTGGAACGACAGCCGCCCCTCGACGAGTGAGCCCTCCACCCGCGCCAACACCTCCCGGTCGCCGAACTCCTCGAGCGCCATCCAGAGCGAGTCCGTCTCCGTGACGGTCCCGTCCCAGTCGAGCACGAGCCGCATTCGCGCCGTGCGCTACAGGTGCGAGGTCAGCCCGGCGCCGGAGGCGTCGGTGTCCCCGGCCGCGTCGCCGTCCTGGGCGTTCGCGTACCAGGAGCGCCAGTACGTCCCGTCGTCGAGGTCGCGCGCGAACGTCGTCAGCCGGAGCGGATGGAACGTGTCGCACATCACCGCGAGCTCGTGCGTCTCGTGCAGCCCGATCGACGTCTCGGCGAGCCCGGGCTGCGGCCCGTGGGGCAGGCCGGACGGGTGGAGCGTGATCGAGCCGACCTCGACGCCCTTGCGAGAGCCGAACTGGCCGGAGACGTAATAGATCATCTCCTCGGACTGCAGGTTCGAGTGGTGGTACGGGATCGGGACCGCGAGCGGGTCGAAGTCGAGCTTGCGGGGGCAGAAGGAGCAGATCACGAAGTTCGGCCCCTGGAAGGTCTGGTGGGACGGCGGCGGCTGGTGGATGCGCCCGGTGATCGGCTCGAAGTCGTGGATCGAGAAGGTCCACGGATAGAGGTAGCCGTCCCAGCCGACGACGTCGAACGGGTGGTAGTCGAGGACGTAGGTCTGGTAGCCGCCTCGCACCCGCACCTTCACGGGGAACTCGCCCTTGTCGCGGTGCGTGTTGAGCTCCGTCGGCGGATGGATGTCGCGGTGGTAGTACGGCGCGCCCTCGAGCATCTGCCCGTACTGGTTGCGGTACCGGTGCGGAATCTCGATCTGGCCGGGGCTCTCGAAGACGAGGTGGCGCTGCGCGCCGTCCGGCCTGAACCGGTACGTCGTCCCGCGCGGGATGACGACGTAGTCGCCTTCGGTGTAGGGCACGTTGCCGAAGATCGTCTCGAGCGTGCCGCTGCCCTCGTGGACGAACACGACCTCGTCGCCTTCGCCGTTGCGGAAGAAGTAGTCCATCTGCTCGCTCGGCCGGCAGAGCGAGATCTCGACGTCGTCGTTCCACATCAGCACGCGGCGGCCGGTGATCTCGTCGCCTTGCGCGTCGACGTCGTACGTCTTGAAGTGGCGGTGCGCGTGCGCGTCCGGAACCCACTCCTTGCGCTCCAGGTCCTCGAAGTCACCGACCTTCATCACGCGGCACGGCGATTGGAGGTGGTACAGGATCGACTCCATCCCGACGAAGCCCTCCATCCCCATGACCTCTTCGGTCAGGAGCGTTCCGTTGTCACGGAACTGGATGTGACGCTTCCGCGGGACGTCCCCCAGGCGCTGGTAGAACGGCACGGCTACAGGCTAGCGGCCATCCGGGCCAGGCGGTTGCCGATCGCCGGCGCGAACTTGAAGCCGTGGCCGCTGCACGGCGAGCCGATCACGATCCGGCCGCGGCGCTCGAGGATGAAGTGCTCGTCGGGCGTCGTCGTGTACATGCAGGTCTCCGCTGCGACGGGCTCGGGATCGGCGTCCGGGTACGTCCGGGCGACCCACTCGGACACGCGTTCGACGAGCGCAGGGTCGGGACTGCCTGCCTCGTCGGGGCCGACGCTGGCGCCGGCGTGGTGCGCGCCGGCCTTCAGGCCGTGGACCTGGTCGTGGAGCGAATACAGGGCGTGCCCGCGCGTGACCGGGTCGAGCTGCACGACCGACGGCAGGGGCGCGCCTTCACGCCGGAAGTACGCAACCGTCTCACGCGTCGTGTGCACGGGCAGGTCGGGGAAGAACCGCGTCACCCACGGGCCGGCGGTCAGCACGACCACCTCCGCGTCGACCTCGTCGAGCGAGTCGACCCGCGTCCCCTCGCGCAGCTCGGCCCCGCGTGCAACCGCGCCCTCGACGAATGCTCGGTGCGCGAGGTCGGCGCGGACGATGCCGCCCTCCGGCTGGAACAAGGCCGTCCAGCCGTCGGGAACGCCGACCGGCCACCGGCTCCTTGCCGTCTCCGCGTCGACGAGCTCGTACTCGGCACCTGCTGCGTCCAGTGCGGCGCCCGAGCCCTGGGCGAGGTCGCCGACGAGCTCGAGCAGGCCGTTCAGCTCGAGCAGCTCGATGCCCGCTTCCCGCTCGAGCTCCCGCCAGCCCGCAAACGACTCCTTCGCCAGCTCGACGAACTCGACCTCCGGGTAAGCGAGCCGCACGATCCGCGAGCGCCCGTGGCTCGAGCCGCGTGTGTGCCCGACCTCGAACTGCTCGTAGAGCGTGACGTCGTGGCCTTCACGTGCGAGCGCGTGCGCCGTCGCCGAGCCCATGATCCCTGCTCCGACGACGGCCGCCTTCACCGTAGCCATTGTCTCCTGTGTCGCAGGACGAAGTCGCGGGACAGCGAATACGGCGCGAAACGACCGGGAGGTGTTCGATGGCAACGCGAGCGGCGACGATGGACGAAGCGATCGGGCGTGCCTTGCCGCCGTGGTGGCTGTTGCTCATCACGGGCATCGGTTGGATCCTCGTGTCGTTGATCGTCCTGCGTTTCGACTACACGTCCGTGCATGCCGTCTCGCTGCTCTTCGGGTTCGTGGCCATCGCCGCGGGCGTGATGGAGATCGCGATGATGTTCCTCGCCGCGGGCTGGTGGAAGGTGTTGAACGGCTTGCTCGCCGTCGTCTTCATCGTCGCGGGCATCGTCGCCTTCATCCATCCCGGGAACACCTTCGCAGCGCTTGCCGGCGTCTTCAGCTTCGTGCTCGTGTTCGCAGGCGTCTACGACATCATCATCTCGATCGCCTCGCGGAACGATGCCGGCGCGTGGTGGCTGCAGCTGATCAGCGGGATCATCCTGCTGGCGCTCGGCTTCTGGGCTGCCGGCTACTGGGGACGAAGTGCGGCGCTCTTGATTGCGTGGGTGGCGGCTTTCACACTCATCCGCGGCGTCAGGGACATCATCCTCGCGTTCCGCGTCCGCGAGGTCCAGCACGGTTCTTAGCTAGACGATCCGGTTTCGCAGAACGCCGATCCCTTCGACCTCGAGCTCGACGACGTCGCCGCTTTGCAGCCAGCGGCCGTCGCCGAGCTCGAGGATGCAGCCGGTGCCGACCGTGCCCGAGCCGAGGACGTCGCCCGGGAGCAGCCTCGTGTTGCGCGAGGCGTGCGCGACGATCGCGTCCCACGAGTGGTGCATGTCGGCGAGGTTCCCGCGCGAGCGCTCCTCGCCGTTCACCCGCGCGACCATCGTCCCGCTCGCGCCGTCGAACTCGTCGGGCGTGACGAGCACCGGGCCGAGACTCGTCGCGAAGTCCTTTCCCTTCGAAGGGCCGAGGCCGACGCGCATCTCGGCGCGCTGCAGGTCTCGGGCCGACCAGTCGTTCATGACCGTGAACCCGCCGATCCGCCCGTCGGCGCCGATGACAGCCGCCACCTCCAGCTCGTAGTCGAGCTCGTTCGTGTCGGGCGGCTTCGGGATGTCGGCGTCCGGGCCGTAGATCGCAGCCGGGTTGGAGAAGTAGAAGACCGGTAGCTCGTACCACTCCGGTGGGACGTCGAGACCGCGCGACGCGCGCGCCGTGGAGACGTGCTGCTCGAACACGTAGAAGTCGCGCACCGACGGGGGCTGCAGCACCGGCGGGCGAAAGTCGACGTCTTCGAGCGGGTACTCCGCATGGCGGCGCGCGGTGCCGCCACCGGTGAAGAACGCCTGCAGGGTCTGGGCGGCGAGCTGGATGACGGTGTCGCCTTCGATCAGCCCCGGCCACCCCCGCTCCAGCTGGAGCTCGCGCGGCGTGAACATGCAGAGCTTCATGCGTCTGTGCTCGACTCAGGCGCTCTCGGAAAGCGGCGCCGACGGACGCGCCGGCAAAGCCGTCGCGTCCTGAAAGCGGCATCGCAAGCGACGCGCTTCATGCGTCTGTGCTCGATTCAGGCGCTCCGGGAAAGCGGCGCCGTCGGACGCGCCGGCAAAGCCGTCGCGTCCTGAAAGCGGCATCGCAAGCGACGCCGCTCATGGCTCGGTGTGGACGACGACGTCGGCGATCTCCGGGCGCACGCGCCTGATCTGCTCCTCGATCTCGCTCGCTCGCGCGTGCGCGTCGCTGAGGCGGCTCCCGCCCTCGAGCCCGAGCGTGAGGTGCGCGACCAGCCCGTCGTCCGTGCGCAGGAACCGCAGCTCGCGCGCGTCGTGGCCGGTGATCTCGCGCACGATCCGCATGACGATGGCCCGCTCGGCCGTGTCGTCCGCGACACGGCGTCCTTCGCCAGCCTCCGCGAGCGGCTCCAGATGCGTCTGGATGGAGTCGACCTCGGGCGCGGCCGCTCTGATCGCCTGCTCCACCTGCGTCGCCACCTCGTGCGCCTCCTCGAGCGTCAGCTCGCCCGGCAGCTTGAGGTGCAGCGAAACCGCTGTTCCGCCGGCGACGTGCAGGACACTGACGTTGTGCACCTCGCGCACCTCCGGCACGTTGAGCGCGGCCGAGTGCGCGCGGTCACGGATCGCCTCCTCGTCACGAGCGGGCTCGACGTGCACGACGACGTCGCTGCCGGGGAGCGCGTCATGCAGGGCCGCCTCCACGCGATCGGCCGCCGCATGACCCTGCCCGACCGCTGCGCCCGGCGGAACGGCGATGACGACGTCCGCGAACTGACGGGCGCCGGACTGCCGCATCCGCAGACGCGACAACGTCACCGCCGGCTCGATGCTCTCGATCGCCGCGATCGCCGCCGCCTCGGCGTCCGCCGGCGCGCGATCCATCAGCACGTCGACGTTCCGCTTCATCAGCCGCGCCGCCGCGAGCAGGACGAGGATCGCGACGAAGAGCGCGGCCGCCGAGTCGGCTCGTTGGTATCCGGCGCTGACGAGCACGAGGCCGAGCAGCACCGCCAGCGAGCCGAAGAGGTCGCTGCCGAAGTGCAACGCGCTCGCACCGAGCGCCGCACTGTGGTACTGGCGCGACGCGCGCCAGCTCACGAGCGTGCGGCTGAGATCGATGACGATCACGATCCCGATGACGGCGAACGCGTACCACGTCGCCTCGACAGACGTCGGCCGGGTGCCGACCAGGTGCGTGATCGCGCGCCACGCGATGAAGGCGCTGACCAGCACGAGGATCGAGGCTTCCGCCAGCGCGCTGAGGTGCTCGGCCTTCCCGTGTCCGTACTGGTGCGCGACGTCTGCCGGCCGGACGGCGACGCCGACGGCGAAGAAGGTGAGCAGCGCGGCGATCAGATCCGTCCCCGAGTGCGCCGCCTCGGACACGAGCCCGAGGCTGTGCGACGCGAGCCCGGCGCCGAGCTTGAGCGCGATCAGCGCAACGGCCGCGCCGACCGAGACGAGGGCTGTTCGCCGCTGCGGATGCACGCGGCAAGTGAAACAGAAAGATCAGCCGATCTCGGACAGCCGGTGCTCGGCGCCGTAGCCGGCTTCGCCCGGCGCAGGCTTGCGACCGCCGTCTCGTCGGAGTCCGGAAGGAGGGGGATCGTGGGGGAACCATGGGCTCCCCCACGTCGAGAAGGGGCCGCCGCGGCGGCCCCTTCTGTGGGTCAGGAGCTGGCGATGTCTCCGGTGAACTGCTCGGTGACGCCGTTCGTCCCCTTGTCCTGCCAGTGGTGGAAGACGAGCGTCTTGCTCGGCGAGGCGTACTCGAAGTTGAACTTGCAGCCGGCATAGCCCTGCAAGCACGTGAACGTGCCGCCCGGGAAGAACGCCGCGATGAACGCCGACGTGTCGCCGATACAGGCCGCGTTGCACGTGGCGTTCGCGTTGAAGGTCCCGCCGGACACGGTCCCGCTGAGATAACCGCGGAACTTGCCGTGCACGCCGGCGACGAGCAGCTTCCCGTGTTTCCCGGTCGTGCTGCACGCACCGGGGCTCTGCCCGGCGAGCGTCACGAACGTTCCCTTGTCGCGCCGCGTGACGCGGAAAGTGCCGTTGCCGTTCGGCTTGACGCTCCAGGTGCGCCTGCTCGTGTCCGTCGCCCACGGATTCCCGCAGGAGCCGTGGTCGGTCACTGTGATCACGGCGGAGAACCGTGCGTTGTGACCGTTCTTGCTGCCTTTCCCCTTGCCGCCGGGGTCGGCGAGCCCGCCCGCCGCGAGCGCGAGCGCGCCGGCGACGAGGACTGTGTATGTCAGTAATCGTCTCATCGTTCGAGCAGATGCCGAACGGCGCGTGAGCTTGTGGCGCGCTAGACGGGCTCGAGCGGCCAGATGACGACGTCCTGCCGTGCCGAGTAGTGCACCACGGCGTCTTCTTCGGTCACCTTGAGCGGCGGCATCGTGTTCAGGTCGATGCACGCGGCCGCAAGCTGAAGCGGCCACGGCCGGTGCTGGATGTCCGCGCGGTACAGAACGTCACGGTGCTCCGCGTAGAGGCAGTACCGCTCCGTCAGGAAATGCTCCAGCGACCCGGGCTCCGCCCGAAAGACGTCACCGTCCGCGCGATACGCCGCGCTGAACGCCTTCCCGCTGCCGCGGCTGCACTCGTAGAGCAGCTCGCCACCGCGCCTTTGCACGGACATCTCGGCGCGGAAGTACGGCAGCCGGTAGAGCCGCCGCGCCGCCTCGACTGCAAGCTGGCTCGAGGCGTCCAGCGAGAAGAACCAGATGCCGGGCTTCTCGTCGCGCGTCACGTACGTCCGGACGTTGAGCTCGTGGAAGCTCGACGCGAAGGGAAACGGCAGCAGCCCGCGCGCGCGGAGCCCGGTGACGACGAACGGCGTCACACCGAGCCACCCGCTGCCGGAGTGCTCCTGCACCTCGAGGCCCTCGGGCACGAGCGCGCGCAACCGCTCGACGGGAACCCGGTAGTGGGCGAAGAGCAGGTCGTCCCAGGTCTGCCCCATGACCCACGACCGCTCGGGCACCGGCCACGGCCGGTGCTCCGTCTCCTCGAGAGCCGAGGCTTGTCGCATCGGCGCATCGAAGAGCTGACGGAAACTAGAGATTGCCCCGCAGTGCCTGCTCGCGCTCGATCGCCTCGAAGAGCGCCTTGAAGTTTCCTTCGCCGAAGCCGCGTGCGCCATGCCGCTCGATCACCTCGAAGAAGAGCGTCGGACGGTCCTGCGCCGTCTTCGTGAAGATCTGCAGGAGGTAGCCGTCCTCGTCGCGGTCGACGAGGATCCGCAGCCGCTTGAGGTCGTCCCAGTCCTCGCCGATCTCGCCCACGCGGCTCTCCGCGTCGGGATAGTACGCGTCGGGGGTCGACAGAAACGCGACGCCGCGGTCCTGGAGCGTCTCGACGGTGCGCACGATGTCGTCGCTGAGGAGCGCGACGTGCTGCACACCGGGGCCGCCGAAGTACTCGAGGTATTCATCGATCTGGCTCTTCCGCTTCCCCTCGGCCGGCTCGTTGATCGGGAACTTGATCTTCCCCGCCCCGTCCGCCATCACCTTGGACATCAGCGCCGAGTACTCGGTGTGGATCTGCTCGTCCCCGAAGTGAATGATGTTGGTGAAGCCCATCGTGCGCTCGTAGAACTCGACCCAGTAGTTCATCCGGCCGAGCTCGACGTTCCCGACGACGTGGTCGATCGTCTTCAGTCCGACGCCGGTCGCCGGCGCGCCGTTCGTGCGCGGCACCTCCTGGTAGCCGGGGAGGTACGGGCCGGAGTACTCGCTGCGCGTGACGAAAGTGTGGACGTTCTCGCCGTAGGTGGCGATCGTCGCCAGCTGGATGCGGCCCCACTCGTCTTCGACCCAGTGCGGCTCGACGACGCCGCGCGCGCCGCGGTCGACCGTGTACCGATACGCGTGCTCTGCGTCGGGCACGGTCAGGGCGACGTCCTTGACCCCGTCGCCGTGCGCGCACGGGAAGCGCGCCAGCTCGCTCTCGAGCGTCAGCGCGGTCGTGAGGACGAACCGGATGTCCTCCTGCTCGAGCACGTAGGACGCGCGGTCGCGCACCCCGGTTTCGGGGCCTGCGTACGCCGTGCGGGTGAAGCCGTACGCACGCTCGTAGAAGAAGGCGGCCTGCTTGGCGTTCCCGACGTAGAACTCGAGGTGATCCCAGCCGTCGATCGGGAAGTCGTCGATCTGCCCCATCCGGCTTTGAAGATTAGTCACCCGGCGGCTCGGGTGCCGGGCCTCCGCGCGGGGCCAGAACGATCCCGGCGCCGATGGCAAGACCCCCGACGACCTCGAGCGTCGTGATCTTCTCCGACAGGAGCAGCAGCGCGATGATCGCTGCGAGAAACGGCTGGAGATTCGCGAAGAGCGAGGCCCGCGACGGGCCGACACGGTCGATCGCGGTGAACCACAGGAAGTTCGTCGTGACGAGCGGCCCGACGACGGCGAAGGCGAAGCCGACCCACACGAGCGCGCCGAAGTCGAAGCTCTGGTCGGCGAGCTGGCGCGACCCGGTGAGCACCAGCGGCAGCGTGACGGCCGCCAGAAAAACGGCGCTGAGGCGGAACGGCGAGTACGTGCGCATGAGCGGCGCGATCGCGACCGAGTAGCCGGCCCAGGTGATCGCCCCGCCGACGGCGAGCGCGTCACCCTTCAGGTTGGCCGAGAAGCTGCCGCCCGAGCCGAACGCGACGAGCGCCACGCCGCCGAACGACACGAGCGCTGCGAGCCAGAAGCGCGTGCCGTGACGCTCGACGCCTGACCCGCGCGCAAGCAGAGCCGTGAAGATCGGGAGCGTCCCGAACAGCAGCGCGACCGTCGTCGCGGTCGTGAACTTCAGCGCGTAGACGAAGCTCAGCTGGTTCGCGAAGAGGAGGAGCGTGCAGAGGACGATCAGCGGCAGGTGGCCGCGGCCGATTCGCAGCGAGCGCTCCCACAGGAGCGTGATCGCGACGAAGATCGCAGCCGCGCAGGCGTAGCGCACCGATGCATATGCGAGGGGCCGGAAGCCATGGTCGAGGATGTACTTCGAGACCGTGAAGTTGAAGGCCCAGAGCGTGACCGTCCCCAGCAGCATGAGATCCGCCGTCGGGTCACGCCGCATCGGCCGTAGTAAAGCCGCTCGGATCACTCGAACGAGGGACAGGCGCGGCTGTCAAACGCCGACTTCTACTGGGTGCCCCTGCGACACATCTGCTGGCCGCTGCTCGCGGTCGTGGCCGGCGCCGCGATCGGGCTGAAGATCGGGCTGCCGAGCTCCGGCGGGGCTGTCTCCGCGTCACCGTCGAGCCTCCAGCAGGACGCCGCCTCCGGCCTCGCCTTCGCGCCGGCGACCGGGCGGCGCCCGGTCAAGCCGGTCGGTCTGTACACGGGTCGCGAAGCGCCGACCGGCCTGCAGAAGCTCTCCGGCGTCGACGTAAGCTCGGCCGCCGCAGCCGGCAACGACGGAGCGGGCACGGGCAGCACAGCGTTCAGTGCGCCGTACGCTCGTGACCTGACGTTCATGGCGTTCCCGGGCGGCGCCGACGTCCCCGCGCCGGCCGCGCCCGAGACGACGAGCACCCCGACGACCCCGGCGGCGCCGAGCGGGCCGCCCCCGGCGATCTCCGAGGTGCAAACCGTCGCGCTGACGCCGTTCTCGGCGACGCTCACGTGGCACACGAGCGAAGCTGCGACCTCACGCGCGGTCTACGGCCTCGACACGCCGGTCGTCTGGACCCCGCCGACAGATTCCGGGACGGCTCATCAGGTGACGTTGCCGGGGCTCACCCCGGCGAGCACCTACCACCTCGACGTGACGGCGACTACTCCGGACGGCCGCAGCGCTGTCTCGCAGTTCCTGCTGACAACGCCGGCGCTGTTCGGCCCGGTGCGCGTCTCGACCGGCGACGGCGCCGTGCTGCTCGACGGGCAGCCGTCGTTCCCGAAGCTCGTCTGGAACCAGTGCCCGGACGCCGTGGGCGGCAACCTGTCCGTGGGCATCGACTTCTTCATGGGCAACGGCTGCGGCAGCAGCGCGCAGCTCGCCACCTGGCTGAGCGGCAGCGCGTTCGCCGTCGGCGACGCGAAGGAGGCCGCGCCGGCGCGCGCGGGAGCCGTCGGCACGTTCCTGCCCGACGAGTGGGACACGCACCTGCCGAACGACTTCACGGCCGCGGATGCAAACCGGCTGATCCCGCCGTCCCCCGGGTCAGGACCGCGCTTCCTGACGCTGACGAACCACTTCTACCGGCATGCGGCGCCGCTGCCGCAGGGGCGGGGCATGTACCCCGGCCTCGTCGCCGTCGCCGACGTCGTCGGCTTCGACCTGTATCCGCTGCAGAACTGGTGCCGGTTCGACAGCTTCGGCGACGTGTTCGACTCGCAGCTCGATCTCGTCGCGCTGGCGCGCGGGAAGCCGACGTTCCAGTGGATCGAGGCGCGGCAGATGGACTGCTCCGGTGCGCAGCTGGTTCCCACGCCCGAGACGCTGCGGGCCGAGGCGTGGCTGTCGATCGCCGGCGGCGCGCACGCGATCGGCTACTTCCCGAACGACTGGAGCGTCGCTGTCGGCACTGCGATCGCGCAGGTGAACCACGAGATCTCGACGCTCACTCCCGCGCTCGTCGAGCCGCCCATCGCTGCGAGCGCGTCGCTCGACAGCACCCTCCGCGTCGGCGCGCGCGACCACAACGGCGCCGTCTACGTGATCGCGGTGAACGCGAGCCGTTCCCAGTCGACGGCGACGATCACCGTTCCGGCGCTCGTCGACCGGACGCTCGTCACGCTCGACGGCCAGCACGAGGCCACCGCGAAGGACGGGGCATTCACCGCGACGTTCGCGCCGCTCGAGGCGCGCATCTACATCGCGGCGCCGACTCAGTAGCGCGGCTCTCTGGCCGACCCGCAGTTAGGCTTCTGTCTGATGACCGAGCCGACCAAAGAGGACGTCGACGCGCTCGTCGGACCTGCGACGCCGCACTTCGCGTACCAGCTGCGCGCACGCGTCGAGGAGCTGACGATGGACTTGCCCGACGGGCATCCCGTGAGGCAGTACGCGCTCGAGCAGATGGAGCTGCTCGACCGGCTCGGCCATGCCTCCTCGAAGGCGGTCGAGGGCGGGCGCGAGCCGCGCTCCCGGCCGGGTTGGGGCGAGCTCCCGAGCTCCGCGCCCGCGTACGATCCGCTCCCGCGGCGGTCGTGAGCTTCGAAGGTCGCGCGGTCCTCGTGACCGGCGGGACGCGCGGGATCGGGAAGGCGATCGCGCACCGGTTCGCGGCGCTCGGTGCAGCGAAGATCGCGCTCGGCTATCTGCGCAACGACTCCGCAGCCGAGGAAGCGGCGGCCGAGCTGCGGGCGGCCGGCGCCGAGCCCGTCCTCGTGCGCGGCAACGTCGCCTCCGAGCGAGTCGTCGCCGAGTTCGCCTCCCACGGGCCGTACGACGCCGTCGTCCACAACGCCGCGACGGGCGTCATCCGCCCCGCGCTCGAGACGGAGGACAAGCACTGGGACTGGACGCTCGCAGCGAACGCGCGCGCCCTTCTGTCACTCGCGCGCGCGTGCGCGCCCGACATGAAGCCCGGCTCGTCGTTCGTCGGCGTCTCCTCGCTGGGATCGATCCGCGTCCTCGACAACTACGTCCTCGTCGGCACGTCCAAGGCCGCGCTCGAATCCGTCGTCCGCTATCTCGCCGTCGAGCTCGCGCCCCGCGGCATCCGCGTCAACGCCGTCTCGGCGGGCGTCGTCGAGACGGAGGCGCTCGAATACTTCCCGAACCGCGAGCAAATGCTGAAGGCCGCTCAGGCCCGGACGCCTGCGGGCCGGATGGTGGAGCCGGACGACGTCGCGGCAGCGGTGACGTACCTCTGCTCGCCGGATGCGGAGATGGTTCGTGGGCATACGCTGATCGTGGACGGCGGCTTCTCGCTCCGCGCCTGATGGAGCCGACCGAGCACAACCGGCGCGCCTGGGACGAGATCCACCGGCTGCGCGTCGAAGCGCAGGCCTCGGAGCGTGGGTTGCCGAAGCCGGTGCGTCACGCGCTCGCCGACCTGACCGACAAGCGCGTGCTCCACGTGCACTGCGGCACGGGCCAGGCGACCGCCGAGCTCGCGGAGCTGGGCGGCGTCGTCACCGGCGTCGACGCGGCGGGCGCGTCACTCGAGACGGCTCGGGAGCGGTGGCCGTCGATCCTCTGGGTGCAGGCCGACCCGCAGGCCCTGCCGCGCGAGCTGCGCCGCGGGCGCTTCGACCTCGTGTACGCAGGGCTCGGCTCGCTGACGGCCGTGCTCGATCTCGATGCGTGGCTGCAGACGATCGCCGCCACCCTGCGCGAGGGCGGCGACCTGCTCGTCTACGAGGAGCACCCGGTGGCGCTCGTCGTGGACGGTCTCATGCACTGGCGCGAGAGCTATTTCGAGGCGGGCTCGCGCCGTCTCGGACAGATCGTGACGTCTGTCGCCCGGAACGGCTTCGTGATCCGGGCGCTCGAGGAATACCCGGCCCGCGGCGACGGCTGGCGGCGCCACGACGCCCGTGTCCCGGGGACGTTCCTCCTTTACGCCCAGCGGGCATAGACGCCCCATGGGTATCCCCGTATCTCTCATCCTCATCGCCGTCGGCGCGATCCTCGCCTTCGCCGTTCACCAGAATCCGGGTGCATCCGTCGACATCGACGTCGTCGGCTGGATCCTCATGATCGTCGGCATCGTCGGCCTTCTGCTCTCGCTCCTCTGGTGGGACCGCTTCGGCCCGGGCCAGTGGGGCTGGCACCGCGGGCCGGGCCCGTACGGACCGCGGCCGGGGTACGGCCGCCGGCGCACGGTCGTCGAGGACGACGTCCCGCCGCCCGGACCGCCGCCGCCCTAGGCGGCCAGCCGCGCGAGGGCTTCGCCGAGGTCGTCGTCCGTGAGCGTGTAGGGAGGCGCAGCCTGGCTGCGGCTTCCGACCGGGATCGTGAGCACGCCCGCCGACCACGCCTGGGCAGCGTCGACGTCCGCGATTCGAAGCAGCCCGGCTCCCTCCCACCCTGCCGCCGCGAAGCGCTCCGAAAGGTCCCGCACGCGCGGCAACAGCTTCGGCACCTCCTCGAGCACGACGAGCGCGCCCGCGCACGCCGGCGGGTTGCCGGTGTGCGTGTGCGTGTAGACGTCCTCGACGCCCAGCTTCCACACGCTTTCGAGGTCGCGCCGAACGAACAGCGCAGCCGAGAGCGGCAGCCCGCCGCCGAGCGCCTTGCCCACGCAGAGGACGTCGGCCACATCCGCGCCGGGCCACAACTCGCCGAGCCGCCCGAGACCGGTGAAGATCGCGTCGACGACGAGGAGCGCGCCCGCCTCGTCGCAGCGCGCGCGCAGGGTCGGCAGAAAGTCGTCCGGCGGGACGCGCGAGCCGCCCCGCCCCTGCACCGGCTCGACGATGACGGCGCCTGCGTCGGCCGGTAGCACGCCGGGGTCCTCGCCGTACGCGTACCGGTGAACGGGGCCGGGCAGCCACGGCGCGAACGGCTCACGGAAACGCTCGAGGCCCGTCGCGGCGAGCGCGAGCAGCCCCGTCCCGTGGTAGGCACCGTCGAAGGCAACGATGCCGGGCCTGCCCGTCGCGAGGAGCGCAGTGCGCAGGCCGATCTCCACTGCGTCCTCGCCGGTCACGCCGAGCTTCGCCGGCCACGGCAGCGCGTCGCGCAGGCGCTGCGTCACCTCGGCTTCGGCGAGATCCCCGAGAGCGTGCACGACGGGAGCCCTGGCGACGGCCTCCCGAATCCTGGGGTTGCCGTGCCCGAGGACGGCGACGCCGAAGCCGCCGGTCAGGTCGATGTACTCGCTTCCGTGCTCGTCCCAGACACGCGAGCCTTCGGCGCGGGCCCAGATCAACTAAGGCACCGCTTGCGGTGCCGACACCAGGACACGCGAGCTTTGCTCGCGTGTCCGTCTGAAATGGTCGACCGGTTCGCTCGAAGACATCGGGGGGTCACGAGCCGTTACGACCGAGCAAGCGTCCCACCGTGTCACCGGCGACGTAGCCGGCGATGCTCGGGTTCTCCTGCAGCCGGCGCAGCGAGTACTCGTACCAGTGCCGACCGAACGGCACGTAGATGCGGAGGCGGTGCCCCTCCGCCACGAGCGCGTCACCCCGCTCCGGCCGCACACCGAGCAGCATCTGGAACTCGTACTCGTCGTGCTCGAGCCCTCGGTCGGCGACGATTCGCTGCGCCTGGTCCAGCAGCCACTCGTCGTGCGTCGCGATGCCGACGTACGACCCGGCGTCCAGCAGCGCCTCGAGCGCGCGGACATAGGACGCCCTCACCGCCTCGTACTCCCGGTAGGCGACGTCGGGCGGCTCGAGGTAGATGCCCTTGCAGAGCCGGACGCTCGGTTTGAGGTCGGCGAGCGCCGCGATGTCGGCGGCAGTGCGCCGCAGCGTCGCCTGCAGCACGACGCCGACGTTCTCGCGACCTTCGTCGCGGAGCTCGCGATAGAGGCGAAGCGTGTCGTCGGTCGTCGACGAGTCCTCCATGTCGATGCGAACGAAGTTCCCGCGGGACGCGGCGTCCTCGACGACCGTCCTCAAGTTGTCGCGGCAGAGGTCGTAGTCGAGCTTCAGGCCGAGCGCCGTCAGCTTGACGCTCACGCCGGAGTCCAGCCCGCAGCGCTCGATGTCGGCGAACACGTCGAGGTAGGCGCGGACGATCGCGGCCGCCTCTTCCTCGGTCGTGATCTCCTCGCCGAGGACGTCGATCGTCGCGACCTTGCCGTCGGCGTTCAGCTGACGCACCGTCTCGCGTGCGTCCTTCAACTCCGCTCCGGCGATGTAGCGCTCGGAGAACTTCCGCACGACCGGCCGCGGCACGGCCGGGAGCAGGCGGACGATCGCGCGGTCGAAGATCGCCACGGGCGGCGATTCTACGGCCGCGCCACGAGCAGCTGCGCTCCCTCGTACACCCGCTGCACGCCGACGTCGCCGAAGCCCGCCGCGCGGGCGTGCGCCTCGAGCTCGGGATCCTCGTAGAAGCGCCCGCGCGTCGCGAGCGGATACGGCGCCGCGGGCGTCCCCTTCAGCTCCGGCGGAGTGGTGAACAAGACGACGCGACCACGCTCGGGATCGACGACGCGATGGAACTCCCCCAGTGCCGCGACGGGATCCGGAAAGAACAAGAACGCGATGATCGACGAGACGGCGGTGAAGCTTCCGTGCGCGAATGGGAGCTCGTCCGCAGACGCGTGGACGATCTGTGCGCGCCCCTCGGTGACTCGTCGCGCGAGCTGCACCATGTCGTTGCTGTGGTCGACGCCGACGGCGCTGCAGCCGGTGGCGAGTGCGTGTCGCAGGAAGACGCCGCCGCCGCAGCCGACGTCGAGCAGCGCGTCTTTCGGCGTCAGCTGCAGTGCGCCCAGCACCGGCTCCCAGGCGAACGAGTGGACGTCGTCGGCGCCGTACGTCTCGCGCGCCTTGCGGCCGTGCGGTCGCCGAGCAACGCGGTCGACCTTGCGGTCGAGCCGCCAGTCGCGGATGCGCTGCAGCACTACCGCTCGCGCATGAACCCCTGGCGGGCAGCACTCACGAGCGCAACCGCCTCGGGGAAGAGCACGCGCATGGCGTCGCGCAGCGCGATCGCCTGCTCGTCGGCGCCACCCTGCACCTGCATCTGCGAGAGCGCCGCGCCGGTGAGCTCGACGGCGGTGTTCAGCGTCAGCGTCGCGAACTGCTCCCGCTGCGCCTCCTGCACCGTCTCCGCCTGCTGCTCGGCGAACTCGCGCAACCCGCGCAGGAGATCCTCCGGGTCGCCGCCCATCGGGAAACCGAAGCCGCCTTCCATGCTGTCAAGCATAGGTACTCCCGTCGAGTCCGTGGCGTGCCCTGCGGCGCGAACGGCGAGCTACCGGAACATCCCCTGCTCGAGCCAGGCGCCGCCGTCGACAGTGAGGACGTCGCCGGTGACGTAGCTCGCGTAGTCGCTGACGAGATAGGCGCACGCATTGGCGACGTCCGTCTCGGTGCCGAAGCGCGCGAGCGGGATGCGCCCGACGATGCGCTCGCGCATCTCCTCCGTCGGCCAGAGCCGCTCACGCGTCTCCGCGGTGTCGACCGGCCCGGGTGAGATCGCGTTGACACGGATCCCGTGCTGTGCCCACTCCACGGCGAGCGTGCGGGTCAGGTTGACGACGCCTGCCTTCGCGGCCGCGGAGTGCGCCGTGCCGGGTCCGCCCGTCCAGGCGTAGCTCGCGACGATGTTGACGATCTGCGCGTTGTCGCCGCCGCGCTCGATCACGCGGCGCGCGAGCTCGCGCGAGCAGTGGAAGGTGCCGTCGAGGACGATCCCCACGACGGCGCGCCAGCCGTTCGGCGAGAGCTCCTCGGCGCGCACGTGGAAGTTGCCGGCGGCGTTGTTCACGAGCGTCGTGATCGGGCCGAGCTCCGCTTCGGCGACGTCGAACGCCTCGGCGACAGCATTGGGCTCGCGCACGTCGGCCGGAACGGCGACCGCGTCCGCCAGCTGCGCGACCGTCTCCTCCAGCACGTGGCGGCGGCGGCCCAGCACGGCAACCTTCGCGCCGAGTCGCCCGAGCTCGAGCGCCATCGCCCGGCCGAGCCCGCTGCCGCCGCCCGTGACGAGCGCGACGCGCCCGTCGAGAGATCCTTCCGCGAGCATCACGTCAGCTCGAGCTTGTAGTGCTGCTCGACGTCGCGAGTCAGCTCCTCCACTGCGGGCAGGGCGGCGGTGATGCCGCTGTCGGCGCCGATCGAGTCGAGGTACGGCAGCGAGGCGATACGAGGGCCGTCGGCGACCTGCTCCGCAGCCTCCTCTGCGACCTCGACGAGCGCGGCGATGGACGCGGCCTCGCGGACGCGTGCGCGGTCGCTGACCGGGACGCCGCCCGCGTCGAGCGCGAGCCACTCCTGGTCGCCCTCGTCGTCGCCGAACGCGCAGAGGTAGAGGCGCTCTCCCGCTGCAGACTCCACCGCCAGGACGGCGACGACCTGCTGTCCCGGGGTGCGATGCTGCGCCGCGATCCCCGCGGCGCGGCTCACGTCCTCGCTCACGGACACCGGACGAGCATAAACTCGGCTCGTGGGAGGAGCCGTCTCCGCGCGGGCGCTGTTCGCCCCGCTCGGGCCGACATACGACCGCACCGCGGCGCTGCTGTCGTTCGGACAGGACCCGCGCTGGCGACGCTTCCTCGTCTCGCAGACGGAGGCCGGCCCCGACGCGACCGTGCTCGACGTGGCGACGGGCACGGGAGCCGTGGCGCGCGAGCTCCTCGCAACCAAGGGCTGCACCGTCGTCGGTCTCGACCAGAGCCCCCAGATGCTGGCCGAGGCGCGCCGGCGCCTGCCCGCCGACGTCAAGCTGATCGAGGCACGGGCCGAGCAGCTCCCGTTCCCCGACGGCGCCTTCGACGCGCTGACGTTCACGTACCTGCTGCGTTACGTCGAGGACCCGGCCGCCGTGCTCCGTGAGCTCGCACGTGTGGTACGGCCGGGCGGAACGATCGCCGGGCTCGAGTTCGCCGTCCCGCACGGCGTCTGGCGCCCGCTGTGGGAGCTCTACATGCGCGTCGGGCTGCCCGCGGCAGGCCGAGTCCTGTCGCGGGGTTGGGGGGAGGTCGGCGACTTCCTCGGCCCGAGCATCCGCAACTTCTACGAGCGCCACCCGGAGGCGCGCCTGCTCGAGCTGTGGTGGGACGCCGGCATCCGCGACGTCCGCGCGCGCCGGATGAGCCTCGGCGGTGGGATCGTGACGTGGGGCCGCCGCGCGTGAGCGCGACGACCCGCCCGGCCTTCTACGCCCTGGCGCCCGGCGGCTGGCGCGACTACGTCACGCTCCTCCACCCGCCCTACACGGCGTGGCACCTGTCCTACGTCGTGCTCGGCGCTGCGCTCGCGCCGCAGTGGCGACCGGGCGTGCTCGGCCTCGCCCTCGCCGCGTTCTTCCTCGGCATGGGAATCGGCGCGCATGCTCTCGACGAGCTGCAGGGCCGGCCGCTGCAGACGCGGATCGGCCGTCGGATGCTGTTCGTGCTGGCCACGCTGTCGCTCGTCGGCGCTACCGCGATCGGGATCGTGACCGCTTTCTACACGAGCCTCGGGCTCCTCGTCTTCGTTGCCGTTGGCTCGTTCATCGCCGTTGCGTACAACCTCGAGCTGTTCGGCGGCCGGTTCCACGGGACGTTGTGGTTCGCGCTCAGCTGGGGCGCGCTGCCCGTGCTCGCGACGTACTTCGCAGCGGCGGAGACGATCCGCGCAGAGGCCGTCGCCGCCGCCGTCTTCGCCGCGCTCGTGAGCTGGACGCAACGAGTCCTCTCGACTCCCGTGCGCATCCAGCGGCGCGAGGAGGGAGCGCTGAAGGCCGACGGCAAGCAGGCGGAGCTGGCCCTGCGCATCCTTTCGGCGGCGATGGTCGCGCTCGCGCTCGCCCTCGTCCTCGTCCGCGTAACCTGACGGCCGTGGATCTCGTCACGATCGCGCAGATCGTCTTCGCCGTGACTGCCGTCGTCACGGCCGCATCGCTCGTCGCCGCCGCGTACGACCGCGCGAGCCGGCGCGTCCTCCTGTCGCTCGCGTTCGTCATCGGCGCTGCCGCCGTCGCGGCGTGGGTCGCGTTCGTGTGGCGACGGGACGCGGCGCTCGCCGTCGTCGCGGGAGGGATGACGCTCGCCTTCGCCGCCGAGTTGCTCGCGGTGCGAGTCGGCGACCTGCTGCGCGCGGCCGGCCGCGTCGACGAGCAGCTGGCGCGGGCGCAATCGCGGCTCCACTCGCTCGTCGCGCGCGAGGCCGAGGAACGGACGGCCGAGCTCGAACGCCTGCTTGCGCGCGCACGCGCGGACTCGACGTCGATGCTCATCGAGCAGGAGCGGAAGATCGCCGAGGAGCGGCGCGCCGCCGCCGCCGAGCGGTCGCGCGTCGCCGTCGACGAGCTCGGGGAAGCGCTCGTGAAGGCGCAGCGTCAGGTCGAGGCGCGGTTCAACGCGTGGACGGACGATCTCGAGCGCGCGCAGAACGCCGTCGTCGACCAGCTCTCGCAGCTCGCACACCGCCAGAAGCAGCTGATCTCCGAGGCCGAGGCACGGATCGCCGCCGACGCCGAGCGGCTCGAGACCGAGAGCGAGCAGCAGCGGGCTGGGCTCGTGCGCCTCCGCGATGACCTCGCGCGTGCGACGCAGGAGGCCGTCAGCGGCGGAGCGTCGGAGCTCGACGGTTTCGCATCCGAGCGCCGCCGCGCGCTGGACGAGCTGAACGAGCGCATGCGGCGGCGAGAGCGGCAGATCGCGGAGCTGATCGAGCGCGAGGAGACGGAAGCGATGCGCCGCATCCAGGCCGGCTTCGCCGACGTCGAGCGCAAGCAGGTCGAGCAGCTCGAGCGCATCCTCGCGCGCGCAACGACGAGCTACTCGGACGCCGCGGCGCAGCAGTTTGCCGACACCGTGCGCGGCACACGCGAGGCTGCGGCGACGCGTCTGTCCCGCGAGCTCGACCGTTCCGTGCAGGCATTCGTCCGCGAGGCGCAGAAGGTGCTCGGCGAGCGGCTCGCGCAGGTCGGCGATGCCGGCGCGCAGCGGCTCGAGCGCCGGCTCACCGAGGTGACAGAACGACTCGAGCGTCAGCGTGACGAGGCGATCGGCAACTTCGAGAGCCGGTTGACGCAAGCGGAGCAGGATCTGCGAAGGCGGCTCGACACGCTCGCGGCCGACGCCGAAGCGGAACGGGCAGTGCTCGAAGCGCGCCTGCAAGAGCTCGCGCGCAAGATCGACGAGTCGCTTACACGACGCTAACACGGTTTCGGACCAACAAACCGGGGGAGGGTTCGTCTAGGAAAAGGCGAATCGGCAGACCGTGAGCGAGACGACCGAAATCATCGAACCGGACGGCGGCGAGAGCTCGAAGGTCGAGAGCTGGCGCTTGCACGTGCTGATCGAAGCCGGGTATCCCCTGCCCCTCGCGGAGCGCCTGGCCGGCAGCGACGCCGACCTGCATCGCGCGGTCGAGCTCGTCGGTCGCGGCTGCGCTCCCGAGACTGCGGTCGAGATCCTCGTCTGATTCGTGACGTAGCCGTCACTCGCGCCGGGCATACGATCCCGGTGTGAAGGTCGAGGCGATCCAGTACGGCGACCGCAAGGTCTATTCGGTCGCGTCGTTCAACCGCGGGGTCGCCGATTGGCTGAGCCGCTTGCCGACGATCTGGGTCGAGGGCGAAGTCACCGAGCTGCGACGGAACGCGCGCTGGCAGTCGGTGTTCTTCACGCTCAAGGACCCGAGCGACGGCGCGTGTCTCGGCGTGACGATCGCACGCTCGCGCTTCGACGCGCTGCGGCTCGACCTCGGCGACGGCGAACGCGTGCACGTCTTCGGCCGCCCCGAGCTGTTCGAAGCGAAGGGCGACTTCCGGATGCGCGCGCTCTCGATCGAGCGCTTCGGTCTCGGCGATCACCTTGCGGCCCTCGAGCGGCTGAAGAAGAAGCTCGGAACGGATGGCGTCTTCGAGCGCAAGCGGCCGCTGCCGTTCATGCCGAGGCGCATCGGTCTGGTGACCGGCAACGACGCCGCTGCGAAACGCGACGTGCTGACGACGATCGCCGCGCGCTTTCCGGCAGCGCGCATCGTCGTCGCGGAAACCTATGTCCAAGGTCCCTTTGCCCCGGCGGCGATGGTCGAGGCGCTTCGCGACGTCTGCGCGGCTCCCGAGGTCGACGTCGTCGTCCTCGCGCGCGGCGGCGGGAGCTTCGAGGACCTGCTGCCGTTCAGCGACGAGCGGCTCGTGCGTGCGGTGGCGGCATGTCCCGTGCCGGTCGTGTCTGCCGTCGGCCACGAGCAGGACACGCCGTTGTGCGACCTCGCAGCAGACGCGCGCGCGTCGACGCCGTCAGCCGCTGCGCGGCTCGTCGTTCCTGACGCCGCCGAGCTGGCCGGCCGGCTCGACCGCTCCCGTGCCGCGCTGGCGCGCGGCGCCCGCGGCGTCCTCGAACGCCGGCGGCAGCGACTCGAGCATGCGCACGAGCGGCTGCGGCGCGCACCGGCGCTTGCGCTCGAGCGAAAGCGGGCGCGGCTCGAGCACTCCGCCGGCCGGCTCCAAGCGCTCTCGCCGCGAGCGACGCTCGAGCGTGGCTACGCGATCGTGCGCAGCGGCGACGACATCGTCCGATCGCCCGCGGCAGTGGCCGCCGGCGATGCGCTCGATGTCGAAGTCGCCGAAGGACGCTTCGGGGCGCGCGTCGAGTGACGTTCGAAGAGGCGCAGCGCGAGCTGGAACAGATCGTCGAGCGGCTCGAGCACGGCGACGCCGGCCTCGACGAGGCGATCAAGCTCTGGGAGCGAGGCGAGGAGCTCTACAAGCAGTGCGTCGGCCAGCTCGACGCCGCGCAGGGCAAGATCGAGGAGCTAGCCCGGCGCGCAGAGTCGGCCAAGCCGGCGTAGGTCGTCGACTACCCGGCTGGGATCCCCCGAGAGCGGGACCGTCTCGACGCCGGCGACCGGCTCGAGGACACGGCCGCCGAACACCACGCAGCGCACGCCGGCAGCTCGGCAGCGGGCGGCGACCTCGCCGGGGGCCTTCCCACGCGCAGTCGTCGGGTCGACGGTGCCCTCGCCTGTGACGACGAGGTCGTACGGCGTCGGGTCGAACCGCAGCAGGTCGAGGATCAACGGCGCCCCCAGCCGCAGCTCCGCGCCGAGGGATGCGAGGGCCGCACCGAGCCCACCTGCAGCACCCGCGCCGCGAAGATCGGCATAGGCGGCAAGCGGAGCAAGGCGCGCCTCGAGCGCGGGCAGCTGCGCCGGCGTCGCGCCCTTCTGCGCCGCGAAGACGCGAACCGCGTCCGGCAACGGGACATCGACGTCGCAGGCGACGCGGGTCGGAGCCGGCAGCTCCGGCAGCACCTCGAGCATCCCGGCGCCCGCGTCGACGTTGGCAGTCCCGCCGAGGCACACCAGCAGCTCCCGCGGCCGGCCGAGTGCCAGGATCAGCTCGCCGAGCCCGCGCGAGGACGCCGTGATCGGATCGAGTCTGGCGGGGTCGAGCGCGATGACCCCCGCGGCCTCGATCGCGACGCTCGCTTCGTTCCAGAGCGCGCGCGCACGGCACGGCCGTCCGAACGCGTCGTGCACGTCGTACGTGCGCCACTCGCCGCCGAGCGCCGCACGCAGCGCGTCCAGCGATCCCTCGCCGCCGTCTGCGACCGGCAGCTCGTCGACGTCCGACCACTCGCGCAGTCCTTCGGCGAGCGCAACCGCCGCGTCGTGGGCCGAGAGGACGCCCTTGAGGCTAGCCGGGCACGCGAGCGCGCGTGCGCGCTTGCTCCTGCTCCGCTGGCTCGTCGTCGTCCGGCACCTCCGCCTGCGCCATGTCGGGCATGACCTTGAGCATGGCGTACGACAGGCCCTCGCGCCCGAGGAAGACCAGCCCGACACCGATGCCGACCGACGCCTCGATCGCCTGCAGGCCGAAGCCGAAAGCGATCCCTTTCGCCTTGGCGACGCCGTAGTAGCGCGACAGCGGCAGCGCAACCGCCGCCTGCACGAGCCCGACGTTCCCGGGCCACAGCGGAAAGATCGTCGCGACGTTCATCAGGACGAGCACGAGGCCCGCGGCAGGCAGCGGCTCGTTGATGCCGAACGCGCGCATCGACGTGTAGACCGCAAACAGCTGGCACGTCCAGCCGAGCACCTGGAAGAAGCACGCCGCGACTGCAGCCCGCGGCCGCCGCATGACGCCGAGCCCATAGCGCGCGAAGCGAATCGCCTTGCGTGCGGCACCGAGGCCTTCCTCGATTCGCGTGACTCGGTGGTAGCGCGCGCTCAGTACCGCGACGGTGAAGAGCGTCACGCCGGCGGCGACGACTGCGATCAGGCTCGTGACCGCCCAATCGGGGATGTGCGCCGTCGCGGCGACGAACGCGATCAGCACGATCACCGCGACGAGGTCGAAGACACGATGCGCGAACACCGTCCCGAGCAGGACGGCCCAAGCACCGGTCTGCTGCATTCGCCGGTTGAGCACCGCAACGCGGGCAAGCTCGCCGATGCGGCCCGGCAGCACGGCATTCGCGAACAGGCCGACCGAGAACGCCGAGAACACCAGGGAATAGCTCGGATGCGGCGGCGGCATCGCTTGGACGATCACCGTGCGCCACGCAAGCGCACGCACGAGGACGGAGAGAAGGTTCAGACCGACCGCTGCCGCGACCCAGTGCCACTCGACCGCCGCGAAGGCGTCGGCGACGCCGCTCCAGGATGGGCCCCGCCACCAGAGCAGCGCCACGACGCCGGCGGCGGCAACCACGATCATTACGATCCGGAACCAGCCGCTGCGAAGAACCTTCATGCAGCCACCTTGGTGTAGATCTCGTCCAGTCGCCGGGCGATGTCGTCCCAGGAGTAGCGGTCCACGGCCTCCGTCCGCGCGGCCGCGCCGAGGCTCGCGCGCCGCGGCTCGTCGTCGAGCAGAGCGACCACCGCGTCGACGAGCGCGTCGGCGTCACCGGCTGGGAAGGAGACGGCCGCGTCCTTCGTCATCACCTCCCGATACCCGTCAATGTCCGATGCGACAACCGGCGTCGCGCATGCATACGCCCGCGTCAAGACCATGCCGAAGCTCTCGCCGCCGAGGGACGGCGCGACCAGGGCCTTCGCCCGCAGCAGCTCCGCCGTGAGGTCGTCCTGTGACAGGAATCCGAGGATGTCGATGCCGTCGTCGGACAGCCGTTCCCTCGCGAGCAGCAGGCGAACCGCGAGCGGGTCGGCGCCGGCGATGCGCAGGCGCGCGCCGGTGCGGCGCCGGATCTCGGACCACGCGCGCAGCAGGACGGGCAATCCTTTCCGCGGTTCCTGCCTGCCGGCGAAGATCACCTGGTGCTCGCGCCCCTGCGGCTCGGCGTCGGGCGGGATCAAAACGCCGTTCGGGACGACGTGATACTCGCCCGGCAGCCACGCCGCCGCCGAGTCGCGCGCATGCGGCGAGACGGCGATGCGGTAGTCGATCCGTTCGGCGAGGAAGCCCCACATCGGCGTGCCGATCTTCATCCAGCCCAGCGCGCCGTGGGCATGGAAGGTCGCGACGACCGGGACGCGCGCGAGCGCCAGCGCCGCGATGCAGATCGCGGGCGTCATCGGCTCGTGGAGGTGGATCACGTCGAAGCGCTCGCGCGCGAGCACGCTGCGAATGGCGGGCACCGCCGTCGGCGACAGCACGATGTTCGGCAACGAGCCGTTCGCCGGCACGATCACCGACCGACCGACGGGGATGACGTCCGGCGGCGGGTTGCCGTGGCGCCCGAGCCTGGGATGAAGGATGCGCGTGAAGCTGCCCGGCGGGTCGTTTCCCATGATCGTCCGCGTCTCGACCCCCCGCGCCTGCAGCGCCTGCGCCTGTAGCTCGACGTGCTCGACGACGGCGCCCCAGAACGACCACGAGTACGGCGCGACGATGCCGACCTTCATCCGATCGCGAAGGTGTGGGCCGACTGGTCGAAGATCGCGGCGTAGCGTGCCGCGGCAGCCGACGGTGACGTGTACGTCAGCACGTACAGGACGTCGCCGTGGCGAACGAAGTACTGCTGGACGAGCGCGGTCGCGCGCGGGTGATAGGTGAGATGGAGCGCGCGACCGGCCGGCACCTCCGTCGTCTCCTGCTCGATACGGCTGATCCCGGACGCGCGGCGGATCTGCGTCGCCTCGATTCGTGTCATCTCCTCGAAAGAGATGCTCGAGGGGACGCGGGTCTGGAGCACGTTCATGTTCGTGGTCGACCGCAGGCCGCCGCCTGGATCGACGCCGATGAGCTTGATCGGCGAATCGGACTGCGCGAGCGTCTCGAGCTCGAGGCGGAGGCGCTGATTTCCGCCGGCGATGCTCTTGGCGCTCGCGTGCGAGGTGTCTCCGAAGCTCCGCCAGCGCTGCGGAAGCGCGAGCGAGAACGCCGGCTTCTCGACCTTGCGGACGGTGAAACCGCGCAGGGTGTCCACCGTCGCGTGACCGCCCCCGCACCCGGCGAGCACGGCAAGACAGAGCAGGGGCAGAGGTCGCCGGTGCACGCCGCCGTCACTCTAGACTTCCCGCATGGAGGGCCTCGCCGAGCTGCACACGCATCTCGGCGGCTCGGTCGCCTCCGACATCCTCTGGAGCCTTGCGCACGAGCAGGGCATCGCGCTGCCGGTCAAGGACTACTGGGAGTTCGACCGGCTGGTGACGGTTTCGGATCCCCGTGGCGTCGCGAATCTCGACGCGCTCGACCAGATCTACCACTGGACGGAGCTGATCCAGTCGAGCCCGACGGCGGTCGAGCGCTCGGTTCACGCGGCGATCGGCGGCGCGTACCGTTCGCAGGGAATCACGACGCTCGAGCTGCGCTTCAACCCGATGAAGCGGAACCGCGGCGGCGAACGCGACCTCGACCACATCATCCTCGCCGCGATCCGCGGCCTCGACCTCGCCAGCCTCGAGTACCCGCAGGTGCGTGCTGGGCTGATCCTGATGATGGACCGCACGTTCAGCCCGGCGCTCAACACCGTGATCGTCGAGAAGGCGATCCGCTGGGCGCCGCGCGGGATCGTCGGCGTCGACATTGCTGGGCCGCGCCCCGACGGCGCGCGCTACGACTACCGCCAGGTTGTGCCGATGGTCGAGGAAGCGCGGGCGGCAGGCCTCGGCGTGACGATCCACGTCGGCGAGGAAGGCGGGGACATGGGCCGCGAGGAGATCGCCGAGGTGGTCGAGGCGTTGCGGCCCGACCGGATCGGTCACGGGATCCTCGCCGCCGGCGACGCGGAGCTGATGGCGGCGCTGCGCGAGGCGGAGATCGTGCTCGAGATCTGCCCCACGTCGAACCTGCTGACGAAGGCGCTGCCGGACGACGATGCCGTTCGTGAGACGTTCCGCGCGTTCGTCGACGCGGGTGTGCAGTTCACGATCGCGACGGACGGGCCGGAGATGATGCGGACACACCTCCGCGACGAGCTCGACCTGCTGCTGCGCATCGGGGCGCTCGACGAGACGGAGCTGGACGAAGCGAATCGCCGCGGCCACGAGGCGAGCTTCGTCCGCGGCCCGCACGCCAGGGTGTAACTCCGGCAAATACTCCTTTCGGCCAATGGTCGGCCGACCCGCGGTCCTTTAGCTTCGCCCGCTATGTACGACGCACTGCGGGACTCGCTCCCATCGATCACCGAGCGGCAGCGCCAGGTCATCGAGCTGATCGCCGCCGGCTGCTCCAACGAGGAGGTCGGCGAACGCCTCGGCATCTCCCCTCGCACCGCCAAGGCGCACTCCGATGTCCTGCGGCAGAAGCTCGGCGTCACCCGGCGTCGCCAGATCCCCGTGGCCTACCGGGCCCTGACCGGCGATGACCCGCTCGCGCGAAGCCTGAAGTCGGCCGCGGCCGACAACGGGGGCTGACGGCAACCGTGCCTGCGGCCCTCGTGGTTGCAGGCACGGTCAGCTCAAAAGGACACTCGACCTCGCGGTAGGTCGCGGCTATCGTGCCCCTGGGCAGCTGGCGGTGCCCCAGGGGATAGGTGGGCAAGGCAACCGCATCGGACACGACGCGCGCGAGTCGCCGCATCATCGAGCGGCCTCGGCTTACGCGCCTTCTGACGGAGTCCGAAAGCCGGGTGATGCTGCTCGTCGCGCCTGCCGGCTACGGCAAGACGACCCTCGCACGCGAGTGGCTCCGGGATCGGGAGCACGTGTGGTACCAGGCGACGCCTGCCTCATCTGATGTCGCGGCCCTGGCGCTTGGGCTCGCGGGCTGCGCCACTGACGTAGTAGCCGCGGCCTCGGACGATCTACGTGCGCAATTGAAGGTAGCGCCAGATCCGGCGACCGCGCCAGACGCGATCGCCGACGAACTGGCATCGGCACTCCGCGCCTGGCCGCCGACGACTCGCCTCGTCATTGACGACTATCAGCACCTGGTCGAAAGCGCTGCCGCTGAGCGGCTAATCGAGCTACTTGTTTCGCGAACGTCCATCCCATTCTTGATTGCCAGTCGCGAACGTCCATCGTGGATCACGGCGAAGAAACTTCTATACGGGGACGTCCGAGAGCTCGGGAGGACAGAGCTCGCGATGACCCGCGAGGAGGCATCTGCGACGCTCAAGAATGCCGGGAACGAGATGCC
>DATCYR010000037.1:0-57545 GCA_036526315.1 Gaiellaceae bacterium | reverse complement strand
CGCGGCGCGATCCGCGACGTCGGCAAGGCGCTCGGCCTGCCGTATGCGGAGCTCGAGCGCATCGCGCGCGTCTCCGAAGGCTGGAACGCGAAGCGGGTCGCCGACGAGCTGCAGCTGCTGCCCGACGCCGACCGCAAGCTGCTGTCCCCGCGCTGGCAGGCGTTCGCGGAGCTCTGCGGCGAGATCGCCGGCCTCCCCCGGCACATCTCGCAGCACCCGGGCGGGATGGTGATCTCCTCGCGGCCGCTCGTCGAGCTCGTGCCGGTGCAGCCCGCCGCGATGGCCGGAAGGCAGATGTGCCAGTGGGACAAGGACTCCTGCGCCGACGCCGGCTTCCTCAAGATCGACCTGCTCGGCCTCGGAATGCTCTCCGCCGTCGAGGACTGCGTCGAGCAGATCGCCCGCCTGCGCGCCAAGCCGATCGACCTCTCGCGCATCCCGCTCGACGATGAAGCTGTGTACGGCGACATCCAGCGCGCGGACACGGTCGGCGATTTCCAGATCGAGAGCCGCGCGCAGATGCAGAGCCTGCTGCGCACGCTGCCGGAGAACCTCGACGACCTGACGGTGCAGGTGGCGCTCGTCCGGCCGGGCCCGATCCAGGGAAAGGCCGTGCACCCGTACATCGAGCACCGGCAGCGCCTGCGCGAGGACCCGGAGTTCGTGCCGCCCGTCGACCACCCGCTGCTCGCGGACTGCCTGCGCTCGACGCTCGGCGTCGTCGTCTTCCAGGACCAGGTGCTGGAGGTCGCGATGGCGCTCTCCGGCTTCAGCGTGGGGGAGGCGGAAGGCCTGCGCCGCGCGATGAGCCGCAAGCGCTCGCACGACGCGCTCGAGGCGTACCGCGGACGCTTCGTCGACGGCGCGCTCGCGAACGGCGTCGACGCCGAGACGGCCGACCTCGTCTACGACAAGCTCGTCGGCTTCTCCGGCTTCGGCTTCCCGAAGTCGCACGCGGCGGCATTCGGGCTGCTCGCGTACCAGTCGGCGTGGCTGCGCCACCACTATCCGGCGGAGTTCCTCTGCTCGCTTCTGAACGCGCAGCCGATGGGCTTCTATCCGCCGGCGACGCTCGTCCGCGACGGCCAGCGGCGCGGCGTCGAGACACGGCCGCCCGACGTGAACGTCAGCGGCGCGAAGTGCGACGTCGAGGAGGGCGCCGTCCGCATCGGGCTCGACTACGTCAACGGCATCGGCGAGGACGACGCTCGCGCCGTCGTCGACGAGCGCGGGCGCGCCGGTCCGTTCGCGATCGTCCGCGAGCTCGCGCAGCGCACGCAGCTGTCGGAGCACGGCCTCGAAACGCTCGTCGTCTCGGGTGCGTGTGACTGCTTCGGGCTGCCGCGGCGGCAGCTCCTCTGGCAGCTCGGGCTCGTTCCGCGCCCGCAGACGGTGCCGGGCTCCGGCGGCGACGAGAAGCAGCTCGCGCTGCCGCTCGAGCCGACTGCCGAGACGCCGCAGCTGCCCGAGCCGACGGTCTGGGAGCGCATGCTCGCCGACTACCGCACGACGAACCTCTCGGTCGGCGTGCATCCGCTTCAGCTGCTGCGGGCGCATCTCCCGCACGGCGTGCTCTCGTCGCGCGAGCTCGACAGCGCGCCGAACCGCGCGCAGGTCGCGGTCGCCGGCATGGCCGTTGCGCGGCAGCGGCCCGCCACCGCGAACGGGGTCGTCTTCATGCTGATCGAGGACGAGTTCGGGACGGTGAACCTGATCGTCCCGCCGACCGTCTACGACCGCTATCGCGCGATCGTCCGCGGCGAGCCGCTCATCCTCGCGCGCGGCCGCTTCGAGCGGATCGAGCGGAACCAGAACGTGCTCGTCCGCTCGCTCGAGACGCTCGGGCCGCTCGCGCGGGAAGTGTCACGGGAGACGGAGGTGGGGGCGAGCCTGCCGGTCGCCCACCACTTCGGCCATCGCTAGTAGCCCGAGGGCCGCGCCCGCTGCTCGGGCGTCGCGTGGTGCTGGCGGTCGAGGTTGAACGCCGTGTTGACGAGCGCCACGTGCGTGAAGGCCTGTGGGAAGTTGCCGAGCTGCCGGCGCGTCTGCGGATCCCACTCCTCCGCGAGCAGCCCGAGGTCGTTGCGGAGCGACAACAGCCGCTCGAACACCTCTTCGGCCTCCTCGAGACGGCCCTGGAGCGCCAGGTTGTCCACGAGCCAGAACGTGCACGGGAGGAACGCGCCCTCGCCCGGCGGCAGGCCGTCGACGCGCGCGTCGTCGCCTGCGTAGCGGTAGACGAAGCCGTCGCGGTACAGCTCGCGCTCGACGGCGGCGACCGTGCCGATCACCCGGGCGTCGTCCGGCGGGAGGAAGCCGACGAGCGGGATGACGAGCAGGCTCGCGTCGAGGCGCCTCGAGCCGTACGACTGCGTGAACGAGTTCAACTCGGCGTCGAACCCTCGCTCGCACACCTCGCGGTGAATCTCGTCGCGGATCCCGCGCCACCGCTCGACGGGGCCTGTGCGGCCGAACTCCTCGACGGCTCGCACGCCGCGGTCGAAGGCGACCCAGGCCATCACCTTCGAGTGCGTGAAGTGCCGGCGCCCGCCGCGAACC
This sequence comes from Gaiellaceae bacterium, assembly GCA_036526315.1. Lineage (GTDB taxonomy): Bacteria > Actinomycetota > Thermoleophilia > Gaiellales > Gaiellaceae > 3-1-20CM-4-69-9. The sequence goes on along the minus strand of DATCYR010000037.1, from coordinate 54,986 downwards.
TCCCAGATGCCGTCGTCCGGCTCCTTCCAGGCGTTCTCGAGGAACGCGAGCAGGCGGCGCTGCAGCGACCACGCCTCCGGGAGCCGCTGCAGCTCGTGCACGCGTGCCTGGTGCATCGCGTCGAGCACCTCGCCGTACACGTCGAGCTGGAACTGCGCGCTCGCGGCATTGCCGGCGCGCACGGGCCTCGAGCTCTCGTAACCGGGGAGCCAGTCGAGCGTCATCTCCGTCAGGCGCCGTTCGCCGGCGACGCCGTACATGATCTGCAGCGCCGCCGGGTCGCCGGCTGCCGCACGGAGGAGCCACAGTCGCCAGGCCGCCGCCTCCTCGAGGAAACCGGCGTTGATGAACGCGAGCAGCACGAGCGTCGCGTCGCGCAGCCAGCAGTAGCGGTAGTCCCAGTTCCGCTCGCCGCCGAGCTTCTCGGGCAGCGACGTCGTCGGCGCGGCGACGATGCCGCCGGTCGGCGCGTAGATGAGCGCCTTCAGCACGATCAGCGACTGCTGCACGACCTCTTTCCACGGGCCGCCGTAGTCGCACGGCGCGATCCAGTCGGTCCAGTAGTCGACGGTGTCCCGCAGGGCCTGCTCGGGATCGATCGGCTCCGGCGGATCCTCGTTCGACGGGTACCACGTGAGCGTGAACGGCACGCGCTCGCCCTCGCGAACCGTGAACTCGCCGATCGTGCGGTAGTTCTCGCCGCGGTGCTCGACGGGGCTGCGGAAGCAGAGCGCGTCCGGGCCGGCGATCGCCACGCGGGTGTCGCCGTCGAGCCGCCGCACCCACGGCAGGGTCGAGCCGTAGTCGTAGCGCATCACTAGCTCCGCATCCATCGCGACCTCGCCCGCGATCCCCTCGACGATCCGCACGATGTCCGGCGCCCGCCCGCGCGGCGGCATGAAGTCGATGACGCGTGCCTTGCCGGTCTCGCACTCCCACTCGGTCTCGAGCACGAGTGTGTTCTGCCGGTAGGAGCGGCCGGACGACCAGGCGTCGCCGCGCGGCGCGATCAGCCACCGTCCGTGGTCGGTCGTGCCGAGCAGCGCGGCGAAGCAGGCACCGGAGTCGAAGCGGGGAAAACACGCCCAGTCGATCGAGCCGTCGCGTCCGACGAGCGCCGCCGTCTGGAGGTCGCTGATCAGCCCGTAATCCTCGATTCGCGCCATCAGCGGTCCTCGATCTCGAGCGCGAAGCGCCGGAAGCGCTTGAGCACCGCACGGTTGAACGCCGCGGTGTACTCGTCCGCCGCGTCTTCGTCGAGAGTCGAGGCGAAGTTGTCGCGGAGGTCCGCGAGCACTTCGGTTCCCGTCTCGACGAGGTCGACGTAGTCGCCGTAGCGCTCCTCGGCCTCGTCGCGCTCGGCGCGGTTGTACGAGCGCTCGGCAGCGATGCAGTCGTCGATCAGGCCGCGATTCTCTCGTTCGAAGAGATCGAGCTGGCGGTCGATCAGGTCGCTGAAGCGCGGGCGGCGCAGCCTCACACGAGCTCCCGGTAGAGCGCGAGATGCGCGGCGGCCGAGGCAGCCCACGTCAGCTTCTCGCGTGCGCGACGTGCGCCGGCGCGTGCAGCTGCCAGCGCGTCGGAGTCGTCGAGCAGCTCGCGCGCGGCGGCTGCGAGCGCCTCGACGTCTCCCGCCGCGACGACGCGGCCCGCGCCGAACTCCCGGATCGGCTCGGCGATCCCGCCGACGTCGTACGCGATCGCCGGCACACCTGCGCCGAGCGCCTGCAGGAGCGCGCCGCTCTGATCCAGCTCGGGGCGATACGGGAAGAGCGCAACCGTCGCGTCGCCGAGCGCGCGCTCGATCTCCGCCTGCGGGAGATAGCCGAGGCGCCACTCAACGATCCCCCCGGCCTGCGTGCGGTAGCCGTTGAGCGGCTCCAGCGGGTCGCCGGCGACGAGCAGCCGGGCCCCGTCGACGAGCTTCGCGGCTGCGATCGCGTCGCCCAGGCCTTTGTACGGCCGGATCGTCCCGAGCGAGAGCAGGGTGCGGCCGTCGTCGTGGCGCGGCGGGTCGCTCGGAAAGACCGGGTGCGGGATGACGGCGGCGTCGACGCCGAGGTCGGCCAGCACGGCGCGGCCCGACGCGCTGTGGACGACGACGCGGTCGAAACGCGAGAGGAGCGTACGCCAGAGCGAGCGCTTCGCCGCCGTGCGGCGCGGCAGCAGGTCGTGCGCCGTGAAGACGGCAGGCACGCGCGGGCGCAGAAGCTGCCGGTCGAGCTCGGGCGCCGCGAGCCACTGCAGATGGAGGATGTCCGGGCGGCGCCGCAGCAGCCCGACCATCCCGGGTGCGTGCTCGGCGGCCTTCAGCGGCAGGCGGAGGCGCGAGCGCCCGAACAGCCGCGAGGACAGCGGGTAGAACGACTCGGTCCGCTCGTATCCGGCGGGCGCCGGTGCCTCGCCGAAGCGGAAGCGCGACGTGACCAGCTCGACGTCCGTGCCTGCGCGCGCGAGCGCGGCTGCGAGCGCATGGTCGTACTGCGGCGTGAAGGCCGGGGGGTCGGCGAGCACGACGCGCATGGTGAGTACAGTAAGCGCCTGCTCGTCCGGACCTGGAACCTGTTCCACGGCAACACGAAGCCGCCGGGCCGGAAGGCGTACCTCGAGGAGCTGGTCCGGCTGGCGACCGCGGACGAGCCCGACGTCGTCTGCCTGCAGGAGCTCTCGGTCTGGGCGCTCGTCCACGTGCCGGACTGGAGCGGCATGTCGGCGGTGACCGACGTCGCGCGGCGGCCGCTGCCCGGGGTCGACAGGCTGGCGCACCTGCTGAGTGAGCTCGACGCGCGGCGTTTTCGCTCTACCGTGACCGGCGAAGCCAACGCCGTGCTGCTGCAACGCCCGCTGACGGTCGCCGAGCATCGGCGGGTCGTGCTGAATCCCTACCGCTACCGGCGCGCGCAGGCGCGGCAGCTGCACCTCCCACTCGCGGAACGGCTGCGGTGGGCGAGCGAACGTCGCGTCCTCGAGGCGCTCCGGATCCGACGCGGCGACGACACGTTCGTCCTCGCGAACGTCCACATCACGGGCCACAAGGACAAGCGGATCCCCGACGCCGAGCTGCTCCGCGCCGCCGTGTACGTCGACGGCTTCGCACAGCCGGGCGAGCCGGTGCTCCTGTGCGGCGACTTCAATCTCACCGTCCGCAACTCCCGTATCCTGCGCGAGCTGATGACGCCGGAGTGGGGATTCGCGGGGGCGACTCCCACGGGGATCGATCACATCCTCGTGCGCGGCCTCCCGGCGGAGCCACCGGTGGTCTGGCCGCTCGAGCGGCGCACGCGCGACGGACGCGTGCTCTCGGATCACGCACCCGTGGACGTGGAGGTCGCATGACCTACGAAGAGGGGCGCGCGCTCTTCCCGGTGCTGGAGCGGTTCGCCTATCTGAACGCGGGCACGCTCGGCCCGCTTGCGCAGCCAACGCTCGACGCGATGGCCGAGCGGGACCGCTTCGACGCGGACGGCGGTCGCGGCGGACGTGCGTGGTTCGACGACATGCTCGCGCTCCGCGCGCGCGTTCGCGGCAAGGTCGCGCAGCAGATCGGCGCGACCCCGGAGACCGTGGCGCTGACGAGCTCCACGACCGACGGCTGCAACGTCGCCGTCGCAGGGCTCGGCCTCCGCGCCGGGGACGAGATCGTCACGACCGGCTCGGAGCATCCAGGGCTGCTGCTGCCGTTGCACGCGTCGGGCGCGACCGTCCGAGTGGCGGACGTCGCCGGCCGCCCGGCGGCCGAGGCGCTCGAGCGCATCGTCGCGTGCGTCGGGCCGAAGACGCGGTTGGTCGCGCTCTCGCACGTCCTCTGGACGACGGGCCAGGTGATGCCCGTCCAGGAGCTGAAGCGCGAGACCGGGCTGCCCGTGCTCGTCGACGGCGCGCAGTCGGTCGGAGCCATCCCCGTCGACGTCGGCGAGGTCGACTTCTACACCGTGTCGGGGCAGAAGTGGCTGTGCGGCCCGGAGCCGCTCGGAGCCCTCTACGTCCGTGACCCGAAAGCCCTGCGGATCGCGTTCCCCTCGTCGTGGGCCCAGCAGCAGATCGAGCCCGACGGGACGTTCGTCCCGAAGGACGGCGCCGAGCGCTTCGACACGGGGTGGACGGCGACGCGGATGCTCGCCGGCTGGGAAGCGGCTCTCGAGCTGGCGCCCGACTGGCGCTTCGAGCGCGCCGCCCGGATCACGGAGCAGTGCCGTCGCCGGCTCGCCGAGGTCTGCGACGTCGTCGGCGAGGACGGCCAGGGGACGCTCGTCTCGTTCGTTCCTCGCGGTGAGGCCGCCGAGACCGCGGCGCGGCTCTACGAGCGCGGGGTCATCATCCGCGATTTGCCTTCGACCGGCTGGGCGCGCGCCTCGTGCGGCTGGTGGACGAACGAGGAGGACATCGACCGCCTCGTAGCCGGCGTCGCCGGCTAGGCGTCGGGCAGCGGCGCGAAGAGGTCGATCACGGTGCCGTCGGGATCGGCGAGCTGCGCGTATCGCTGACCCCAGAACGCGTCCCACGGCTCCTTGTGCGCTGACCCGCCGGCTTCGATCAACTCGGCGTAGACGCGGTCGACCTCGCCGGGCGAGTCGCACTTGAAGGCGCCGCCGACGGCATGACCGACGGCCGGCCGCTGCCAGTCGGCGTCGAACATCTTCACGACGGACTCCGTGTCGAGCATGTAGCGCAATCCACCCGGAAGCTGCGCCTCGACGTGATCCTCGCTCTCCGCGCCGTCGGCGAACTCGAGGCCGAGCTTCCGGTAGAAGGCGAGCGCCCGCGGCATGTCGCTGACCACGACGCCTACGGCCTCGAAGCGCGGTGTCACGCCTTCACCTCGGCTTCCTGCAGCGCGGCGATGACGTTGCGGATGTGCTCGTCGAGGTCGAGGCCGAGGCCCTCGGCACCGGCGTACACCTCGTCGCGGTGGACGCCGGCCGCGAAGGACGGCTGCTTGAGCTTCTTCTTCACCGACTTGGGCTCGAGGCCGTCGAGGCCGGTCGGCCGCACGAGCGCGACGGCGTGCACGAAGCCGGACAGCTCGTCGCACGCGAAGAGCGTCTTCTTCAGCATCGTGTCGCGCGGGATCGAGAGGTGCTCCGCGTGCGAAAGCACCGCGTCGATCACGTCCTCCGGGTAGCCCTCCTCGCGAAGGATCGGCGCGCCGTCCTGGGGATGGCGGTCGAGCGTCGGGTGCATCTCGTAGTCGAAGTCGTGAAGCAGCCCGGCTGCGCGCCAGAGCTCCTCGTCCTCGCCGAACCGCCTCGCGTAGAAGCCCATGCAGGCCTCCACGCCGAGCGCGTGCCGCAGCAGCGCGTCGCTCTGCGTGTACTTCGTGAGCGTCCCCCAGGCGCGTTCTCGTGTGACTTCCACGGCCGTGGGTAGGCTACCGCGATGTCGCAGACCGCGGTCATCGGCCGCGCCGCCGAATCGTTCGTCATCGACGGCGGCCGCGCCCTCAACGGACGTGTCCGCGCAGCCGGTAACAAGAACGGCGCGCTGCCGATCCTTGCCGCCTGCCTGCTCGCGACCGAGCCGGTGACGCTGCGGAACGTCCCGCGGATCGTGGACGTGGAGACGATGCTGGAGCTCCTGAACGACGTCGGTGCCGACGCCGACTGGGTCGGTGCGAACGAGGTGCGCGTCCACGCTGCCGACGTGGAGAAGCAGGAGCTCGACGAGGAGCTCTGCAGCCGGATGCGCGCGTCGTTCCTGCTGGCCGGGCCGCTCCTCGCACGGCTCGGCGCGGTCAGCGCCCCGCCGCCGGGCGGCGACGTGATCGGCCGGCGCCGGCTCGACCCGCACATCCATGCGTTCGCGGAGCTCGGCGCGCAGATCGACGTCGGGCGCCGCTACGAGATGCGCGGCGGTGCGCTCACCGGGAAGCACATCTTCCTCGACGAGGCGAGCGTCATGGCGACCGAGAACGCCGTCATGGTCGCGGCGCTGACGCCGGGGGAGACGGTCATCGGCAACGCTGCGTGCGAGCCGCACGTACAGGATCTCTGCCGCTTCCTCGGTTCGCTCGGCGCCCGCATCGAGGGCATCGAGTCGAACGTCCTCCGGATCGAGGGCGTCGAGACGCTCTCCGGCGGGGAGTGGGAGATCGGCTCCGATCACATCGAGGTCGGCAGCTTCATCGGTCTGGCGGCGATCACCGGCGGTGACGTCACGATCGACGGCGTCAAGCACGCGGACCTCGCGTCGATCCTGCAGGGATTCGAGAAGTTCGGCGTCACGGTCGAGCGCGGCCCGGACTTCGTGCGGGTTCCGCCGCGGCAGGAGCTCGTCGTGCAGGACGACCTCGGCGGCCACATCCCGAAGATCGAGGACGGGCCGTGGCCCGCGTTCCCGTCCGACCTGACGTCGGTCGCGCTCACCGTCGCGACGCAGTCGGCGGGGACGATCCTGATGTTCGAGAAGATGTTCGAGAACCGCCTCTTCTTCACCGACAAGCTGGTGAGCATGGGCGCGCGGATCGTCCTGTGCGACCCGCATCGCGCCGTCGTGACCGGTCCGTCGAAGCTCCGCGGCCAGCGGATGGAGAGCCCTGACATCCGCGCCGGCATGGCGATGCTGCTCGCGAGCCTCTGCGCCGAAGGATCGTCGACGATCGGTGCCGTGTACCAGATCGACAAGGGCTACGAGCGAATCGACGAGCGTCTACGTGCAGTGGGCGCGCAGATCGAGCGCATCGAAAGCTAGGGTCCGTCCGCTATGGCTGCGACCGGGCAGGGGCGTGCGAGCGCGCGCGTGAACACGAACGGCCGCGGTGACACGAACATCGTGACCGGCGTCCCCGTGCTCGACCACCTGCTGACGCTGCTGGCGCAGTACGCGTCGTTCGACCTCGCGCTCGAGGTCGAGCCGGGAGCCGCCGAGGTCGAGATCGCCGCGGCGGCGCGCTCGCTCGGCGAGGCGCTCGCAGAACCGCTCCGCGCCGCGGGCGTCCGTGGGCACGGGTCGGCCGTGCTGCCGGTGGACGAGGCGCTGGCGCACGTCACGCTCGAGGCGTCCGGGCGGCCGCTGCTCGTGTCGAAAGTGGACCTGTCGCACGCGCGGATCGCGGGTCTCGCAGGCGACCTGGCCGCACGCTTCCTCGACGAGCTCGCGCAGACGGCCGGGTTGACGCTGCACGTCAGGCTCGTCGAGGGCAGCGACTCGCAGCACGTGCTCGAGGCGATCTTCAAGGCGCTCGGCGTCGCGCTCGCACAGGCGCTCAGGCCGCGCAGAAGGGAGGAGGCATGAAGGACGTCATCCGCACCGAGTCGGCGCCGGCCCCGTTCCAGGGTGCGCCGTACTCGCAGGCGATCAAGGCGAACGGCTTCGTCTTCGTTTCCGGCCAGCTCGCGCTGCAGCCCGACCACGCCGAGATCATGGCCGGCGGCATCGGCGAGCAGACCGAGCAGGTCTTCGCGAACCTGCGCGCGATCCTGGAAGCCGCGGGGAGCGGGCTCGACCGGCTCGTGAAGACGACGGTGTTCCTGCAGAACCTCGACGACTTCGCCGGCATGAACGAGGTGTACAAGCAGCACGTCGGCGACATGCCGCCCGCGCGCTCGACCGTCGAGGTCGCCAAGCTCCCGTCCGGCGCGCTCGTCGAGATCGAGGCCGTCGCGCTGGCCTAGCCGTGGATCGCACAATCGAGGACTTCGTCCGCGGGCTGAACCTCGACGCGTACCTCGTCGGCGGTGCCGTCCGTGACGAGCTGCTGGGCCTCGAGTCGAACGACGCCGACTTCGTCGTGCCCGGCGTCGACTACGAAGGGTTGCGCCGAGCGCTCGAGCCGCACGGCAAGGTCGAGGAGTTCGAGGTCGCGGGACGCCTCGTCGGTGCACGCCTGTACCCGCGTGACCGGCGTGTGCGCGCGGCTGCGCCGGCGGGGATCGAGTTCGCACCACCGCGGGCGGAGCGCAGCACGGGCCCGGGCCGCCACGACTTCGAGATCGACGCCGACCCGTCGCTGTCGATCGCGGACGACATGGCCCGCCGCGACTTCACCGTCAACGCGATCGCGCGCCGCCTCGACACGGGCGAGCGCGTCGATCCGTACGGCGGCGCGCAGGACCTCAGCGACGGTGTCCTCCGGACCGTGTCGGCTCGCAGCTTCGCCGAGGACCCGCTGCGGATCGTGCGCGGCCTGCGGCTCGTCTCGCAGCTGGGGCTCACGCCCGATGACGCGACGTTGCAGCAGATGCGCGAGGAAGCGCCGGGCGTGCGCCTCGTCTCGGGCGAGCGGCTCGGCGACGAGCTCGCGAAGCTGCTCCTCGGCACGCAGCCGGGGGCCGCGCTGCGGCTCGCGCGCGACACAGGGGTGCTCACCGAGCTGCTGCCCGAGCTCGAGGCGACGATCGGGTTCGAGCAGAGCAGCGAGCGACAGCATCTCCCGCTCGACGAGCACACGTTCGAGGTCGTGCAGGGCGCAGCCGATGCGCGGGCAAACCTGGCGGTTCGTCTTGCCGCCCTCCTGCACGACGCGGGCAAGCCGGGCGTGAACGGCAAGCACGCCGTCCGCAGCGCGCGCCTCGCTGAGCAGGCCCTCGAACGGCTGCGCTATCCCACGCGGCTGCGCAACTACGTCGTGCGCCTCATCCGCGCGCATTCGTTCCCTGAGCGCGGCCTCGACGAGCTGTTCGCCCGCCGGTTCCTCCGCCAGCACGGGGAGGAGCTCGCGTTCGACCTCGTCGCGCACAAGGAAGCCGACCTCCGCGCCAAGAACGTCTCGCAAAAGGACATCGACTCCGTCGTGCGGCTGCGCGAGCTGCTCGCACAGGAACGAACCCGTCCGCACAGGCTCGAGGACCTGGCGGTCGACGGGAGCGACCTCCTGGAGTTGGGCTACCGCGAGGGGCCGGAGCTCGGCCGCGCGCTCGCCTCGCTCCTCGACGCCGTCGTCGAAGACCCGTCGCTCAACACACGCGAGCAGCTGATCGCGCGGGTGCGGCCATGACGGTGCCGCTGCTGTGGTGGGACGCGCCCGGCCCCTACGAGGTCGCGTTCTCGACGCGGCACGGGGGCGTCAGCGAAGGCCCGTACGACTCGCTGAACCTCGGCGTGGTCACGCGCGACGGCCCGGAGAACGCGCACGAGAATCGCCGCCGGCTCTGCGAGGCCGTCGGCGCCGACCCGGAGCGGTTGGCGCTGAACCGGCAAGTGCACTCCGCAACCGTGAACCGAGCTGTCGCGGGTGAGCGAGGGCGCGAAGGGGACGGCCTCTGGACCGACGAACGAGGCACGCCGATGTTGAAGCTGACAGCCGACTGCCTGCCGATCGCGCTCGCGCGGCGGACCGGGCCGCCCGCGCTCGCACTCCTGCACGCCGGCCGCATGGGCCTCCTGGCAGGTGTCGTCGAGGCGGGCGTCGCGGCCCTCGGCGGCGGCGAGCTCGCGGCGGCCGTCGGCCCGGGCATCGGGCCGTGCTGCTACGAGATCGGCGACGACATCGCGGATGCCTACCGCGCACGCTTCGGCGACGACGTGCTGCGCGGCCGCAACCTCGATCTCTGGACCGCGGCCGAGCGCATCCTCCGCGCCGCCGGCGTGGGCGCCGTCGAGCGCGTGGACGTCTGCACCGCCTGCAGCGCCGACTTCTTCTCGCACCGCCGCGACGGGGGCGTGACCGGACGGCAGGGAGTGATCGGCTACGTCGCCTGAGGCCGTCCGCGCGAACTACGAGCGCATCCGCGCCGACGTCGGCGGCCACGTCACGATCGTCGCCGCGACGAAGTACGTCTCGCTTGCCGACATGGCGGTGCTGGTCGAGGCCGGCATCGAGGTCGTCGGCGAGAACCGCGCGCAGGATCTCGAGCGGAAGCACGCCGAGTACGGCGACGCCTTCCGCTGGCACTTCATCGGCCACCTGCAGTCGAACAAGGCGAAGGTCGTGAACCGCACGTGCGAGCTCGTGCACTCGCTCGATTCCGAGTCGGCAGCTCGCAAGCTGACGGTGCCGGCGCTCGTCGAGGTGAACCTCTCCGGCGAGGGGTCGAAGTCCGGCATCGCGCCCGAGGCGCTGCCGCAGCTCCTCGAGCTGGCGGACGTGCGCGGCCTGATGACGATGCCGCCGGCGACGGACGAGCCCGATGCGTCGCGCCCGTACTTCCGGCGGCTGCGCGAGCTCGCCCGGCAGCACGGCCTGCGCGAGCTCTCGATGGGCACGAGCCAGGACTACGCGGTTGCGGCGGAGGAGGGCGCCACCCTCGTACGCGTGGGCTCAATCCTGTACCGGGAGTAACATTTCGCCCGCCATGGGGTTTGCAGACGTCTGGAACAAGACCCTCGTCTACTTCGGCATCGCCGAGGAGGAGGACTGGGACGAGGAGGGCTACGTCACCGACGAGGATCTTCAACGCACCTACGCGGAGCGGCCGAACGTCCGCCGGCTGTCCCCGCGGCGCCGCGAGCGGGAGCTCGACGACTGGACCGACCCGCAGCCGCCCGTGAACGACCGGACCGAGGTGCTCCGCCCGCGGGTCGCCGCCCTGCCGACGCCCGCATCGGTGCGCGTGCACCTCGTGATCCCGCGCAGCTTCAACGACGCGCAGCAGATCGCGGACAAGTTCAAGGACGCGATCCCGGTCATCCTCAACCTGCAGAGCACCGACGGCGATCTGTCGAAGCGGCTGATCGACTTCGCCAGCGGGCTGACGTATGCGCTCGACGGGGGGATGCAGCGCGTGGCCGACAAGGTCTTTCTGCTGACGCCGCGAAACGTGGAAGTGTCCGCCGAGGAACGCGCTCGACTCCTCGAGCGCGGCGGCTTCTTCAACCAGGCGTAGTAGGCAGGGACACGGCCGCATGACGCCGAACTGAGCCGTATGGGCGGCGGCGCCATGCTCGGCTTGCTCTTCGACGCTGTCTCGAGCGTCGAGAGCTTCCTGCGGGTGTTCGTCTACGTCTACTCGCTGTTGATCCTGGCGTACATCATCACGTCCTGGGTGCGGATGCCGTACTCGGTCTGGCTCAACCGCATCCAGCGCTTCCTCTACGACGTGTGCGACCCGTACCTGCGGATGTGGCGCCGCGTGCTGCCGAACTTCGGTCCGCTCGACCTGTCGCCGGTGGTAGGAGTCGCCGCTCTCTATGTCCTTCTCGCGGTCGCGATCAACATCCTCGACCGCCTGCACTGAAAGGGGGAACAAGCGATGACGCTCACCCCGGTGGAAATCAGACATCTGAAGCCGTCGAGGGCACTCGTCGGCGGCTACGACCGCGAGCAGGTCGACCGGCTGCTCGACGAGATCGCCGCGAGCTTCGAGGACGTGTGGCGCGAGCGCGCCGACCTCGCCGACAAGGTCGAGCAGCTCGAGAACGACCTGATCCGGTATCGCGAGATCGAGGGCCTGCTGCGCACGACCCTCGTGTCGGCGGAGAAGGCCGCCGGGACGCTGAAGGACCAGGCGCGCAAGGAGGCCGACCTGATCATCGAGGAGGCCCGCTCCGAGGCTCGCTCGATCACGAGGCGCGCCCGCGCCGACCACGACAGGCTGCTCGACGAGGTGCGGCGGATGCGCTCGCTCCTGCGCTCGGCGCTCGCCCTGGTGGACGACGAGGCGCCCGAGGAGAAAGCAGCCTAGGGCTAGACTGCCCTGCATGGAGGCCGTTTTGACGCGCGCGCGCGTCGGGAAGGAGCTGTGCGCGTGAGCGCGATCGACACCGACCATTTCCGGGAGCGGCTGCTCGACGAGCGGAAGCGCGTCGTCGCCGCGATCCAGAATTTGCAGGACGACCACTCCGGGACCCTGTCCGACGAGGCGGGGGAGGAGACGGCGTACGACAACCACCTCGCCGACACCGCCACGGAGACGTACGACCGCGAGCTCGACTACACGCTCGAGGAGAACTCCGGACACGTCCTCGCCGAGATCGACGCCGCACTGAAGCGGATCGACGACGGCACCTACGGCATCTGCACGAACAAGGGCGAGCAGATTCCCGTGGAGCGGCTCGAGGCACTTCCGTGGGCGACCCTCTGCATCGACTGCCAGCGCCAACAGGGACGCCGTTGACACGCTACGCGTCCATGTTTCGCCGACGGACCAGATGACCGATCACGATCGTTCGGCCGCGACAGCCGCAAGCTCGCGGCCATTGGTACCTGAGCGGGCGCCCGCGCCCGACGTCCGAGTCGGCTCGACCACCGACGGACTGACACCGATCTCGTCCGCGTCGCGGCAGTTCGGGGCGACGTGGCACCAGTGGGTGAGCCTCGGGCTCGTCGCCATCGCCGCGCTCTGCGCCGACCAGCTGACGAAGGCGATCGTCACGAGCCGCCTCGACCTCGGTGACGAGGTGCACGTCGTCGGGCCGGTCTCGATCCACCATGTGACGAACTCCGGGATCGCCTTCGGGCTGTTCGCCAGCGCGACGCCGATCGTGATCCTGCTCACTGCCGTGGCCGTCGCGTGGATGCTCTACTTCTTCGCCCGCTCGGGCTCGCGTCACCCGGTGCTGCCGGTGGCGCTCGGGCTCGTGATCGGCGGCAGCCTGTCGAACCTGATCGACCGCGTCCGGCTCGGACACGTCACGGACTTCATCGACCTGAAGTACTGGCCGGCCTTCAACCTGGCCGACAGCTTCATCGTCGTCGGCGTGGCCGCGCTGCTGCTCGCGCTCGTCGCCGCCGACCGCAATGCCGCACGGCCGCCGCACGTGCGTGAAGCAACGCGTACCTGACAGCGCGGCCGGCGAGCGGCTCGACCGCTTCCTCGCCTCGCTCCCCGAAGTCGGCTCGCGCGGCCTCGCGGAGCGTGTCCTCGCCGACGGCGTGCTCGTCGACGGCCGGGCGCGTGCGAAGAGCCACCGGCTCGGCGGCGGCGAGGAGCTGGAGTTCGAGCCGCCCGAGACGCCTGCGGCGACCCTCGAGCCCGAGCAGATGGACCTGCGGATCGCGTACGGGGACGAGCATCTGGTCGTGGTCGACAAGCCGTCCGGGCTCGTCGTGCATCCCGCACCGGGTCACGCGAGCGGCACGCTCGTGCACGGGCTCCTCGCCCACGACGTCGCGGGCGGCGACGACGACCGGCCGGGGATCGTCCACCGGCTCGACCGCGACACCTCAGGCCTGATGGTTGTCGCGCGGTCGGAGGAGGCGCACGAGCGACTGCAGGATCTGGTCCGCAGGCGAGCGCTGGAACGGCACTACCGCGCGCTCGTCGTCGGCCGCCCGCGCTCGCGCGCTGGTCGCATCGAGGCGCCGATCGGCCGCGACCGGCGCGACCCGATGCGCCACTCGCTCGATACGGACAGCCCGCGCGAGGCGGTGACGCACTTCGAGGTGGTGGAGCTCTTCCCGCGGCACACGCTCCTCGACGTGAAGCTCGAGACGGGGCGAACGCATCAGATCCGCGTGCACCTGAACGCGATCGGTCTGCCGGTCGCGGGCGACCCCGTCTACGGCCGGCCGCACGAGCTCGGGCTCGAGCGCCAGTTCCTGCACGCCGCGCGCCTTGCGTTCGCCCATCCGTTCACCGGCGAGCAGGTCGATGTCGAGTCGCCGCTGCCGGAAGACCTGCACGACGCACTTCGCAACGCGGGCGCTTAGGGGTCTGACCCCCGCAAGGGGTCTGACCCCAGCCGTTCGCCTGCCGCAGTTCAACCGCGGTTGGAAAGCTTCCCTTGGACCGCTGGGGTCAGACCCCTTCGGCGTCAGACCCCGTCAGGGCCGGCTCAGCCCGCGCGCGTTGACGCGCGAAGCGCCGTACGCAACCCCCGGGGCCGACCCGCAGGGTCAGACGCGCGGCGGCTAGAATGGCGGCCGCTTCGTAACCCGACCCGGTGGACTCACCTGGGTGGTGGTGCCGGCTCCGGACGGAGGCCGGTTCCAGCCAGGCCCGCCGGCAGCAACTGACACCAACCAGGAAAGGGGACTTCATCCCGATGTCCGTCGTCTCTATGCGCGAGCTCCTGGAGGCCGGAGTCCATTTCGGCCACCAGACGCGACGCTGGAACCCCAAGATGCGCCGCTTCATCTTCACGGAGCGGGGCGGCATCTACATCATCGACTTGCAGCAGACGCTCCACCTCCTCGAGGAGGCCAACGCGTTCGCCCGGAACCTGTCCGAGCGGGGCGGCTCGATCCTGTTCGTCGGCACGAAGAAGCAGGCGCAGGCTGCCGTCGAGGAGCAGGCGAAGCGCGTCAACATGCCGTACGTCAGCCACCGCTGGCTCGGCGGCCTGCTCACGAACTGGCGCACGATCTCCGACCGGATCGACCGGCTGCACGAGCTGCGCCGCCTCAAGGAGGAGGGCCAGCTCGACCTGCTGCCGGCGAAGGAGCGGATCTCGATGCTCGGCGAGCTCGAGAAGCTGGACGAGAACCTCGGCGGCGTGGCCGACATGAAGCGCCAACCGGACGCCATCTTCATCATCGACCTGCGCAAGGAGCAGCTCGCCGTTCGCGAGGCGCGCCGCCTCGGGCTGCCCGTGATCGCGGTCGTCGACACCAACTCCGATCCGGACGAGGCCGACTACATCATTCCCGGCAACGACGACGCCATCCGTTCGTGCGACCTGATCGTCCGCGTCGTCGCGGACGGCATCGCGGCCGGACAGCAGAAGGCGACGCCCGCCGACTTCACACCGCCACCGGCGCAGCAGCCGGAGCCGGATCCCGTTCCCGAAGGCGACCACGAGCAGGTCGCGCCGAAGGAACAGCCGGTTGCCGAGGAGGCGACGACGAATGGTTGAGATCTCCGCCGCACTCGTGAAGGAGCTGCGCGACCAGACGGGCGCGCCGATGATGGACGCGAAGCGCGCGCTGCAGGAGACGAACGGCGACATCGAGTCCGCCGTACGCGTGCTGCGTGAGAAGGGCATGGCCGGTGCCGCCAAGCGCTCCGACCGCGAGACCCCCGAGGGCAAGGTCGGCTACAGGCTGGCCGACGACGCCAAGCGCGGCACGATGGTCGCCGTCGGCTGCGAGACGGAGCCGGTGTCGAACAACGACGAGTTCCTCTCCTTCGCGAAGAAGGTGCTGGAGGCTGTCGAGGCAAGCGGGCCCGGCGCCGAGAGCGGCCTCGAGGAAGAGCGTGCCCAGCTTGCCGGCAAGCTGGGCGAGAACGTCGTCGTCGCGGGCGCGGCCCGCTTCGAAGCCGTCGACGGCGCGAAGATCGCCGCCTACGCGCATCCACCGCGCAACAAGATCGGCGTGCTACTGCAGGTGCGCGGCGGCTCAGACGACCTCGCGCGCAAGGTCGCGATGCACATCGCGGCGATGAAGCCGACCTGGATCGGCCGCGAGGACGTCCCCGAGGAGACCGTCGCACAGGAGCGTGAGATCTACGCGAGCACCGACGAGGTGCAGTCGAAACCCGAGCAGGCGCGCGAGAAGATCGTCGACGGCATGCTGAACAAGCGCTTCTTCGGCGCGAACGTGCTGCTCGACCAGGAGTGGATCCACGACTCCTCGAAGACGGTCGGCGACGCGCTGCTCGAGGAAGGCGCCGAGGTGCTCGAGTTCGAGCGCTTCGAGCTGAGCGCCGGATGACGGTCTCCTCCGAGGAGCCCGTCAGCAAAGCCGGCGAGCTTCGTCCGGTCTTCCGTCGCGTTCTGCTCAAGCTCTCCGGCGAGTCGCTCATGGGCGACCGCGACTACGGGATGGACCGCGACACGATCGACGCCGTCGCGGAGGAGATCGTCGAGGTGCAGGCGTCCGGCGTCGAGACGGCGCTCGTCGTCGGCGCCGGGAACATCTACCGCGGCATGGCCGCGGCCGCGGAAGGGATGGACCGCGCGACTGCCGACTACGCCGGCATGCTCGCGACGGTCCTCAACTCGCTGGCGCTCCAGGACGCCCTCGAGGACCGCGGGGCGTTCACACGGGTGCAGTCGGCGCTCGAGCTCAAGGAGGTTGCCGAGCCCTATATCCGCCGGCGCGCGATCCGCCACCTCGAGAAAGGGCGGATCGTCATCTTCGCGGCCGGGACGGGCAACCCGTTCTTCACGACCGATACCGCGGCGGCCTTGCGGGCGCTCGAGATCAACGCCGACGCGATCCTGATGGCGAAGCACGGGACGTCCGGCGTCTACGCCGACGACCCGCGGATCGACCCGGACGCGCGGTTCATCCCCGAGCTCACGCACCTCCAGGCGATCGAGCGTGGGCTGAAGGTGATGGACACGACTGCACTGTCGCTCTGCATGGACAACAATCTGCCGATCCACGTGTTCGCGCTCGCGGACGGGAACATCCGGCGCGTCGTCGCGGGCGAGCGCGTCGGGACGATCATCTCGACGCCCGCGAAGGAGGAGAGCTGATGGCGACAGTCGACGAGCTGATCCAGGACGCGCGCAAGCGGATGGATTCCGCGATCGAGCACACTCGCACCGAGTTCAACACCGTGCGCACCGGCCGCGCGTCGGCCGCGCTGCTCGACCGCGTCCAGATCGACTACTACGGGACGCCGACGCCGCTGAAACAGCTCGCCACGATCAACGTCCCCGAGCCGCGGATGCTCACGATCCAGCCGTTCGACCCTAGCTCGATCAGGTCGATCGAGAAGGCGATCCAGGAATCGGACCTCGGGCTGACGCCGTCGAACGACGGGAAGCTGATCCGGCTGCCGATGCCGCAGCCGACCGAGGAGCGCCGCAAGGAGCTCGTCAAGGTCGTGCGGAAGCTGGCGGAGGAGGGGAAGGTCGCCGTGCGCAACGTCCGCCGCGACGCCGTGCATCACCTGAAGGAGCTGAAGGAAGTCGGCTCGGACGACGAGCGCCGCGCCGAGGAGAACGTCCAGAAGCTGACGGACGAGCACACGAAGACGATCGACGACCTCTTGAAGCACAAAGAGGCCGAGATCATGGAGGTGTAGGCCGCGAAAGGTGCTCCGCACGCCGTCGCCATCGTCATGGACGGCAACGGCCGCTGGGCGCGCAAGCAGGGGCTCTCCGTCGCCGAGGGGCATCGCGCCGGGACGAAGGCGCTCCGCCGAACCGTCGAGGCCGCGATCGACCTCGGCGTCGAGTCGCTGGCCGTGTACGCCTTCTCGACCGAGAACTGGTCGCGTCCGCCCGAAGAGGTCGGCGCCCTGATGGAGCTCTTTCCCGAGACGATCGACCGCGAGCTGCGCGATCTCGCCGAGCAGGGCGTCCGCACGCGTTTCATCGGCCGCCGTGACCGCGCGTCCGACGCGCTCCGGCGCAAGATGGAGGAGCTCGAGGCCGAGACGGCGGCCAAGACGCGGTTCCAGCTGTGGATCGCGTTCGACTACGGCGGTCGCAGCGAGATCGTCGACGCGGCGAAGCGTGCGGCCGAGGCGGGCGGCGAGCTGGACGAGGAGACGTTCGCGTCGTACCTCTACGCACCCGAGATGCCGGACCCCGATCTGCTCATCCGCACCTCCGGCGAGCTGAGGATCTCGAACTTCCTCCTGTGGCAGCTCGCCTACGCGGAGCTCGTCTTCGTCGACACGCTGTGGCCCGACTTCGGCGAGCAGGAGCTCCGCTCGGCACTCGACGACTACGCCAGCCGCAGGCGCCGCTTCGGCGGCCGATGAGCCCGCTCGCATCGCGGATCGTCGTCGCCGTCGTCGGGCTCCCCGTCGTGCTGGCCCTCGTCTACGCCGGCGGCTGGTGGCTGTTCGCGCTCGTCGCCGCCGGCGGCGTGTTCGCGGTGCACGAGTACTCGCTGATGACGCGATCGCTCCGGCCGGTGACGCTCGCCGCGCACGCCGGCGTGCTGCTGACGCTCTTCGGCGCGGAGCTCGGCGGCGTCGTCTGGATGGTCGGCGGGTTCATGACGACGCTGCTCCTGGCATTCGTGCTGCACTGGGTGGGGCAGACGCGCCAGTCGGCGACGATCGCGATCTCGGCGACGGTTCTCGGCACGGCGTGGATCGGGTTCGGGCTCGCGTACCTGCTGTTGCTCCGCGCTGCCCCGAACCACGGGCGGCTTGCGACGTTCGCCGTCCTGCTCGCCGTCTGGGCCGGCGACATCGGTGCGTTCTTCGCCGGGCGGCTGATCGGCCGGCACAGGCTCGCGCCCGCCCTCTCGCCCGGCAAGACGTGGGAGGGGTTCGTCTTCGGCACGCTCTGCACCGTCTTCGCGGCCTTCGTGACGCTGTACGACGACCGCCACAACTACCTCTCGATCGGGCAGGCGGTCCTGCTCGGCCTCGTCGTCGCGGTCGCCGGGCCGCTCGGCGACCTGTTCGAGTCCGGCGTGAAACGCGACATGCAGGTGAAGGACTCGGGCCGTGTGCTCGCCGGGCATGGCGGCGTCCTCGACCGGCTCGACGCGCCGCTCTTCGCGTTCGTCGCCGTGTACTACCTCCTGCTCGGCCTCGGGAAGCTCTAGCCTGCCGCGGCGGCCGCGTCGAGTCGCCGTCGCATGCGCATCGAGCAGGCAGCGTCCGTGTGGTAGCCGCCGTCGACGAAGTCCGACTGCCGGCACGGGATCGACCGCGCGTCGCGGAGGTCGAGCCAGCGGTAGCCGTAGCGGGCGAACAGCTTCGGCATCAACGCTCCGAACGCGCGCCAGCGCGGGCCGATGACGGGGTTCGCGGCGAAGAAGCGCAGATAGCGATCGCCGTCGGGCGGGGTGAAGCCGACGACGCGCCAACCGCGGGAGCGCGCCAACGCGAGCGTCTGATCGAGCGTCCGGGTGCGGTCGGACGACAGTTCCGTCCAACCGTCGTAGATCCCGGTCCGCAGCTTGCTCAGGTCGGTTGTGAACGGGTCGATCGCGGGGTGGTACGTGTGCGGGTCGAGCTCGAAGCTCCAGACGCGCGAGCCGTCGAGCCGCCACGCGAGCGCGGGCCGCGAGCGGCCGACGACGCACGCCGCGCCGACGTGCTCCTTGCGCCAGCGGTGCAGGAAGACGTACGGCGCTCCGCGGACGATCCGCACGCTCTCGTCGAAAGCCGACCGGCTGAGCACATACCGCGCGCGCTGCTCGAAGCCGGGGGCGACGTCGAAGCCCCTGAAGTTCCGGTTCAGCCACCACGCCTCGACGCCGAGGTACACGGTCTGGCGCGGCCGCGCGGGAAGGTCGCGAAGCTCGCGTAACACGATCTCCGGCGACATCACCGGCATGCCGAGGTTCGCGAACGAGTGCTCGCCGGGCCAGGAGGCGATCTTGAGCACACGGCTCGAGCCCGTCACGAACGTCCGCGTCGGGCGCGAGCGGAAGACGTCCAGCTTGAACGGCAGGTACTCGCCGCCGATGATCTCGTGCGAGACGAGGCACGGCGGACGCGCCGCGCGCGCCTCTGCGACCGCGCCCGGCTTCCAGAACTCGCCGAACGGGTCGATCCACCAGTTGAACGCCGCCAGCGCGGCGAGCAGTGCTGCCGTCGTGCCGAGGAATGCGGCGAGGCGGCCCATCAGAAGCGGAAGTAGATGAACGGGTGGCTGGTGTAGATCGACGAGACCGCCACGGCCATCAGCACGCCGACGGTCGCCACGCGCACGTAGCCGAAGCCGCGCACGTCCCACGTCCACTCCTCGGGCACGACCATCGTGTACGCCGTCGCGAGGACGATCAGCAGCACGAGATGCCCTGGGATCTGCCCGAGCCCGTGCAGCAGGAACATGGCGCTCACGGCGTCGCCGATCGCCGCGGCTGAGTGCAGCCGGAAGAAGATCCAGCCGAACATGACGACGACGAAGGTGACGCCCACGGCCAGCGCCGCCGGCAGCGTCCAGGCGCGCTTGCGCAGGTGGTGCGTCGTCAGGAGCAGGAGGCCCTGGTAGAGGCCCCACACGACGAAGTTCAGCGACGCGCCGTGCCAGAGACCGCCGAGGCCCATCGTGGCCAGGAGGTTCGCGTCGCGGCGGCGCTCGCCCTTGCGGTTGCCGCCGAGCGGGATGTACAGGTAGTCGCGCAGCCAGGTCGAGAGCGTCACGTGCCAGCGGCGCCAGAACTCGATCGGGCTCGCGGAGCGGTACGGGCGGTTGAAGTTCCAGGGCAGCTCGATCCCGAAGATCCGTGCGAGCCCGAGCGCCATGTCCGAGTAGGCGCTGAAGTCGAAGTAGATCTGGAAGCCGAAGCCCACGATCGCCGCCCAGGCTTCGAACGCGTGCAGCGACGACGGGTCGTCGAGGTAGCGGTTGACCCACGTGGCGAAGCTGTCGGCGACGAGCGTCTTCTTCGCCAGCCCGAGCGCGAACAGCAGCAGGCCCGCGCGCACGCGGTCGGCGTCGAAAGGGTGCTTGCGCAGAAGCTGCGGCCGCAGGATCCCGTAGCGAACGATCGGCCCCGCGATCAGGTGCGGGAAGAACGAGATGAAGAACGCGTAGCGCAGCGGGTCGCGCTCGGCGCGGAGCTCGCCGCGGTAGACGTCGACCGCGTACGAGATTCCTTCGAAGGTGTAGAAGCTGATCCCGATCGGCAGCACGATCCCGTTCAGGAACGCGTGGAAGCCGGGGAAGCCCTGCGCGGTGATCAGGCCGACGAAGCTCGTCAGGTTGCCGCCGACGAATGCGGCGTACTTGAACGCCGCGAGCAGGCCCAGCAGCAGCGCGATGGTGACGCCGAGCGTCAGTCTGCTCCGTCGCCGCTCGACGAGTTGCCCGCCGACGAAGCCGATCAGCGTCGACGCCGCCATCAGCAGCGCGAACCACCACTTCGCATACGCGTAGAACACGTAGCTCGCGACGACGATCAGCACGAGCCGCGCGCGGTGCTGCGGGATCGCGAAGTACGCGACGACGACGAGCGGCAGGAAGACGAAGAGGAAGACGAAGCTGTTGAAGAGCACGCGCTAGAGCCGCTTCGCGTAGCGAACCTCGGGCACTTTCTGGCCGAGGAACTCGATCGGGCGGCGGAGGCCGTCCACCTGCCAGCCGGCTGACTCGTAGAAGCGCCTTGCGCGAGGGTTCTCGTCCAGGACCCAAAGCACGACGCGGTGGTAACCGAGCTCGCGCATGCGCGCCTCGCCCGCGCGGATCAGCTCCCGCCCGATGCCGCTGCGCCAGTGCGCCGGATCGACGTAGATCACGTAGAGCTCGCCGTCCGCGTCCGGATCGCGGCTCGCGCCGACGCCGACGAAGCCGGCGATCCGGCCGTCGACCTCGGCGACGAACGACGGGGGAGAGCGGCGATGGAGATCCAGGCGCTGCTCGTAGGACGGTCCTCTGAGGGTGTATGCCGCCGCCCACGAGCTGACGTGGATCCGCGCCGTGGCCTCTGCGTCCTCCGGCGTTGCTGGGCGGATCAGCACGCGCCCGAACCTACACTTCGCACGATGCGGCGCCGCGCCCGAAAGCCCGAGCGGGGGCGGGAGGCACCGCTCGTGATCACGCCGCGGGCACTCCTGCAACTGATCAAGGACACCCCGGCGGCCGTGCGCGCGGCCCGGCGCCGACGGCGGAGGGGATAGTCCGGCGACGTCGAACCCCACGGGGCCTTGGCCCGTTTTGGGGGAACGGTCGTGCTCGTCTTCGCGCTCGCGCTCGCCGCAGCGCCGGCGGGAGTGGCGAGGCCGCAGGTCGCCGGCCTTCAGGTTGCGCTGCGCGCACACGGCCTCTATCCCGGACCGGTCGACGGCATCTACGGCCCCGCCACGGCGCGTGGGCTGCGGGCATTTCAACTCCGAGCCGGGCTCGCGGTCGACGGCCGCGTCGGGCCTGCCACCCGCGCTGCCTTCGGCAAGCTCGGCCGCCCGGCGTTCGGGGCGCGAGTCCTTCGGCGGCACGCATGCGGCTGGGACGTCTCGGTGCTGCAGTTCCTGCTTCGGCGAAACGGAGCCGTCTTGCGCGTGGACGGCTGCTTCGGGGCGCACACGCAGCGCGCCGTGAGGCGCTTCCAACGCGGCCGGAGGCTCGCCGTGGATGGGATTGCGGGCCGGCAGACCTTCCGCGCCCTGCTGCGAGGCGGCCCTCGCTTCGTCGCGGTCGCCGCGCACACCGGCACAGGCCAAGTGCGCGGACTGATCGACTACTGGGCGGCGCACTACGGCGTAGACGCGGCACTGATGCGAGCGCTCGGGTGGATGGAGTCCGGCTACCAGCCGGACCTCCAGTCCTCCGCCGGGGCGTGGGGCGTGATGCAGATCCTGCCGTCGACCTGGAGCTACGTGGAGCGGATCCTCCTCGGTCGCTCGGTCAGTCGGACGGTCTCCGGAAACGTCCGCGTGGGGACGGCCCTCATGCGCGAGCTCCTGCGCGAGTTCAAGGGCGACACACGGCTCGCGCTCGCCGCGTGGTACCAGGGACCCGCCTCGGTCCGCCGTCTCGGGCCCTTCCAGGTGACACGGCTGTTCGTCGCGGACGTGCTGGCCCTGCGACAGCGGCTCGCCTAGACCGGAACCTACACTTGAGCCGTGAAGCGAATCGCGCTCCTCGGCGCCACCGGCTCGATCGGGCGCCAGGCACGGGAGATCGTCGACGCCCATCCCGACCTCGAGCTGGTCGCCGCCGCGTCCGGCTCGCAGCCGGTCGACGGGCTCGCCCCGGTGACCCAGGTCGGCGGCGACCTGACGGAGCTGCTCGACCGCGCCGAGCCGGACCTCGTCCTCAACGCCGTTGTCGGCTTTGCAGGCCTGCCGGCAACGCTGTGGGCCCTCGAACGCGGTGTCGACCTGGCGCTCGCGAACAAGGAGAGCCTCGTGGCCGCGGGCGACCTCGCCCTCGACGCGCAGAAGCGCGGCGGAGGACGGCTGATCCCGGTCGACAGCGAGCATTCGGCGGCGTTCCAGTGCCTCGAGGGCCGGCTGCCGGAGCAGGTGCACTCGCTCGTGCTGACGGCGTCGGGCGGGCCGTTCCGCGGCCGGACGCACGACGAGCTGTCGGACGTCACGCCGGCCGAGGCGCTCGCGCACCCGACGTGGGACATGGGCCCGAAGATCACGGTCGACTCGGCGACGCTCGCGAACAAGGGGCTCGAGCTGATCGAGGCGCACTTCCTCTTCCGGCTGCCGTACGAGCAGATCGACGTCGTCGTGCATCCGACCTCGGTCGTCCACGCGCTCGTCCGTTTCCGCGACGGCGCCGCGCTCGCGCACCTCGGCTACCCCGACATGCGCGTGCCGATTTCCTTCGCGCTGACGTACCCGGAGCGCTCCGAAACGCCCGTGCCCGCACTGGACCTGGCCTCGGGTCTGACCCTCGAGTTCCAGCCGCCCGATCTGGACACGTTCCCGCTGCTGGCGCTGGCGCGCGCCGCCGGCGAGGAGGGGGGAACGGCGCCGTGCGCCTTCAACGCGGCGAACGAGGTCGCGGTGGCGGCGTTCCTCGAGGGGCGGCTCCCGTTCCTGGGAATCGCAGCGGTCGTCGAGGAAACGCTCGCCGGCGCCGATACCAGTGCAGCGCATGACTTGGATGAGCTCATTGCGGCCGACACCGACGCGCGCCGCCTCGCGGAAGGCACTCTGAAGGTCGCATGAACATCGCCATCGCCATCGTCGGCCTCGCGATCCTGATCCTCATCCACGAGGCGGGCCACTTCTTCGTCGCGCGCGGCGTCGGCATGAGCCCTCGCCGGTTCTACCTCGGCTTTCCGCCCGCGCTCGTGAAGGTGCGGCGGAAGGGCATCGAGTACGGCATCGGCGCGATCCCGCTCGGCGGCTACGTGAAGATCCCGGGGATGCACCGTCCGGCCGCGTCCGACGTGGACGTGCAGCTCGGACCGGCGCTCAAGGAGGACCCGCGCCTCTTCCCGAAGGCCGCCCGCGTGCAGCGTGCGCTCGAGGCCGGAGACCTGGCCTCGGCCCGCGCGGATCTGCCGGAGCTCGAGCGCGCCGTCGCCGAGTCGGAGCTCTCGCCGGCGGCCGCGCGCGCCGCGGAGCGCTGCGTGAACGAGCTGCGGGACGGCCTCGGCGACGACGCGTACTGGCGCCAGCGGACCTGGAAGCGCATCGCGGTCATCTTCGCGGGGCCTGGAGCGAACATCCTCGTCGCGCTCGTCCTCGTGTTCGCGGCGTACATGATCGGCGTGCCCGGTGACACCAGCACGACCGTGAATCAGGTCGAGAAGGGGACGCCGGCACAGACGATGGGCCTTCGCTCCGGCGACACGATCGTCGCGGTCAACGCTCAGCAGACGCCGACGTTCGACGACGTCTCCCACGCGATTCGCAGCTCGAACGGGAAGCTCACCACCGTGACGGTGCTGCGCGGGTCGAAGGCGAAGATGCTCGGCCCCGTGCGGCCGAAGAAGCTCAACGGCCATTACGTCCTCGGCTTCGAGCCCGGCTGGGACACGAAGCGTTTCGGGGTCGGCGGCGCGATCGGCCATACGCTCGAGGACAACTGGCGGGCGACGAAGACGACGTTCACGTTCCTTCCGCGGCTCGTGACGAAGTCGGGGCGGAAGGAGGTCTCGGGGCCGACCGGGATCGTCGACGTGTCGCAGCGGGTCGTCTCGATCAGCTTCTCGTGGTACCTGTGGGTCACGGGGCTCGTCAGCCTCTCGCTCGCGCTGCTCAACCTGCTGCCCCTGCTCCCGCTCGACGGCGGCCACATCCTCTTCTCGATCGTGGAGGGGTTGCGCGGCCGCGCGGTGGGCCGGGAGATCTACGAGCGCGTGTCCGCGATCGGCATCGCGCTGTTCCTGGTGCTGATGTTCATCGGCCTTTCGAACGACATCAATCGGCTAGGGGGCGGTTAGACTCGAAGCCAGGAATGGCTTCCGAGCGGCAGATCAGCGTCGGCGGCGTGAAGATCGGCGGCGGCGCGCCCGTCGTCGTCCAGTCGATGACGCTGACGAAGACGCACGACGTCGAGGCGACGACGGCGCAGATCGCGGCGCTCGCCTCCGCCGGCTGCGAGATCGTCCGCGTCGCGGTTCCGAAGACGGAGGACGCCGAGGCGCTCGGGCGCATCGTCCGGCTGTCTCCGATTCCCGTGATCGCCGACATCCACTTCAACGCCAGCCTCGCGCTGAAGGCGATCGAGCAGGGCATCGCCGCCGTGCGCATCAATCCGGGCAACATCGGCGGCTCGGACAAGGTGGCCCAGGTCGTGCGCGCGGCGCAGAAGGCGGCCATCCCGATGCGGATCGGCGCGAACTCCGGCTCGCTCCCGAAGCACCTGTCCGAGCTGGCCCAGCAGGACCAGGCGGAGGCGCTCGTCGAGGCAGCGCTCGAAGAGGTGCGCCTGCTCGAGAGCCTCGACTTCCGCGACTTCAAGATCTCCGTCAAGTCGAGCCACGTGCCGACGATGATCCGCGCCTACCGAATGCTCTCCGAGAAGGTGCCGTATCCGCTGCACCTCGGCGTGACCGAAGCGGGGACGCCGTACTCCGGCTCGATCAAGAGCGCCGTCGGGATGGGGGCGCTGCTCGTCGACGGGATCGGCGACACGATGCGGGTGTCCCTCACGGCCGATCCGGTCGAGGAGGTGCGGGTCGCATTCGAGATCCTCAAGGCGCTCGGCCTGCGCGAGCGCGGACCCGTCATGATCGCGTGCCCGTCGTGCGGGCGCGACAACGTGGGGGTGCAGACGCTGGCCGAGGAGGTCGAGGAACGGCTGCACGCGTACCCGCAGCACTTCGAGGTCGCCGTGCTCGGCTGCGCCGTGAACGGCCCGGGCGAGGCGGGCGACGCCGACTTCGGGATTGCGGGCGGCCGCGACACCGGTTTCGTCTACGCGCACGGCCGCGTGCTGAAGAAGGTCTCGTCGGACATCCTCATCGACGAGCTCTTTCGCGAGATCGACCGGTGGATCGCGGACGGCATGCAGCGCCCCAAGCGCCTCAAGATGGCGAAGCCGGCGGCCCTGGCGATGGCCGAAGCTTCGCTGATCCCGCTCGGCGAATAGTCTGCCCGGACAACGATGATTGCCCGGGCTTCAAAGCTGTTCCTGCCGACTCTGCGCGAGGCGCCGGCCGACGCCGACGCGCCGAGTCACAAGTTTCTCGTGCGCGGCGGCTTCATCCGCCAGGTCGGCGCGGGGCTCTGGACGTTCCTGCCGCTCGGCTGGCGCGTGCACCAGAAGGTCGTCCAGATCATCCGCGAGGAGATCAACGCGATCGGCGGCCAGGAGATGCTCGAGCCCGTTCTCACGCCTGCAGAGCTGTGGGAGACGAGCGGTCGAATCCGCATCCCGCAGATCTTCCGCCTGCAGGATCGCACGGGCCGCGACTTCATTCTCGGCTTTACGCACGAGGAGACGATGACGTTCCACGCGCGCGAGCTCCAGTCGTACAAGCAGCTGCCGCAGATCTGGTACCACTTCTCGACGAAGATGCGCGACGAGCCGCGCGCGCGCGGCGGCCTCCTGCGCGTGCGCGAGTTCATCATGAAGGACTCGTACTCGTTCGACCGCGACGAAGCCGGGCTCGAGGCGAGCTTCGAGGCGCACAAAGGCGCCTACGAGCGCATCTGGAAGCGCTGCGGGCTCGAGGCCTTCTACGTCGTCGCCGAGTCGGGGATCATGGGCGGAAAGGAGTCGTCCGGGTTCATGGCGCCGGCGGAATCCGGCGAGAACATCCTCGTCCGCTGCGAGAACGGCGACTATTTCGCGGACTACGACGCGGCGCACGGGATTCCGCGCGCACCTGAGTTCCCCGAGCCGCTCGAGCGGCCGCAAGAGGTGGAGACGCCGGGCGCGACGACGATCGACTCCCTGGCTGAGTTTCTTCACATCGACCCGGCGGCGACGTCGAAGGCGATGCCCGTGATGGTGGGCGAGCGCCCGGTGCTGGCGCTCATCCGCGGCGACGACCGCCTGAGCGAGGAGAAGCTCGTCACGGCGCTCGGCGAGACGTACCGACCGATGACCGACGAGGAGATCCGCGCGGTCTTCGGTGCGGGCGGCGGCTCGCTCGGGCCGGTCGGCGTGACGATCGACATCCTCGCGGACGACGCGCTGCGCGATGGCCAGTTCGTGTCCGGCGCGAACCGCGACGGCTGGCACCTGCGCGGCGTCGAGGCCGGACGTGACTACCGTCCCGAGTTCGCAGACATCCGGCAGGCGAACGAGGGCGACGCCTGCGCCCTCTGCGGCGGCAAGCTGCTCGAGGAGCCGGCAATCGAGCTCGGCCACATCTTCAAGCTCGGCACGTTCTACTCGGTCCCGTTCGGAGCCAGGTTCCTGGACGAGGACGGGGAGGAGCGGCCGCTCGTCATGGGCAGCTACGGGATCGGCCCGGCCCGCACGATGGCGGCGATCGTCGAGCAGCACCATGACGAGCGCGGCATTGCGTGGCCGCTGTCGGTCGCTCCCTACGACATCCACGTCGTCGCGCTGCCCGGCGTCGAGGAGCACGCGGAGCGTGCCGCCGCGGCGCTCGACGCGGCCGGTTTCGACGTCCTGCTCGACGACCGCGACGCGCGCGCAGGCGAGAAGTTCGCCGACGCCGATCTGACCGGCTGCCCGTTTCGTCTGACCGTGGGGCGAAAAGCAGCAGAAGACGATACGGTGGATTTGCGGGAACGCGCGAAAGGGGAAGACGAAGCGGTGAAGCTGGACGACCTCGTCTCGGCAGTGCGCGAGCGACTCGGCTGATGGCTCGGAAGCGGCGGTTCAGCGCAGACGCGTTCGGCCCGACGGTCGAGCGGCTGATGAACGAATCCGGGCTGACCTACCGCTCGCTCGCCGACAAGACGAAGCTCTCTGCCGGATACCTGAACCACCTCGTGCACGGCAATCGTCCTGTGCCCTCCGACGACGTGATGGAGACGCTCGCGCGCGCGCTCGGTGTCGAGGCGGAGCATTTCCGCGAATACCGGTTGCGCGTGATCACCGACCGCCTCGAGCGGATGCCGGACCTGATCGACAAGCTGTACCGCCGCTACGGCACGTAGCCGCGCGTGGCGCTCGCGGCGACCTGGCTGATCTCGGTGGCGTTCGCGGCGCTCGTCCTCTTCGTCGTGGTGGCGTCGTACGGCGTGCTCTTCTTCGCCTTCCGCAAGCAGGGGAGCCCGGAGGGCGAGCAGACTGGGGGACGGAAACGACGTTCTCGCCCTGTACCGCCGCGTACCGGAACGACAGGAGCGAAGCGGGTTCTCGGTGGGTTAACCACAGCCCTCAGGAGTGGGCCGCATTCTTTGCGGCACGCCGCAAGCAGGCTGTGATGCCAAAGCCAATGCCAGCGGCGCGGCCGTGGCACCCAGCAGATCCGATCCATCCACTGATCCTGCACGCGTCTAACACGCCGCATGAGCGGCAGCCCAGAATGCTGTCGACGACGCGGGAAGCGCCGAACATGCGCGCCGCGCCGCATCCGCAGTTGCTGCTTGCTCAGATCCCGCTTTCGCCACCTCGGGCGGCAGAACGCAGCCAAGCCGCCCGGGCCTGGCGCTCCACCGTGCGGACGTGAACGACTGACCGCCACGGACAAGCGAGAGCCGACATCGAGAACCTTGCCGCTGCGGGTTGGGGGCGTCGGGCGATCGCGAACAAGATGCAGTTGAGCGAGCGCCGTACACCCCCGGCGCAACGGCTCGACAGATGAGCCATGTGTCCAGCAGACTGCGGCGGTGCCCGAGCGCCCTGTAGAAGCCGCCGCCGCGTGTGAGGTAACGATCGTCGTCCCGACTCGGA
This sequence comes from Gaiellaceae bacterium, assembly GCA_036526315.1. GTDB lineage: Bacteria > Actinomycetota > Thermoleophilia > Gaiellales > Gaiellaceae > 3-1-20CM-4-69-9. The sequence goes on along the minus strand of DATCYR010000037.1, from coordinate 26,579 downwards.
ACCGATCTGAGCCGTTGCGACGATGCCTCGAGGCGCTCTCCGGTCAGGTGGGCGTGGAGACGATCGAGATCATCGTCGTGGACGACGGGTCGGACGACCCGGCGGCCGTCGACGCGGCTTTGGAGCACGCGCCACAGGCCAGGCTCCTCAGGCAGCCCCGGTCGGGGCCGGCGTCGGCGCGGAATGCCGGCGTCCGGGCTGCCCGTGGCTCGATCGTGTGCTTCACCGACGACGACTGCGAGCCCGACCCGGACTGGGCGGCTGCCTTGGCGGCCGCGCTCCGGGATGGAGCCGACATCGTCGCTGGTACGACGGTGAACGGGCTTCCCGGGAATTCGTATGCGGTCGCCGCGCAGCTCGTGACCGACTACGTGACCGAGCGCGGAAGGCACCCATTTGCCGCCACGAACAACCTCGCCGCCGGCGACGGGTTTCTGCGAGAGCTGCCGTTCGACGAGGCATTCCGAGATGCCGGCGGCGAGGACCGGGAGTGGTGCAGACGTGTCGCCGCGCGCGGCTATCGGATTTCTTCGAGCCCGGCGCGGGTCGTTCATTACCACGAGCTGACGCGCACGACGTACGTCGGCCAGCAGCTGCGGTATGGACGTGGCTCCTACCGTTACCACGCGTCGGGTCCGGCGTTCGAGCGCTCGGGCTTCTACACGGGTCTGATCGGGCGCGGCTTCCGAACCTGCGTCCGCGTCGGATTGCTGGTCGCCGCCGCTCAGCTCGCGACGGGCGTCGGCTACGTCACCGAGTGGGTCGCCACGCAGAGATCACGGCCGAGCCTCCGCGACTGACGCCTCCATCCCGACGCCGCTCTCACGGCCGTCCGGTAGGAGGGCGCGCACCATCCCTGCGAGGTCGACGAAACGCGAGAGGGCGGCGAGTGCAGCGGCGGGAACGACCTGCCACGATGCCAGGTCGAGGTCCCGGCGCGATGACGCCAGTCGCTGCCAGTCGCGGAGGACGTGCCCGTAGAAGATCGGCGCCGCCAGCGGGCCGAAGCTCAAGAGCCGCGCACCGGGCAGCTCCGAGTCGACCCAGCGCGCGGCGACCATGTCGAAACCTTGGCGGTAGCGCTCCCGGAAGAACGGCTGCCGCTCGTGCCGCACCCGCGCCTCCGGAACCATCCACATCGGCGTCCCGCGGCGCTGCAACCGTTGCGCGTGCGCGTAGCAACGGCACCGCATCGGCCCGTCGGGGGGAGGTGCGTCGAGCATCACGTCGCGCCGAAAGCCGCTGTTGTTGAACGCGTAGCAGTCGAGCACGCGCGGCTCCACTGGGAGGAGGAATCCGAAGTCGAGCACGCTGCTGATCGCGCCGAGGAACCCGCCGTCATAGCGCGTGAAGCCGCCGGTCGCCGCCCGGCCCGACCGCAACGCCGCGAGGTGGTGCTCGAGCCAGCCTTCCGACGGGATGCAGTCACCATCGAGGTAGAGGACGAACGTTCCCCGCGCCTGCTCCGCGGCGAGCAGCTTTGCCTCGTCGTAGCCGAGCCCGGCGGCGTTGACACGCCTGACGCCGGAGAATTCACGTTCAATCAACTCGGCAAGAGCGGGATCCGCGCTCGAGTCGGCGACCAGCACCTCGCCAGCGCCGTGCTCCTCGACCATCGCGACAGCCGCGCGCAAGGCCTTCCCGACACGTTCCAGACCGGAGCCCTCTCCGTGGGTGTAGCTCTCGACGACGACGCTGACCTCGAGTTCGCGCTGCGAGTTCGGCTCCGGAACCACGGCCCGATCGTATAGCTCCGGTCGGGCGGGCGAATCTCCTTGGGTGAGGGGTAGACTCTCGCGCCTGAGCGTGCCGGGGAACAGCTCCATTGGCACGGCGGTTGTCGGCGCCGGCCCGGCTGGTCTCACCGCCGGTTACGTTCTCGCACGGCTCGGTGAGCCCGGCGCGGTGTTCGAAGGAGACGGACTCGTGGGAGGGCTCGCGAAGACGGTCGAGTTCGACGGCTACCGATTCGACCTCGGCGGGCATCGATTCTTCACCAAGCTCGCGCCGATCGAGCGCCTGTGGGAAGAGATGCTCGGTGACGACTTCCTGACGCGGCCGCGCCTCTCGCGGATCTACTACGGCGGACGGTACTTCTACTATCCGCTCGAAGCGCGAAACGTCGTCCGCCAGCTCGGCTTCATCGAGTCGCTGCGCTGTGCCGGCTCGTACTTCGCCGGCTGTGCCCGCCCCACCCGCGACGAGACGTTCGAGGACTGGGTGACCCACCGCTTCGGCCGCCGCCTGTACGACCGGTTCTTCCGCTCGTACAGCGAAAAGGTCTGGGGCATCCCCGGGTCCGAGATACGGGCGGAATGGGCCGCCCAGAGGATCAAGAACTTCTCCTTCTGGGCTGCCGTGGCCGCTTTGCTCCACCTGCGTCCTGCCAACGCGACGACCTTGATCGAGGAATTTCGGTATCCGCGCCTGGGGCCCGGTCAGATGTGGGAGGCATTCAGCAGCCGAATCGAGCGTGCGGGGATCCCGGTCCTGCTCAACCACCGCTGCGTTTCGATCGGTCACGTCAATCGTCGGGTCGCGCGGGTGGCGGTCCGCACGGACGGGTCGGAGGTCGAACACGAGGTCGACGGTGTTCTGTCGAGCCTTCCACTCGGTGACCTGGTCCTTGCGCTCGATCCGCCGGCCTCCCCGGACGTGATCCGGGCCGCGACGCGTCTTCGTCACCGCTCTCTCTGTGTCGTCGCGCTCATCCTCGACCAGCCCGAGCCGTTTCGCGACAACTGGATCTACGTCCACGACCCGGGAACTCGCGCGGCGCGTGTGCAGAACTTCGGCGCCTGGAGCCCGGATCTCGTTCGACCGGGAACGACCTGTCTTGGTGTCGAGTACTTCTGCTTCGAGGGCGACGACATCTGGACGATGTCCGATGAGTCTGCCGTCGCGCTCGCAGCCGAGGAGCTTGGGCGGATCGGCCTGATCGACCCTGCCGACGTCGTGGACGGAGTGAAGGTCCGCGTGCCGAGGGCGTACCCCGTCTATGACGCTGACTACCGCAACGAGGTGGCGATCATCCGCTCGTATCTCGAGGGCTTCGAGAATTTGCAGACGTTCGGGCGGAACGGCCTCCACCGTTACAACAACCAGGATCACTCGATGTGGACGGCCGTCCTCGCGACGCTCAACCTCATTCAAGGAAGCCGATACGACGTGTGGTCGGTCAACACGGAAGACGAGTACCTCGAAATAGGAGAAGCGGTCGATGCTGCGCTTCCCCGGGAGGTCGTCAGCGCCCTCGGCTGAGCGCGAAGCGCTCGTACGCATGAGTTGCAAGGCCGACCGGAACCGCGCAGGTCGCCGTCAGGTGATGCACGACGTGGAGCCCGACGCCTTCGAGCGCTTGAACGGCGCCGCGCCGTCGCAGGAGCAACGAGTAGAAGGAGAAGTTCAGGGCGAGCATCGCCCCGAGCGCAGTCGCTGCGACGCGGGGCCGCCGGTCGAGGACGGCGAGCGTGAACGCCAGGGACGCGGCGGCGCTCGCCCGATGGCGCCAGGCCAGGTTCAGGCCGGTCGAGGGGGATCGAGTGCGCGCCAGGAGCGACACCCATGGAACGCCACGCCGAGAGAAGTCGGTCTGGATCATGCCGGCCAGGGTCCAGCGCTTGAGGTGTGTTCCCTGGATCTCCGGATCCAGTCTGATCAGTGCTCCGGAAGCGGCGAGGCGCATTCCGAGCTCGATGTCCTCGACGCTCGGCTCGAGGTACCGGTTGGAGTCGAATCCTCCAACTCGCGCGAAGGCGTCCCGGCGAATCGCGCCGAGCCCCGCCCAGAGTGTCGCTGCCGGACCCGGCGAGCTCTGGTGCACATGGTGATGCAGCAGGTTTCGAAACGCGGAGACGGCGTCGGGCGCCTCAACGAGGTCGTCGTACGAGCCGAAGAGGGCAACGAGGTCTGTCTCTGAGGCGAACGCGGTGCGTATCCGGCGAAAGACGTCGGGGCGGACGATCACGTCGGAATCGACAAAGACGAGCACCTCTCCCGTCGCGGTCAGCGCGCCTGCATTTCGGGCCGCTGCAGGCCCCGGCGACGGCGCTGACTCGACAACGACAAGCTCCTCGGGCGGCTGTTCCGCCGCGCGGATGGCGGCGAGGCAACGCTCGAGTTCGGGGGGCTGATCGCTGGCCGGGACGATCGCGGTGAGCCGAGTGCGATCGTTACTTGGCAAGCAGCACATACCGCGCGATGTCGTACGGGAAGAGATAGACGGTCGACCGCCCGAATCGCCGTGAGGCGGTGGCGTCTACGGCGAACGCGGGTCTAGTCGTCACGGACCCGGCTGTCGGGTCGACGATCAGAAACGAGGGTTCCGGCCGCGCTCGATACGACGAAGCGATCACAGACGAGCGGAAGGCGCACAGCGGCTTCCCCCGCGTGTTGCACAACCCCACCGGCTCGACGCGAACACGCATCCCGCTTTGCCAGGTGAGGTTCTGTGCGTCCCAGTACCCGGCGTACCCGCGCGTCACGCGTTCGTGGGTGAGGAACCGGACCAGTGGTCGCTCGTACTTGCCCACTTCTCCGAGCGGTGTCTCTGCGCGTCCGCCGATGACACCTGCGATGTTGACTGCACCGACGACCGCAACACCGATGGCGGCAAGAGATTGCGCTCGCGTCGAGCCCGCGGAGAGCAAGCCGACGCCCGCTCCGGCGGCAGGCGCCAGAGCCAGCAGGTAGCTGAAGCTGGGCCAGCCGAGCGCTGCCGCATTCGTGGTGCCGACGAAGGCAATCCCCAAGAAGATGGCGACCGCTCCCCAGTAGCACGCGTACGCTCGGAGCAACGGGTGGGCCGGCTGAATGAAGTGCTTGGCGGCTGCGACGAGCGGGGCGGCGGCCGCAAGCAGCACGAGCAGCGCCACGACAGCGCGCAGCGGTTCGACCGGGTAGCCACCCGGAAGCGCGTAGTTTGCGCCTCCGAGCAGTGCGATCATCCGCCCCAGTAGGGACACGTTGTGCGGCAGATCGTGCAGAGGCGATCGTTGCGACCGGGCCCCCGCAACGTGATAGCCCAGTCCGTGCATGAGCCCATTTGCCGAGAGCGCGGCGACAGCTGCCAGCGCGAGCGCCAGGCCGGCGTGGATCGCGATCCGGACTCGACGCGCGGAGAACGCGAACACGCCCGCGGCGATTGCGAACGGCACGATGCCGGCCGGCAAGAGCAGCGGATCGGAAGCGAGGTTCAGTCCGGCGAGGATCCCGACAGGGATCGCGATCAGCCAGGCGCGCGACTTGGCGATGACGACGAGGAACGCTCCGAGGACGGCGGCCGTGAACGGAGTCGAGACGTGGAAATTGAGTGTGAAAAGCGCCCTGAGCGCCAGTGGGCCGACCACGAGAGCAGCGGCCGCCGCCGTCAGGCCGTTCCGTCTGCCGACGACACGCCCGGTCGCCCAGCCCACGAGCGCCGCGCCCGCAACTGCAAACGCGTAGCCGGTCGCCTGCCAGAGCTGCACGTGGAAGGGAAGATCGCGCGTTGCGAGCTCCCACCACAGGGACGTCCACGCCGAGATGTGTGGCAGGTACACAGTCCCATGGCCACGAAGCTGCACGGCAAGTACCAGCGGGCCGGAGACGTCCGAGTCCCAGCCAAGCGTCCGGACGATCTGCGGGCCCATTGCGGCGGCGGTTGCCACGTACGCGAGCGCGGTGAACGCCGGTAGCCACCGGACGACCGCGGCGGCGCGGTCGATGCTTACCGCTCGACGATCGCAGGCTTCCGGAATGGTGGCGTCCGACGACTGCGTCAGCGGTGCAGGCCCTCGTCCACGCCTCCCATGTCGCTGACTCTATGCCGAGTTCAGCCGGCGGGCATCGCCCGGCGGCCGCCGGCGTTCGGCGTGAGTTCAAGCCCGCGCTCGAGCGGGCCAAGCTTCCGTCCTTCCGGTTCCATGATCTTCGCCATTACGCCGTCAGTTCGCTGATCGCCCAGGGTGCGGACATCAAGCTGTTGCAGGCGATCGCGGGCCACGCGACCGCCATCTGACGACTGGGCGCGTCTCGGAGGCGGTGAACCTTTATGACCCGATGCCGGAGACGAGGATTCTCCGCAAGGTTGACGAGAGGTAGATGCGGGCGTTGGCTTCGGACCCGCTGAATGGCGCAACGCTAGTATTCAAGCCATACGGGGCGTGGCGCAGCCTGGTTAGCGCGCTAGTCTGGGGGACTAGAGGTCCCGAGTTCAAATCTCGGCGCCCCGATCAAGAAAACGCCCCGTAAGAGGGCGTTTTCTCGCTCGAGGGAGGCGTTGAGCCTTACTCGGCGGTGCCGCGCATGTGCGGAGCGTCCTGCGGTCCGATTGCCGTGGCTATTGTCCGTCTCGGCCGTCGCCCCAGCGGCATCCACGGATGACCAGCCAGGGGACAGCACACGGACGGTTTCAGCGTGCGATCCACGCGCGGCATCTCCAGCACGCGGAGATGGCCGCGAGGGAGATGGGCGGCTTGTCGCTCGCCGACGCGCTCTTGCTGTGCGAGCTCCTTGCAGCGTCCGACCCGAAGCGCTACGAACGTGCGGCTCTCCGGTGGCTTCAGCGGTTCATAGACGAGCGGCTTCCGCCGCTTGCCGAAGTTGCGCTCGCCGCCGCCGCGCTTGCCGAGTTGCGGCACGGCCACAGGGCGGTTGGTGTCGACGCCCTGAAGCGGATCCTGCGGCGCTAGACGCGCCGCGTTGACTCGGCTCGAACGACCTGCTCTAGTTGCATTCAGGACTTACGAAGGCGGGCTGCGTTCGGAGGTCTGACTGCGGTGTCGAGAAGCTCGGTTGGCCTTTGCTGAACCGGATCGCGTTGGCGGCGTTAGCGACGCTTGTGTTGGCGGTTGCCGCGACGACGGCACAAGCCGACGCCCGTAAGGCTGCGCGGCAGGCGGGCGAGATCTCGTTCTACTTGGACATCAATCAGCCGATCAACTCGCCGTCGATCAAGAACCCGCTTGTCGTCCGTCCGGCGACGATCTACTTGTTCGAGGACGGCTCGTGGGTGATCAAAGACTTGCAGTGGAGTGGCTGGGGCACGAGCGTCGCGAGCGCCAGCGGTACCAGCAGCGCAAGCGACTGCAAGCCGGACTGCGCCAGCGGACAGCGGAAAGAGACCCCGGCTCGGTTCATGCTGTCGAGCCCTGGACTCGTCCTCGGTCATCAGGTGTACCGCTGCTACCGGCTTGTCGTTCCGGCTCCGGCTACGAACCTCCACGGGTGCCTGGGGCGGATTGGGAGTCTGATCGGGTACACGCCGGCGGCCAAGCCGAACCTGAGCGCGCCGAAGCTCGTCCGCTTCTACACGCCGAGCCACAACATCGAGTGCGAGATGAGCGACAACGGCGGCGCGCAGTCGAGCGTCTTCTGCGACATGGAGAAGCCGGGCGCGATCGTCAGCGTCTTCGCGAACGGACACGTCAACATCCAGCGGGGCGGCTCCGGCAACTTCGGCGAGGGGCCTGCGGCCCGGCTGCTCCGTTACGGCTCCTCCCTCGTGGTGGGACGGTTTCGTTGCACGTCGGCCTTTGCCGGAGTTACCTGCGTCGTGGCGAAGACCCGTAAGGGCTTTTTCCTCTCCAAGAAGTCGATCAGGGCCGTCGGCTGAAGCGCGCCGCGGCGTGACGTGTCTGGATCGGGGTGGGAGCCTGCGGGACTAGGGCCCGAGCCCACATCTCGGCGTTTGACGGCAGGGGCGTCGGGAACGTCGCCCACATGGCGAACCCAGTTCCAGCAGGGAGCGACGTCTCGGCCGGCACGTACCGCTGCACCAACTGCGGCAACGAGCGCGACGTCAGCTCGACGAAGCACCTCCCTCCGTGCCCTACGTGCGGCAATGGCGAATACGAGACCGTCACGGGCAGCGAGAGCGTCGACGACCGTACCCGAACGGCTCGCACGTCCGGTCGGGGGTTGATGTGCGCCGAGTGCGGCGCCGTGCCCGACAGCCACGCCTCCGGGTGGCGCGGCGGCTGGCGTGCGTACCTCGCCTTCGACCCCGCTGCGGATGACTTCCCGTACACGGTTCTCTTCTGCCCGAGGTGCGCTGCGGGCGAGTTCGGGCCGCTGCCCGCGCGAAATGTCGCGTAGACTCGGCTTCGCCGGGCGCGCGGGTCTAGGGGAGGCCAAAGCCCGATTGGCGGCCCAGTCGGGCACCAAACCGATGTGCGCGCCTGGCGCCTTCGTTCCACCCATGGGCTAGGCTGGCGCGTAGACGGCTTCGGGAGTGCGCGGGGGCTAGCTTCTCCGGGAACCGTTTCGTGAGCCGGGTGCTCGCCGAGTTGGGCCGCCAACCACGGCAGCCGCCCGGCTCACCTCCTCTCCCACGAGCCGGCCTGCGAGGCCGAACGGCCGTGCGACGTGTGTGCGTGCGCGACATTTAGCCCATTGCGGCGGTCGCACCCGATCACGTAAGAAAGCAAGGTTCCCGCAGACACGACGGAGCCGCCGGCTAACCGAAGGTGGCGGCCCACCTTCAGGGGGCTAAGCCAGCGGCTCCGTGGTGTCGGGATCTTCCCCTGGAAAGCCCGCCGCGCGATCCTACGCCCGCGCGCGAGGAGAACGGCGCGCGACGGTGAACGAAAGGCTTGGGGGTCGGGCCCTCGTCGTCGAGTGCGCGGTGCCGCCGCAGTCGCCGTGTGCTGTTCGGGCGAGGGCCTTCCCCCTCGGAAAGGGCCGACAGTTGCAGCGGCCCCGCCGGGAGGCGGGGCCGCTGCGCGAGCAGGACCACCGTCGGGCGACGTTCATCCGATCGGCCTGTGCCGCGAGCGGCGACCGGCATTAACGTCGCAGTCGTACTGCGGTAGGCAACCACAAGGGGAGTACCAGTGGTTCGTTTCGGGGTCTCGGTGACCGCGGCGGTCGCTGTCGCGCTCGCATCGTGTGCGGTCGCGGGTGCCGTCGGCGGCACGGCGCCGAAGCAGTTGAGCGTCGCCGATGTGACGCTCGGCGCGAGTGCGTATACGGATCGAGGCGCGCCAGGCCCGCGACGGCTGGCAGCGACGAACCGGAGCAGCTGGTGGGGCGGGACCTACTACACGAAGGCCGGCGAGCCCGTGCGGGTCAACGTGTCCGACTCCTATCGCTACGACCCGACGTACCCGCAGTCCGTCGTCGACTTTCTCGGCGCGCTGACGCACGGGAGCGAGCTCTCCCGTGTCTCGTTGTGGATCGGGCCGCTGTCGCTGATCGGAACGCTGTGCGGCAACAGCGCCTCACTCGGCTGCTACGACCCGGCCTCGGGCTCCCTCGCCGTCATCGGAACCGACGTCGACGGCTATTCCGTCGAGCAAGTCCTGATGCACGAGTACGGCCACCATGTCGCGAACAACCGGGTGAACCCGCCGTGGCAGGGAATGACGTGGGGCCCGAAGCGGTGGGCATCGTACGAGAACGTCTGTCGTCGAACCGCAGGCGGCCAGGCTTTCCCCGGCGACGAGAGCACCCACTACTGGCAGAACCCCGGCGAGGCGTTCGCGGAGTCGTACATGTTCCTGAACGCGCAGCGGTTCGGCGTGCTTCTGCCCCCGTGGGAATACGACCCGATGTTCACGCCGGATTACGCGGCGCTCTCGAAGATCTCGGAGGACGTCGTCACCCCGTGGGCAGGCGACAAGACGTTCGTCTGGAGCGGCAGGTTCGCCGCCCGGGGGACGAGCCGTGCGGCGACGTTGCAGACTCCGCTCGACGGAACGATCGCCTTCCGCGTCACGGCTGCGCCCCGCCATTCCGTCCTTCGCGTCTATGCCGACGGTCGGCTGCTCGCGTCCGTCCGCGCCGGAGCAGCGGGTGAGATTTGCGGCCAGCGCGCGTTCACGACCCGCCTCACGAGTGGAGGCACAGGGCGTTTTCGCGTCGTCGCCGAGACGCCCTAGCTCACCCACCAGACGCCCGGGAACCGGCGAAAAACCGGGCAGCCCCTAGGGGACATCGCCGACCCCGTTGAGAATGCCGGCGAGAGGAGCTGCCCGCTTCGAAGGTACGAGCGCGAGCACGGCGTTCGCCTGACCAGCTTGCGTCAATTGGCAGCCCCGGCGTCGCAGCGATGACCATCCCGATGCCCGGCGACCGCTCGCTGCGGGCACGCGGGGCGCGCCTCGCGAGCTGACGAGAGTGGGTGCGGGCGACGCCTTGCCCAGGCCGCAGATGGGCACCGTCGCCCGCTCCCCGTCGAAAACGACGCGAATTCCGGCGAAAACCTGCGCCAAGACGACGGCGGGCCGCGTCAGCCCGGTAAAACCGTCTGGGGGGTCGGTCCCCGTGGAGGACTCTGGCCGCAGGGCTTCTCCGCGCCCGGCCCCTATACGCGCGTCTGCAGGCGTTGCGCGGGCGGGCAGTCTGGCCGCAGATGCGCACCCGCGCGACGCCGTCATGGACGCTAGAACGGCGCCGGCCGGCTTGGCATCACCCGAACGGGTGACGCCTCTAAGCGTTCCCTAAGAATCGAGCCCCTCGAGCTCCGCGAGCGCGTCGTCTGCCTCTTGCCGCAGCTTCGCGGCCGCAGCTTCGGCCTCGTCGGCCTCCTTCCGCGCCCGGGCCGCGTCACCCTCCGCCGCGTCGGCCCGGGTCGCCAGCTCGCGCACCTGTTTCTCGAGGCGCTTGCGGCGCTGCTCCGCCTCGCGCTTCTGCCGCCGGCGCTCGGCGAGATCGTCACCTTTGCCCGCCGCTGCGCGGCCGCGTTTCGCCGGCAGCTTCATTCCGGCGAAGGCCTCGAAGCCGGAGACCTCCACGTCCCCCGTCAACCGGCCCTGACGCAAGGCCGTCCGCCCCGGCTCGTCGACGGCTGCGGCACGAAGCAGCGACGCGACGCGCTCCAGCGTCGCGCCGGCGGCTGGGCGGCCTGCGTCGCGCAGCGCAGCCTCGCCCGCGCGCGTCAGCGTGCGGATGACGTCTCGTTCTTCCGCCTGCGCGGCGCGCAGCTCATCGGCGGTGCGCTCGCCCTGCAGCGAACGCTCCTGAGCGCTTCGCAGGCGCGCGGCGACGTTCAACAACGAGCGGACCCCGTCGGGCTCGCGGCGCGCGAGCTGGTTCACGGTCCACGCTGCGACACTCGGCTTCGGCAACGCGCGCACCTGCTCGGCGGCATCGGGCTCGCCGTCGGTCTTCAGGCGCTTCGCCAGTGCGTTGCGCGCTGCGGTGAACTCGTCGAGCGGCAGCGCGAACAGCTCGTCGACGTCGCTCAGCGTTTCCATCGGGTCGCCATCGGCAATGAGTGCAGCATGCCACGGTCGATCTGGTCCGGGTCCATCTCGTTCGGCCTCGTCAATGTCCCCGTGCGTCTCTACAGCGCGGTGAGCGAGCACAAGTTGCGGTTCCACTTCGTGCACGAGAAGGACTCCAGCCCGATCGGCTACGAGAAGATCTGCAAGAAGGAAGGGAAGCCGGTCCCCGACGACGAGATCGTGAAGGCGTTCGAGTTCGAGAAGGGCGAGTACGTCTTCATGGAGGATGAGGACTTCAAGGCCGCGCGCGTCGAGGGGTACAAGTCGATCGACATCGTCGACTTCGTCCCCTACGAGGACATCGACCCGATCTACTTCTCGCACACGTACTACGTCGGTCCTGACCGCGGCGCCGAGAAGACGTACTCGCTGCTGGTGAAGGCGATGGAGGGCTCCGAGCTCGCCGGGATCGCGAAGTTCGTGATGCGCGACCGGCAGAACCTCGGCGCGCTGCGCATCCGCGACGGCGTGATCACCCTCGAGCAGCTCTATTACGCCGACGAGATCCGCGACATCGAGGACATCAAGTCATCGCGAACGCGCGTTTCGCGCGAGGAGCTGAAGATGGCCGAGCGGCTGATCGAGTCCTTCACGACGGACTGGAAGCCGGAGAAGTACAAGGACACCTACCGCGACGAGCTTTGCGCCGTCATCCGCGCCAAGCGAAAGGGCAAGGAGGTGCACGCCGCTCCCGACGTGGAGGAGGAGGCACCCACCGATCTGCTCACGGCGCTGCGCGAGAGCATCGAGCGGAGTCAGGGGACCGCCCAGAAGAAGCAAACGCGCACCCGCCGGCGGTCGACGAAGTCATCGTCGACTCGGAAGCGCCGCGCCGCCTGAGCCAGAGAGCTACAGGAAGCTGCGGGCGGTCTCGATCGCCGAGAGGATGGCGCCACTCAGTGCGGCGAACGCCAGGATGACGATCGGGGTGATCACGCCCAGGATGACGGCGTACTCGGCCATCGTCTGAGCGGTCTCTTCGTGCCAGCGGAATCGGCCAGAGGTAGGCATGCCAGAGGCATCGGCCCTGCGCCTCGGGTCCGACATCGCTCGTCCTGGTGATCGGCGCCCCTAGTCGGAATCCGACGGTCCTGGAATGCTACGCCGGTTGCGGCTCCCGCTCCTGGCCCTCGTGCTCCTCCTCGGCGTGCCTTCAGTTGCTCCGGCAGCCCTGCCGCGTAGCGCGATCTTCTTCTACCCCTGGTACTCGAACATCCGCCACGACGGGGGCTACGCCCACTGGACGCAGAACGGGCACCAGCCGCCCTTCGACGTCGCGTCGCAGTTCTATCCGCTGCGCGGCCCGTACTCGAGCGGCGACCCGCACATACTCCGCGAGCAGATGCACGACATCGCCTGGGCTGGTGTGGACGAGGTCGTCAGCTCGTGGTGGGGCTTCGGCTCGGAGGAGGATCTCCGCCTGCCGGCGGTGATGCGCGCAGCGAAGCGCTACCACCTCCGGGTGGGCATCCAGCTGGAGCCGTATCCCGGCCGCACGGTCGGCACGATCGGCGCCGACCTCGTCTATCTGCGCAGCCTCGGGATCCGCGACGTGTACATCTACCGCTCGACCGACTTCCCCGCGGAGCAGTGGTGGGACGTGACGCGGCAGCCGAACGGCATGCGCCTGTTCGCGCAGACGAACCGCGTCGGGTTCGCGGCGCGGGCCGGCTTCACCGGCTTCTACACGTACGACATCCTCCTGTACGACGGCGCCAAGTTCGATCGCCTGTGCACGCAGGCGCGCGCAGCCGGGATCCTCTGCGCTCCCTCCGTCGGGCCCGGCTACGAAGCGGCGGCCGCGACCGGTGACACCCGGATCAAGCCGCGGCTCGACGGCGGGACGTACGACTCGATGTGGCGTGCCGCGAACGACGCCGGCGCCGACATCGTCACGATCACGAGCTACAACGAGTGGAGCGAGGGAACACAGATCGAGCCCGCCGGCCACGGCGGGCGCTACGAGAGCTACGACGGCGCGTACGGGCTGCACGGCCGCGCGGCTGCGCGCGCGTACGTGACGCGCACTCGCTACTGGACGAAGCTCACGGGCCGCTAGACGAAGACGTCGGCGCCGCAGCCGGCGATCAGGGCTTCGAACACGTCGTCGACGCCCCGGAGCGACGGATGCGACAGGTCGACGACGGCGTCGTCCCACTGCTCGAGCCCGAGCGACCCGGCGCCCTCGTCGGCCCCGAAGCACAGCAGCGTCCCCGTCGAGATGACGTTGCGGCGCCCGCTCTGGCGTCGGGCGATTCCCTCGAGCTCGCGCAGCTCCTCGAGCGGGTCGATGCGAACGTTCGAGTCGGAGCCGATGCAGATGCCGATGCCGCGCGTGCACACGCGCTCGACGGGCAGGAAGCCGTCGCCGAGGTTCGCCTCCGTCGTCGGACAGGCGCAGATGCGGGCGCCGCTCCGCGCCAGGAGGTCGAGCTCGGCGCCGGTCGCATGCGTTGCGTGGACGACGGTCGTGCGGTCGGTCAGACAGCCGGCTCTCTCGAGCAGCTCGATCGGGCGGATGCCGTGCTCGGCGAGGCACTCCTCGATCTCCCGGGGCTGCTCGTCCGCGTGGACGTGCAGCGGCAGCCCCTCGTTGCTCGCATAACGGCCGATCTCCTCGAGCCAGCCGGCGCTCACCGCGCGGACGGAGTGGGGGGCGAGGCCGACCGCCAGGCCGCGGCCCCGAAGCTCCTCGATCTGCCCGAGGTACTCGGCGACCGACGCCTGCCGGAACCGCGGGAGACCGCCCCGCTCGTACGCCGCGAGCAGGACGACGATCCGGACGCCCGCCTCCTCGGCTGCCTCGACGGCCGCGAGCGCTTCCTCGAAGCCCAGGTAGTGGAACTCACCGACGGCGGTGTAGCCGGCGGCGCGGAGCTCTCGGTAGACCTCGACGTACTCACGGCGCACCGTTGCCGGCGTCTGCTGCTCGGCCGCCGCCAGCATGAGCTCCCGCCACGCCCAGAAGTCGGCGCCGCCGCCGCGGCCGCGCAGGGCGCGCTGGAACGCGTGGCAGTGGGCGTTGACGAAGCCGGGTAACGAGAGTGTCTCTGGCACGGACGTATCCTTTCCACACCGATGGCCACTCGCGCCGTGCCCGCACCGCTCCAAGTGCTTCCGAACGCGCTCACGATCGCGCGCCTGATCCTCATCCCGGTTTTCGTCGTCCTGATGATCCAGGCTGCGGGCGAGCCGAGCTGGCCGGCGGGCATCGTCTTCGGCATCGCCGGGATCACCGACCAGGTCGACGGCTTCCTCGCGCGCCGCTGGCACGTGGAGTCGGAGTTCGGCCGGATCTTCGACCCGCTCGCCGACCGGCTGATGATCGACGCGGCGGTGATCCTGCTCTTCGTCTACGACCGGATGCCGCTCGCGGGCCTGATCGTCATCCTCGGCCGGGACGTGCTGTTGCTGCTCGGCTACAAGACGATTGCGCCGCAGGGGTACGAGCTGAACGTGAACCTGGTCGGCAAGGCCGGGACCTGGCTGCTCTACGCAGGGATCGCGTTCCTGATCGTCACCGAGCAGGCGACCCGCTGGCCGTTGTGGATCTTCTGGGCCGGGCTCGTCCTTGCGGTCGCGGCCGGGGTCGCGTACGTCCACGGGGCGTGGAAGGAGCTCCGGCGGTGAAGGCCGTCGTCATGGCGGGCGGCGAGGGCACGCGGCTGCGGCCCCTGACCTCGAACCAGCCCAAGCCGATGGTGTCGATCGTCGGGAAGCCGTGCATGGAGCACATCCTCGAGCTGCTCCGCGAGCACGGCCTGAACGACGTGATCGTCACCGTCGCGTTCCTGCCGCAGGCGATCAGGAGCTACTTCGGCGAGGGCGACACCCTCGGCATGAACATCGGCTACTCGGTCGAGGAGTCGCCGCTCGGCACGGCGGGGTCGGTCCGGCTCGCCGCGCGCCAACTCGACGAGACGTTCCTCGTCATCTCCGGCGACGCGCTCTGCGACCTCGACCTGACGAAGCTGATCGAGTTCCACAAGGAGCGCGGCGCCGCCGTGACGATCGGGCTCAAGTCCGTCGACAACCCGCTCGAGTTCGGGATCGTCGTCACGGACGACGAGGGGCGCATCGAGCGCTTCCTCGAGAAGCCGTCCTGGGGGCAGGTCTTCTCCGACACGATCAACACCGGCATCTACGTGCTCGAGCCCGAGGTGCTGAAGCACGTGCCGACCGACCGGCCGTACGACTTCTCGAAGGAGCTGTTCCCGTACCTGCTCGAGATGGGCCGTCCGCTCTACGGCTACGTCATGGACGGCTACTGGCAGGACATCGGCAACCTCGACCAGTACCGGCAGGCGAACTTCGACGCGCTCGACGAGAGGGTCAAGCTGAACATCCCCGGCATCCGCATCCGCGGCAACGTGTGGCTCGGCGAGGGCGTCGAGATCTCGGACCTCGACCAGGTGGAGGGGCCGGCGCTCCTCGGCAACTACTGCCGCATCGCGCCGGGCGCGAGCGTCGGCGCGTACTCCGTCCTCTCGAACAGCGTCACGTTGCGCGAGCGCACGCGCACGACGCGGTCAGTGATCGACGGCTCGACGCACATCGGCCGCAGCTCGCTGATCGAGGGCGCGATCCTCGGGCGCTCGTGCGACATCCGCGCGCACGTGCGCATCCACGAGGGGGTCGCGGTCGGCGACGAGGTCACGATCGGCGCCGAGAGCGTGATCATGCCGGGCGTCCGGATCTATCCGTACAAGGAGGTCGAGTCCGGGTCGCAGATCAACGAGAGCCTGATCTGGGAGTCGCGGGCCTCGACGCGCCTGTTCGGCCGCGACGGCGTCGCCGGCCTGGTGAACGTCGACCTGACGCCCGAGGTCGCCGTGCGCATCGCAGCTGCGCTCGGGACGGCGCTCAAGCGCGACGCGCGCATCGTCGCCAGCCGCGAGTCGGCGCCGGCGTGCCGGATGATCAAGCGGGCGATGATCAGCGGCTTCACCTCGACCGGCCTCGAGGTCGCCGACCTGCGCGTCCTGCCGTCGGCCGTTGCCCGGCACCTGCTGAAGAGCGAGGGGTACGACGCCGGCTTCCACGTCGGCACGAGCCAGATCGATCCGGAGGTCGTGCAGATCCGTTTCTTCGAGCAGCCCGGCATCCAGTTGTCGGCGACATTGCAGAAGGAGATCGAGAAGAACTTCACTCGCGGTGAGCTGCGGCGCGTCGGCTTCAGCGACACGGGCCGGATCACGTATCCGGCGCGGATCCGCGAGACGTACTCGCAGGACCTGCTCGCGAGTCTCGACGTCGACGCGATTCGCGCACGCGGATTCCGCGTCGTCGTCGACTACGGCTTCTCGGCCGCGTCCTACGTCCTGCCCGAGGTGCTCGGCCCGCTCGGCGTGGAGTCGGTCTCGGCGCACGGCTTCACGACCGACCGCAGCGATCCGGGCACGGCGCTCCTGCGCGAGGCGATCGGGCAGGTCAAGCAGCTGGTGCCTGCGGTCGGCGCCGACTTCGGCGTCGTGTTCGACCGGGCGGCCGAGCGGCTCTACCTCGTCGACGAGCGGGGCCGCGAGATCCCGGTCGAGCAGGCATTGCTCCTCTTCCTGCGGCTGATCGGGTCGAACGGCAAGCACGGCAAGCTCGCCTTCCCGATCACCGTCACGAGCCAGGTGGAGCGCCTGCTCGAGGGCAGCGGCCTCGAGGTCGTGCGCACACCGGCGTCGCTGGCCGATTTGACGAAGGCGGCGGCGGAGGACGGCGTCATCTTCGCCGGCGCCGTTGGCGGCGGCTACGTCTTCCCGGAGTTCCTGCCGGCGTACGACGCGATCGCGAGCCTCTGCAACCTCCTGCAGCTGCTGGCGCCCGTCCGGCGGCCGCTCTCGGAGCTCGTCGCCGACCTGCCGGCGCCGACGCTCGTCCACCGCCAGATCCCGTGCCCGTGGGCGCTGAAGGGCGTCGTCATGCGGGTCCTGACCGAACGGCTGCGTGACCGGCGGCTCGACCTCCTGGACGGGATCAAGGTCTTCGGCGAGCGCGGCTGGGCGCAGGTGCTGCCGGATCCGGACGAGCCGCTGATCCACATCTACGCTGAAGGAACCACCCCGGAGCACTCGAAGGACCTGGAGGACGAGTTCCGGCACATGGTCGAGGAGATCATGGAGGCGGAAGCGTCGACGGCCCCGGTCTGATCTAAACTCTCAAGTACAGCTTGACCCTCGACCCGAAAGGCGGCCTGGTGGAACCTCTGCCCGATCTCGGCTCGCTCTCCGACGACGACCTCAAGAAGCTCATCGACGAGCTGACCCAGCAGGAGAACGAGATCTCCTACCAGCGGCGGCTGCTGCACGGGAAGATCGACATCCTGCGCGCCGAGCTCGTCGCGCGTCTCCAGAAGACCGGGGGCCAGAGCGTCCTCGACCAGGTCGACGTCGACCACCTGACGGAGATCCTGACCTCGAAAGCCGCGCCCCCCGCTTGAGCCGCGCTACGCGCCCGAGTTACACGCGGGGCAGCACCGCGGTCGCCGGCGTCACGCGTCTCCCACGACAGCCACTCATACCTCGATGAGCCATATCTACTGCCAGGAGTGCGGCTTCCAGAATCCGGAGTCCGCGAACTACTGCGCGCGCTGCGGCGCCTTGCTCGTGAAGGACGAGGGCGGCGCGGAGGCGACGCAGACGTTCACGCCCGAGGAGCGTGACGAGCCCGCAGAGGCGCTCGAGGACCTCGGGATCAAGGGCCCGGCGCTCGTCGTCCGCTCGGGCGGAGGCCGGGCGGGGGAGATGTTCGCGCTGGGCGGCGAGACGACCGTCGGGCGCTCGCCCGACTGCGGCATCTTCCTCGACGACGTGACGGTGTCGCGCAAGCACGCGATCCTCCGCGAGCGCGACGGCGAGTTCTTCATCGAGGATCAGGGCAGCCTCAACGGCACCTTCGTCAACCGCAAGCGAGTGGAGTCGGCGCAGCTCGACGACGGCGACGAGCTCCAGGTCGGCAAGTACCGCTTGAGTTACTTCGGACGCTGATGGCAACGGCCTCGAAGACGCGGCAGCTCACGATCGGCACGGTCTGCGGGCTGCTCAAGGACGAGTTCCCGGACATCTCGATCTCGAAGATCCGCTACCTCGAGGACCAGGGGCTGCTGGCGCCGCGGCGGACGCAGGGCGGCTACCGCCTGTTCAACGAAGAGGACGTCGAGCGGCTCGAGACGATCCTGCGCCTCCAGCGGGACGAGTTCCTGCCGCTGCGGGTGATCCGGCAGCAGCTGGCGTCGCCCGGCACGCGGGAGCGGAAGCGCCGGCGGACGCTCGACGCCGACGAGGCGGCGCTCGACCTCCAGGAGCTGTGCGAGCGCGCCGGGATCGACGCGCGCCTCGCCGGCGAGCTGGAGGAGTTCGGGCTGCTGGCCCCGCGAAGCGTCGGCGGCCAGAAGCGGTACACGGAGCTCGAGGCCGACATCGCCGCAGCCTGCGGCCGCCTCGCACAATTCGGCATCGCGCCGCGGCACCTTCGGTCGTTTCGGACGGCCGCCGACCGCGAGGCGGGGCTTGTCGAGCAGGTCGTCGGCCCGGCGCTCCGCGCGCGAAACCCGGAGCGGCGTCGTGCCGGCACCGAGGACCTCGAGGCGCTCGGCGCGCTCACCGCGGAGCTGTCGCAACTCCTTTCCTGGCGCGCGCTTCGCCGTATTGCGTCAACATAATCCGGTGAATCTCGCCGAAAAGGTCCGCGAGGTCCCCGACTGGCCGCAGCAGGGCGTCGGGTTCAAGGACGTCACGCCGCTGCTCGCGGATCCCGATGCGCTCCGGTACACGATCGACCAGCTCGCGGAGTGGGGGCGGGAGCGAAAGCCCGACCTCGTGCTCGGCGCCGAGGCGCGCGGTTTCATCCTCGGCGCGGCGATCGCGCGGGAGATCGGCTGCGGCTTCGTGCCGGCGCGCCGTCCGGGCAAGCTGCCGCCGGAGACGATCAGCGCCACCTACGCGCTCGAGTACGGGCAGAACGCGCTCGAGCTGCACCCGGACATGATCCCGCCGGGGTCGCGTGTGCTCATCCACGACGACGTGCTCGCGACCGGGGGCACCGTCGAGGCGATCGGCGAGCAGCTCGTCGAGAAGCTCGGCGGCGAGGTCGTCGGGTGCTGCTTCATCATCGAGCTCACGTTCCTCAACGGGCGCGAGCGCCTGTCGAAGTACGACCTGCACGCGCTCATCGAGTACTGACGCAACGGACATGTCCGTGCCCCTGTCTTCGTGCCTGGCACGTTTTTTGGGGTTTGCAGGGGATTCGGCGCCTATGGACAGGGCTCTGTGAGGGATGGCCTTGCTGGACGACTGGGGGCGGTGCTCACGTTTACCGTCCGACACGCCGATTAAAGAAGGACCACCGATGTACGACGCGCTGACGGGACGGTTCACGTTCCCGTGCCCCGCACGGGGGGCGACGCGCGTCACGCTTTCCGCCTTCCGCCAGCTCGAGCGCCTGCCCGGCGCGGCGCATCCCGCGCTCTTCCAGGTGTTGTTCGCCTGCTCGTGCGGTGAGGAGCACGAGGGCCTTGTGACACACGACGACCTCGACTGGGCGCCGCTCGGTCTGCAGGGCGCCGTCTTCTACAACCTGATGACCTCGCGCCTCGACCTCGTCGACGCAGAGCTCGGCGACCAGGCCGCCCGGAGGATCCAGGCGGGGGAGTGGCCCTGGAGCTTCTTCTGCTACCCGGAGGAGCAGCCCCGGCCGGTCTTCCCGTCGTCGTTCTTCCTGCTCGCTCCCGGCGACGGGTCGCTCGGCCTCGCCGTCCGCTGCCCCTCCTGCCACAAGACATCAGTCAACCTCGTCTCCCACGCACACGTCGACCTGCCGTTCCACAACGACGCCGAGGTGGGCGTGGTGGAGCACCTCTTCGAGGAGGACGTGGCGCGAACGCTCGAGGAGTTCCGCGCGGAGCTCTATTCCGCCTCGTTCGACTCTCGCCGGCTCGGGCTTTAGAACGCGCCCGGACGGGTATCCGGGGGGTACCTACGGAGCGAGGTGATCACGCAATGTACGGACTGACCAGGGCTACGACGACGCTGATCGCAGCGGGCGTCGCAGGCCTCCTGATCTGGTTCGCGACGCAGATCAACGACAATCACCGGGGCGGCTTCTGGGCCGTCTATGGGCTGATCGCCGGCGCCGGCCTGCTGATGGCGCTGTCGCAGCTGCTCGGCGGCTGGACGAAGTGGGGCATGCCACGCCTCTCGGCGACCTTCCTGCTGACGGCATTCGTCCCGATCGCAGTCGTTTCGCTGTGGATCATCCTGGCAGCGGAGCCCGGGAGCGCCTGGTTCCACCGCCACGTGCTCTCGTGGTCGAACAGCCTGCACATCCGCGGGCTCGTCAACGACCTCAAGGAGTACGTCCCGCTGTTCGCGTTCGGGATCGGGCTCGTGTTCGGCTACTCGTTCGACACGGCCGGCCCGCGAACGGCAGCCGTCCCGCCGGAGACGACGACGCGCAGGCGCGGGCTCTTCGGCCGGCGGCGCGCGACGGATGTCGACCGTGACGGCGTCGCGGACGAGCCGGTGACGCGCGATCGCGTCGCCGCGGACGACGAAGTACCGGTCGAGGATCGCGAACGCGTCACGACCAGCTAGCGAGCGAGCCGCCCCTCGGCACGACCGAGGGGCGGCTTTAGCTCACTCCTAGGGATCGCTCGCGCGCTGGCCCCGCCGATAGCGACAGGGCGATGCACGACAACGCTCACTTGCAGAGCGAGCGCGGCTACGAGCTGCTGCTCGAGCACTGCGCCGTCCTCAGCCGCGTGTCCTCGACGCGAACCCCTGCGTTCGCGCGGCTCGAGGAGGCGCTCGGCGGGGAGCTCACGCGGCTGCTCGTCGTCGCGCTTGCGCGCAGGCGTGCAGCGCGCGTCCGCGTCTAGCGCGCGGGGTGGTCGCCGCCCTGATTGCGGATGAAGAGGAACATCGCGCCGAACGAGAGCAGCGCGATGATCAACGCCGTCCCCTGGTGAATGCCGATCGCGACGAGCCCGGCCCAGACGAAGAGCGCGAGCAGAAATGCCCAGATGAACGACGTGATCCCGGGATCGATGGAGGGGGGACGCAGATGCACTGGGGGCACTCTACGGCAGCGGGGAAACGTACGGCAGCGCCAGACTGAAGTCAGGCACTGCGCAGAAAAAAAAGTTCACCGAGCCGGTTGCGCTTTCGTCCACCGCCTCCGCTGACCTTCCCCTTCCGGGTACTGCCCTCGGGTGCGACTTCGTCCTACTCGCGCTCCGTGCTCGGTGCAAGGGGGAGACTAACGCCTACGCCTCACGGGTCAAGGGGTTCCGGGACGGCCTGTGCGCAATTTGCGCACTTTTCTTTTTAGGCGTACGCGGCAGCCGTTCTTTCAACGTGACACGCCGGCGAGCAGAGAGGAAATGGACGGCCGGTGCCAGACTGAAGTCAGGCACGGCGTGGTCCATAAAAAATTCGGCGAGCCGGTTTCGCTTTCGTCCCCCGCTTCCGCTGACCTTCCCCTTCCGGGTACTGCCTTCGGACTCGGCTTCGACCTACTTGCGCTCCGTGCTCGCCGCAAGCAGCACACTAACGGGTGGAGGGAGAAGGTCAAGGAGTCGAAAAAAGACGTGGCCGCAATTTGCGGAAATTTCTTTTTTCAACATTTCCACAGCCATTCTTCCAACGTGTGGACAAGGCTGTGGAGAGGATCTTAGATGACGAACACGAGGAATGCGACGAAGCCCGCGATCAGGCAATACCACGCGAACGGCGTCAGTCGATTCGTCTCGAAGTAGCGCATCAGGAACCGGATCGAGAACCACGCCGCGACGCCCGCGCACACCGCGCCGGCGAGGGCGGGACCGCGCACGCCGTTGCCGTCGGGGCCGAACAGGTCCGGCAACTTCAGGAGCGCGGCCGCGCCGATGATCGGCGTCGCGAGGAGGAACGCGTAGCGCGCTGCATCCTCGTGTGTCAGCCCGACGAAGAGCCCGCCGCCCATCGTCACGCCCGAGCGGCTGATGCCGGGGAAGAGGGCGGCGGCCTGCGCGGTGCCGACGGCCACGGCCTCGCGGTAGCCGAGCGTCGCCAGACGCTTCTCCGCTTCGGGCCCGGTCGCCGACTGGTCGCGGAGCGCCAGTTCCTGTGCACGCTCGGGCGCACCCGGCGCGCGCCGGCGCAGGCGTTCGGCGGCGAAGAGGATCAACCCGTTGACCATCAGGAACACGGCAGCAGCCGTCGGGTTGGCGAAGAGCGAACGGAGCTGGTGCTCGAAGAGCAGCCCGAGAATCCCGGCCGGGATCGTCCCGACGATGAGGAGCCAGGCCAGCCGCGCGTCGGCGTCCTCCGGCGCGACCTGCCGGTCGCGCAGGCTCCGACCGAGCCCGCGGAGGATGCGCATCCACTCGCGAAAGAAGAAGAGGAACAGGACGAGCGCCGTCGCGAGATGCGTCGCGACGAGGAACGCGAGGTAGTACGGCTCCTTCTGGTTCAGGTTCCAGCCGAAGAGCTTCGGGAGGATGACGGCGTGCCCGAGGCTCGAGATCGGGAAGAGCTCCGTCACTCCCTGCAGCAAGCCGATCACGATCGCCTGGAAGTACGTGATCAGGTGACCGCCGCTGCTGGCGGCGACGAGCGCCACTACGGGGAGACGGCCGCGCGGTCGCGCGGCCCCGTCCGGAACCAGGCGAACGCGATGCACGCGAGCCCGAGCAGGATCGCGGCGATCCCGTGCTTCACGTGGTGGTGGCTCGACGCGTGCGAGACATGCCCGGGGAAGAACGAGGGGATGTCGTGCTCGTTGAACGCGATGTAGACGATGCCGACGACGATCAGGACGACGCCCAGGATCGCCGCCACGGCCGCGAGCAAACGGTCATTGCGCACGCGCGGACGTTACCCCACGGGCGTCCCGAGGAGGTGGGCGTACGGGATGCTCGTCGCGGGATCGACGTACACCACGCGGTAGACGAACGGGACGGGGGAGAGAGGCACGGCGTCGCGGAAGCTGAACGTCCTGTCGGCTGCCAGTTCCGCATGGCCGGCGAGCGTTCGCCCGGCGGCCGTCTCGCGGTAGATGTCGACGGCACCGCTCGTCGCGCCCTCGACGCGGCCGGAGACGGCGCCGCCGTCGGCGGTTGCGACGACGCGGATCGACGGCCGGGCGGGGGACTGGAACCACTCGAGGCCGTTCGGCGTCGTCAGGAGGAGCTGCCGGCCGCCCGCGGGCGTGCGGGCGTAGCCGTCGAGCCTGCCGTCGAGCTCCGTGAACGGCCCGTTCGCGTCGGCGAGGAGGCCTGCGTAGACGAACGCGTCGCCGAGCGTCGCCCAGTCGTACGCGCCGACCTCGGCGTTGCCACCGTCGACGAGGAGGGAGGCGAAGATCCCGCTCTCGGTTGCGACGGCGGTCGTCTGCGTCTCGGCGCTCAGCGTCAGCAGGACGCTCGGGCCGTCGCCCGTCACCTCGCTCCAGGCCGACCAGAGCCCGGCACTGCTCGCGAGGGCGCCGACACGGCCCGCCGGCGTCCCGTCGCGGCTCGCGAAGAGGAACTGGCCTTCCCAGCCGCCACCGCTCTTCGGGCCCCAGTCGATCGCTGCGTCCGTGTACGTCTCGACGACGTGGAGGCGCCGGCCGACGAGCACGGGAGCCGCGCCCGGCACGAACGCGCTCGTCGGAAACCCGCCTTTCGTGATCCCGTGCGTGTGCAGCCGGTCCCGTGCATCCGTGGTGACGAGGCGAAGCCAGGTCTTGCCCGACGATCGCCGCAGCGCATACGCGAATGCCGGGCGGCCGGACGCGTCGAACGCCAAGCCCGCCGGCCCGAACGACTCGCCCTTGCGCTGCGGCCGCACGACCACGCGGAGCCTGCGGCCGCGGCTCGCCAGCGCGATCCAGGAGCCGTTCTCGGCCTCGACCAGCACGCTCGTTCGGAGTTGCCGATCGACGACGAGGCCCGCGAGGACAGGTCGCGTGCCTGGCACGCGGCCGACGCGCGCGAACCGCCAGCCGCCGCTCGTCCGCCGGCCGACGACCACGTCACGGCCGGACAGGTACGCGACTCGCGGCGACCCGTCGCGCGCCACTGCGAGGAGCGCATCGCTGCCCGTCGGGGCCACGACCTCGGCCTTCGCCGACACGGGGAGGGAAAGCACCGCCAGGGCCGTTCCCAGCCAAATCCACGCCAACTTGACAGAACACCGATTTCCGTGCATTCGCATCCGAATCACTGACCCAAGGGTTGAGGGATTGCGGCGTCGATGGCGATACATCACATCAAGACCTCCGGGTCCCAGGCGAGCGGCGCGCCTCGGAAAGGTGGGTGAATCGCACATGGGCTTCAAGGATCTCGTCGCGTACCTCCGCAGTCGGTTCGACGTCGAATCCGGTCAGACGATGGCTGAGTACGGCGTCGTTCTTGCCGTGATCACGGCTCTCGTCGTCGCCGCGCTGCTCGCTCTCTCCGGGGCGATCGCGAACGCGCTGCACACTGTCCAGGGTTACCTGTAGGCGACCAGGTTCGCGTGGGCCTTTCTGTGAGGAAAGGCCCACCGAACCGTCTCGGGGCTTGACTCCGCGGGCCGCGCCTGAGAGCGTGCGCGTTTGGAACTGCGCGCGCCCAGGCAAGGAACGAGACAGGCCCCATGACCCAGGTCGAGATCGAATCGATCCTCCAGCAGGAGGACATCCAGGCGCTGCTGGCAACCACGGATTCGACCGGCTCCGTCAGGCAGGCGGAGCTGGCCGAGCTGATCGAGCTCAACCAGCTCGACGAGCTCGAGACGGACGCCCTCTACAGCGAGCTCGAGCGCCGCGGGATCGAGATCGTTGACGAGCCCGAGAAGGAGAAGGAGCCGGCGCCCGCCCCGCTCCAGACCTCCTATGAGACGACGACGGACGCGCTGCAGCTCTTCCTGCGCGAGGCCGGGCGCCACGCGCTCCTGACGGCGGCGCAGGAGGTCGAGCTCGCGAAGCGGATCGAGCGCGGCGACATGGCGGCGAAGACGCACATGATCCAGTCGAACCTCCGCCTCGTCGTCTCGATCGCCAAGAACTACCGGAACCAGGGCCTGCCGTTCCTCGACCTGATCCAGGAAGGGACGCTCGGGCTGATCCGCGCCGTCGAGAAGTTCGACTGGCGCCGCGGCTACAAGTTCTCGACCTACGCCACGTGGTGGATCCGGCAGGCGGTCGCCCGCGCGCTCGCGGACAAGGCGCGCACGATCCGCATGCCCGTCCACATCGTCGAGCGGCTGCAGAAGATGAATCGCGCCGAGCGCACGCTCTGGACGCAGCTCGGCCGCGAGCCGACGCTCGAGGAGATCGCGGAAGAGGCCAGCCTGCCGTTGCAGCAGGCCCTCGAGGTCAAGGCGGCCGCCCGGGCCTCGGCATCGCTCGACCAGCCGGTCGGCGAGCAGGAGGACGCCGTCTTCGGCGACTTCGTCGCCGGCGACGATCCCCTACCCGAGGAAGAGGTCGAGGTGTCGCTGCGCTCGCAGGCGCTGACGCAGGCGCTCGCCGCCTTGCACGAGCGCGAGCGGCAGGTGCTCGTGCTTCGCTACGGGCTCGACGACTCCGAGCCGAAGACGCTCGAGGAGATCGGCCGCCGGCTCGGCCTCACGCGCGAGCGTGTCAGACAGATCGAGCTGGAATCCCTCAGACGGCTTGCGTCGCTGCGGGAGATGCAGTCCGTGACGTCGTAACGCCCAGCGCGCTCCCGTCGAACAGCGCGACAGCCTTCTCGCCGATCCGTGTGCGGGCGAGCCGGTACGCCTCGTCCAGGTGCGCCGGCCGGCTCGTGCGGTGGCCGTCGGAGGCGACGACCGTCGCGACGCCCGTCTCGACGAAGCGCCAGCCGAGCTCCTCGATCTCCGGGCCGTGGCGGCCCGTCAGCGAGCTCGCGTTCACCTGCACCGTCCAACCGCGCGCGGCGAGCTCCGCCGCGACCGCGGGCTCGTCGAGGACGGCCTCGGTTCGCTCCGGATGTGCGATCACCGGACGCAGGCCTGCGGACTCGACGTGCGCCGCGAGCGCGAACACGATCTCGGCCGGCCCGGTGAACGGGACCTCCATCAGAACGCGGTCGGTTCCCTCGAGCACGTAGCGCTCCGGATCCTCCGTCAGCAGCGTGCGCGACGGCGTCAGCTCGAACCCGAGGCGCAGGTCGACGTCGGCGTGCCTGCGCATCTGCTCGAACGCCTTCCGCACCTCGCGCTCGCGCTCGGGCGTCAGGGTGAAGTGCGGCCACACGTGCGGCGTTCCGTAGAGCACGGCCGTGCCGTGCTGCGCGGCGGTATGGCAGAGGGCAAGCCCGTCCTCGACGGTCGCTGCGCCGTCGTCACCAGAGGGGACAACATGCGAGTGACAGTCGACGAACACGACTGTCACGGTAGCCGCTGACTAGGACCGCAGGTAGAGCTCGAGATC
>DATCYR010000036.1:0-19019 GCA_036526315.1 Gaiellaceae bacterium | reverse complement strand
GAGGTACTCGAACAGCATCCAGCCGGGGTACCCGTTCTTGTCGTATTCCGCGTCGCCGCAGCGCGAGCCGACGCAGTCGAGCGTACGGTCGGGATTCTTTTCTGCCCCCCCAGCCGCCCTGTCTGCTCGAACGGCCGCCCATTCAGCAGAGCCTTCCTGCAGCCATTGGTCGACACCAGGGGCAATACCTTCCTCGACAAGGTGGAAGACCTCGTGCGCGATGATGTGGTACGTCAATCCCGTGTGCGCGTCGAGATGGATGTTGCCGCCCTCGACGAATGCGTCCCAGCGGTCGAGCGGTGTCGCGACACCGAACGGCAGCCCGTTGCCGAAGGGAGCGCAGGTCCCGTCGGCGGCGAAATCGTCGATCGAGACGTTCACGCCGGCCGCGGGGACGGGCCAGCCCATGCCCGTGTAGAACGTCCGTGCTCGCTCGAGCATCCCGAGGACGTCGCCGGCCTTCTCCTCGGTGACGGCGTTCGCGCAGTTCGTATTGGTGTCGTCGCCGTTGTAGTGGACGGTGAAGTCGCCGTTCGAGAGCGTCACGACCCCGTCCACCGGGAACGGGTCGGTCGCCGACGCGCTCGAGACGGCGACCGTCAGGCCGAGCAGCGTCAGCGCAAGCGCAGCGAAACCGCGAACAGACCGCATCAGGGGCCAGATCGGCCTCTGACGCCCAGCCCTTTAGTCGAAATGCAGGTAAATGAAGGACACGCCGACCGCGCCGCCGGCGATCAGGAGGGCGATCACGAAGAGCGCCCAGCCCAGCACGACGTTCTTGTGCGCGAGCTCCGGCGTGACCTCGACCGGCTCGTTTGTCGTCCGCGGCGGCAGCGGCTGGGGCAGCGGCTCGCTCATGCGATCACCGGGTCGAGGGCCATCGCGACGAACAGCAGCGCCAGGTAGAGCAGGGAGAAGTGGAAGAGCAGTGCCGCCCGCCGGGGCGTCGCGTCGCGGCGCAGACGCAGCGCCAGCCACAGGAAGACGGCGCCGAGCGCGAGCGCGGCGACGAGATAGAGGACGCCGACCGTTCCCCACACGAACGGGACGGCGGTGACGGCGACGAGCACGAGCGCGTACAGCACGATCTGCCTCGTCGTCTCGCGTACGCCGCGGACGACGGGCAGCATCGGGATCCGTGCCGCTTCGTAGTCGCGGCGGATCAGCAGCGCGAGCGCCCAGAAGTGGGGCGGCGTCCAGAAGAAGACGATCAGGAAGAGCCACAGCGCCGGCAGGGTCAGGTTCCCGGTGACGGCCGCCCAGCCGACGAGCGGCGGCACGGCGCCCGCGGCGCCGCCGATGACGATGTTCTGCGGCGTGGAGCGCTTGAGCCAGCGCGTGTAGACGAGCACGTAGAAGAGGTTCCCGACGAGCGCGAGCGTCGCCGCGAGGACGTTCACGAGCGACGCCAGCAGCACGAACGAGAACGCCGACAGAGTCAGGCCGAACTCGAGCGCGCGCGTCGGCGGCATCCGCTCGGCCGCGAGCGGCCGCGCGCGGGTTCGCGTGCCCATCAGCTTGTCGATGTCGCGGTCGAGCACGTGGTTCAGGGCCGATGCGCCGCCGCAGGCGAGGGCGAGCCCGGTCATCGTGACGACGACGAGCCATGCTGCGGGCGCTCCGCCGGCGCCGACGAACATCGCGCAGAGGCCGGTGACGAGGAGGAGCGACATGATGCGCGGCTTCGTCAGCGTGACGTAGTCGCGCCAGGAGGCCGGCGGCACCGGCTCGCCGCCGCGATACGTCGCGACCGTCAGCAGGAGAGTTGCCGCGAAGGCCACCGCCGCGAGCGCGAGGTGCAGCCCCGGCAGCGTGACGAGCGCCGCGATCCCGAACAGGACGAGGGCCGTCAGCGCGGGAACGAGCAGGCGGCGGTGCGCGACCCAGGCGGCCACGACGAGCGCGACGAGGGGCGGCAGGGCGAGAGCCGCGAGCACGCGGTGCGCTGCGCCGAGCGACGCAGCCCCGCTGACCACGGCGAGCAGCACGGCACCCGAGGCGAACAGCGCCGTCAGCCGCAGCCAGGCGCCCGGCCTAGGCATCTGCCAGCCTCCTCCGCAGGTCGCGCAGCGGCCGCGCGCTCGTCACGTAGGGGATGCGCTCGAAGTTCCACTCCGGCGGCGGCGAGCTCGTGTACCACTCGAGCGTGTCCGCGAGCCACGGGTCGTTCGCGGCGCGGACACCGGCGCGCGACGTCTTGATGATGTTCCACAGGAAGACGAAGAGGCCGATCGCCATGACGGCGGAGCCGATCGAGGAGATGAGGTTGTACGCCTGGGTCAGGCCGTGCTCGCTGTACGTGAAGTTCCGCCGCGGCATGCCCATCAGCCCGAGCATGTGCTGGGGGAAGAACGTCAGGTTGAACCCGATGAACACGAGCCAGAAGTGGATCTTCCCGAGCCGCTCGTCGAGCAACCTGCCGAAGAGCTTCGGCCACCAGTAGTAGAGGCCCGCGAAGACGGCGAACACGCCGCCGCCGAACAGGACGTAGTGCATGTGGGCGACGACGTAGTAGGTGTCCGTCACCTGCCAGTCGACCGGGAACGAGGCGAGGAAGATCCCCGACAGGCCGCCGATCGTGAAGATGGCGACGAACCCGAGCGCCCACAGCAGCGGCGTGTCGAAGATGAGGTTCCCGCGCCAGGTGGTCGCGATCCAGTTGAAGATCTTCACGCCCGTCGGGACAGCGATCACCATCGACGAGAGCATGAAGAAGACGTTGAGGAAGTTCGGCAACCCGACGCTGAACATGTGGTGCGCCCAGACGAGCATCGAGTAGAACCCGATCGCGACGGTCGAGAACGCGATCGCCTTGTAGCCGAAGATCGGCTTGCGCGAGAAGACGGGGATGACCTCTGAGATCACGCCCATCCCCGGCAGGATGATGATGTAGACCTCTGGGTGGCCGAAGAACCAGAACAGGTGCTGGTAGAGCAAAGCGCTGCCGCCCTGGTCTGGCAGGAAGAAGTGCGTGCCGGCCTGCCGGTCGAGCAGCAGGAACGTCAGCGCCACGGCGATCACGGGGATCACCGCGAGCAGCAGCACCGAGTAGATCTCGATCGCCCAGACGAAAAGCGGCAGCCGCATCCAGCTCATGCCGGGGGCGCGCATGTTGTGGATCGTCACGAGGAAGTTGATCGCGCCGACGAGCGACGAGATGCCGACGAGGTGCAGCGACAGGATCCAGAGGTCCTGTCCGTGACCGGGGGAGAAGAAGTTCTCCGACAGCGGCGGGTAGCCGTACCAGCCGGACTTCGCCGCGCCGCCGTTCGCGAGGAAGCTCATGTACATCACCAGGCCGCCGAAGAGGAACAGCCAGTACGAGAGCGCGTTCAGCCGCGGGAAGGCCATGTCGCGCGCACCGATCATCAGCGGCACGAGGAAGTTCGCCAGCCCCGCCCAGAAGGGGACGATGAACAGGAAGATCATCGACGTGCCGTGGATCGTGAACAGCTCGTTGTACGAGTTGCGCGTGATGAAGTGCTCGTTCGCCTGCGCGAGCTGTGCCCGCATCAGCAGGGCGAGGATCCCGCCCGCGGCGAAGAATGCGAGCGACGTGCCGACGTAAAGGAGGCCGATCCGCTTGTGGTCGGTCGTCGTCACCCATGACGCGACCCGGCCGCGCCGCCAGTCCGACCGATACGTCTCCGTTCTAACCGCCACTCGGAGCTCCCTTGACGATGTTCTGCTTCAGATATCTGTTCAGCGCCGTGAACTGCTCGTTCGTCCAGCCGGCCCCGACCGGCGGCATATAGGTCTGGGTCGGCTTGAGCCGGTTCTGGCCGTTGACCAGCAGCGAGTGCAGGCTCTGCGGCGTCGTCAGCAGGGTGCTCGTCGCGATCGCCGGACCGTAGCCGCCCTGCCCCTGCAGGCCGTGGCACTGGGCGCACACGCCGGTCCACTCGTTCTCGCCGAGCTGCGAGCGAGCGCTCGCGAGCCACGACTCGTAGTCCGCCGGCGACTCGGCCAAGACGCGCGCCTTCATCTCGGCGTGGAAGACGCCGCAGAACTCGCCGCAGCGGCCGCGATAGATCCCGATCTGGTTGGCCTGGAACCAGGTGTGGTTCACGCGCCCGGGAACGGCGTCGAACTTCCCGCCGAGCTCGGGGATCCACCAGCTGTGCACGACGTCGTGCGAGAAGATGTTGACCTTGACGACGCGGTGCGCGGGGACGTGGAGATCGTTGATCGAGATCTCTCCGTCCGGATACGTGAACTGCCAGTAGAACTGGTGCGCGTCGACGCGGATCACCATCGGCCCGCCCTGCGCCTTCGCGGCGGGCACGTTCCTGATCCCGGGCAGCTTGTAGAAGATGAAGCCGGCGATCGCCGCCAGGATCAAGACCGGAATTGCCGTCCAGATCAGCTCGAGGCGGGTGGCGCCGTGAACCTGCGGCCCCTCCGCCGTCCGCGGGCGGCTCCGCCGCCGGTAGCGGATGATGAAGGCGATCAGCGTCCCTTCGACGATGATGAAGATCGCGCCGGTGAAGAGCGCGATCCACTTGTACGAGGCGTTGATGCTCTCCGCGTTCGGCGAATGCGGTGTCGCAGGCGCAAAGCCCGCGTTGCCGCCGTAGGCGACGCCGACGACCGCCAGCGCGGCGCCGAGAGCAAGCATGAGGACGAGGGTCTTGCGCCTCACCGGCGGTGGCATCCTACGAGATGGTCGCGTGTGAGTTCAGGTGGGTCGGTCAGCGATTTCCGACGGCCGCGCGGGCAGAGCCCGCACGGCCTGGAGGCGGCGCCGCAAGCGGCGCCTTGAGAGGCGTGGAACCCTCGCGTGTACATCTACCGGCCGGCGTCGGAGATCGTTACGAGGTGTACGTGAACGGCGTCCCACAGCAGCCCGGCCGCGACTTCGACCGCGTCGGTGACGAGCTCGTCTTCCGCCGCCCGCTGGCGCAGGAGGGGCGGCTCGGGCCGATCCGCTGGCTTTCGATGCTCCTCGGGATCGCCGGCACTTACCGCAAGCACGAGAACGTCGACGTGGTCTACGAGCTCAACGGCCGCCGGACGGTCGCGACGCTCACCCCGGGGTCTGACCCCGCAGGGGTCTGACCGCCGGCCTTACGCCTTCCGCAGCTTCGCGATTGCCGCCTTGTCGGCGGCGAGGACCTTCGGGGGGAGCGTCGCGAATTGCAGCGCGCCCGCGAACCTCTGCCCGGGGCCGACGGCGTAGGTGAGGAAGGGCCTGAGGAGCTCCGCCTTCGCGGACGTCCGCGGCACCAGTGCGTAGCTGAAGGTCGAGATCGGGTACGCCGCGGCGGCCGACGCGGGTGGGTCGACGATCGAGACGGCCCTGCCGGGTGGCACGCTCCCGGCCGTCGCTGCGGCTGCCGTAACGGCGGCCCGGCGGGGCAGGACGTATCGGCCCGCGCGGTTCCGGACCGCCGCATACGAGAGGCGGTTCTGGATCGCGTAGGCGAGGTCGAGGTAGCCGATCGCACCCCGGGCACGCGCGAGCGCAGCCGCGACGCCGGAGCTCCCCTCGCCGCCTGCGCCCGTCGGGAACTGGACCGACGTGCCTTTGCCGAGCCGGCGCTTCCAGATGGGGCTGGCGCGTGCGAGGAAGTCGGTGAACGCGTACGTCGTGCCACTCGAGTCCCGCCGGAAGATCGGGGTCACCGCGACCGGCGGCAGTTTCACGCCGGCGTTCAGCTTCGCGATCGCGGCGTCGTCCCACGCCTTGATCCTCCCGAGGAACATGTCCGCGATGACGGGGCCGGTCAGCTTCAGGTGCTTCGGTGCGCCCGGCAGGTTGTACGTGATTGCGGTACCGGCGAGCGCCCAGGGGACTTCGAGACAGCCCTTGCACGAGCTGCGCTCGGCGGCTGTCAGCGGCGCATCGCTCGCGCCGAAGTCGACGGCGCGGTTCGACAGCTGCCGGATGCCGCCGCCGCTGCCGATCGGGCCGTACGTGATCCTGACGCCGTGCGTCCGCGCGTAGTCGGGAATCCACTTCGCGACGAGCGGAAACGCGAGTGTCGAGCCGGCGCCGACGAGCGCGCCGCCCGTCGCTGCGTCACTCCCCTCGCTCTTCCCGCTGCAGCCTGCGAGCAGCAGGACCCCGGCAGCGAGCACAAGCGGTCTCACGCACCGTCTTTCTCCGCTGGCTCGAGCCGGTAACCAACGCCGTAGCGTGTCTGGATGAAGGTGTGCCTCGTTGCGCGCCGGTCGATCTTGTCACGCAATCTCCGCACGAAGACGTCGACGGTGCGGTCGCGATGTGTCTCCCTCCGGCCCCAGATCTTCTGCAACAGCTCGTCGCGCGTGACGACGCGGCCGCGCTCCAGCGCGAGCTGGTACAGCAGCCGGAACTCGGTCGGCGTCAGCTGCGCGCTCTCCCCGTCGACGAACGCCTGCACCTCTCGTGGGTCGATCCGGAGCTCCTCGATGTCGATCGGCTCGCCGCGCGGTGCGTCGTCACGGCGGTTCGCGCGACGCGTCGCGGCACGCACGCGCGCGACGAGTTCCTTCATCGAGAACGGTTTGACGAGGTAGTCGTCGGCGCCGATCTCCAGCGCATGGACGCGGTCGTGCTCGGTGCCGCGCGCGGAGACGACGACGATCGGCGTCACGATTCCTTCCGAGCGCGCGGCCTCGATCACGCTCCAGCCGTCGCGCTCGGGCAGCATCAGGTCGAGCACGACGACGTCAGGCCGTTCGAAGCGCAGGCGTGCAAGTCCTTGCTCGCCTTTGCCGACGACAACTGGATCGAAGCCGGCGCTGGAAAGGTGTCGCGCCATTCCCTCCGCGATCACGCGGTCGTCTTCGACGATCAGGACTTTGGCCATACTCGCTGCGAATGATGGAGGACGCGCGGGCGTACGAGGAGCTCCGGGTCGGTTTTACGGCGGCCGTCTCGCACGAGCTGCGGACGCCGCTGGCTCGGTTGCTGGCGCTGCTGGACTCGGCCGACCTCCCCGGCGCAGATCGCGACGCCCTGCTTGCCCAGGCGCGGGAGCAGGTCGAGGAGATGCGGGAGCTGATCGACGACGTGCTGTTCCTGTCCGAGCTCGAGAGCGGCCGCCTCGTCGTTGCGCTCGGCGGCACGCCGGCGCTGCCGGTGCTCGAGGAGGCACGCGACCGGCTCGCGGACAGCGCGGAGCGGGCGGATGTCGAGATTCTGATCGACGCGCCGCCGGAGGCCGTCATCCCCCTGCGGCGCCGCATGCTGCAGGTCGTCGTCGAGAACCTCGCTCTGAACTCGATCCGCTACGCCGGGCCCGGCACGACGCTCCGTCTCGTCGCGCGCCCTGGGCTGCTCGAGGTCACAGACGACGGACGCGGCGTCGACGAGGACGAGGTGCCTCGGCTCTTCGAGCGTTTCTACCGCAGCGACCGTGCGCGCGCGTCGCGCGGGTCCGGCCTCGGTCTCGCGATCGTCAAACACGTCGTCGCCTCCGCGGGGGGTCAGGTCGAAGCAACGGGTGGCCCGGGGCGGGGGCTGCGCGTCGTGTGCAGCTTCCCCGCCCCGTAGTTCCGGCCGACTAGCCGTGGATCAGCGCCGTCGTCTTGAGCGACGCCTTCAGGACGACCTTCGGGATCGGGGCGAAGAGCAGCTTCGGCCCGTCGGCCTGGCCCTTCGTCAGCGCCCAGTTGACGAACTTCTTCAGGTCCGCCGCCTTCGACGTCTGCTTCGGGATGATCACGTACGTGAACGTGCAGATCGGGTAGGCGAGCTTCTGCGTCTTCGCGGGGTTGACGATCGAGATGCCGCCGTTGTCCGGCGCAACACGATTGATCGTCGCTCCGGCTGATCGGATCCCCG
Organism: Gaiellaceae bacterium; assembly: GCA_036526315.1. Classification (GTDB taxonomy): domain Bacteria; phylum Actinomycetota; class Thermoleophilia; order Gaiellales; family Gaiellaceae; genus 3-1-20CM-4-69-9. Next base: position 11,248 of record DATCYR010000036.1, on the reverse strand, counting down.
CCAGACCGGGCAGCGCGTAGACGCCGGCCTTGTTCTTGATCGTCGCGAACTTCAGGTGGTTCTTGAGCGTGTACGCGACGTCGACATAGGTGATGCCGCCGTCGGTGGAGCTCAGCGCGGCGGCGACGCCGGAGCTGCCGCGTGCGCCGATGCCGGTCGGCCAGTTCACGGCAACGCCCTTGCCCTGGGCGCTTTTCCAGCTCGGGCTGACATGCGAGAGGTAGTCGGTCAGGTTGTACGTCGTGCCGCTGTTGTCGGAGCGGTGAATCACGGTGATCTTCAAATTCGGGAGTGACTTGCCCTTGTTCAGCTTCTTGATCGCCGGATCGCTCCAGTTCGTGATCCGGCCGCCGAAGATGCTGGCGAGCACCGGCCCGGTCAGACGGATGTGGTTCGGCAGCGCATCGCCCTTGTAGGCGATGGCGGTCGCCGACAGCGCCCACGGGATCTGAACGCATCCCTTGCAGGCCGCGAACTGGTCCGGCGTCAGCGGTGCATCGCTGGCGCCGAAATCGACTGTGCGGTTGGTGACCGCGTTGATTCCGCCGCCCGAGCCGATCGGCCCGTAGGTGATCTTCAGGCCGAGCGAGTCGACCTTCTGCGTCCAGACAGCGACGAGGGGCGCGACGAATGTGCTGCCGGCCCCGGTCAGCTCGCCTGCCTGTGGCCGAGCCTGGGCCGTCCCGGCGACGCCCGCGATCGCGATCGCCGCCAGCACTGCAAGCACGCCGGCCGGCAGCGTGATGGTTTTCCTGCTCAAGTTGCCTTCCTCCCCGTGTCTCGGTGTGGAGTCAATTCGGGGCGAGCATGCCGCCGCCCGTGCACGGGATGGGCAGATGCGAGGTGACGGTGTGGTTACAGGTTGGTGTACGTGCGCTTTGATCAAGAAGCTGCCGGTTTAGGCTCATCGCTCGATGAGCGTCGTCCCGTCGCAGTACTCGCTCCGCTCAAGCACGCGTCGGTTGACCGATCGCATCGGCGACGTCGCGCTGAGGGTGATCACGGCGCTCGCAGCCCTCGCCGCGCTGATCCTGCTCGGCGCCATCATCTGGAAGGTCATCCACCTCGCCTGGCCGGCGATCCAGCACTATGGGCTGAGCTTCGTCACCGGCAAGACCTGGGACCCGGTCAAGCACGTGTTCGGTGCGCTCCCGTTCATCTACGGGACCGCGATGAGCTCGCTGATCGCTCTCGTCATCGCGACACCGCTGTCACTCGCGATCGCGCTGTGGCTGAGCGAGCTTGCGCCGGGCGGCGTGCGCGGCGTCGTCGGGTCGCTCGTCGAGATGCTCGCCGCCATCCCGAGCGTCGTCCTCGGGCTCTGGGGGATCCTCGTCCTCGGCCCGTTCCTCGCGAACCACCTCGAGCCGTGGCTGCACGACCACCTCGGCTTCATCCCGCTGTTCGGCGCGCCGTCGCCGACCGGCACCGGCCTCTTCACCGCCGGGCTGATCCTCACGATCATGATCGTCCCGATCATCGCGAGCATCTGCCGCGAGCTGTTCCTGCAGGTGCCGAACGAGCTCGAGGAGGGAGCGCTGGCACTTGGCGCGACGCGCTGGGAAATGGTGCGCGGCGTGATCATCCCGTCGACGCGCACCGGCATCGCCGCGGCGATCATCCTCGGCCTCGGCCGAGCGCTCGGCGAGGCGATCGCCGTCACGCAGGTGATCGGCGGCGGCACGACCATCTCCGCCAACATCTTCGGGCCGATCGACACGCTCGCGAGCAAGATCGCCGCGAGCTACCAGGGGGCCGCGTCCGGCCTCGAGGCGTCCTCCCTCCTCTACCTCGCAGCGATCCTGATGGTGATCGGCCTGCTCACGAACCTCGCGGCGCAGATCATCGTGCGCGTCTTCGACCCGCTCAAGGGAGCGCACTGATGACGGCCGTCACGCCCACGGTGACGCTGAAGCCGTCCGGCGGTCTGCGGCGGCGCCGGATCGTCAACAGGATCATGGAGATCATTGGCTGGGCGGCGGCGCTCGCAGCCGTTGCCGTCCTGTTCATCGTCATCATCTCGGTGCTCGTGCGTGCCTGGCCCGCGCTGAGCTGGGACTTCCTGACGAAGCCGCCGGCGCTCTTCGGTCCCGGCGGCGGCATCTCGAGCGCGATCGTCGGCTCGGCGATCATCGTCGCGATGGCGACGGCGCTGGCGCTGCCGATCGGCGTCCTGATCGGCATCTACCTGACGGAGTTCGCGCCGCGCCGCGTCGCGCGACCGGTTCAGCTCGTGCTCGACGTCCTCAACGGGCTGCCGACGATCATCACCGGCATCTTCGTCTACGGCCTGCTCGTCATCGGCCACGGGCAGAGCGCATATGCCGGCGCTTTCGCGCTCGCGATCGTGATGCTCCCGCTCGTCGCGCGCTCGGCGCAGGAGACGTTGCTGCTCGTGCCGTCCGCGCTCCGCGAAGGGAGTCTTGCGCTCGGCGTCAGCCGCTGGCGGAGCGTGATCGGGGTGATCCTGCCGACGACGCTCGGCGGCATCCTGACGGGCGCTGTCCTCGCCGTCGCGCGCGCAGCGGGCGAGACCGCGCCGCTGCTCTTCACCTGCTCGATCTTCAATCCCGCCGTCTCCACGGACGTGACGAAGGCGGTGCCGAACATCCCGGTGCTGATCTTCACGTACTCGGAGCAGCCCGACCAGGCGCTGCACGAACAGGCCTGGGGGGCCGCGCTCGTCCTGATGGTGTTCGTGCTCGTCTCGAGCTTGCTCGCGAAAGCCCTGCTTGCCCGATCCAGGAGGAAGCTCGGAAGATGATGACCGACGACGTTACGATCCCCGTCGACGTGGCGCACGTGGAGATTGCCCAGACGCGCGCGTCGGCCGCACCGATGCAGCGCGAGATCGTGTTCGACATCGACGACCTCGCCGTCACCTACGGGCCGGTCACGGCCATCAGCGGCGTCGACCTCGAGATCTACGGGAACGTGATCACCGCGTTCATCGGCCCGTCGGGCTGCGGCAAGAGCACCTTCATTCGCTGCCTGAACCGGATGAACGACCTCGTCCCCGGTGCGCGCGTCCACGGGCAGCTGCTCTACCACGGCCAGGACGTCTACGCCGACGGCGTCGACCCCGTGGAGGTGCGACGCCGGATCGGGATGGTGTTCCAGCGCGCGAATCCGTTCCCGAAGTCGATCTACGACAACGTCGCCTGGGGCCCGCGCGTGCTCGGGATGAAGAAGAACCTGGACGAGCGCGTCGAGAAAGCCTTGACCGGCGCCGCGCTCTGGGACGAGGTCAAGGACCGGCTGAAGAAGAGCGCCCTCTCGCTGTCAGGCGGCCAGCAGCAACGGCTGTGCATCGCGCGGGCGATCGCGATCGAGCCGGAGGTGCTGCTGCTCGACGAGCCGGCGTCGGCGCTCGACCCGATCGCGACGGCCGCGATCGAAGAGCTGATGCACGATCTCAAGAACGAGTACACGATCGTCATCGTCACGCACAACATGCAGCAGGCCGCCCGCGTCGCCGACATGACGGCGTTCTTCTCGCTGCAGGTCGAGGACGGGAAGCGCACGGGGATCCTGGTCGAGTACGACAACACCGACAAGCTCTTCACGAACCCGGCCGACAAACGCACCGAGGACTACGTCACGGGCCGCTTCGGATGAGAAGCACGTTCCAGGACGACCTCAACCTCCTCGAGTCGACGCTGCACGAGGAGGGCGAACTCGTTCTCCGCGCTCTCCGCGGTGCTCTCAACGCGCTCGAGCAGCGAGACCACGAGCTCGCTGACGAGGTGATCGCCTTCGACGACGACGTCGACCAGCGCTACATCGCGATCGAGGAGGGGATCCAGACCCTGCTCGCACGGCAGACGCCGGTCGCGAGCGACCTCCGGCTCGTGCTGGCGATCCTCCACGTCAACCTGCATCTGGAGCGGATGGCGGATTACTGCGTCACGATCGCGAAGCTGTCGAAGCTCGTGCCGGACGTCGAGCCGTCGCCGCGCTTCATCGAGGGCTTCGAGGAGATGGGCGCGCGCTGCGAGGAGATGATCCGGATCGCGCTCGGATCGTTCGCGAACCGTGACCTCGAGGCGGCCGAATCGCTCGTCGCGCTCGACGAGCTCGTCGATCGCGCGAACCGCCGCGTCGTCGAGCGGATCCTCGAGCTCGGCGAAGCGGAGGCCATGCGCGAGTACGGACTGCGGATGGTGCTCGTCTCGCGCTCGCTGGAGCGGATCGGCGACCATGCCGTCGACATCGGCGAGCAGGTTGCGTACCTGCTCACGGCGGAGTTCCGCGAGTTCACCGACGCGACGCATCCTGCGGCGCGCGGCTCTTGACTGGCGACGGCCGACTCGGTCAAGATCGCTCTACTCATGGCCCTGGACCCCGCCTTTGAGAAGCGAATGAAGCAGGCCGAAGCCGAGGTCGCGCGGGAGTTCGACACGCTCGACCCGGACGATGTCCGCCGCGAGTTCGCTCGCGTTACCGAGGAGCTGATGCGGAACGCGCGCGTGGTGGACTTCGTCCCCGTTCTGGTGCACCGGCACGTGCGCGAGAACCTTCGCCTGGTGGCGTCCGGCTAGACCTGCCAAACTCCTCCGCCCGTGGCCCGGCTGTCGCTTGTCCCGCAGAAGCGCGAGTTCTTCGTGCTGTACAGCCGTGCCGCACAGAACACGGTCGAGATCGCGCGTCTGCTGGTCGAGCTGCTCGAGGAGTTCCCGGCCACGGACGGGCGGTTGCGCGACATCAAGGAGCTGGAACACGAAGGCGACCGGCTCACGCGCGAGGTCGTCGATCTGCTCAACCGGACGTTCGTCACTCCTTTCGACCGCGACGACATGTACGAGCTCGCGAGCGCGCTGGACGACATCTGCGACCACATCGACGAAGCGGCCGGCAACATCGTCGGCTACGGCGTGACGGAGATCAGGCCGATCGCCGTACAGCAGGCGCAGGTGATCCTGCGTTCGACGGAGAGGCTGCGCGAGGCGGTCGAGCGGGTCGACGGATTCAAGGACGCCGATCGCCAGCTCAACGAGCTCAGAGAGCTCGAAGACGAGGGCGACCGCCTGAACCGCGAAGCTGTCTCCCATCTGTTCCGGACCGAGACGGATGCGATCACCGTCATTCGCTGGAAGGACATCCACGAGCAGCTCGAGGAAGCGGTCGACGCCTGTGAGAACGCCGCCGACGTGCTCGAGGCGATCCTCGTCAAGAACCGTTAGGCCGGCGTGAACGACGTCCTGTTCGTGCTGGTCGTCGTGATCGCGCTCGGGTTCGACTTCACGAACGGTTTCCACGACACCGCCAACGCGGTCGCGACGTCGGTCGGCACACGGGCGCTCACGCCCCGCACGGCGGTGCTGATCGCCGCCGTCGCGAACCTCGCCGGCGCGTTCGTGACGACGGCCGTGGCGAAGAACGTCGCGACCGGGATCATCGACGGCAACCTCGCGACGATGGGGACGCTCTTCGCAGCTCTCATCGGCGCGATCGCCTGGAACCTGTTGACGTGGCGGTTGGGCTTGCCGTCGAGCTCGTCCCACGCGCTCATCGGCGGCCTGATCGGAGCCGCGCTCGTCCAATCCGGTGCGGCCGGCGTCGAGTGGCACAGCGTCGCGCACAAGGTCGTCATCCCCGCCGTCTTCGCACCGGCGATCGCTTTCGCCGGGGCGTTCCTGCTCCTGCTCCTTCTCTACTGGTTCTTTCGCTGGCTCAACCCGGGCTTCGCGTCCCGCGGCTTCCGTCTGGGGCAGCTCGGGACCGGGACCTGGGTTGCGTTCACCCACGGTGCGAACGACGCGCAGAAGACGATGGGTGTGATCGCCCTGGCGATCACGCTGCACGACAACGGGAACGTCGCCGACCTCACGATCCCGGACTGGGTCAAGGTGTCGGCCGGCCTGGCGATCGGTCTCGGCACGTATGTCGGCGGCTGGCGGATCATCCGCACGCTCGGGCAGCGCGTCTTCCAGATGGAGCCGGAGAGCGGCTTCGCAGCGCAGGCGACCGCGGGGACGACGATCTATCTGGCGACGAAGCTCGGCTACCCGCTGTCGACGACCCATGTCGTCTCCGGCGCCGTGATGGGCGCAGGCGCCACGCGGCGGCTCTCGGCGGTGCGCTGGGGTGTGGCCGGCAACATCGTCGTCGCCTGGGTCCTCACGCTGCCTGCCGCGGCACTCGTTGCAGCGGCGTTCTACTGGCCGATTGAGGCGATCTTCTGACCGGTACGATCGCGGGCCGTGGCGATGGCGAACGGATCGGAAGCGAGCTTCACCGCCACCTACCTCGACACCGCTGACCGGCGTCTCACGCGCGCCGGGATCCCACTGCGGCGGCGGGTCGAGAACGGCAAGAGCATCTGGGAGGCACGCATCGGCGACGCGACCGTCGCCGCTCCCGGCGGGCCGGCGAAGCCGCCGGCGGAGCTGCAGCGGGTGCTCGCCGCCCTTCTGCGTGGCGACGACGTCGTGCAGGTCGCGCGCCTGCGCCGCGGCGAGAACGAGGTCGTTCTCCTCGACGGGCAGCGTGTGCTGGCAAGCTACGACGACATCGACGCAGCGTTGGCCGAGGCGCTCGAGCCCCCGTCGGAGCCGGCTGCGCCGGCGAAGGATGCTCCGGCGGTCGAGCATCTCCGCGCCTACCTGCGCGCGCAGCTCGAGGCGATCGAGCGACACGACCCCGCAGTCCGCGTCGGCTCGGATCCCGAGGACCTGCACAAGCTGCGCGTCGCCGTTCGTCGCTCACGCGCCGCCCTCCGCGAAGCGCGTTCGCTGCTCGGCGACGAGCAGGGACGCACGCTGCGCGACGAGCTCAAGTGGCTCGGCGGGCGCCTCGGGCCGGCGCGCGACCTCGACGTCCTGATCGCGCGCCTGCGCGGCGAGGTCACGGAGCTGGAGAATCCCGATGCGGCGAGCGCCGCCAAGATCGTCGCGCAGCTGGAGGACGAGCGCGCGGCGGCGCAACGAGAGCTCCTCGAGACGCTCGACTCGCAGCGGTACGCCGACGTGCTCGCCCTCCTCGCTCAGGTCGTCGAGGCACCGCCGGTCGCGGCCGGCGATATCTCGCTCGCGCGGCTCACGCAACGGGAATACCGCAAGCTGAAGCGCCAGGTGGAGGCTCTGGGCGCGGCTGCTTCGAGCGATTCGCTCCATCGCGCGCGGATCCAGGCGAAGCGGCTCCGCTATGCGACCGAGCTGTCGCTCCGGGTGCTCGGCAAGAAGGGCGAGGGAGTCGTGTCGGCCGCGAAGACGTTCCAGGACGTCGTCGGCGCCCACCAGGACGCCGTCGTCGCGGAGGAGTACATCCGAACCGCCGTGAGACGCAGCCGGGGCGTCGGTGCCGGTATCGCCGCCGGCCGCCTGATCGAGCGCGAACGTGCACGGCGCGTCGCGGCGCGTGCGGGTGTGCCCGAGGCGTGGAACCAGCTCGAGCGCCGCGCGAAGAAGATCTGGGGCTGATCTGCTCGTCGTTCGCCACGCACGGGCCGGCGACAGGTCGGCCTGGGAGGGCGACGACCGCTTACGGCCGCTCGACAAACGCGGCCAAAAGCAGGCGCGAGCGCTCGTCGAGGCGCTCGAGGCGTTCGCGATCGCGCGCGTTCTCTCGAGCCCCTACCTCCGCTGTGTGCAGACGGTCGAGCCGCTCGTCGCGAGCCGCGACGTCGAGCTCGAGTTGCGCGAGGAGCTCGGCGAGGGTCGCCGCGAGGGCGTTGCGCTCGCACGCGCGCTTGCGCGGGAACCGCTGGTGCTCTGCGTTCACGGCGGCTTGACCGAGGCGGCCTTCGGCGCGCGGCTGCGGAAGGGGGAGACGCTCGTCGTCGACGCGTCCGGTCGCGCTGTGCGCTCCTTTCGCGTGTGACTAGGCGGTCGCCGCGACGGTCGCTTCGAGAAGTTGCAGAGCGGCGCCCTCCCTGAGGCCGCCGCGGCCGATGTCGAGCGGCACGTCGAGGCGCCGCTGGATCTCGCCGAGAATGAGCGAGCCCGCCGTGATCGTGCGGGCGCGTTGACGGTCGACCTTGTACGACTGCCCGATCTGGCGCGACGAGAGCACGCTCAGCTCGTCGACGGCCTTGGCGAGCTCGTGCTCGCCAAGCGGCTCGCCGCCGACGCGTCTCAGTGCTCGCGCGGTGCCGCCGACGGCGAGCGCGCCGTCGGGGCGCGGCGGCGTGATGTCGTCGAACGCCTCCGCGATCGCGCGTGTCGCTCGTGCGACGTCGCCGGCCGTCGGAGGGTCCTCGCGAAACGCGCGGCGAGTCAACCGCAGTGAGCCGATGTCGACCGAGCGAACCCAGGTCGGGCCGGTGCGGTACGAGCCGACGGCGATCTGCGCCGACCCGCCGCCGACGTCGCAGACCGCGATCGTTCGTGGCACGTCGTCCGCCGCGTCGACTGCGCCGCGCCATGCCAGCTCCGCTTCGTCTTCTGCCGTCAGCACCCGCGTCGGTGCATGCGTGACGTCGGCCAAGCGCGTAACGAGCTCGACGCCGTTCTCGGCCTGTCGGCCGGGAGAGGTGACGAGGATCTCGACCGCCGCGCTGCCGAGCTTCCGCGCCCGTCGCACGCACGTGGCCGCTGCCTTGGCGGTTTCGTCGAGCTTGTCGTCCGAGATCCGGCCGTTGCGCTCGATCTCTTCGCCGAGGCCGAGCTGGACGCGCTGCTCACGCACGGCGACGAGCCGCGTGTCTTCGAACGCCGCGACCAGGAGTCGTAGCGTGTTGGCGCCGACGTCGACGATTCCAACTCTCATGCCCGCGATTCTGGCCGGACGGTCGGTTGTCAAACGCAACGCCGCCAGGCGTCGCAACAGCTCCGCGATCAGCGTGGGCGCACGTTCGACGCACGGCGGCGGGCCCGTGCCCTCGCGCTGCGCATGAACACGAGTTGCGCACCGCGTCCGCGATCGCCTTTCCGCGGCCGCAGCCTCAGCCAACGGCCCTCCGGGCTGAGCTCCCACGCCGTCGCGTTGTCGGCGAGCATGACGTCGAAGGCGCGCACGATGTCGCTCTGAGCTCGCGCATCCTCCACCGGTGCGACGAGCTCGATGCGATGGTCGAGGTTCCGCGGCATCAGGTCGGCGCTGCCGAGCCAGAACGTCGACGTCTTGCCCGCGTCGAAGACGAACAGGCGGCTGTGCTCGAGGAACCGCCCGAGGATGCTGCGGACGCGGATCGTCTCGCTGAGGTCCGGGACGCCGGGTCGCAGCGTGCAGATGCTCCGCGCGACGATGTCGATCTTCGCGCCTTCCTGCGATGCGCGGTACAGCTCGTTGATGATCTCCTCGTCGTTGAGGTTGTTCACCTTGATACGGATGCGCGCCTCGTCGCCCGCCGCTGCAGCGCGGCGCACGGCGCGGATCTGCTCGACGAGCCCCTCGCGGAGCGAGAAGGGCGCGACGAGGAGCTTGCGAAACGGCTGCGGGTGCGAGAAGCCGGTCAGGAAGTTGAAGAGATCGGCGACGTCGGCGCCGATCTCGGGGTCGGCCGTGAACAGCCCGTAGTCCTCGTACGACCGCGCGGTGAGGATGTTGTAGTTGCCCGTGCCGAGGTGGACGTACCGGCACAGCTCGTCGCCCTCGCGGCGCACGACGAGCGTCGTCTTCGCGTGAATCTTGAGATTCGGGAAGCCGTAGACGACGTGGACGCCCGACTGCTCCAGCGAGCGTGACCAGCCGATGTTGCGCCGCTCGTCGAAGCGCGCCTTGAGCTCGATCAGCGACACGCTCTGCTTTCCCGCTTCGGCCGCGTCGATCAGCGCCGGCACCACGGGCGAGTCCTCGCTCGTCCGGTAGAGCGCGGTCTTCAGCGCGACGACCGACGGATCGGCGGCTGCTGCCTTGAGGAACGACTCGAAGCTCGAGACGAAGGAGTCGAATGGATGGTGGACGAGGATGTCGGAGCGCTTGATCTCGGCGAACAGGTCCTCGGCCTCGGCGGCGGCCGCGAAGCGCGGGTGCACCACCGGAAACCACGGCTCGTCCTTCAGATCGGGGCGGTCGAGCCTGACGAGCTCTTGGAGCTCGGCCAGGTCGAGCAGCCCGGCGATCAGGTAGATCTGGTCGTCCGTCGCGCGCAGGCCGCGCTTGAGGCGGTCGAGCATCCGAGTCGACACCGAGCCGGACACCTCGACCCGCACGACGTCGCCGAACCGTCGCCGCCGGAGCTCGTCCTCCACCGCCTCGAGCAGGTCGTCGGCTTCGTCAGACACCTCGAAGTCTGCGTCGCGCGTCACGCGGAACGTGCAGCACTCGGCGATCTCCATGCCGTTGAAGAGGCGCGGCAGGTAGTGGCGGATGACGCGTTCGAGCGGGAGGAAGAGGCCGCGGTCGCCGATCGAGAGGAAGCGCGGCAGCAGCTCGGGGACCTTCACGCGCGCGAAGCGCTCCTCGGCGGTGTCGGGATCGCGAACGAAGATTCCGAGGCTGAGCGACAGCGGCGAGATGTACGGGAAGGGCTGCCCCGGCCCGACTGCGAGCGGCGTCAGGATCGGAAAAATGTCGGTCTCGAAGCGCTCCTCGAGCTCCTCGAGCTCCTTCTTCGTCGCGTCGTCGACGTCGCCGACGATGACGCCGGCTTCCTCGAGCGCGGGCCGGAGCTCGCGCTTCCAGAGCTTGGCCTGCTCCCCCGTCAGCTCGAGTGTCTTCTCGCGGACGGCCGCAAGGGTCTCCTGCGGCGTCCTTCCGTCCGGCGAGCGGACGAGCAGGCCGGACTCCTCCTGGCCCATCAGCCCGGCGACGCGCACCTGGAAGAACTCGTCGAGATTCGACGAGAAGTACGCGCAGCTGCGCGACCGCTCGAGCACTGGGAGCGAAGGATCCGCGGCGCGCGCGAGCACGCGCGCGTCGTAATCCAGCCAGGACAGCTCCCGGTTGAGCAGTCGCGCCTCGTCGGTCGCAGGGGCCGTGACGGCGCGAGCCACAGCTCCATCTTCTCCCATCGACTTGGGCATTGGGGTAACGAAATTGTGATGGACCCGAGTAGCGGCTGCCGTCACCCGCAGGGGGTGGCCGTAACGAAAACGGCCGCTTCCCCGTTGAACACGTGCGGAACCGATTCCGCCAGGTCGACTAACCCAAAGGGAGGCAAGAGAACGCAATGGGCATTCTCTGGATCATTCTCATCGTCGTGCTCGTGCTCGCGCTGCTTGGGTTCTTCTCACGCGGCTACTGGTAGACCCAGGGCGCGTTCGAACCAGGCCGTGCGGAGAGTCGGCCGGCCCGGCTCAGCCGGGCCGGCCTTTGTGTCGGCGCCGCGGGCGGCGCCCCGGCGCGCGGCTACTGGTAGGGACTA
>DATCYR010000035.1:0-21005 GCA_036526315.1 Gaiellaceae bacterium | reverse complement strand
GCCGTCGACGCGCGCACGGTCAGGCGCGGACGGAACGAGTAGTCCGGCAGCGGCTTCTGCGGGTCGTCGATGAGCGACCGCAGTGCGTTGACGGCGGTCTCCGCGATCTCCTCGATCGGCTGCTCGACCGTCGTCAGCGGCGGTGAGGTCCACGCCGCCGCGTCGATCCCGTCGAAGCCGACGACCGAGAGATCGTCCGGTACGTGGAGGCCGCGCGCTGCGGCTTCCTGGAGCACACCGATCGCCATCAGGTCGCTCGAGCAGATGACGCCGGTCGGGGGCGAGTCGGCGTCGAGGAGCCGGCGCAGCGCCGCACGCCCGTCCGCGACGGTGAAATCCTTCGCGTACACCGCGAGCCCGTCGGGCTCCACTCCGGCGGCGTGCAGAGCAGCCTCGCGTCCCGCGCCCTTCTGCTGCGTCGGCAGGTAGTAGTCGGGGCCGCCGACGTAGCCGATCCGCCGATGGCCGAGCTCGAGCAGGTGCTGCGTCGCGAGCTCCCCGGCGCCGCGCTCGTCGACGGCGACCGACGGCACGCTCAGTGAGTTGAGCGCGCCGTTGACGAAGACGATGCGCGCACCCTCCTCGACGAGCCGCGCGTAGTGCTCGTGGTCGCCGCTCAGATTCGTCATCTCGCAGGAGATGAAGATCATCCCGTCGGCGCCGCGGTCGAGCAGCATGTGCACGTAGTCGACCTCGCGGAACGCGGCCGCCGTCGTGTTGCAGAGGATCGAGGCGAAGCCCGCCTCCGTGGCCCGCTCCTCCATCGCCTGCGCGAGCGCGGGGAAGATCGGGTTCTCGAGCGACGGCACCAGCAGGCCGATCATCCCGGTCGCGGGGCGCCGCCCCGGCGGCACGTAGAGCAGCTCTCGCATCGCCCGCTCGACCCGTTCGCGCGTCTCCGAGCGAACGTTGTCGAGCCCGCTCACGACGCGGGATGCCGTCGCGAGGCTTACGCCCGCGTGCTCGGCGACATCTCTCAGAGTCGGCATCGTTCCAAAGACATGTAACAGATTTTCACGACGATTATCAAGCTATCGCGCCGCTTGACAAGCTTACATATGCCGTCTAGGCTCCCGGCTGTTTCATGAAATGTGGACATGTTTCATCGGCGGTCGGCGGTACCCGTTGGGGTCGCGGACTGGAGGAGGAGGATCAATGAAGGTAGGAAGGCGTTCCGCCATCCTGCTCGCCGTCGTGGTCACGGCAGCGCTCGCGCTGGTCGGGGCACGGGCCACGCCGGCAGCACACAATGCGTCGAAGCTGACGATCTGGGTCGACAACGTCCAGAAGCCGGCGATCGACAAGGTGGCATCGGCCTGGGGCGCGAAGCGCGGGGTCGACGTCAACGTCGTTTTCCACTCGTTCGGGCAGATTCGCGACGACCTGAAGACGGTCAAGGCCGAGAACGCGCCTGACGTCATCGTCGCGGCGCACGACTGGACCGGCGATCTCGCGGCCAACGGCCTCGTGTTGCCGCTCTTCCCGACAAAGGCGACGAAAGCGCAGTTCCCGAAGTACGCGCTCGACGCGTTCTCGTACGGCGGCCGGCTCTACGGCGCTCCGTACGCGCTCGAGAACGTCGGGCTCGTCGTCAACACGCGCCTCGTGAAGGTGCCGAAGACGTTCGCACAGCTCGAGAAGGAAGCGCTTGCGTTCAAGCGGAAGGACTCGAACAACATCGGCATCGCCGTGCCGCAGGGCTCTGCCGGCGACGCCTACCACATGTACCCGTTCTTCTCCGGCCTCGGGGGCTACGTCTTCGGGCGCACGAAGAACGGCGCGCTGCAGGCCAACCGGCTCGGCGTCGCGAACCCCGTCTTCCTGAAGAACGCGCCGCTGATCGACAAGTGGAACCGCGAGGGCCTGATCAACTCGAAGATCGCCTACGGCGATGCGAAGAACGCCTGGCTGAAGGGCAATGCCGCGTTCTGGATCACCGGTCCGTGGGAGGTCGACTCGCTGAAGGCCAGCGGGAACCCGTTCCGCATCATCCAGATGCCGAAGATCAAGTTCCGCTCGGTGCCGTTCCTCGGCGTGCAGGGCACGATGGTCACGAAGTTCGCGCAGACCCACGGCGTGACGAGCCTGGCGAAGGACCTCGTCGCGAACGAGATGATGAAGCCGAGCTTCCAGCTGGATCTCGAGCAGGCCAACCTGCGCTATCCGGCCAACAAGATCGCCGGTAAGCGGGTCAACGACCCGATCCTGAAGCAGTTCGGCGCTGCGGGCGTGGGCGGCGTCCCGATGCCGAACATCCCGCAGATGGGCAGCGTCTGGGCAGAGCTCGGCGGTGCCTGGGTCAAGGCGACCCAGGGCTCCGGGGCGACCCCGGCGCGCTCGGCCTTCGCACAGGCCCAGAAGAACATCCGTGCGAAGATCGCGGGCGGCTAGATAAGTCAAGGGGTCCGGCCCCCGGCAGGGGGCCGGACCCCGGCCTTTCGGCTTTCGGAGGAGGGGAACCGCTGAGCACGACGGCTGTTCGAAGCGAGCTTCCGGCTCGCGAGGGTGCTGCGGCACGCGCGCGTTCGCTGCCGACGCGGCTGATCACGACGTTCTCGGGGACGACGGCGATCGTGCTGAAGATCGCGTTCCTCTGCATCTTGAACGGCGCGATGATCTGGGCCGTCGCGGTCCTGGCCGACCACCACAAGTGGAAGCCGCTCATCCTCCTGGTCGTCGCGACGGCGCTGCTCGACGCCGTCTACCTGATCAACCGCGGCTGGACCGTCCCTTTGAAGTTCCTCCTGCCGGGGACGGTCTTCCTGATCGCGTTCCACGTGATCCCGGTCATCTACTCGGTCGATCTCGCCTTCTCGAACTACTCGACCGGACACATCCTCTCGCGCTCGGAGGCGATCGCGAACATTCAGCAGAACTCGCTCACCGAGGCCGCGAACGGCGCCTCGTACTCGATGACGCTGCTGCGCGGCGCCAACCACGAGCTCGTGCTCGCTCTGCTCGACCAGGACTCGGGCAAGACGTTCCTCGGCACTCCCGACGGGCTGAAGCCGCTGGCGCACGATCGCGTCACCGTCGCCGACGGGACGATCACATCCGTCCAGGGCTACACGAAGGTGCCTGAACGCGAGCTCGGCACGATCGACACGGAGCTTTCCAACTACAAGGTTCCGGTCGGCGGCGGCAAGGCGATCCAGCCACAAGGGTTCGACTCGGCCGTCGTGCTCGAGCCGGTGTTCCGCTACGACGCGAAGAACGACACGTTCGTGAGGATCAGCAACGGCGCCGTCTACCGGGACAACGGATTGGGCTCGTTCGTCTCGGCGAGCGGCGACGACATCGAGCCCGGCTGGAAGACGTACGTCGGCCTGCGGAACTTCAGCCGCATCGCGCACAGCTCGCTGATCAGGGACCCGTTCCTGAAGGTGCTGGCCTGGACGCTCTTCTTCGCGACCTCGGTCGTCCTGCTCTCGTTTGCGCTCGGCCTGCTGCTCGCTGTCGCATTGAACAAGCCGGGCATGCAGTTCCAGCGGACGTATCGCATCATCCTCGTGATCCCGTACGCGGTTCCGGCGTTCCTCGCGCTGCTCGTGTGGCAGGGCCTCTTGAACGACGACTTCGGCGTCGTGAACCACCTTCTCGGGACGCATATTCCCTGGCTCTTCAATCCGTGGTGGGCTCGCGTCTCCGTGATCCTCGTCAGCGTCTGGCTGACGGTGCCGTACTTCTTCCTCGTGTGTCTCGGCGCGCTGCAGTCCGTTCCGAAAGAGCTCACCGAGGCGGCCCGCGTCGACGGCGGCGGTCCCTGGCAGGTGTTCCGGAAGGTCTCGTTCCCGTTGCTGCTCGTCGCCGTGACGCCGCTGATGATCGCGTCGTTCGCGTTCAACTTCAACAACTTCAACAACATCTATCTGTTGACCGGCGGGGGGCCGGCTATCGGGAACAGCCCGATCGCGGGCGCCACGGACATCCTGATCAGCTACACGTACAAGATCGCCTTCGCCGCCGGCAAGGGCCAGGACTACGGCCTTGCCAGCGCGATCGCACTCCTCATCTTCGTCATCGTCGGCACGATCTCCGCGATCTCCTTCTCGCGGACGAAAGCACTGGAGAACCTCGCGTGAGCGCCCGCGAAGCCGAGCTGACCGTCCCGGCCGCGGGGGAACGCCGCCGCAAGAAGGGGCCGAAGCTGGCCGACACGTGGTGGCGGCATCTCATCGCCGTCGTCGCCGCCGCCATCTCGCTCTTTCCCGTCGCGTACGTCATCTCCGCCGCGTTCAACGCGGACAACTCCCTCAGCGGCTCGTCGCTGATCCCGCGGCACGTGACGTTCGACAACTTCCGCTCCCTCTTCAGCGGCCAGCAGCATGTGACGGGGCACGCGACGTACCAGAACGCGCACTACCTGAGGTGGTTCCTCAACTCGATGATCGTCGCGGGAGGTACCGCGATCCTCACCGTGATCCTCAGCGCGATGGCGGCGTACGCGTTCAGCCGCTTCCGCTTCAAGGGGCGCCGGCTGTCGATGCTGGCCCTGCTGCTCGTGCAGATGTTCCCGCAGCTGCTCGCGATCGTCGCGATCTATCTGATCGTGCTCAACACCGGCGACATCTTCCCGTTCATCGGCCTGAACACGCTGCTCGCGCTGATCATCGTGTACCTCGGCGGCGCGCTCGGCGTGAACACGTGGTTGATGAAGGGGTTCTTCGACACGATCCCGGCCGAGCTGGACGAGTCGGCGCGCGTCGACGGCGCAACGCCGGCCCAGGTCTTCTGGGGCGTCGTCCTGCCGCTGGCGGCCCCCGTCCTGTCGGTGATCATGCTGATCTCGTTCATCGCGACGCTGAACGAGTTCGTGATCGCGAGCGCCATCCTCGAGACCCAGCAGAAGTTCACGCTGCCGGTCGGCCTGTGGCAGTACATCGACCAGAAGTACTCGGAGCACTGGGGGCCGTTCGCCGCCGGCGTCCTCATCGCCGCGATCCCGGCCGCGCTTCTCTTCGGGTTCCTACAGCGCTGGATCGTCGAGGGTCTGACCGCCGGGTCGGTCAAGGGATGAGCGTCCTCGAGACACGGACGCTGCTCGACGAGCCGCATCACGACGGGTCGGAGCTCTACGTCGAGGGCGACACGCTGCGCGTGCACGCTCCCGTCGACGTCGAGTCGGTCGTCCTGCGCTACGTCGAGGACGGGGAGGCGCGCGGCGTCGAGGCGAGCCGTGACGGCGCCGACTGGTGGTCGGCGCGGCTGCCGCTGACGAACCCGATCATGAACTACCGCTGGCTCTTGACGGGCGGCGACATCGGCTACGCGTGGCTGAACGGCCTCGGGCTCGTCGAGCACGACGTTCCGGACGCCGACGACTTCGTCTTCAGCAGCGACGCAGGGCCCGACTGGCACCTGCGCTCCGTCGTCTACGAGATCTTCCCCGACCGCTTCGCGACGACCGGCGCCGGCGGCAGCCCGCCCGAATGGGCCGTGGCTCGTGCCTGGCACCAGCTGCCTGAGGGCCGCTCGCCGGCGACGCCGTTCGAGTGGTTCGGCGGCGACCTCCCCGGCGTCGAGGCGCACCTCGACCACATCGAGCGGCTCGGGGCGAACGTCATCTACCTGACACCGGTCTTCCCGGCGGGCAGCACCCATCGCTACGACGCGACGACGTTCGAGCACGTCGATCCGCTGCTCGGCGGCGACGAGGCCCTGGCGTCGCTGACGCGCGCAGCTCACGCGCGAGGGATGCGCGTGATCTCGGACCTGACGACGAACCACACCGGCGACCGGCACGAGTGGTTCACCGGCGGAGAGCGCGACCTCTACCTCTTCGACGAGGGCGGCGACTACGAGGCGTGGTGGGGAATCAAGAGCCTCCCGAAGCTCAACTGGCGCTCCCCGGAGCTGCGCCGGCGCCTCCAGCATGTCGCCCGCAAGTGGCTGCAGCCCCCGTACGAGCTGGACGGCTGGCGCGTCGACGTCGCCAACATGAGCGGCCGCACGGGCGCGACCGACCTGAACCGCGACGTGGCACCGACGCTGCGGCGCGTGCTCGGCGACGACTCGCTCCTCGTCGCCGAGAACTTCCACGACTACCGGCCGGACTTCCGCGGCTGGCACGGCGTGATGAACTACGCCGGCTTCTCGCGCCCGGTGTGGGCCTGGCTCCGCGGCGAGCTCGCGCTCAACTACTTCGAGCTGCCGATCCCGATGCCGCGGTTCGACGCCACCGCCTCCGTCGCGACGATGCGGGCATTCCGGGCGGGCGTCCCGTGGAACTTCGTCCTCCAGTCGTGGGCGATCCTCGACAGTCACGACTCGCCGCGGTTTCGGACGATGGCCGGCTCCGAGGCGCGACAGCTCGTCGGCGTCGGGTTGCAGATGACGACCCCGGGGGTGCCGATGCTCTTCGCCGGCGACGAGCTCGGCCTGGAGGGTGAGTGGGGCGAGGACGCGCGGCGCACGATGCCGTGGGACGAGCCGCTCCCGCCGCTCCACGAGCAGTACCGGCGGCTGATCGCGCTTCGCCGCTCGTCCGACGCGCTCGCGCGCGGCGGCCTCCGCTACGCGTACGTCGACGCCGACGTGATCGCGTACGTCCGCGAGTCCCGCGACGAGCGGCTGCTCTGTCTCGCGAGCCGCGCGCCCCACGAACCGATTCGACTTCCCCTGGCTGCGGAGGAGACGCTCTACGGAGACGATCCGGAGAACGGCGCGTTCCCTGCCGACGGACCCTCATTCCACGTGTGGAGGCTGACGAATGGCTGACGTGATCTTCGACAAGGTCGAGAAGGTCTACGACAACGAGGTGCACGCCGTGCACGACTTCTCGCTCGGCATCGCGGACGGCGAGTTCGTGGTGCTCGTCGGGCCGTCGGGCTGCGGGAAGACGACGGCGCTCCGCATGGTCGCGGGGCTCGAGGACATCACCGACGGCAAGATCTCGATCGGCGAGCGCGTCGTGAACGACCTGACGCCGAAGGACCGGGACATCGCGATGGTCTTCCAGAACTACGCGCTCTACCCGCACCTCTCGGTCGCGGACAACATCGGCTTCGGCCTGCGGCTGCGGCACACGCCGAAGGAGGTCGTCGACGAGCGCGTCGCCTGGGCGGCGAACTTCCTCGGGCTGACGCCCTATCTCAACCGGCGGCCGAAGGAGCTCTCCGGCGGCCAGCGCCAGCGCGTCGCGATGGGACGCGCGATCGTGCGGAAGCCGCAGGTGTATCTGATGGACGAGCCGCTCTCGAACCTCGACGCGAAGCTCCGCGTCCAGATGCGCGCCGAGATCGCGCGCATCCAGCGGGAGATGGCCGTCACGACGATCTACGTCACGCACGACCAGGTCGAGGCGATGACGATGGGCGACCGTGTCGCCGTCATGCGCCGGGGCGAGCTGCAGCAGATGGCGGAGCCCCAGGCCCTCTACGACTCGCCGAAGAACCTCTTCGTCGCGAGCTTCATCGGCAGCCCCGCGATGAACATCTTCGAGGCGACGATCGAGCGGAAGAACGGCGGCCTCGCGGTTCGACTCGGCGACCAGGAGCTCGACGTCCCGCAGGATGTCGCCGCCCGGCATCCGGCGCTCGCCGGCTACGCAGGCCGTTCGCTCGCGGTCGGCATCAGGCCGGAGCATCTCGAGGACGCAGCCGTCGAACGCAACGGCGGCGCGCGGATGCGGGGCCACGTCCTGCTGACGGAGGCGCTCGGGTCGGAGATCCTCGCGCACGTCGAGGTGCACGCGAAGCCCGTCGTGACGGACGACGTCGTCGAGGGCATCGTCGTCGACGCCGACGAGCAGGACGTCGCGGCCGACGTACTCGCCGGGAGCGGCAACGGTTCCAAGGCGACGCTCGTCGGCCGTCTCGATCCGGCGTCGCGCGTGAAGCCCGACGACGACGTCGAGCTGGCGGTCGCCACCGAGAAGCTGCAGTTCTTCGATCTCGAGACGGGCTTCGCGATCTAGTTACGTGAATCCCGGGCCTGCTGCGATTCTCGGAAACGGGTCGCTGCTCGCGACGCTGTCCGCGCGCGGCGACGTCGAGCGGCTGTTCTGGCCGAGCGTCGACCGTGGCTCCCACCTCGGTTCCCTTCAGTTCGGCATCTCGCTCGACGGCGACGCCGAGCAGTCGTATCTGGACGACGCCAACGTGCTGCTCACGCGCGCGGGGGGCGTCGAGGTGACCGATCTCGTCCACGAGCTCGAGCCGGTGCTGCTCCGCCGCGTGCGCGGCGCCGGGCGTCTGACGGTCACGTGCCGCCCGGCGCTCGACGGCTTCAAGGGCGGGCTTGCGGCGATGGTGGAGGGCAACCGTGTCGTCTTCTACCGTCGCGACGTCGCGCTCGCGATCGGCGCGGCGGGCGCGGAGGCGTTCGCGGCGGGGCTCGGGGCGGCGCACGGGGGCCTCTCGCTTCCGCACGGCGACGCTGTCGTCGCGCTCGCGTTCGGCGCGACGGCGCGCGACGCCCTGGCGCGGCTGGACGACGCATTGCAGCAGGACTTCGACACGCTCGTCTCGGCACGCGTGCGCCACGACGCCATGCGGCTCGCGCGGTCGCAAGACTCGGTGAACGGCGCCGTCGGCCGCCTGTACCGGCGCTCGCTCCTCGCGCTCGAGCTGCTGAGCGACCGCGAGAGCGGGGCCGTCATCGCCGCGCCCGAGCTCGATCCCGACTTTGTCCATTCCGGCGGCTACGGCTTCGTCTGGGGACGCGACCTGGCGTTCATCGTCCTGGCGTTCCTCGCGGCCGGTCGCGACGACCTCGCACGGAGCGCTCTCCGCTGGTTGCCGACGGCCCAGGAGCCGGAGGGCCTCTGGCTCCAGCGGCACTGGACGGACGGAGCGCTCGCGCCGTCGTGGTGCCGGCACCAGCTGGACGAGACGGGCGCAATCCTCTTCGCCTACGAGGCGGCCTGGGAGCAGCTCCGCGACGAAGAGCTGGACGAGGAGCTCTGGCCGTCGGCGCAGCGCGCGGCTGACTTCCTGCTCGGGACGATCGAGCCGGACGGTCTCCCGCTGGCGACGGCCGACCTGTGGGAGGAGCGCGACGGGCGGCACGCGTTCACCGCAGCCGCGATCTCCGCCGGGCTCGGCGCGGCCGCCGCGATCGCGCGCCGGCACGAGCCGCAGCGTACTGCCGCCTATGCGGAGGCTGCGGAGGTCGTGCGAACGGCGATCGAGCGCGAGCTCTGGAGCGAGCCCCACGGCCGCTATCTCCGCTCTCTCGACGACCCGACTGTCGACGTGTCGCTGCTCGGCCTCGCGTGGCCGTTCGCGGTCGTCGAGCCGGGTGGGGAGCGCATGCGCGCCACTGTCGCGGCGCTCGAGCAGGAGCTCGGCTGCCCGGCGGGGAGCCTTCGCCGCTACGCCGGCGACACGTATGCCGGCGGCAACCGCTGGGTGCTGGCGGCGCTCTGGCTCGGTCTCTGGTACCGCCAGGTCGGCGAGGGCCATGGGCTCGAGCGTGCGTTGACGTACGCACTGGGCGCGCAGACGAAGCTCGGCTTGCTCCCCGAGCAGGTGACGGACGACGGCGAGCCCGCGTGGGTGGTGCCGCTCGCCTGGAGCCACGCGATGCTGCTGCTCGCTGTGCGGCCGGAGCTCAGCCTCGCCGGCCGCACGTAGTGGGCTTCGTCCCCGTTCCGCAGCCCTACGACTTCGCCGTCTCGCTCGACCGCTTCACCTTCTGGGGCGTCGACCGGGCGAACGTCTGGCACGACGGCGGACTGCACCGCGTGATCGCCGGACGCGAGGTGCGGATCACCGAGGCGCCGGGCGGCGTGAACGCCGAGCCGCTCGACGGGACGATCGAGCCGGCCGTGCGGCATCTCCTCGGCGTCGAGCTCGACCTCGACGGCTTCCGCGCCTTCGCGCAGGGGGAGGAGGTGCTGGCCGCGACGGTGCGGCGCTTCCCCGGGTTCCGGCCGCCGTTGGCGCCCGATCCGTTCGAAGCGCTCGTCTCGTCGATCACGGCGCAGCAGGTCTCGCTCCACGCGGCGTTCGCCGTCAGGAGCCGCTTCATCGACCGCTTCGGCGACCCGGCCGAGCTCGCGGTCGCTTTCCCGACGCGCGAGCGCGTCGCGACCGCGAGCGAGGACGAGCTGCTGGCGCTCGGCTTCTCGCGGCGCAAGGCGGAATACGTCCTCGGCGTCGCCCGCGCCGACGTCGACTTCGAGGCGCTCGGCGGCCTCGCCGACGAGGAGGTCAAGGCGCGTCTCACCGCGCTGCGCGGCATCGGCGAGTGGAGCGCCGACTGGTTTCTCGCCCGCTACCTCGGCCGGCGTCATGCGTGGCCCGCGGGCGACCTCGGCCTGCGGAAGGCAGTCCTCGCGTTTTACCCTGACACGACGGATGTCCGCGCCGCGGCAACCCGCTTCCACCCGTTCGAGAACTTGAGCGCCCACTACCTCCTCCTCGCACTCCGCTACGCATGAGCATCCGCGACGGCCAGGCGAACGATCTCGAGTTGCTGCATCGGCTTCGCGACGAGTTCCAGCAGGAGCTCGACAAGCCGCCGTTCTTCCGGGAGCCGTGGGAGACGGTCGCCGACGACGTCGCAGACACGCTCGCGAACGGGGTCGCGCTGATCGCCGAGGACGACGGCGCGCCCGTGGGATACGCGCTGGCGTCGGTCGTTCCGCAGACGCCGATCCGCGGCCATCTCTACGACCTGTACGTCCACGCCGACGTGCGCGGGCGCGGCGTCGGGCGCGAGCTGATCGCCGCAACGGCGGAACGGCTGCGGCAGCGCGGCGTCACGCACCTCTCGCTCGACGTGGCGCTCGACAACGAGTCGGCGCGGCGCCTCTATGAGCGCCTCGGCTTCCGGCCCTACGACGTGCTGATGGCGGCGCCGCTCGACGATCTCGAGCGGCAGCTCGCAGCCCGCGGGCAGGAGCCGTCGTTCGGCTCGACGCACGTGCAGACGGACGACGTCGAGGGAGTGCGCCGCGCTGTCGCACGGTTCATGCCGCGGGTCGGGCACACGGAGTGGTCCGAGGTCTCGGAGGTGCGTCACGGCTGGGTGACGGTGACGGACGAGCTCTGCGACCGTGACCGCAGCGCCCAGCGCCGGCTCGGCGCCGAGCTGTCCGAGCGGATGGGCGTCCCGGTCGTCGCGCTCGCGCTCGAGGAGAACGCCGTCGTGCGCTTCTTCCTGTTCGACCGCGGCAGGATGGTCGACGAGTACCTCTCGGTCCCCACCTACTACGGCGACCTCAACAAGGCGGACGAGCTCTCGCTCGCGGCGAACGCGACGCTGGTCGCGCGCCTCACCGGCGCCGACCCAGCGAGCGTCCGCGCGGCCGCGCGGACGGCCTCGACGACTGCCGAGCTGCCGCCGGCGCGCGAGCTGCTCGACCAGGTCGCGGAAGTCATGAACCTCGAGGCTAGGATCGGACGGTGATCACGCTCTACGACGCCGACCGCTGCCCGTACTGCGCGCGAACCCGCATCGCGCTTGCCGAGAAGGGCGTCGAGTACGAGACGGTGGAGATCGACCTCGACGACCGGCCGTCCTGGATCTACGAGAAGAACCCGCTGGGGCGCGTGCCCGTCCTCGAGGACGACGCCTTCGTGCTGCCGGAGTCGGCGGTGATCAACGAGTACCTCGAGGACCGCTATCCCGAGCCGCCGCTCTGGCCGGCCGACGCGGCCGAGCGCGCCCTCGGCCGTCTGCTCGTCTTCCGGTTCGACCAGCTCTCGAAGCCGTACTACGCGCTCCGGCGCGAGGAGGACGGTGCGCGCGAGCGCCTGGACGCCGAGCTCACGAAGCTGAACGCTGTCCTCGCGGCGCATGCCTACCTCACCGGCCGCGAGTTCGGCCTCGCCGACATCGCTTACGTGCCGTGGCTCGTCCGCGCGCGGGACCGCATGAGCGTCGACCTCGGGCGATTCGATGCGCTCGCCGATTGGCTCGAGCGATTGTCCGAGCGTCCGGCGATCGCAGCCGAGCTCGACGTCGTCGCTGCTCTTTGACGATCCTCTTGCTGCACGCGTTCCCGCTCGACGAGGGGATGTGGGACGGGCAGCGCGGGGTGCTCGCCGGACACGAGGTCGTCGCACCGCGGCTCTACGGGCGGGGACGCACGATGGCCGCATGGGCGGAGTCGGTCGCCGGCGAAGTCGACGGCGACCTGACGGTGGTCGGCTGCTCGATGGGCGGCTACTGCGCGCTCGCGCTCGCACGGCACGCGCCGGAACGCGTCCGCGCGCTCATGCTGGTCGGTGCGCGGCCCGACGCGGATTCCCCGGAGCGCCGTGCAGGACGCGCCGACACGATCGAGCTGATCCGCCGCGAAGGCGCCGACGGGCTCTGGCAGACGATGCTGCCGAAGCTCGTCGCCGACCCGGGTGTGCTCGACAAGTCGTTGCTCCACCGCGACGCCGACGGGCTGATCGCCGCGGTCGAGGCGATCCGCGACCGACCCGACTCGACGGAGGTCGTCGGGAGCTTCGAGGGCCGGCTCCAGTTCGTCGTCGGCGAGCACGAGGCGTTCGTCACAGCCGACGAGCTGTCCGAGTTTCCAGTTGTGGAGGTCGCGGGCTCCGGCCATCTCGTCAATCTCGAGCGCCCCGCCGAGTTCAACGCGATCCTGCGAGAGTTCCTCGCTCGTGGCTGACCTGCCTGCAGTCGTCGACGTCGCGTGGCTTGAGCGCGAGCTCGGAGCCGACGACCTGGTCGTCGGCGACGTGCGCGGGCCGAACGCGCACGCGCGTGGGCACATCCCGGGATCGCGGCCGCTCGTCCTCGGCTCGCCGCCGCCGATGAGCGACCGTGCAGTCCTCGAACAGCTCGCGCCGGAGGTGGGGTTGCGGTTGCGCCGGCACGGGGTCACGGGGGAGGAGCGCCTCGTGCTGTACGACCGCGGCGACGGCGTCGGCGCGATGCCGGCCGCGCAGATGGCCGAGCTCGCGGGCCATCCACGGGTTGCGGTCTTGCTCGGCGGCCTCGCGGCCTGGCCCGGCGAGCCCGAGGTCGGCCAGGTGGAGCTGCAGCCGGTCAAGACGACATTCGAGCCGAGCCTCGACGCCGTGCCGACGCGCGACGAGATCGTGCGCCGCCTCGGCGACCCGACGCTGACGGTCCTCGACGTGCGGACAACGGAGGAGTACACCGGGAAGCGCGGCTACCCGTGCGATCCGCGCCAGGGTCGCATCCCCGGGGCACGGCACGTCCACGTCGAAGACCTGTTCGTCGCAGCGGGCGAGCCGGTCTCGGCCGACCAGATCCGCGCACGCATCGGCGATGCGGACGAGATCGTCGCGTACTGCCACTCCGGCTCACGCTCGGCGGTTGCAACGCTCGCGCTTCGCGCCGCCGGTTATCGCGCGCGCAACTACGCCGGCTCGTGGCACGAGTGGTCGCGCCACGACGAGCTGCCGCTCGAAAAGGGCTGACGCTACGCGGGCGTCGCGATGCGCTCGGCGACGCCGACGAACGCGTCGCAGAGACTCTTGCCCAGCTCGTTCCAGTCGCCGATCCGGCGGCGCGTCTCGTCGAGGAGGCCCGGCGGCACCGGGTCGTCCTCCTGTGACCACGCTTCGATCTGCGTGAGCGTCACCTCGGGATGGAACTGCACGCCCCATGCGCTGTCGCCGAGGCGGAAGGCCTGCGTGCACACGTCGTTGCGTGCGAGCTCGACGGCGCCGGCCGGGAGGCCGTGCTTGTAGTAGTGCCACTGGAACGCGTCGAAGCGTGACGGCAGCGTTCGCAGCACCGGATCGTCGCCCGCGTCACCCGTCAGCTCGACGGTGCACCAGCCGATCTCCGGCTCGCCCGCGGGGCCGACCGGCGCCCCCGCCGCCTTCGCGAGCAGCTGCGCACCGAGGCAGACGCCGAGCACCGGCTTGCGGATGTCGAGCAGCCGCTGCAGGAAGAGGTTCTCCTCGCGCAGCCACGGATGGTGGCCTTCCTGATCGGCGTGCATCGCTCCGCCGAAGACGAGCACTGCGCCGTAGGCATCGAGCGGCCGGGGCAGCGACGTCCCCCACGCGGGGCTCCACTCCTCGAGCCGGTGGCCGCGCCCTTCGACCGCGTCGCCGAAGACGCCGGCACGCACCGTCTCGCCGTGTATGACGGCGAGGACGTCCATCAGCGGCTGACCGGCACGTTCGCCGACTGCAGCAGGCGCTGCAGCTCCTTCGCGTTCGCCGCGGCCTGCGCCATCCGGCCGCCGCTGCCGTCGGGGCTCGTCGCGTTGTTGTTGAAGAACGCGTAGGCCTGCTGCGCCTGGCCCGCGAGCTCGCGCAGCGGGTCGACCCACTCCTCGAGCTCGGCGGCCGTGTAGAGGTAGTCGAAGCGTTCCGACGCGCTGCCGCCGCGCTTGTTCCACGTGTCCGCGTTGCGTCCGTGAAACCGCACGTACAGGGTCGGGCTCGTCAACGCGAGGACCGTCGACACGAGGTTCTTCGCTCCCTCGATGCGCGGCGCGTCGACGACGACGTGTGTCGCGCCGAGCCCTTCGAGGAAGCGCAGCGTCTCTTCGCGGTGCTCGTCGTCGAACCAGCTCACGTGACGGAACTCCACGAGCATCTCGTCGTCGCCGAGTTGCTCGCGCGCCCACTGCAGATAGTCGAGCGACCTGTCCTTGTAGACGACGTACGACGGGAACTGGAAGAGGATGCCGCCGAGCTTTCCGGCCGACCGCAGTGGCTCGAGCGCTTCGAGGAACCGGCGGAACACCTCGGCCCGGAACTCGCGCGACGGCCGCTCGACCCGGCCTCTGTCGTCCGTCGGCGCGTCGTCGCGCAGGTCGGGCGGAAGCGCCTCGAGCTTGACCGGATGCCGCGTCATCAGCCCGAACGCCTTGACGTGCATGACGAAGCCGTCGGGGGTCCGCTCGGCCCAACGCTGCACCATCTCCTCCGCGGGAACGCGGTAGTAGGTCGAGTCGACCTCGACGGTGTCGAAGTGCTGGGCGTAGTACCCGAGACGCTCGCCGGCGGGGAGGCCCTTCGGATACCAGTGCTTCGAAAGCGCCTCGTCGGCCCAGGAGCAGGTGCCGATCCGGATCTCGGCCATGCCGTAAACGTAGCCGGGGGTCTGACCCAGAGGGGTCAGACCCCCGACGGTTCGCCTTACAGCTTGACCCGGACCTTGCGGCTGACGGTCGTGAAGCCCGACGCCGTCGCGCTCACGCACGGGAAGGTCGGCAGCGACGGCCCCTGGCACACGGTGCTCGTGACGTCGCGCTCGGCGACCGTCGCGCGTGCCTGGAACGTCGTGATCGACTTGCGGCCGGTCTTCTTCAGCACGACGGTGTAGTTGCCGGTCGGAGCCGTGCGCGCAGTGAAGCGCGACGCCGCGCCGTTCAGCAGCATCCGCACCTGCGCCCCCGCGATGCCGGCGCCGGCCTGCGACAGCTGCCCGGAGATGCGCAAGACGCGCTTCTTCTTGCTCGTCACCTTCGTCTTGATCGACAGCGTCCCCTGTCCGACGAGCGCTCGCGTCTCGACGCTCCCGGCCTGGTTCGGCACGCCGGTGCCCGCCGCGTACGGCGTCGTCAGCGCTTTCCACGTCGTCGTGAGCGCCGGCACCTGGAAGACGTTGTTCACGGTGAAGGTCGCCTCGAGCAGCTGTGCGCCGTTCGGCGAGCGGCCGGGCGTCCCCTGTGGAACGTCCGACGGTGCCAGACACGTGACGAGCTGGAACGAGCCGAACGCGGCCAGCGGGCCGGGCGCAACCGGATCGACCGCGACCGGCAGGTTGATCGCCTGGCCGGCGACCTGCAGCTGCAGCAACCAGACAGCGAGGTGCGTGCCGGTCGTGCAACCCGGTGCGTTCGTGTTCGGCGGAGCGACGACGACGTTCCCGGACAGCGGCAGCGGGATGTTCGCGTCGCGCGCGAACACCGACCCCGACGTCGTCCCGATCGTCGTCCCCGGCGCGGCGGACGTGTTCAGCGTGTAGCCCGTCGGAACGAAGATCTGGATCTTCGCCGGCTGCGGATCGCTTTGCGCCTGCGTCACCTTGATCGTGAGCGACGTCGCGGTCTGCGACACGCTCAGCTTCTGAACCGCCAGCGCGTTACCCGCGAATGCGAGTGCCGCCATGGCGGCACATGCGAGCACGGCCAACTTGGCCAATCTCTTCATACCCCTTCCTTTCCTGCTCGAGAGTCGGAAAAGCCCCTTCCTCTAAGACGCAGTTTTCCCGGAGGAGTTGAACCTAAGCCACCGCTTGCGGTGGCGACCATCAAGGCCGGGCGGGCTTGCCCGCGCGGCCGACCGGGTGGAAGCCTATTCCCCTTCGCCCACGCCGTTGCGGTTCAACCCGTGGCATTGACCAGCTTCCCGAAGAACTGCCAGTGCGTCCCGTGGTAGCGCGCAAGCTTGACCTTGCTCATCGGGTAGTAGTCGTTCGGGCTCGTCTTGATCCGGACGCCGGGGAGGAGGAACGGGTTCGTCTCGTCGAGGTGCGTCGCCGCGCGCAGGACGGTGTCGCGAGTGAGGTTCCGTCCGGCTTTCCGCAGCGTGTCGACCATCGTGTACGCGACGGCCATGCCGTAGTAGTTGAAGACGTCGTCCGGCTTCGCGCCGGGGAGAAACCGCTGCAGGATCGACTTGTAGAGGCGGACCGTCTTGTCCCTCGCCCACCCCTTCGCCGTCGGATCCTTCACGAACGCGATCGAGATCGAGTTCTCGACCTGCTTTTGGCTCGAGCCGAATTTCGCGATCTTCAAGATGTCCGGCGAGATCGAAACCGATGTGACGTAGTACTGCGGGTGCCACCCGAGCCGAAACGCACCGACGTAGCCGAAGACCGCGAACTTGGGCGTCGCGAAGAGCATCAGCGTGTTCGCTCCAGACGCCTTCAGCTTCGCCAGCTGTGAGTCGACGTTCGCGTCCTCGATCTCGTACGACTGCGTCCCGACGATCTTCGCCTTGCCGCCGAGCCCGCGGCGGAGCCCGTTGAGCATGTCCTTGCCGAAGTCGGAGTTCTCGTAGAGGACCGCGATGCGCGCCTTGGGCTGGTGCGACGCGATGTAGCGGCCGTAGATGACGCCTTCACCGGTGAAGCTCGGGAGGTAGCCCATCGACCACGGGTACTTCTTGTGCTCGGTGGCGAGCTTCGAGACGCCGCTGCCGACGAAGAGCTGCGGCACCTTCAGCTGGTTCAGGTAAGGACGCACGGCGAGCGCGTGCTCGGTCCCGACGCTGTCGAAGATGGCGAAGACGTTGTCCTGCTCGACCAGCTGCCGCGTCAGCAAGATCGTCTTGGCGACGTCGAACTCGTCGTCGTCGTACTTGAAGACGATCTTCCGCCCGAAGACGCCGCCCTTCGAGTTGACGTACTTGAAGTACGCGTCGGCGCCACGGCCGACCGATGCGTACGCGGCCGCCGGGCCGCTGAGCGGGACGGTGCCGCCGAGCGTGATCTGCGTCGGCGTCACGCCCGGTGTGGCCAGCGCCACCGCCGCCGCGGCGAGCGGCGCGATCACGGCGAGATTGGTTTCCGCAGCACAGGCAGCGACAGCGTGACACCACGAACTGTCGCCGTCGAGCCGTCCGGCACCGGGATCAGGTACACGAGATTCGCGATGCTCTGCACAGTCGACCGGGCGCCGAGCGTGACGCGGAGCCGCGATCCGCGCGGGATGGACGTGACCTCGTTCTGCAGCCTGATCGTCGCTCGGCCGGTGCGAGTCGTCACCGTGCCGCCGTCGGCGACGACGATCTCCTTGCCGCCGGGTGTCAGCGCGCTGAGCACCGCGACGAGATGTGCATAGCCGGAGGGGCCGGCCGAGAAACGGGCGCTCACCACCGGCGAGCCGAACGTTTCGAGGTGGGTGACGCGCTTCGTCGTGCGCACCACTTTGCCGTTGGCCGTCAGCACGCTGCGCTTGCTGAACGGGAACTTCAGGGTTCGCGTCTTCGGCAAGGCCTTGAAGGAGGTCGTCGGGCGGCGCCAGGGATCCGGTGCGAGCTCGATCGGCGGCCGCTTGTCGATGCCGTTCGGGATCCCCTTCAGGAAGCGGTCGAACCAGGCGCGCACCTCGAGCGCGACGTACGCGAACTCGTCCGGCGGATTCGCGGCCGGTGTATGGCCGAAGTCGCCGATGTACAGACGCTTCGGGCCCCGGACGCGCCTGTACGCAGCGATCGCCTGGTTCGCGTCGAAGGCGAAATCGCGCCGGCCCTGCAGCATGAACGTCGGAATCCGAATCGAGCCCAGCTCGGACCGTGTCGAGCGCGAGGCGAGGTACGCCCTGAACGCGGCGAGATTCTGCTCCCTCGTTGCCGCCGCAAGCAGCTGCCGCTCCTCCGCGCCGTAGCGCTCCTGCGGGATGTCCTGAGAGAAGCCGAGCAGGATGCCGGCGCGCACCAGCCCCTGCGGCGCGAGCGCCTCCTCGAGGTCGGTCCAGGTCGCCGTCGGCGCGATTGCGGCGAGCGGGACGCCCTCGACCGCGGCCTTCCACACGAGACCGCCGCCGTAGGACGCGCCGTACGCACCGACGTGCCCGGCGTCGACCGGATGTCTCGTCGTGAACCAGGTCAGCAGCTCGCGGAAGTCGGCGAGCTCGCGCGGGCCGTCGAGCGTGAACTGTCCGCCGGACTCCCCGTGTGCGCGCGCGTCGTAGGTCAGCACGGCGTAGCCCTCGGGCGCAAGGTACTGCGCGGCCATCGAGTTCGGCGACCAGTTGACGAAGTCCGATGTGTTCCGCGTCTGGCCAAGACCGTGGAGGAGCATGATGCCGGGCCAGCCGCCCGCCGGCGGCGTGCCGGCCGGCTGGAAGTAGCTGACGGCGATCTCGACGCCGTCGCTCATCGTGACCCTGGTATCCGTCTTCGTGAAGTCGGCGGCCGCCGCGTGTCCCGCAGGCAGAAGGAAGAACACCGCGAGGGCGGCAAGCAGCGCGCGAAGCACGTCCGCAAGCCTAGTCGCGCGTTAGCATCGCCAGGGCATGGATCCGCGGCCTGTCGGCGTCTTCGACTCGGGCGTGGGCGGGCTGACCGTCCTGCACGAGTGTCTCGTGACGATGCCGCACGAGGACTTCGTCTACCTCGGCGACCACGCGCGGCTCCCGTACGGCCCGAGGCCGCTCGGCGAGGTGCGACGGTTCGCGCGCGAGATCGCCACCTATCTGCAGGAGCAGGGCGTCAAGCTCGTCGTCAACGCCTGCAACACGGCGACGTCGGCCGCGCTGCCGCAGCTCCAGGAAGAGCTCGACGTCCCGGTCGTCGGCGTCATCACTCCTGAGGCGCACGCCGCAGTGCAGGCGACGCGGAACCGCCGCATCGGACTGCTCGCCACCGAAGGCACCGTCGAGGCCGGCCGCTACCGCGAGCTCGTGCACGCGCTCGATGCCGGGGTGGAGCTCCTGTCGGTCGCCTGCCCGCGCCTCGTGCCGCTGATCGAGAGCAGCGATCCCTTCGGGGCGGAGACGACGGCGGCGGTGCGCGAGTACGCCGTCCCGCTCAAGGACGCGGGCGTCGACACGGTCATTCTCGGCTGCACGCACTACCCGCTCATCAGGCCCGTCTTCCAGCGCGTGTTCGGCCGCGACGTGACGCTGGTCTTCTCCGCAGAGGAGACTGCACAGGAGGTCGCGCAGACACTGGCGCGCAAGGGCTACGAGAACGACCCGGCGCGCGAGGGCACGTACCGCTTCCTCACGACCGGAGACCCGCTCGCGTTCCGCGAGATGGGCGCGCGCTTTCTCCAGTTGCCGATCGACCAGGTCGAGCACGTCGAGGTCGCCGCGCTCGCTGCCGCATGACGCGGAACGACGGACGCCGTCCCGACGAGCTGCGCCCGCTGGAGCTGCAGCCCGACTATCTCGAGCAGCCGCACGGCTCCGTCCTCTTCGGCCAGGGAAAGACGAAGGTGCTCTGCACGGCGTCGATCCAGGAAGGCGTCCCGCGGTGGCTCTACGGCAAGGGGCGTGGCTGGCTGACGGCCGAGTATTCCTTGTTGCCTGCCTCGACCGGCGACCGGACGGAGCGAGAGGCGTCCCGCGGGAAGCAGGGGGGCCGGACCGTCGAGATCCAGCGGCTGATCGGCCGCTCGATCCGGGCGGTCACGGACTTCGGGGCGCTCGGCGAGCGCACGCTGTGGGTCGACTGCGACGTGCTGCAGGCGGACGGCGGAACCCGCTGCGCCGCCATCTCCGGTGCGTACGTCGCGGCGAGGCGCGCGCTCGACCGGTTCGGCCTCTCGAAGGCCCTGACCGGCTCGGTCGCGGCCGTCTCGGTCGGGATCGTCGGCGGGACGCCATTGCTCGACCTCGACTACTCCGAGGACTCGACGGCGGAGGTCGACATGAACGTCGTGATGACCGGTGCCGGCGAGCTGGTCGAGGTGCAGGCGACCGCGGAGCAGACGCCGTTCAGCCGCGCGAGCCTCGACGAGCTGCTGGAGCTCGCGGCCGCCGGCATCGAGGAGCTCGCAGCCGCGCAGGGCGAAGCCGTTGCTGCCGCTCGCGTTTAACACGTCCCTGACCTCGGGCGAAGCGCTCCTGCGGCTCGCGCTCGCAGGTGCGCTCGGCGGCCTGATCGGGCTCGAGCGCGAGCTCCGCGAGCGCGAGGCGGGATTGCGGACGCACCTGCTCGTCGCGGTCGGCTCGGCGCTGTTCACGATCGTGAGCGCGTACGGCTTCGTGACGATTCGGACCGATCCGACGAGGATCGCCGCCCAGATCGTCACCGGCATCGGCTTCCTGGGGGCGGGAGCGATCATCCGGCAAGGCTCGTCGATCCGCGGGCTGACGACTGCCGCGACGCTGTGGGTCGTCGCGGCAGTCGG
This sequence comes from Gaiellaceae bacterium, assembly GCA_036526315.1. Lineage (GTDB taxonomy): Bacteria > Actinomycetota > Thermoleophilia > Gaiellales > Gaiellaceae > 3-1-20CM-4-69-9. Next base: position 308 of record DATCYR010000035.1, on the reverse strand, counting down.
GCTCGCCGCGGGCGCGGGCTACTACAGCGCCGCGCTGATCACGACCGCAATCGTGCTCTTCGCACTCTGGCCGCTCCGCACCGGCGCCTATCTGGTGCTGAAGCGCTTCCGCACCGAGGACGGCAGGCTGCTGATCGAGCTGCCGACGGGGATCAGGCCCGGCGAGGTGATCGACGAGATCGAGAAGTCGGGAGCGCGCATCAGCGCGATCGAGGTCAGCCGTGAGGGCGATCGCCGGCGGCTCGAGGTCGACGTGATCCTGCCGCGGACGGTCGCCGCCCCGCACCTGGTCACACGCGTTGCCGACG
>DATCYR010000034.1:0-2123 GCA_036526315.1 Gaiellaceae bacterium | reverse complement strand
AGACGCTCGCACTCGTCGCCGAGATGGACATGGCTGTGCCCGAGGGGCCGGTCGTCTACGCCTGCCCGATGCACCCCGATGTGGTCAACGACGAGCCCGGACGCTGTCCGCAATGCGGCATGAAGCTGCTGGCGACGGCTGCCGCAGCCACCAACGTCTGCCCGATGCACCCCGAGATCGTCAGCGACAAGGCCGACCACTGCCCGAAATGCGGGATGAAGCTACTACCCACTGCCCTCGTCGCTCAGACCGCAGAGCACGGCACGCACGCCGAGCACGTCGACGAGCACGCCCACCAGGGTCATGGACACGAGCACAGTCACGAGCCCCACGATGCCGGCGGCATCGAATGGGAAGACGACATGGTCGACGTCAACCGGATCACGACGCCCGCGAACATGCACTGGAGCTTCATCGACCGAGAAACCGGCGCCGCCAACCACGCGATCGACTGGCAATTCCGCGTCGGCGACCAGGTCAAGCTGCGGCTGGTCAACGAGATGGACTCCGACCACCCAATGCACCACCCCTTCCATATCCACGGCGCCGGTCGCTTCGTCGTGCTCGCCCGCGGCGGCGTCGCCGAGGAGAACCTGGTCTGGAAAGACACCGTCCTGGTGCGAACCGGCGAAACCGTCGACATCCTGCTCGACGTGACAAACCCGGGCATCTGGATGGCGCACTGCCACATCGCCGAGCACCACGAAAGCGGGATGATGTTCAGCTTCAACGTCGCCCCCGCCGACGGTCACAGCATCGAGTCGAGATGAGCATCATCGACGGCCTGCTGGTCGTCGCTGCGCTCGCGGCTGCGTCGTGGTGGGCACTCTCCCGGCGTCGAGGCCCCGCCGCTCTCGAAGCCCTGTCCGTCGCCGCGTTCGTGCTCGCGCTCATCACGCTCGCCGTCGACGGGGTCCAATGGCAGCTCGTGCCCTGGCAGGTCCTCGCCGTGGCCGTCACGGCCGCGGCCGCGCTTCGGCGTTGGCGGCCGGGACACTCCCGCCGCTGGCGCCGGGTGATCGGACGAGGCGTGCTCGTCGTCGGACTCGCGGTCGCAGGTGTGGCGCTGCTAACGGCGTTCGTGCCGACGTTGCCCAAGCCGGCGGGACCGCACAAGGTTGGCAGCGAGATCTTCCGCTGGACCGACAGTCAGCGCCTGGAGACGCTGACTGCGAACCCGTCCGACCACCGGCAGGTGATCGCGCAGGCCTGGTACCCGAGCGACGCGAGCAACGGACCCGCGGTTCCGTACTTCGAGGCGCAAGGGCACTTGCCGGGATCGGTCGGCGGCATGCCGTCGTTCATGTTCTCCTCCTTCGGCAGCGTCAGAACTCACGCGATGTTCGGCACTCCGATCAGCAGCGCCCAGAAGACCTGGCCGGTGCTGCTGTTCTCGCCGGGGCTCTCCAACCCCCGCGAGCTGTACACGGCGCTGTGCGCCGACCTTGCCAGCCGCGGCTACGTGGTCATTGCCCTGAGCGTGCCCTACGAGTCCGCCGTCTCCGTCCTTGCCCGGGGACAGGTCGTCGGGCAGACGACCCACCCGGACGTGATGGGACCGCCGCCGCATCCGGACGTCGAGCGCCTAATCGACATCCGCACCGCCGACACCAGCTTCGCACTCGACCAAGTGAGCCGCCTCGCGCAACTCGAACCGAATTCGCCGCTCGCCGGCCACCTCGACCTGCAACACGTCGGGATCGTCGGCCACTCGATCGGCGGCGCGACCGCGGTGCAAGTCATGGCCGCCGACCCGCGCTTCAAGGTCGGCGTCGATCTCGACGGCAAGCTCTTCGGCGCAGAGCGCAACGCTCGCCTCGACCGGCCGTTCCTCTGGATCCAGTCGGGCACGAAACCGGACGCCGAATACGCGAACGGCCGAGACCACTTCCTCGCCGGCCTTCGCGACGGTGGCGCCTTGTTGACCGTCCGCGGCAGCATCCATACGAGCTTCACCGACGGCCCGTCCTACCTGACTGCGCTCGGGCGCAGCCTGGTCGGCGGCGCCACCGTCGGCTCGATCTCGGTCCAAGACATGACCGCGATGACGGACGACACGATCACGGCCTTCGCCGGTCCCGCCCTCGGCGTCAAGGACGGGAGCAGTCTCGACCAGGCCATCA
>DATCYR010000033.1:0-24941 GCA_036526315.1 Gaiellaceae bacterium | reverse complement strand
TCGATCTTTCCGCACCTGGACAACGAGGATCTGCCGTGGAACACGATGGCCAACGCCGAGCGCTGGGCGGCGGACATCGGAGGTCCCGCCTACGCGATCGACGACCAGACGGCGATCGTAGTGGCCGACGGCGCCGTCGAGGTCGTCTCCGAGGGCCACTGGAAGGTCTTCACCCCGAGCCCGGTTGCGCCAGGCTCGGGTTCGTAGCGTGGAGTGCCACATACGTCCCGAGCGCGACGCGGATCACCCGGCGATCGAAGCCGTTGTCCGCGCCGCGTTCGTCGAGCACCCCGACGAGGTCGCCTCGTTCGTCGAGCGCATCCGAGCTTCGGAGCAGTTCGTCCCGGAGCTCGCGCTCGTCGCCGAGGACTCCTCCGGCGTGATCGCTCACGTGATGCTGAGCTGGGTCGGCGTCGAAGGAGGAGCGCGTTCGAGGATCCTCAATCTGACGCCGATGTCGGTTCGGCCCGACCGCCAGCGCATGGGGGTGGGGGGAAGCCTGATCCGCGACGCGCTCGGCCGCGCAGAAGAAGCACGCGAGCCTGCGGTGATGGTCGAGGGCATCGCGGAGTACTACCCGCGCTTCGGCTTCGAGCGGGCGAGCGCGCTCGGCTTCGTCGCGCCGCACCCCAAGATCCCCGACGACGCGTTCATGGTGAAGCGGCTCCCCGGATACAGCCCCGACCTCGCCGGCCGGATCGTGTATCCCGCGGCGTTCGACGTTCTCGGCTACGACTGACCGCTAGTACGCAGCCTGAGCAGCCGGCTCGTCGGCCGCGAGCGGCTGCCACCGGGGCAACGTGAGCATCACCGTCGTCGGTCCGCCGGGACGGCTGTTGATGTCGAAGCTGCCGCCGAGGAGCCGCACGCGCTCGCTGCTGCCGACGAGGCCCAGCCGGCCACGCTGTGCTGCGTCCTGCAGTGTCCGTGTCACCTCGAAGCCGTCGCCGTCGTCGCGGATCTGCAGGTCGACTGAGCTCCTGCTCCCGACGACATCGACGTCGACGACGCCGGCGTTGCTGTGCTCGCGGATGTTCGTGAAGGCCTCCTGCAGCACTCGGACGAGCGCGATCTTCTGGGACTGCGTCATCGCACCGAAGTCGCCCGCGACGTGCGTTCGCACGTCGATCCCCGTGCGCTCGCGCAGCGCGCTCGCCTCGGCTTCGACGATCCGCTCGAGCGGCCGCCGCACGAGGCTCGCCGGCTCGAGCGAGTGCGCCAGCTCGCGGAGCACGCGGTCCAGCTCTGCGACCCGCTGGTCGAGGTGATCTGCCCCGAGCTCCCGCAGGTCGACTCGTAGCGCGGCGACGTGCTGCAACGCACCGTCGTGCAGGTCGAAGCCGAGTCGAGACAGCCGCCGCTCGCTGGCCGTGACGAGATCGCGCTCGCGCGTGGCGCTTCGCTGCAGCAGGAACTCGCGCTCCAGGACTGGGCTCATCGCCTCGGCCGTCTCCTCGAGCCATGCCGTCGACGCCTCGTGGGCCGCGGTGCGCACGACGAGCGCCGCCCAGGGCGTCTGCCACCGGCGCACCGGCTCGCCGACGATGAGACCGCGGTCACCGTCCCGCCGCCGCGCATCGAGAACCTGTGCCGCCACCGAGCGGAAGCGCCGCGTCGTCGCCGTCGCGCCGATCGAGACGAGGCAGTCCGGTCGCCCCGCGTCGTCCTTGCACCAGAGCGATGCCTCGACGGCGGGCGAAAGCGCGACGAGAAGCGAGAGCTGCACCTCGAGGCCGACGCGCGGAGGCAGCTCCGACAGCTGCGGCGCGCGGAGTGACCACATCAGCATCTGCGCCGCCGTCGCGGCCGCCGAGCTGTGCGTCACGTGTGCGATCTTGGAGACGAGCCCGCGGACGTCGTCCGCCTTCCACGGGCGCTCGACTGCCAGGCACACGAAGAGATCGCCGGCGAACGCGAGTGCGATCGCGTCGGTCGAGCCGCCGGCGCTTTCGATCAGCCGACGCGCCCGGCAGCGAGCCGCCCCGACACCCGAGCGCGCGCGCTCGTCGAAGAAGTGGCGCCCGAACGCGCGCTCGATCGGTTCCAGACCGTGGTCGATTGGACGCTCGGAGCGCCCGAGCTCCGACATCAGGTCGGAGATGAATCCAGCATCCGCCGCAGGCTGAGGCACAACCCCTGGTCTTGCCGCAATCTGCGGAAGAGGCGAGGCCGCAGTCACTTCTCGCTCCCTCCCTTTCGTTCCCTACGGAAGTGTGGTCGAGAGCGGCCGAAGCCTCAATGGGCCGGGCGGCCCATTCTCGCGTTCAGACGATGAACGCCTGCGGAAGCGTCGGTCTCAGACGAGCAGGACGGCGACTGCGCCGGCGGCGAGAAACGGGCCGTACGGGAACGTCACGCGCCTCGCCGCCGACCCGTAGCGGAGGAGCAGCGCGGCCGAGAACAGACCCGCGAGCACCGTGCCGACGAGGAGCCCGTTCAGCACGCTGTACCCCAGCGCCGCGCCGATCAGCCCGACGAGCTTCGCGTCGCCCATGCCGAGGCCTGCCGGGTAGACGAGCGCGGGCACACAGAAGGCCGCCGCCGCCACGCTGCTCGCGATCAGCCACTCCTCCCAGTGCCCCGGATGCAGTGCGACCTGCGCCACGAGCACGATTGCCCACGCCGGGAGCACGATCCTGTTCGGGATGATCCGTGACCGGAGGTCGCGCCACGACAGGACCGCGAGCACGACGACCACGAACACGACGAGGAGGGTTTCGCCGGCCGACGTCATTGCCGCAGAGCCGCCGAATCGATCTCCCGCGCGAGGTCGTCGACCGGTGTCCACTTCGCGAGCACCGGAACGCCTACGACCTGGTCACCTTCGCCGTCGACGATGCTGATCAGTCCCGGCGCCGTCGGCAGTCCCGTCAAGGCTGCGAGCAACCGTGCCGAGGCGCCGCGCGACGTCTCGCCCTCGACCACGACGACGTCGACGCGCGACCGGTGAGCGGCATCGACGACGTTCGACCCGCCTTCCTGCACGACCGGGTACCCGCGCCGCTCGAGCAGGAACGCGGTCACCCGCATGAACCGGCGATCGCGCATCGCGAGCAGGACGCGCGGCGGCCGAAGGCGCCGGACATTCGGCGCGCTCAGATTGGCAGCGCTTGCCATCGTGGCCTGATTTAACGACGCCGGCGCCCGCGTTTCTTTCATCGCAGGGCTAGCCGTTGCCCGACCTACCGCTAGTCGTCGAGGGCCGGCGCTAGGACGGAAGCCCGGACGCCGAGCGGTGGATCAGCCGCAGGAGCCAGAGGCCCGTGAGGAAGGCATAGGTGAAGAGCGGCAGCGCGACGCCGAACGGGACGAGGTACTTCGCGACCTCCGCCGACATCCCCAGAACGACATTCGTCAGGCCCGGGATCGCCCGAACAGCGGCCAACCCGCAGAAGAGGTGCAGGACGCCGTACGCAAACCGGTGCGGCCCGAGCGCCGGGAAGCGCGCACCGAACCAGAACGCCAAGACAGCGCTTGCGAAGACCAGCACGACGACGAAGCTGTGAGGGCTCATGGGCTCGCTTCGGTACTCGCTTCGGTAACGGAAGACAACACTACTCCGTTCCTCGGCCGCCGTGCGGGGGTACTTGAGCGCACGGCGGCTCTGATGGTCTAGCTCGGTCCGGCCCTTAGGCGGTTCAGCTCGGCGACTGCTCCAGTTACACCCTTTCCAGAGGGCCTTTCGGCCGAATCGACGCAGGGGTGGGTGGCATGTCTCGTTTGCGCGTACAGGAAGAGCTCGGTCAGACGTTCGTTGAATACGCCCTGGTCCTGTCGACCGTCGTCGTCGGGGTGCTGCTCGCACTCACTTGGGCCGGCCTGACGGATGTCATGCAGTCGGCGATGGACGCCGTCGCGGGGGCGCTCTAACCGAGCTGTATCTGAAGGTCTAGCTCGGTCCGGCCCTTCGTGCGTTCAGCGCGAAGCGCAAGCCGACTACATCTACCGGCGAGGGGGCAGTGAGGCCCCGAACCGAGTACCGGGGAGGTACACCGCATGTCCGTTGTTTCCTATCTGCTCGCCAGGATGCGTGCGGAGCGGGGTCAGACGTTCGTCGAGTACGCGCTGATCCTCGCTGTCGTCGTGGTCGGCGTGCTTCTCGCAGTCACGTGGAGCGGCCTGGGCGACGCGATTCAGGCAGCGATCGACACGGTCTCCGGCGCGATCTAAGACGCTGGAGCGCTCGAGTCCAGAGCCTCCGTCGGTTCGGCGGAGGCTCTGACTGGAGTCATGAACGACTACGAAATCGAGGAAGGGGAGAGCCCGGTGCGAGTTCAGCGGGTGCGAAACGAAAAGGGACAGTCATTCGTCGAGTTTGCGCTCGTCCTCCCGTTCCTGGTCTTCCTTCTGCTCGGGATCATCCAGTTCGGCCGGGCGTGGCACAACTACATCACCATCACCGACGCGGCGCGAGTCGGCGCGCGCGCGGGAGCGGTGAGCCGCACGACCGCTTGCACCACGGCCACGACGAAGATCAACAGCCTCGGCGTGATTCCCGCCGGGAGCTCGGTCTCGTGCACGACGCCGGGCGGCCTCGTCACGGGTCAGCCGCTGAACATCCAGATCACGTACTCGTTCAGCATCGGGCTGCCGGGCTACTTCGGCGTCCCCGCGCTGAACAGGACGTTCACGCTCGTCTCGACGGCGCAGGAGCGGCTCGAATGACGCGCGCACGCTCCGAGAACGGGCAGGTCATCGTGCTGGTCGTCGCGCTCTTCCTGGTGCTGTTCGGGATCGCGGCGCTCGTCATCGACGGCGGCCGCTGGTTCCAGACGCACCGGCACCTCCAGACGGCGGCCGACGCGGCGGCGCTGGCCGGCGTCCAGGCGCTGCCGTCCGATCCGGGCAGCGCGTCGTCGATCGCCAGCACGTACGCGCAGAACAACTTCAACGGCGTGACCGCAGCGGTAAGCATCCCGCCGACCGGCTCGCTGCCGTCGTCGTGCTCGTCGAGCCCGCCGTACAACTGCATCAGGGTCGTGACGAGCAAGTCCGTGCCTGGAACCTTCGCGCGCTTCTTTGCCGCGTTGCGCGGCGCGGCCTTCGGCGATCGCAACGCGAACGCGAGCGCGACCGCGGCCGTGACCGTCCCGGCGAACATGAAGAACGTCGCGCCGATCGCGATCAAGAACACGGTCGCGTGCACCGTGCCGAGCTGCTACGGCACGCCGAAGACGGTGAGCTTCGACGAAAGCGCCGTCGCCTCGAGCACGATCGGGCTGATCAACCTGACGTGCCACAACACGACGCTGCCCGGTTGCGCAAACAACAACAACGTCGGCGCGACCGACCTGCGCGACTGGATCCTGAACGGCTACGCCGACGCCCTGCCGTCAGGCCAGTGGTACGGCGTCAAGACCGGGCAGAACGTCGGCCCGATCAAGCAGGGGCTCGACGCGAGAACCGGTGTTCCGCTCTTCTTCCCGGTGTTCGACACGACCCAGAACATCGGCTCCGTCTGGTACTTCCACGTCATCGGCTGGTCGGCGTTCGTGATCGACCAGGTCGTCTCGTGGACCCCGTCGACCAAGACGCTCAGGGGGCACTTCGTCACCTTCACCACGTCGGACTTGCCCGCAGGCCTGCCGCCGTCGAGCAGCAACGACTTTGGCGTCCACATTCTCAGTCTCGTCGAATAGCAACGAAAGGAAGCTCCCGTGACCAAAACTCGAGCACGGAATCTCGCACTGCCTCTCGGATTGGCGGCCGCGGCGGCCATCCTGATCGGCATCTACGTCATCAGCTACCGGAACAGCGTCACGCACGGCGCCGGGCTGGTGAAGGTGATGGTTGCCACCCGTGACATCCCGGCCGGCACCGACGGCTCGACGATCGCGGGCGGCGGCTATCTGAAGTCGCAGACGGTCCCGCGGCGGTCGGTCGTGCCGGGCTCGATCACGAGCGCCGCGCCGCTGACCTCGAAGGTGACCTCCGCGGAGATCTACCAGGGCCAGCAGATCACGCTGCGCCAGTTCGTCCCGATCGCGCAGGGCGGGATCTTCGCCAAGTTCTCCGGCAACGAGCGTGTCGTCGTCGTGCCGGGTGATCCGAACCAGATGCTCGCCGGGGTCGTGCAGGAAGGCGATCACGTCGACGTCGTGACGACGGCGAAATACCACTACGGCGATCTCGCGCGTGCAACGTCGCGTGTCGTCCTGCGCAACCTGCTCGTCCTGAAGGCGCCGGACGATTCGAAGCAGGCGAGCGTGGGCGGTGCGCCGACGACGTCGACGCAGCTCGTCATGACCGACCGCCAGGCGCAGACGATGGCCTGGGCGATGAAGCAGGGCAGCTGGTTCTTCATGCTGCGGCCGACGAACAAGCCGGCCAACAGCAGCCCGACCGTCGAGACGCTGTTCTCGATCATGGGCCGTGGCCTCCCGGCGGCACCGAAGCAGATCGCCGGCAACTTCCCGGAGAGCGTCGATGCACCGTAACGGCCATTCACAACTCAGAGTGCTGCTGACCGGATCGGCGTCGGAGCAGCTCGAGGGCTCGCTCGGCAACGAGCCGACGCTCAGCATGGTGCGGCCCATCGCCGACGGCAACGGCGGGAAGCTGTCGTCGCCGGTCGACGTCGCACTCCACGTCGTGCCGTCCTCGTCGGACGACCTCGGCGATGACATCCGGAAGCTGCGTGCGCTCTCGCAGGCGCCGCTCATCCTGGCGGCGTACGGAGAGCCGAACGGGATCGTCGAGACCGGCCTGCAGGTCGGGGCGGCCGACGTCCTCGTCCTGCCGCAGTCGACGGAGACGGTGCTGTTCGCGCTGCGGAAGGCCGCACGCTCGACCGCATCCGACCCGGCGACGAAGGCGAAGGTCGTGACCGTGTTCTCGCCGAAGGGCGGGAGCGGCAAGACGGCGCTTGCGACCAACCTTGCCGTCGCGGCGCAGCAGTCAGGGCTTCGCACGCTGTTGATGGACCTCGACCTGCAGTTCGGGGACTCCGCGCTCACACTGGCGGTGCCGCCGCGGGCGACGATCGCGGATCTCGCCGGCTCGAGCGGGGACATCGACGTCGAGAAGCTGAAGGCGTTCGTCTGCACCGATCCCCGCTCGTCGCTGACGCTGCTCCCGGCGCCCAAGCGGCCCGAGGAGGCGCAGATCGTGGGTCAGTCCGAGCTCGCGGCAGCCTTGAACGCGGCGCGCAGCACCTTCAGCGCCGTCGTCATCGACACCGGCCCGTTGTTCGACGCGGCGATGCTCGCGGCGCTCGACCACACCGACCGGCTCCTGCTGATCTGCAACCCCGAGGTGACGTCGCTGAAGAACGTGCGGATCGGCCTCGAGACGATCGACCGGCTCGGCTTCCCGAAGGATCGCGTCTCGATCGTCGCGAACCGCATCGGCGCCCCGGGCGCGGTCACGCGGGCGGAGATCGAGGAAGCGCTCGAGCGGGAGATCGCGTTCGAGCTTCCGGACGACGCCGCCGTGCCCGAGGCGATCAACCGCGCGACGCCGGTGATGATGTCGGATCCGAGCAGCCGCTTCGGCCGCTCGCTGTCGGCGCTCGCGAAGTCGGTGTTCGCCGGTGTCCAGAACGACAATGCGTCGGCGCCGAAGTCCGAGCGCCGCTCGCTCCTGCGAGGCCGGCGATGAGCGCGCTCGAGAACAACGGCTTCTCGCCGGCTCCGGACGCCTCGGTGCTCGCCGAGCGGCTCCAGCTCGACTCCGGGACGCTCAAGGCACGCGCCCGAGACCCGCATGCCGAGCTGAAGACGAAGATCCACCGCGCGTGCATCGCGCGCCTCGGTGCCGCGTTCCTGAACTTCGACGGCTCCGAGGACCTGACCCCGCGCGTGCGAGAACTCGTGACGGAGCAGTTGGCGGCGGAGGACACGCCGTTCAGCCCCAGCGAGCGCGCGCGCCTCGAGCGGCAGATCGCCGACGACATTCTCGGCTACGGCCCGCTCGAGCCGTTCCTGCACGACGCGAGCGTCACGGAGATCATGGTCAACGGCTACGACCAGCTCTACATCGAGCGCGCCGGCAAGATCGAGGAGACGGAGGCGGCGTTCCTCGACGACGCGCACCTGCTGCGCATCATCGACCGGATCGTCTCGCAGGTGGGACGCCGGATCGACGAAGCGTCGCCGATGGTCGACGCGCGCCTGCCCGACGGCAGCCGCGTCAACGCGATCATCCCGCCGCTCGCCCTACGCGGGCCGTCCCTGACGATCCGAAAGTTCTCGAGCAACGCACTTTCGCTCGACGACCTGATCGGCCTGGGGACGCTGACACAGGAAGCAGCCGACTTTCTCGCGCAGTGCGTGCAGGGGAAGCTGAACATCCTGATCTCGGGCGGTACCGGCACGGGTAAGACGACGCTCTTGAACGCCGTCTCCTCGTACGTCCCGCCGGCGGAACGCGTCGTCACCGTCGAGGACGCGGCGGAGCTCCGGCTGTTGCAGCGCCACGTCGTCTCGCTCGAGTCGCGGCCGCCGAACATCGAAGGCGAAGGCGAAGTGCGGATCCGCGACCTCGTGCGCAACGCACTCCGCATGAGGCCCGACCGGATCATCGTCGGCGAGGTTCGCGGCGCCGAGACCCTCGACATGCTCCAGGCGATGAACACGGGCCACGACGGCTCGCTGACGACGGTGCATGCGAACTCGGCCCGGGACGCTCTGCACCGCCTCGAGATGCTCGTCCTGATGGCGGGCGTCGAGCTCCCGGTGAAGGCAGTCCGTGAGCAGATCGCCGGCGGTTTCGACCTGCTCGTGCACATCTCCCGTCTCGTCGACGGGTCGAGGCGCATCACGCAGATCACGGAGATCGCCGGGATGGAGGGCGACGTCGTAACTCTCCAGGACCTGTTCGTCGCGCGGGCGCCGGAAATGACCGGCACCTGGGGAGCGCCGCTCCTCGAGCCGCTCGAGTCGACGCATCTCCGCCCGGGCTTCCTGCAGAAGCTGAAGGCGAACGGCGTCGATGTCGCACCGACGGCCTGGCTCGGTGTCGCGTGAGACGCGTAGCGACAACGCTCGCCGCGGTTGCGGCGCTGGCCCTCCCGGCCGGCGCCGCCGCGGCCGCGCCGGTCGAGATCCGTCACGTCGACTTCGGGTCGTTCCCGCAGGTCCGCGTGACGGCGCTCGTGCCGGCAGGCGTCCACCCGGAGTTGATCGAGAACGGCCGCGGTGCGTCCTTCGCGAAGGCGCGCCAGCTCGGCTCTGCCGAGGCATTGATGCTGGCGCTCGACAACTCGTCGTCGATGACGGGGCGCCCGCTGCGGGAGGCGAAAGCCGCGGCGCGGAACTTCCTGTCGAACGAGCAGCAGGCGACGTCGACCGGGTTCGTGGCGTTCGGGCACGAGGCGCTCGTCCTGACGCGGCAGAGCGAGTCGAACACCGACGTCGCGAGGACGCTGTCGCAGATCGCCCCCGACGCGCAGACGGGCACGTCGCTGTACGACGCCGTCGTCTCGTCGGCAGCCCAGCTGCAGCGGATGTCGGCGGGGACGCGCATCCTGATCCTGCTGACCGACGGTCACGATGTCGGCTCGCACGCATCGCTGAGTCAGGCGATCAGCGCCGCTCAGCGCGCGAGCGTGGTCGTCTACGCGATTGCCGCAGGCGGACGCGCCGACACCGCAACGCTCTCGAAGCTGACCGGCGCGACCGGCGGACGGCTGTTCGACGCGAACGACGTCTCACAGCTCGGCGCGGTCTACACGGCGCTCGGGCGTGAGCTCGACCACACGTGGCAGATCTCGTACCTGAGCCGTGCGCGGCCGGGAGACTCGGTGAGCTTCATGCTGCACGCCGGCGCGGGCAGCGACGAGTCGACCCTGCGGGTGCCGGGGAGCAGCACGCCGAAGCCGGGCCCGCTCCCTGCGAGCGTGGCGCACAGCGGCGCTGCTGCTGTGGCCTTCGTCCTGCTGACTGCGCTCTTGCTTGCGTGGGCCGTCGCAGCGGTGATCCGCAGGCGCCAGAAGCCCGAAGTCGTTCGCCTGCTACAGCCTCACGTGCGAAACGACCGTGAGAAGGACGCTAAGCGGGAGGGCTCGGGCCGGTTCGAGGGCCTGACGGCATGGACGGAGAGCGCGCTCGAAGACCTGCCCGGCTCCGAGCGGCTGAACCGCATCGTCGAGCGCTCGGGGCTGAAAGTCCGGGCGGGCCACGTGCCGTGGCTGTCGGTCGCGGGTGCCTTCGTCTTCGGCGTCATCGGCATGATCCTCGGCGCCGGCCCGCTGCTCGCCATGGCCTTCCTGGCGCTCGGGGTGGCCTCGCCGTTCATCGCGTTCAACATGGCGGCGTCGCGGCGCCGGAAGGCGTTCGACCGCCAGCTTCCCGACGTGCTCTCGACCGTCGCGTCGACGCTTCGCGCCGGCCACGGCCTGCGAGTCGCGCTGCGAGCGGTCGCGGACGACGGCAGCCCGCCGGCATCGGTGGAGTTCGGTCGCGTGCTCGCGGAAGAGCGTCTCGGCCGGCCGCTCCACGAGGCGATCGAGGCGATGTGCCAGCGCGTCGGCTCGGAGGATCTGGACTACGTCGCGACCGCGATCAACGTCCAGTCTCAGGCGGGCGGCTCCCTCGCGACGCTCTTCGACACGCTGTCGGAAACGGTTCGCGAGCGGCAGCGGCACGCACGCAAGGTGCGGGCGTTGACGTCCATGGGCCGCATGTCGGCGATCATCCTCGTCTGCCTGCCGTTCGCGCTCGCCGCGCTGATGACGCTGGTGAACCCCGCCTACATGAAGCCGTTCTACTCCACTTCGACCGGACAGACCCTGATCGTCATCTGCCTCGTCTCGATGTCGATCGGCGGCCTGATCCTGAAAAAGATCGTGAGCGTGAAGTACTGATGTTTCTCATTCTCATTGCCGGAATCGGTTGCTTGGCCCTGTTCGGATTCGAGCTGAACCGCTCGCGGACGGCTGCGGAGCGGCAGCGTGCGAAGGCGCTGAAGAGCGTTCGGGTGAACACCGGCGCGGCGGCGCTCCCAGCGCCGCAGGCACGGCGCTCGCTGTTCCGCACGCGCGTTGCGCCGTTCCTCGCGTCCATCCACCGCAAGGCCTGGCCGAAGCAGACAGACGACGCGATCACGACCGAGCTTGCACGTGCCGGCGCGTCGCGCCGCTTGACGGCCGAGCTGTTCATGGCGCTCCGCATGCTGCTTGCGACATCCGGGCTCCTGCTCGGCTTCGTCGTCGCCCACGGGGCTGGGCGGTTCCTGCTCGGCATCGTGTTCGCTGCGGCCGGGATTCTCTTCCCGGGCTTCTTCCTCAGCAAGGCTGCGACGCGGCGCGCGGAGAAGATCGACATGGAGCTCCCGCACTTCGTCGACCAGCTGGCGCTGATCATCGAGGCGGGGATGGGCTTCGATGCCGCGGTGACCTACCTCGCGGAAGTGAGCGAGGGGCCGCTCGGCGAGGAGATGCGCCGCGTGCTCACCGAGCTTCGCGTCGGCGAGAGCCGCAAGACGGCGATCCGGAACTTCGCCGTCCGCGTCGGCAGCGACGACGCGATGACGTTCGCCAACGCGGTGCTCGCCTCCGACCAGCTCGGCTCGCCGCTCGGCGGCATCCTGAAGGCGCAGGCGAGCGACCTTCGCCACCGCCGCCAGATCCATGCCGAGGAGCGCGCACAGAAGGCGCCGGTGAAGATGCTGCTGCCGATGGCGATCTTCATCCTGCCGGTGATGTTCATCCTCATCCTCGGTCCCGCCTTCCTGGGGTCGCATGGCCTCCTTTGACGCAAGTGTCGACGTCGGCGCGTGGGGCGCGCCGGCGTCGTCGCGGCGCGCGCTCGCGCTCGGCTCGCGCTGTCTGCTCGTCGCGCTGTTCACGCTCTTCGCGTGGTCGAACTTCTCTCACTGGCGCGCGACCGGCTCTCCGTCAGGACTCGGCGTCACGGCTCTCGAAGGGTGGGCCGCCGTCCTCTTCCTCACCCGGCGCACGCCGCATGAGCTCAGCCTGCGGCCGATCGCATGGATCGCAGCTCCGATCGGCAGCTTCGCCATGCTGCTTGCGCGCCCCACGGACGGCGGCCTTCCGCACGGTGCCTGCGAGGCGGTTCAGCTCGCCGGGCTGCTGATCGCCCTGGCGAGCCTCGGCACGCTCGGGCGCTCGTTCGGCATCGTCGCGGCGAATCGCGGCATCAAGACGGCCGGCCCGTACCGGTTCGTCCGCCACCCGGCGTACCTCGGCTACCTGATCAGCTACATCGGCTACGTCGCCGAGAACCCGTCGATACCGAACCTGGCGCTGCTCGTCGTCAGCACGGTCTTCCAGCTCGTCCGGATCCGCGAGGAGGAGCGGCTCCTCTCCGGCGACGCGGCGTACCAGGGGTACCGCCGCTCGGTGCGCTACCGCCTGGTGCCGCTGATCTACTAGGCGCGGATCAGCCGGTTCCGCTCGTAGTCGCGGAGCTCGCGCTCGAACTCGGGCCACCACGGCGGCGAGTCGTCGCCGTCCTCGCGCCAGTCTTCCTCGTCGTCGGTCTTGCCGAGGAGCACCGCGGCTCCGACGGCGAAGGCGGCAACGCCGCCGAGAAACGCGATCTGGTCGACGTTCGGCGAGAGCACTCCAGCCAGGTGGAGGCAGACGGCCGCGGGCAGCGGGACTGCGACCAGCATCCAACCGAGGGCTCTCGACGTGGTGCTTCGGCGCGGCGCGGGCCTGGCCGCGAGCGCGGCGATCACGCCAACGAGGACAACTCCGACCCCGACGTCGACCGCGAGAAGAGTCACCCGCGTGACCTTACTAGCTGCGGAAGAACTCGACTAGCCGCTCGCCCTCCTCGTCCACCGCCGCCCGCTCCGCTTTTGTCAGCCGGCGCAGGGGCGTGATCGTGAGGTCGCGCTTGGTTCCGATGTCCCAGGAGGCGGACACGAAGCCGTCCACGAGGACGGTGGGGAGGACGTCGCCGTTCTTGCGGATGACCGTGCTGCGGAGCTTGTCCGGGAGGATTCGCGTGCGTTCCGGCGGCGCGTAGGCGAGCAGCGCCGAGTCCCACTTCGGCAGGAAGCGCACCGGCGCAGACGTGTCGCCGTCGGGCAGCGGGGCGCGAGGGAGGTCGAGCAGCAGGCGCCCGCGCTCGTCGCGATAGCGGCGGAGCTCGACGCGCTCGAGGCCGGCGCGGAGGTCGCCGACACGTACGCCCGCGAAGCGCAGCAGGTCTTGCTGGGTCGCCGGGCCGAACGCCGAGAGGTAGCTACGCACGAGCCGCTCGGCGCCGTCGTCGCGCGGCGGCAGCTCCACACCGAGCACGGATTCCATCGCGCGCAGCTGCGGCGACCCATAGAAGCTCCAGGTGCCGCTCGGCGGAAGGTGCACGAGCGGTGTCAGCATCCGGGTGCGCCAGCTGAACCCGCGCATCTCGTCGGCGAAGACGTGCAGATCCTCGTGCCTGACGTTCCGTGCGAGCGCGAGCTCGCGTGCGCGCTGCGCCAGCTCCTCCATCTTCTCGTTGGGCACGCCCGGCGTCGCCTCACGTGCCGCTCGCAGCACGACCGCTGCGAAGTACGGGTAGTCGCGCGCGCTCGTCATGTGCAGCGTGATGCGGAAGAGCTGCGTCTTGACGACGCGATGTTGTGCGAGCGCGCGCGTGAGCTGCTCCTTCTCGAAGCCGGCGAGGCGTGTCCACAACGCGATGTACGGCGATTGCGGCCATTGCGCCTGTAACGCGCACAGCCGTTCGACGGCCTGCTGCACGCCGAGCTTGCGGCGCTCGAGCAGCAGCTGGCGCGCGAGCAGCGCGCGGTTCAGGTCGCGCAGGGTGAGAACCTGTTCGTCGGGCACAGCCCGGCGGACACTACGTTCCGGCCGTCAGCTGTCGCTCGGAGTTCGGCGGAAGCCGTACTTCGCGACTGCCCACGAGCCGATCACCGCGAAGAGCCCGAGCACGACGCCTGACGGAATCGTCGCGTTGCTGCCCGACACGTCGTACGTGCGGATGTCCGGTCCCCAAAGGCTCACGATCATCACGGTGAGCCACATCACGGAGATCGCGAGCGACGCCCAGAGATCGCGGTTGGAGAGCCAGGCGGTTCGGCGCAAGGCGGTCGGAGACTCGTGACTGATCGTCGTCATCTGTCACCTCCTTCGTCCTCAGGAGCGTTGCACGCGAGGCGGCCAGGCGCATCGGTGAAAGCGCGGATGGGGAGGCGGGCTGCGTGCGCCTCCCCAGCGTGCGCAGGCTAGGCGGGTGTGACGGCGGGGACCGTAGCGCGATCCTCGCGGCCGTCTGCCCTCAGGATCGGCGCCGACGGCCTGAAGCCCTTGAAGGTGCAGTAGATGCCGAGGAAGAGCTCCCACAGGCCTTCCGGGATCGTCGCGAGGCCCTGGAACGCGCCGGCGCCGTGATCGCCGCCGAACATCACGACCGTCCCCGAGATGATGATCAGCGGCCCGCCGACGAGCCCGAGCCACGTCCACGCCCGCGGCACGAGCTGCGTGCGGTACATCATGTACCCCAGGATCAAGCCGTTCCCCCAGCCGACCACCCAACCCGGCCCGAGATTGAACGTCCAGTCCTTGATCGCCGCGAGCGTGTACGCGGTCGTTCCTTCGGTGGCGCCCGCCGTCTCCTGTTGCAACGTCGCGATCGCGAGCATCGCGAGGATGCCGACGAGGATGAACGTGCTCTCTATGATCCTCGCCGTCACGTAGCCGATCGACAGCTCCTCGAACTGCCGTCGCATGATCGGCACGATCACGACCGCAGTCCCGATGTTCGCGATGATCAACAGCAGCTCGAGCAGCGCGCCGAGGTAGATCTTGTTGACGTTGCCGGCGCCCGCGACGAAGCCGACCGGATGGCGGAGCGCCGGTTCGTACAGCAGGAGCGCCGGAATCGACGTCACGTACGTGATCAGGTAGAGCACGCCGAAGACCCGCGCTCTCTTCTGGTCCAGACTCACCCCTAGACCCCTTTCCCCGGCGGTGGCCGCAGGCCGATCCCACGCCACGGTAACCGGCTAGAGGGCCAACCTACGACATGGGGCTGCGCGGATCTAGGGGCCGCGAGATCGTCCGAAAGGGACAGTACGGTCCGTCGGCCATGCGCCTCCTCATCGCCCGCTGCGAAGTGGCCTATACGGGCCGGCTCTCGACGGTCCTTCCGGAGGCGACGCGGTTATTGATGTTCAAGGACGACGGGTCGTTCCTCGTGCACGACGACGCCGGCGGCTACAAGCCGCTCAACTGGATGACGCCGCCGACGGTCGTGGAGGAGGGCGACGGCGTCGTCGTCGTCCGCAAGCGCGCGGGCAAGACGGAGGACCGACTCGAAGTCCGCCTGCTCGAGATCCTCTCGGACGTCACGCACGCGCTCGATGCAACGCCGCTCGAGAAGGACGGCGTGGAACGCCATCTCCAGGAAGAGCTCGCCGCGCAGCCCACGGCGCTCGGCGAGCCGCTCCGGCTCGTCCGGCGCGAGTGGCCGACGGACATCGGGCCGGTCGACCTGATGTGCAAGGACGAGGACGGACAGTGGGTCGCGGTCGAGATCAAGCGCGTCGGCACGATCGACGCCGTCGAGCAGTTGGGGCGCTACCTCGAGCGGATCGACCTCGACACGTGCCGCGGCGTGCTCGCTGCGCAGACGATCAAGCCGCAGGCGCGCGTGCTCGCGGAAGCGCGAGGCATTCGCTGCGTCGAGGTGGATCTCGCCGTTCTTCGCGGCGAGCGCGAGCCCGAGTTGACGCTCTTCGGGGAGTGATCCGCGTGACGTACGAGCTGGCTCCGCCCGAGGCGGCGGAGACGCTTGCGCTCGTCGAGTCCGTCGGCCGGGCGGACGGGCCGGACCATGTCCGCGGACGCGTCGTCGTGCACGACGGCGAGCGCGCGACGCTCGAGTTTCCGGCCGCGACCAACGATGTCGCACTGCTCGTCTCCTCGTTGTTCGCCGGCGAGTGGGCGGACAGCTCCGCGTTCGAGCGGTGCCGGCTCGTCGGCGTCGACTGGCCCGACGGGTTTCTGCCGGGGCCTGCCTTCGAGGCGCCAGAGCGCGTGCTCGTCGGTGCGATCGTGAAGCCGTCGCTCGGCCTGTCGCCTGCGGAGGTGGCGGCGACGGCGGCCCAGCTCGCGCAGGCCGGGGCGGACCTCGTCAAGGACGACGAGTTGCTCGGCGATCCGGAGTCGTGTCCGCTCGAGGAGCGCGTCACCGCTGTGGCCGCCGCGGGCGTCAACTACGCGGCGAACGTCACCGGGCCTGTCGAAACGCTTCTCGAGCGCGCGCGTCGCGTCGTCGAGCTGGGCGCTGGTGCCGTGATGATCAACGCGTTCGCGCAGGGTCTCGACGCGCTGCGAGCCTTGCGGGAGGCGGAGCTCGGCGTCCCGCTCTTCGCGCATCGCGTCGGCGCCGCAATGTGGGCGCGGCAGCCGGGGTTTGGCGTCGCACCCGCCGTCGTCGCGGAGCTGACCCGTCTCTGCGGCGCCGACTACGTGCAGGTCGGGTCGTTCAGCGGCACGGTCTACGACGCCGCCGACGACGTCCGAGCGCAGATCGATGCGTGCCACCGGCCGCTCGCCGGCGCGCGCCGTGCTGTCGCCGTCATCGGCGGCGGCGTCGGACCGGAGAACGCCCGGCAGCACCTCGACGCAGCGGGAACCCGCTCCGGCGTGATGGTGCTGTACGGCTCAGCGGCTTACGACGGCTCGCGCCCGAAGAACGAGCTCGACAGCGCGTAGAAGATCGCGATCGCGCCGAAGAGGATCAGGCTCGCGATCGAGTTGACGAACGCGATCGCTGTCGCGAGCGCGTACGTGGGCGCGCCTGGGAGGTAGCTGCGCGTGATGCCGTTCACCTCGCGCATGTCGGTGTCGGGCCGAAGCAGGCGGCGTGACCCGTAGTACCAGACGGCGAAGAAGCAGATTGCAGTGACGGTGAGCGTCAATCCGTACAGAACGGCCGCCGCCTGCCGGTCTGCGGGGTTCGTCGCGTGGTCGGCGACGACGCGGGTCGGAAACGGCGTGAACGAGATGCACATCAGCAGCAGGATGTTGAGCAGGAGCAGAACCCGGTCGACGCGGACGAAGTGCCGGAAGATCTGGTGGTGGTTGACCCACATGATCCCGACGGTGAGGAAACTGATGGCGTACGCGGCGTACGCCGGCCAGAGATGGAGCAGCTGGTGCCTCAGGCTGCCGCCGGTGATTGCTTGCTCGATGCCGACGGCGAGGATGAGGAGCGTGATCGCGATCGCGAACACGCCGTCGCTGAATGCCTCGACTCGCCCGGTCTCCATGCGACGGACGCTACCGAGCGCCCCGGTGGACAGCGAGCAGGCGAACCCCCTCCGACGGTGGATCCTGAAGCTCCGCGGCTGTGTTCGCCTGCCCGCCTGGTGCCGCACTTTTCTCC
The DNA here is from genome assembly GCA_036526315.1 of Gaiellaceae bacterium. Taxonomy (GTDB): domain Bacteria; phylum Actinomycetota; class Thermoleophilia; order Gaiellales; family Gaiellaceae; genus 3-1-20CM-4-69-9. The sequence goes on along the minus strand of DATCYR010000033.1, from coordinate 7,635 downwards.
GCGGCCGGCGTTTCGCAAACGGGACCCTGCGTCAGCTGGCGCGGCGGAGCTGAGCCTCCACGAGCTCGTACGCGCTCGAGTCGCGCTCGAGCTTCGAGAGGGCGAGGCGGAGGACGTTCGTCGACTCGTCTTCGCGCCCGTGCCGACGGTGAGCGAGCGCCAGATTCGCCATGATCTTGCCCTCGTTCTCCTTGTCGCCGAGCTCGTGCAGCGTCGCAGCGGCCTGCTCGAAGAGCGAGATCGCATCGCCGTCGTCGCCGACGTGGCTCAGCGCGAGCGCGAGGTTGTTCTGGGTCAGCGCGACAGCGTGAGGGTTGTCGATGTCACGGAGCAGCGTGAGCGCACGCGTGTGCAGTTCGACCGCGTCGGTGTAAGCGCCCTGGCGGCGGCGGTTCGTCCCCTCCGCGTTCAGGCGGAGAGCCTCCCGCTGCAAGTCGATCGGCCGCGCCGGCGGCGGGGTCGGGAGCTGGATCTGACGCACGGTGGCCGCGGCCCGCGTGGCGCCCGCTTCGACGAGCCCCGGCATCCGCTTCGCGTACTCGCGGCCGTGCGAGCTGTAGCGGCCGAGCATCCGGCCGAGCCCGTCTGCGATCTGCCTTGCGTGCTGCCACGCAAGCGCTCCGTGCTTGCGCAGGCTGCGATCCGCGACGGAAGCGCGGGCGCTCGCGCCCGTCGCGAGCCGGCGCAGACTGCGATCGGCGGCCGAAGCGCGGGCGCGCGCACCGGTCGCGAGCCGGCGACGGTGCCGATGAAGCGCGCGGACGGCTGCGGCGACCGCGATGGCGCCCGCGAAGAGCACGCAGGCGGCGACGACGACGATCGCCAGCCCGACGGCGGCGAGCAGCCCGGCGAAGAACAGTGCGAGGCACGTCCCGGCCGCCAGGCGCTGGCGGGCGCGGCGCGCCTCACGCGTGTCCGAGCGAAGCAGGTACCAGAGCGACTGCCGGTGAGCTGATTCCATGTGTCCGACCCCCAACGGTTGCGGAGCGAGACATTTCGAGCCGGCGCCCGTCGTTCCTGCCGCGCGTGCGGCCTATGATCGTCCTATGCGGCGATTGGATGAGGACAAGCTGGAACAACTGCGGCACTGGGGAGCCGGCCTCGCCGCGACGGCAGACGAGGAGCTGCGGGCGACCGGCAAGGCGATTCTCCTGTTGATCGAGGAGATCGAGGCGCTCCATGTCGAGCTCTGGAACGAAAAGACGGCCGCCGCTCCGGTGGACGACGGGGAGCCCGAGCCCGAAGCGGTGGCGGAGCCGCCTGCCTCGCTCGACGGAACGCTCGGCGCGCGACTGCGCCGGCTCGGGCGGCGCTCCGCCCGCGAAACCGCCTAGCGCCGCTTTCCACAGCGCTGGGCATAACCTGTTGAGAGTTTTGCCCGCTGCGCGGCGGAATTGCCGCGGGGACGGACGGTACACTGGGCGACCGCGGGGCTATAGCTCAGTTGGGAGAGCGCCTGGATCGCACCCAGGAGGTCGCCGGTTCGAGTCCGGCTAGCTCCATCGCTCAACCAGGCCGTCTACGGCGTCGCGTTCGACGTCGAGCGGCCGTGTTGGAAACGATTTTGGAAACGACCTAAGGCGCGGAGGGGTCTTAGTAGAACGTCGACGCCGACCTGCTCGAGCCGAGGTGCTGCAACAGTCTCGACCGGGCGCGTAGAAACGCCCCGTCAGTTTTCCTTGTTTCGCTTCCGTCTCATCCATTCGCTCTCTGTGGCGCTGGCGTAGCCTCTGAATCGAGTCTCGAACTGCTCGGCTGGGTTCGGGTTTCGCCCTGCCGGCTCGAAGCCGACCTCGTTCTCGGTTCGCACCCTGTAGATCCGGCCATCCGCGGCGATGCAGAGCTTGCGCCCGTCGACGTCCACCAGCCGCGACTGCACAACGCAAAGTTAAACAGGTTGAGTAGCCGTCAATCCACGGTGATATGGTTCTTTGCAGTTCTTCCAACTGTTAGGAGCGTCAGGTGGAGTCTCAGGAGCAGGAGCAGGAGCCGGAGCCGAAGCGGATTCCGATGGGCGCGTACGTCGATGTCGACCAGCACCGGCAGCTGGCGAAGCTGGCCGAGCGGAACGAGCGCAGCCTGAGCGCCGAAGTTCGTCTTGCGCTCAAAGAGCACTTGGAGCGCGAGCAGGGGGTGGCGTCGTGAGCGGCGTCGGCTGGAGGGTGATCGTCTCGTTCGCGGCACAGAAGGATTTGTGGAGTTTCGGCTGGGAGCCGAACCGCGAGGTCGGCGGCGTCGTCTGTCCAGCGCGGGCGGTCTCCATTCCCGTCCGCTCCGTCGTTAAGGACCTACTGTCGGGCGGCGAGGAACGTGCGCTTGTGATGTCCGTGGGTCGTGTGCGGCGCGCTGTATTCCTCCTTGCGATAGAGCATTGCGGCGAGCATCGCCGGCACCATCAGCATCATCTGCATCGCCAGGACGCCGCGCGCCGGGATCACTCCCGCGCCGTAGAGAACGAGTGCCGGCAGCACGGGCAGGTTCATCGCGAGTGCCATCTCGCCCCCGCGCTCCCAACTGTGGCCGCGGTAGCGCATCCAGAGCACCATCGGCACAGTCATGTTGAACGCCATTGCAAAGGCGGCAAGGCCGACATGGTCCCGCCAGGCCGCGGCGAAGCCACTGCCGAAGAGCAGGACGTGCAGTGCGCCGAAGGCAGCGCCGAGCACACACATCCCGAGCATCATCACCAGCAGCATCTCCAGGAAGTGCCGTACAAAGCGACGCGTTGGGCCGCTCGGCCATCTTGTGTCGACGGTCGCGACTTCCATCACGCACCTCCCCAACGAGGGCCGAGCATCAAGACTGACCCTCGCCACGACTCCCGCAATCAGGGAGAACCCTGATCATCGCGAGAAACCCGACAGTCGCATGGGCAGCCGAGCGACCCGGGGCCGGGGGTGGGTCGCGGACGGGCGCTGCCCGTTGGCGACGTTGCCGCGGCTTGTCGGGCAGTTGGAGTTCGAGCTTGAGCGGTTGGCGAACGCGGCGGATGAGCGGCCGGCGCTGGATGTGAAGCGGCTGTTGCGTGAGGTGCAGGCGGGGTGAACGACAGGCTGGTCGCCGCCGACGTGTTGCGAACGTTGGAGGGCGTGTCACCGGGGTCGCTGCGGACGTTCGCGCAGGGGCTCGCGCTCGGCGACGGGCCGTTCAGGGTGTTGGCGAACCCGGTCGACTGTTTCGCCGACCGGCTCGAGCACGATGACGTCACCGGGCGACTCGGCGAACTTGGCGATGCGGCACGCGCTCAGGCGGCTGTCCCACGACGCGACGATCGCAGAACGGCTAGAAGGGGTTTCGGAGCCTTTCTGGCAGGCGGTGGCGAACGCGCTCGACGGGCGCGCAGCGTAGGAAGACGCGGTTTCTTTTAGTAGGGCGAGACTGGCCCCCTTGCCGCCGCTATCGCTGCAAGCCCGCGCTGCGAGATCTGCGGCTCAAGCCGCAACCTCACCACCGACCACATCATCCCCGTCATCGACGGCGGTGCCGGCGGCCCACTGCGCACGTTGTGCCGAAGCTGCAACTCAAGACGCGGTGCCTCGGCAGTCAGATAGCGGTGATGGCGATGAAGACCAGTCGAAAAGCTCAAGAAAACTTTAGTGAATCTGCGTTAAACCTGTCAGGCAGTGATAGTGTCGACGGACGGCGCTGCCCAACCGGGCGGCCCGAACTGAGGGGTCTGATCTTGGGGCCTGCGGCCTTGCCCCTCCCTGAAGGAGTGCAATGCACCCAGCAACGCGCGAACACGCGCTTGCGGAGCAACGGCGTGAACTGCTCCGCGGCACCGACCAACGACGCCAGATAACCGAGGCACATCAGCGAGCAACGAACCCTCGTAACGGGAACGTTCATCCAGACGCCAACTTGCGCGTGTGGCTGCTCCACCAATTGACGTGGCCGCGCTGGCCACGGGCCGCAACGGACGCAGCCTAGTGCCGGCGAAGGCCTACTTGGCGCTATCCAGACGCACGCCGAACACCGACAGAGCGAGTCGCCCCAGCCTCGTTCGAAGCCTGCCAGGCCCCGAAGACACCTGGCAGGTACGAGCGTCCGCATTGCTCGAAAGGCTCAGAACGATCCTTTTTTGAAAAGGAGCGATCGTCTGACCCCGCTAGCGCGCCCTCCAGGAATTTGCGGCTACCAGCGTTTGCGGCGGCGACCGACCCGCTCGATGAGTGGTGCATGCAAAGTGCGCATTCGTGCGGATCTATCCCGGATTCCTCACGCGCGAACTCTCGGAGTGGCTGCGCCGATGATGCCCACCACCGTGGCTTTCTCGTTGTCTTGGCGATGTCGCTGGCACCATAGGGCCCTAGGTGTTTGCAGCCTGCGGCGTGGAGCGAGAAGCCTGGGCCGCGGGTGTAGTTGGTCAGGATGTAGCCGCCGTTCCGGTCGACCCAGTCGACGTACTCCGTCTCTTGATTGTGGAAGCGTTTGATTTCCTGCTCACTCATGTAGCGCTTTCTACCTTCGCTGTCTCGAAGACGCAAAACCTCGCGCTACCGCACCTGCCAGGGATGCCCTGAGCTCCCTGCCACGATTGACCCGGACGGGCTAACCGTCTCGCGCCGCCCGGCGACTACCGTCACCCCGCTGGCGGATTCGTACCTTCCCTCGCCAGCAACCGAGCGTGCGCGCCCGCCTCCGGGTCGGGAGTGCCGCGCGCACCTCGGTTAACCCGCACTCTCGAACGGAACTACCGTGCCCAGCTTGGATGCTGAGAATCTGAAGGTCGCGCTCACACCCGTGTGCGAGGAATGCCTGCGCGTCTGGCTTCCTCGGGATACCGCTCGCTGGAGGGCGGTTTTTCTCGATGACGGCTCCGAGGATGTGTTGCGATTTTGGTGTGCGGGTTGCTGGGAGCGGGAGTTCGCGGCGTACTCCTAGCAGGCACATCCCGAGTACTCAGCTATCCGCGGTGGATCAAGCGTTTCAGGGTGGTGTCGACGCCGGGGTTGCGCCTTCCGTGCCGAAGCTCGGCCAGCGCTGAGGCGGCAAGGGCGACCTCCGGTGGCTCCCGGGGACGCTACTTTTCCCGCGAGCGTTGCCATTTCGTTGCCACGACGATTGCGTGCGGCCCAAAGGGAAGGCCCCATGAGCGAGAAAACCCCGCGCGCTGCGGGGCTTTCGTGAGGTGGGCGGTACTGGGCTCGAACCAGTGACCCCCAGCTTGTCGAGCTGGTGCTCTCCCAACTGAGCTAACCGCCCTGGGGAACGCGCAGTCTAGCCCACCATCAGGAAGGTCGGATCGATCGGCAGGCCGCCGTGGCGGACCTCGAAGTGGAGATGCGTGCCGGTGCACCAGCCGGTGCAGCCGGCGATGCCGATCAGCTGCCCGGTGCGCACCTGCTCACCGGGCCGCACGAGCGGCCGCGACAGGTGCGCGTACAGCGACATGTACCCGAATCGGTGCTGCACGGCGACGATCGAGCCGTAGCCGTCGAACCCGGGCACCTCGCCCGCGAGGATGACGACCCCGTCTGCCGCAGCGCGGACGTCGAGCGACTGCAGGATCCCGATGTCGAGGCCGGGATGCCAGCGCGCGCCGTCACGCCCGAACGGCGACGTGATCGTGCCCTGCGCCGGCCACTGGAGCGAGAGCTGCCAGCCGGCGTCCGTGTGCGCACCAGCCGGCGCCGGGAGCGCAAGCGCCGCGCACGCCGCGGCGACCGCGATCAAAAGATTTCTGGACACCACGGATGCCGGTCCCAGCGGAACATCGCGTCGGCGCGCATGAGCGCCCGGTCCTTCAGCTCCTCGGCGCGGCCGGCACGCGCGAGCGACGCGAACGAGACGCCGCCGAGATATGCCGACCCGAGCGACTGCACGGGGAGCGCGATGTCAGCGTCTGCGTCTGTGCGTTCCGCCGCTCCCGACTCGAGCTTCCAGCGCCCCTCGTTCCACGGACAGAACTCGTCACGCACTTCCAGAACGACCGCGTCGTCCGCCGCGTACTGCCGCCCCGCCAGCGCGGCGCCGATGTCGACGAGACGCATCCACAGCCCGTCGCCCATGCGATAGCGCAGGCGCCGCGGCGTTGCGAGCAGGAAGAAGAGAGCGTGATCCGGCGGCAGCAGTGACGCCCGCACCGTCGCCTTCCAGTCGATCGCGAGGAGATAGCCCCAGAGGTCGCGTTCCGCGCCCGGCGTTGCGGCGAGCGCCTCGACGATACGCAGCTCGGCGACCGTCGAGCCCTCGTCCCAGCCGGGCTTGTGCCGGTACACCGCGTATGCGTCGATCGACCCGTCGCGCTCGTACGCCACCCAGCGCTTCGGGCCGGCGCCGTCGCGACGCTCTTCTGGATCGTCGAACTCGCGGTGCTCCCACCAGATTTCGTTCCGCGCCGGCATCCCCGGCCACTGCGCTCGCACGCGCTCGTACACCGGCGGCAGCGCTTCGCGCGCCTCGTCGAGCTCGAGGAAGCGGATCGTCCCCTCAGGCGCGATGGGCTGCGCGAACGACGTGTACTCGTGCGCGAGCGCGATCTCGCCACAGAACGATGCGAGCCCGTACCCGAACCGCCCGTAGATCGTCTCCTCCGACGCCCAAAGCGCTGCGAGCGGCTCGCCGCGTTCGTGCGCATCGTCGAGCTGTCCGCGCATGAGCGACCGCAGCACACCCCGCCGCCGGTGCGTCGGGTACACGCCGACGACGCTCACGCCGGCTGTCGGCAGGTCGCCGCCGGGGACGGAAAGGTTGAACGCGAACGCGCCCGCGCCGCCGACGATCGCACCGTTCTCCCAAGCCGCGTGCATTCGCTCTGCCGTGATCTGGTCGAGGAAGCGCTGCATGCGCTCCTCGGTCGGCGTCATGCCGAAGTACTGGCCGATGGCGAACACGGCCGAGCTGAACTCGTCGAGATCCTTGACCGGGCGAACGTCGAACGACATCAGAAGTCTTCGGGGCAGTACGGCGGCCGCGACGTGCTAAACAACGCATCCGCACGAGCGAGCGCGCCCGCCTGCACCTCGTGCGCGCGCTCTGCCGCGGCCAGGCGGCTGAACGTGAACGCGCCAAGATACACGGAAGCCAGGTCGGCGACGTCGAGCGCGAGCTCGGCATCCCGGTCGGTGCGGTCGACTCCGGCCGCGCCGACGCGCCAACGGCCGGCGTTCCACGGGCAGAACTCGTCCCGTACGTCCAAGACGACCTCGTCGTCGACGGCATACGAGCGCGCGGCCAGCGCCGCGCCGACGTCGACGAGGCGCAGCCAGAGCCCCTCGGAGACGCGGAGGTGCAGGCTCCGCGGGTCGACCACCATCAGGAAGAGCGGCGACGCGGGATCGAGCCGGCCTTCGACCCTGGCGATCAGGTCGATGCCGAACACGAAGCGCCAGAGCTCGCGCTCGGCGGCCGGACCCACCGCGAGCGTCTCGACGAGGCGCACCTCGCTCTGCGAGAACCCGTGCTCCCAGCTCTGCTTGATCCGGTACAGCGCATACGCCGCGGGCTCGCCGTCGATCTCGACGACGGCGGCGTACTTCGGGCTCGCGCCGCGGCGCCAGTCCTCGGGGTCGGCAAGGCGGTGCAGCGTCCACGCGTTCTCCGGGCGCGCCGTGAACCCCGGAATCGTCGGACGAACCGCGTCGTAGACGTGCCGGCAGGGCTCAAGCGCGTCCTCGAGCGGGACGATGCGTG
>DATCYR010000032.1:0-67505 GCA_036526315.1 Gaiellaceae bacterium | reverse complement strand
CGGCTACTGGTAGGGACTAGGACCTAGAGTCACGAAGGAATGGGCCGCCCGGCACTTGCCGGGCGGCCGTTCGGCCGCAATCATGGCTGGGTGGATCAGGCCGCCGTCCTGCGCGAGCTCGAGCTCGCCGATGCGACCACGTCACCTCGCCTCGGCGGGATGGCGCGCTCGCACGGCGTCGTGATCGTGAGCCAGCGCTACTGGGCGTACGCAGGCGTGGACGGATCCGTGCGCGAGGGCACGATGCCGCAGCCGCCGCGCGCACTCCGGTCGATTCCGTTCGCGCGCGGGCTCCTTCGGCTCGCTGCCTCGCTGTCGCCGCTCTTCAAGCGCCGCGGTGTCGCGCGTGGCCGCGAGCGGCTCTTCCTGCTCGTCGCGATCTTCGCGCCGCTCGCGCTCGTCTTCGCGCCGCATTGGGTCGGCCTGGCCGCCGGCGTCGCGATCACCTTTGCGCTGCTGGGATGGCTGCTGCGAGGGCGCACGCTGTACCTCCACGGCGCCGAGCACCGGGCGATCGCGGCGGCAGAGGAACGCCGGCTCGTCGACACATGGGACGGCGTCGCTCGACCCTCGCGCTTCTCGCTCCGCTGCGGCACCAACTTCGCCGCGCTGCTGATGCCGGTCGCCGTCCTCGGCGGCCGCGTGTGGCCGCTGCCGGCCACGGCCTTCACGCCGCTTGTCGTCTCCGTTCTGGCACTCGCGCTGACGATGGAGCTGTGGCTGCTCGTGCAGGGCTCGCGCCGCCTCGCGCGGGTCGTGCTCCTTCCCGGTCTCGGGCTGCAGCGCCTGACGACACGTGAGCCCGAGCTCGATGAGACACGCGTTGCGCTGACCGCGGTCGCATCGGTGCTTCGGCGCGAATCAGCGCACGGGTAGCCTCCGAGGGGTTGTCCCCTCGCGAGAACAGCATCGAAGCTCACGGGCTCATCCGTGACTTCAAGAAAGGCCCGCGCGCGGTCGACGGCATCGACCTGCGCGTCGACCCCGGGGAGATCTACGGCTTCCTAGGACCGAACGGCGCGGGCAAGTCGACGACGGTGCACATCCTCACGACGCTGCTCCCGCCGACCGCCGGCACTGCCACCGTCGGCGGCTACGACGTCGTCCACGAAGGGCCGCAGGTTCGCAAGACGATCGGCGCCGCGTTGCAGGAGGCGGCGCTGGATCCGTACCTGACCGGCCGCGAGCATCTGCGGCTGCAGGCGACGATGCACGGCATCACAGGCGAAGAGCGCGCCGAGCGAAGTGCCGAGCTGCTGCACCGCGTCGGGCTGACCGAGGCTGCCGACCGGAAGATCCGCACCTATTCGGGCGGGATGAAGCGTCGCCTGGACCTCGCGCTCGCGCTCGTCCACCATCCGCGCATCCTCTTCCTCGACGAGCCGACGACGGGGCTCGACATCCAGAGCCGCACGGCGCTGTGGGAAGAGGTCGGACGCCTGGCGAAGGAGGACGGCGTCACGGTGTTCCTGACGACGCAGTACCTGGAAGAGGCGGACGTCCTCGCCGACCGCGTCGGCATCATCGACCACGGGCACATCGTCGCCGAGGGGACGCCCGATCAGCTGAAGGCGGACATCTCCCGCTCGACGATCGAGGCCGTGCCCGCCGACCTCTTGCAGAAAGGCGCCGTCGCCGCGGTGCTCGAACGCTTCGGCACGCCGACGACTGGCTTCGGTCCGCAGGCAGTTGCGGTGCAGCTTGCCTCGAACGACGGCGACGTCGCGCAGATCGTGCGAGCGCTCGACGCCGAGAACCTCCGCATCTCGCATCTGCAGATCCACGAGCCGACGCTCGACGACGTCTTCCTCGCGAAGACCGGGCGCCACCTCGAGGGCGCGGGGGACGCCGAGCCGGAACCGGCCGCGGTCGGCTGATGCACGTCGCCGTCCTGCAGGCCGCCACGCTCGGCCGGCGCGCCGTCATCCGCACCGCGCGGCAGCCCGCGAACGTCGTCTTCCCGCTCATCTTCCCGATGCTGCTCTTCGCGGTGAACTCGGGCGGCCTCCGCTCGGAGACGCAGCTGCCGGGATTCCCGACCGACTCGTTCGTCGCGTTCGCGATCGCCGTGCCGTTCATCCAGGGCGCGCTGCTCGCGACGGTCAACGCGAACGTCGAGTTCGCGCGCGACATTCAGACCGGATTCCTCAACCGCCTTGCGCTGACGCCGGTGCGCGGCATGGTCCTCCTGGTCGGACAGCTCGGCGGGCTGCTCACGATCGCGCTCGTGCAGGCCGTCTTCTACCTCGTCGTCGGCTACGCGTTCGGGGTGCGGCTCGCGACTGGGCCTGCCGGGTGGCTGATGCTGCTTCTCCTCGAGGCGGTGATCGCGCTCGCATTCGCGTCGTTCGGGACGTGGGCGGCGCTTCGCACGGGCTCGACCGAGGCGGTGCAAGGCCTCTTCCCCGTCTTCTTCGTCTTCCTGTTCCTCTCGTCGATGAACATCCCCCGGAACCTGATCGAGACGGACTGGTTCCGCTGGGTCGCGACGATCAATCCCGTCTCGTACCTGATCGAGGGTGTGCGGGCGCTCGTCATCTACGACTGGCACTGGGAGCCGATCCTGCTCGGCTTTGCCGTCGCGGTGGCGATGTGCCTGGTCGGATTCACGCTCGCGACGCACGCGCTCATCCAGCGGCTGGCCAGGTCGTGAGAGACACCTACAACGTCGCCAAGGGCGTCGCCTGGCGGCAGGCGCACAACTTCTTCACGAACCCGTCGTTCCTCCTCCCGTCGCTTCTGTTCCCGCTCTTCTTCTTCGCGGCGTTCGTCGGCGGGCTCTCGCGCATCACGGAGGTGCCGGGATTCAACTTTCCGCAGGGGTACACCGCGTTCCAGTTCGTGTTCGTGCTCCTGCAGTCGGCCGCGTTCTCCGGCGTTTTCACGGGCTTCGGCATCGCACGCGACTGGGAGACCGGCTTCATGCGGCGCCTGATGCTCGCCGCGCCGAATCGCGTCGGGATCGTGATCGGCTACGCGATCGCCGGCCTCGTTCGCTGGATCACGGTGATCGTCGTCGTCACCGCGGTCGCCTTCGCGGCGCAGATGAAGGTCGGCGGCGACGGCGTCGACCTGTTCGCGCTGTACGCGCTCGGCTTCCTGCTGAGCATCGTCGGGACGTTGTGGTCAGCCGGCGTGGCGATGCGTCTCCGCACGCAGCAGGCGTTCCCCGTCATCCAGATGCCGGTCTTCATCCTGCTCTTCTTCGCGCCGGTCTACGTCCCGCTCGGGCTGTTGCAGGGATGGCTCCACGGCGTCGCCCGCGTGAACCCGATCACGCCCCTGCTCGAGGAGGGGCGAGGGCTCATCTCCGGCTCGCCGGACAAGACGCTGCTCGCATTTGCGATCCTGTTCGTCCTGCTCATCTTCTTCGGCGTCTGGGCGATTCGCGGCCTGTGGCGCGCCGAAGCTGCGGCCTGAGACGAGTCCACGCATAATTCGATGATGGAGAACGAGGCCTGGCCCACTCCGCAGACCCCGTCGCGGGAGCCGCTCCCTCGCGTCGAGGACTTGCCGCTCGCCGAGCAGGGCTACGAGCAGGAGAGCGTGCGCGCGGCGTTCGACGCGTTCTACCGCCACGCCGCGCAGCTCGACGCCGCGCTCCGGACTCTCGAGGCGGTCGATTCCTTCCACCGGCACGCGGCAGCGCTCCGCTCCGACCTGCGGCAGCTCCGCTCGGCCGGGTGGACGCAGCAGTCGTGGCCGAGCTCGCCGCCGTCGTACGGCTACGGCGCGCGTGCCCCGCGTGAGGGCGTGTCGCCTGTCGTGTGGCGCGTCGCGGGGGAGGTCGCGTTCCTGATCGCCGTCGCGGTTGCGCTCGGCCTCGCCAGCCTCTCGTGGTGGACGATCCTGCTCGCAATGGCCGGCGCGCTGCTGATCGTCTGTGCGATCGAGTGGGCGGCCGGGCGCGACGAGCTGGCGTTCGCGCAGCCGGCAGCCGCCGCGCCGCCGCATCCCGTCGTCGAGGCACAGCGGGCCGAGGACACGGAGGAGCACGACGCGCTCGGGTGGACCGCCTTCGAGGAGGCGCAGGAGCCGTCGGACGCGATGACGATGATCGGCGTCGCACCGCGCGAAGACGAGCCGGTCGCCGGCGCCGAGGAGCACGAAGAGCCCGAAGAGCCCGAGGCGGAGCCGGAGCCCGAGCCGGAGCCCGAGCTTCCGCCCGCGGCCGAAGAGCAGCCGGCGGCGGAATCGAAGCGGCGCTGGTGGCGCCGCGGCTCCGAGCCCGACGAAGAGACCGCGGAGTCTCCCGACGCCGAGGCGCCGCGGCACGTGCGCGTCCTGCCGCCCGCCGAAGGCGACCCGTGGGAGCAGGGCTTCGACGCGCCGGTCACGGCCGAGGCCGAGGAAGTCGGCGAGGGCGACGAGCCCGAAGCGGCCGAGGAGAGCGGCCGCCGCCTTTTCCGCCGCCGCTAGGCCGGAACCCGCTCCGCGGCAGCCACGCGTGCGGCGAGCTCGACCAGCCGGTTCGAGTAGCCCCACTCGTTGTCGTACCAGGCGACGACCTTGAGCTGCGTGCCGTCGACGACGGTCGTCAGCGGCGCATCGAAGATCGCCGAGTACGGCGACTGGACGATGTCCGACGAGACGAGGGGCTCTTCGCTGTAGGCGACGATCCCGCTCAGCTCGTCGACGTCGCAGCGTTCCCGGAAGAGGGCGGTGATCTCTTCCGCGTCGGTTGCGCGCTCGGTCTCAACGGTCAGGTCGACGATCGATCCCGTCGGAATGGGAGCGCGCACCGCGAAGCCGTTGAGCTTCCCGGCGAGCTCCGGAATGACGAGGCCGATCGCTTTCGCCGCGCCGGTCGAGGTCGGGACGAGGTTGAGCGCTGCCGCGCGTCCGCGCCGCAGGTCCTTGTGCGGCAGGTCGATCAGACGCTGGTCGGCGGTGTACGCGTGGATCGTCGTCATCAGCCCGTGGCGAATGCCGACGGACTCGTGGATGAGCGACGCCACGGGCGCGAGGCAGTTCGTCGTGCACGACGCGTTCGAGATGACGTGATGCTCGGCCGGGTCGTAGGTGTCGTCGTAGTTGACGCCGAGAACGACGGTGGCGTCCGCATCTTTCATCGGCGCCGACACGATCACCTTCCGTGCGCCGGCCTCCAGGTGCGCGGCGGCGGCCGCGCGGGTGCGAAACCGTCCGGTGGCCTCCAGCACGACCTCCGCTCCGAGCTCGCCCCAGTCGAGCCGTGACGGCTCGGCTTCACCGAACACCGGGATCCGGTTGCCGTCGACGTCGATGAAGTCGGTGCCCGCGACAACGGTGCCGGGGAACCGCCCGTAGACGGAGTCGTACTTCAAGAGGTGCGCGAGGGTCTCGGCATCCGCGAGGTCGTTGATTCCGACCCACTCGAGCTCGAGCCCGCGCTCGTGCGCCGCGCGAAAGGCTGCCCGTCCCACACGGCCGAAGCCGTTGATTGCAATTGAGGTTTTCATGGCTCCGAGTCTTCCGTCGTCGGGGCCGATGCACATCCGCGGATGTACTGAAAGCCCCTGCGGAAAACCGTCCGGCGGCTCGCGTCACATTGCCGATGGCCGCCGCGCGCACGTCCGCGAACATGAGCTCGACGAAAGGAGGGATCATGCACGTGGTGACGCTCAGCCTGATGATCGCCCTCGTTGCGTGTCTGCTGCTTCTGCTCGCCTTCGGCCTGTACACGCACCATGTCGACCGCCACTAGGAGGGAATGCAGATGACGGAAACGCACCGGACCAGCGTCGAGGAAGCGCGTCGTGTCGGTGACTCGATCGGGGTCGACTGGGAGCGCTTCGACCTCGAGCAGTTTCGCGCCGGCATGGACATCGAGTACGAGCACGGCAGCCACGACCCGCAGACGGACGTGACCGGCGACGACCCGATCGTCACCGGCAAGATCGCGCTCGCGCACATGAAGGAGTTCCCCGACTACTACGAACGGCTCGAGCGGATGGAGGAAGAGGCGAAGGCCGACTGGGCGCGGCGTTCGGGCTCGGCCTAGGCCGGTCTCAGCCGCACGACTGCCTCGAGGCCGCCGCCCGGCGAGGGTAGAAGCTCGATCTCGCCCGCGTCGGTCTCGACGAGGCGGCGCGCGATCGCGAGGCCGAGGCCGCTTCCTTCGCCCGTGCGGCCGCGCCAGAAGCGATCGAACGCACGGCGGCGGCCCTCGGCGTCGAGCCCCGGCCCCTCGTCCTGGACGCGCAGCTCGACCCACGGCGGCGCGGCTTGCGCCGCGACGGTGACGCTCCCGCCAGCGCTCGAGACCTCGAATGCGTTCTCGATCAGGTTGTCGAGCACCTGCCGAAGGCGCTCCGGCGCAGCGCGCACCGAGCCGGCTCCGTCTGCTTGCGCGACGAGCTTCAACCCACGCTCCTGCGCCAGCGCCGACCACGCGTCGACCCGCTCGGCGATCGTCCCCTCGACGTCGACGGCCTCCGCCGGTGCGGCTTCCGCCGCAGCGCGCGACAGCGCCAGCAGTCCGTCGACGAGCACGCCGAGCCGTTCGACCTCTGCGATCGCACCGTCCAGCTCCCCCCGGCCGGCGGGCGCAACGTCGCGCTCGAGGTTCTCGAGCCGCAGGCGAACCGCCGTCAGCGGTGTGCGCAGCTGGTGCGACGCGTCGGCGACGAACTCCTCCTCCGACTGCAGGAGCTGCTCGAGTTTCGCGTTCGTCTCGTTGAAGACGGCCGCCAGTGACCGCACCTCCGGCGGGCCGACATCCTCCGGCGCGCGCGCGCTGAGGTCGCCGCGGCCGACGGCAGCTGCGGCATCCTCGAGCCGGGCCAACGGCCGCGAGACGAAGCGCGCGACGAGGAAGCCGACGACCGCGGCGGCTGCGAGGGCGATCGCCGCGATCGCGGCGAGCACGAGCCAGTACCGGCGCACGCGCGCGTCCACGGTGGACGTCGGATAGGTGATGCGAACGGCCCCGGCGACACGGCCCGCGGCCGCGGCGGGAACGGCGACGTACAGCAGCGTCCGGCGCAGCGTGTCCGAGCGGCGCGTGCCGACGGCGACGCGCCCGAGGAGCGCCGCCGCGATCTCCGGACGCGACGCGAAGCTCTCTGCTCCCCTGCCGGGCGGGCGCGTGTCGACGAGCGCGATGCCGCGCCGGTTGACGATCACGACGCGTCCGCCGGTCTGACGGTCATAGCCGTACGCGACGGCGCCGAGCGCATGGAGCCTTCTGCTGCTCGGCGCGCGAAGGGCATCCTGCGAGACGGATGCGAGCGCCGTCGCGTCGCGTTCGACCTTGGCCTCGAGATCCCGCCGTTCGGTGCGCGCGTTCTGGATCCCCAGCGGCACCTCGAGCGCGACGAGGACGACGAGAACCAGGCCGAGGTAGCCGAGGAGGATGTGTCGGCTCACGCGCGCAGGCGAAAGCCGACGCCGCGAACCGTCTCGATCCAGGAGGGATCGCCGAGCTTGCGGCGCAGCGCGGCGACGTGGACGTCGATCGTCTTCGACGAGCCGTACCAGCTCGTGTCCCACACCTCTTCCAGAAGCCGGCGGCGGCTCAGCACCGCGCCGGGATCGCGCGCCAGCGCGGCGAGCAGGTCGAATTCCTTCTGCGTCAGCTCGAGCTCGCGCCCGGCGAGCGTCGCGCGACGGGCGCGGAGGTCGACCTCGAGCTCACCGGTGCGCACCGTCGAGCCGCTGTGGTCGCCTCGTGCTCTTCGCGTGACGGCGCGGATCCGCGCGATCAGCTCGCGCAGGCCGAACGGCTTCACGACGTAGTCGTCGGCTCCGAGCTCGAGGCCGACGACGCGGTCGGCCTCCTCGCCGCGCGCGGTGACGACGATGATCGGGACGGCGGAGCGGGAGCGGAGCTCGCGGCAGATGTCGAAGCCGTCTCGGTCCGGCAGCCGGAGGTCCAGCAACACGACGTCGGCGGGCGTCGCGGCGAGAGCCTCGGCACCCGTCGCGGCACGCGCGACGTCGAAGCCCTCGCGCCTGAGGCCTTCCGCGAGCGGCTCTGCGATCGCGTCCTCGTCCTCGACGATCAACACGCGCACGTTTGCATCCTGACGCACCAACGCGACTGCGACGCGCGGCCTTTGCCAAATCTTTGCCGTCGGCTGGCGAAGGCTTACGCGCGCGTGTCCCGCGTTTGGGACCGCCCGGCGTACGGTCGGAGCATGAAAACCAGCCACACACTCGCAGTCGCCGCGATGCTCGCCGTCGCCTCGATCTTCGGCTTCCTGGCCGCGACGAAGACGGCGGGGTTGCGGTCGGCGAAGGCAACTTCTGCATCAGCCGCGGTCACAGCCCGCGCACACAGGCTCGACCGCATCGAGGCGTCGCTGCACCGCGCGCTCCGCCAGAAGCCGCCGGCCCTGCCGCCGCTGCCGGCTCCTCGCGCCGCCGTTGTCACCCCGGCGCCCCAGGTCGTCTATCGGCGGCCCGCGCCGGTCGTCGTCGTCAAGCACCGCCCGAACTCGGAGAGCGAGCACGAACAGGGGGGAGAGTCCGGTGACTAGCCACGTCGGCCGCCTCTATACGCTCGCCGCGGCGTTGCTCGTCTTCTTCCTCGCCTGGAGCGTGTTTGCCGCACGCCCGTGGGTCTCGAGCGCAAAGGCCGATCCGCGCCTTGCGGCCCTCACTGCCAGGGAGCACAGGATCAGGCACGAGAGCCTCGTCGTTCACCGCATCGTGCAGAAGCGCTGGGCCGTCTACCGCGCGGAGCTGAAGAAGCGACGAGCGCAGATCGCAGCACGGCAGTCGCAGCCGGCGCCGGCGGTCTCATCGTCGCCGTCTGTGCGCGTCGTCACGCTGCCGCCGCTGACCATCACGCGGACGTCATGAAGGATCCGACCTTCTGGATCCTCGCGCGTGCGAGCGGTCTCACCGCGTACGTGCTGCTGACGTTCTCGATGCTCGCGGGGCTCGTCGTGAAGTCGCGACCGCTCGGAGCCCGCGTCAGGGCCGCCGCGGTGACCGACACTCACCGCTTCCTGACCCTCCTCGCGCTCGGTGCTATCGCGGTCCACGGAATCGCGCTGATGCTCGATTCGACCGTTCGGATGCGCCTCCCGGCGCTCCTCGTGCCGGGGCTCAGCCCGTACCGGCCGTTCGCGACTGCGCTCGGCGTGCTCGCGGCCGAGCTCGCCGTCGTTCTCGTCGTCTCGTTCCCGCTGCGCAAGCGAATCGGCCCGCGCGCATGGCGCCGGCTGCACTGGGTCACGTACGGCGTCTTCGCCGCCGCAACGGTGCACGGCCTCGCTGCCGGCACCGACACGCCGCGGCCGTGGGTGTTCGAGCTCTACCTCGCTTCTGTCGCCGCCGTCGTTTTCGCAACCGCGTGGCGTGCGCTCACGCGCCCTGTCCGTCCATCACTCCAAGGAGGAAGTCGTGTATCGAATTGAGATCGATCCCAACCTCTGCAGCGGGTTCGGCGCCTGTGCCGACCTTGCCCCGGAGCTGTTCGCGCTCGACGCCGGCGGCACCGCGTCCGTCCGAGTCGGCGAATCCGACGATCCGCGCGTCCTCGACGCGGCCGCTGCGTGCCCGATGGGCGCGATCAGCGTGATCGAGATCCAGGCAGCATGAAGCCGCCGCGATCGGTCCTCATCGTCGGCGCCGGGCTAGCCGGCGCGCGCTGTGCCGAGACGCTCCGCGCGGAGGGATACGACGGCCGCATCAGGCTCGTCGGGGCGGAGCCGGCGGCCCCGTACGAGCGGCCCGCGCTCTCGAAGGAGTTTCTCGCCGGCGAGCGCTCGGCGGGCGAGCTGCTCCTTCGTCCCTCCGCGTACTGGAGCGACAACTCGATCGAGCTCGTTCTCGGCTGCCGGGTGGATGCAATCCGGCCACGGCCGGACGAGGTCGTCGTCATTGCGACGGGCGCGCGCGCCCGTCGCATTCGAGCACCCGGCGCCGACACCGCGCACGTCTTGCGGACGATCTCGGACGCCGTCGCGCTGCGCGAGGAGCTTCACGCCGGCCGGCGCCTCGTCGTCGTCGGCGGGGGCTTCGTGGGCGCCGAGGTGGCTTCGACGGCGACGCGCATGGGCGTGGAGGTGACGATGCTCGAGGCGGGCAATGCGCCGTTCGAGGCGACGCTCGGTGTGGACGTCGGCGATGTCCTCGCGCGCCGGTACCGGGCCCACGGGGTCGACCTCCGCACGGGGTCGGCGGCCGTCGCGCTCGCACCCCGCCGTGTCTCGCTCGCCGACGGCACCGCCGTCCCCTGCGACGTGGTGCTCCTGTCCGTCGGGGCCGAGCCTGTACGCGAGCTCGTCCGCGAAGGCGTCGTCGAGTGCGGCGATGCCGCCGGCGGTCCAGGCCACTGGACGTCGGCAGCCGCCGACGGCGTCGCCGCCGCCCGGCGGATCCTCGGGCTCGAGCCGCTTCCCGCGCAGCCGCCGTTCTTCTGGTCGGATCAGTTCGGCCTGAGGCTCCAGCTCGTCGGCGACACGCGCGCGGCCGCACGGGTCGAGTGCGAGGGCTCGGACGACAGCTTCACGGCGCGCTACTTCGGCGGCGAGGGTCGGCTCGTCGCCGCGCTTGCCGCGAACCGCGCCGCGGAGGTCGCCGGCTTCCGGCGCGAGCTAGCGTTGGCGGCGTGACGCGCCTGCTGGTGACGGTCGTGCTGGTTGCGCTCGCAGCCGCCGCTGCGGTCGCCGCGAATCTCGCGCTCCTCGGTTACGGCTCCTCGAGCAACGACCCGGTGGGGAAGTTCCGCCCAGTGGTGCACTTCCCCGCCGCGCCGGCGGACGTCGTTCCGCCGACGCGGGGCCCCGTCGAGAACGAAGGTTTCGACGACTAGGCCGCGAGGCTCTCGGTCAGCTCGAGCAGCGCGCCCGGGCCGTCGAGGTTCCCGATGTGGAGCGCAGGCGCGCCCTGCCGGTCGATGTGCAGCTCGCCTCGCCGGTAGCTGACGGAGAGGATCTGGTCGAGCGGGAGGGCGATGCGGCCGGAGCCGTTGCCGGACAGGAGGAGATGAAGGCTGCCGAGCTGCAGCTTTCCTGCATGGCGCGGGCCGTCCGGCTCCTGCCACCACACGGCATAGGTCTTCCGGTGCATGCGAAGAGGATGCTCGGGCGGAGCGCCGGCGGCATCCGGAGAAAGCCGCAGAGACCATCGGGCGGTGCCCGGATGGCTCCGCACGGGCCGACGACGACACTGCGCGCAGCGTCCCAAGGAGGAAGCATGTCGATCAGGAGCTCAGGCCTGCTCGTCGCGGCTGTAGCCGCCGTCGCCGTTCCCGCGGCGTCGGCCGCCGGCACCCAGACGATCACGATCAGTCACGAGACCAAGGGCTGTCACATGTGGCAGCTGAACAACCGCGACCCGAAGGTCAATCTCTCGGTGAGCCTGAAGCGCGGCACGACGCTGCGCTTCGTGAACAACGACGTGATGCCGCAGCGCCTGATCCAGCAGTCGGGCCCGAAGCTCGCCCTGGCGCACGCCAACATGAACCGCATGGCGTCGTCGATGTCGGTGAGATTCGGCCGCGCCGGCACGTACCGCTTCACGACGAAAGCCGGCGAGGACTACCCGTGGATGAAGGCGATGGGGAAGACGATCGGCCCTGACAACGTGCTGCGCCTGACGGTGCGCGTGCAGTAGCTTCACGCCGTGCACGCGTTCGAGATCGCCGCCGTCAGGCAGCGGCTTGCCGAAGCCGGCGGAGGGTACGAGGCCGTCCACGAATCGACGGGCCTCGAGTTGGGCGTCTACGTCCTCGTCGCGCCGGAGGCCGACCGCCAGCAACCGCACGAGGACGACGAGATCTACGTCGTGCTCGAGGGGACGGGCGTCCTCGAGGTCGAAGGCGAGAGCGTGCCGGTGCGCGAGGGAACGGCGGTGTTCGTCGAGGCGGGCGCCGACCACCGCTTCACCGCGTACGAGCATCTGAGCGTGCTCGTGATCTTCGAGCGGAAGCCTGCGGAAAAGCCGTAAGCGCGTCGCGCCGATCCACCGATGCCGTCTGCTGCGCACGGCGCGACGCTTCGCGGAAAGCGAGTCGAAGGAGGAACGATGAACCGGTTGATGATCGTGGCGAGGCTGCGTGACGACGCGTACGACGAAGCGAAGACGCTGCTGCTCGAGGGGCCGCCGTACGACCCGGAGACCGCCGGGCTCGAGGCGCACTCCGCCTATCTGACCGCCTCCGAGGTGATCTTCGTCTTCGACGGCGCGGAAGTGGAGTGGAAGGTGAACGAGCTGATCGACGATCCGTCGATCGCGGTCTTCTTCGCGCCGTGGGAGAAGCTGATCGACGGCACGCCGCGGCTCGCGCACGAGCACTACCACTGGAAGCGCGGCGAGGAGAAGCTGGGAGTCGGGCTCGGGGTCTAGGCCTAGGCCGGCTCTTCGTCCAACAGGCCGTGCGTCAGCGCGTAGCGCACCAGCTCCGCGCGCGTGGTGAGACGGAGCTTCTGCATGATGTGCGCCCGGTGCGACTCGGCCGTGCGCACCGAGATGTAGAGCTGCTGGGCGATCTCCTGGTTCGTGTGGCCGAGCGCGAGCAGTCGGAGGACCTCGCGCTCCCGCTCTGAGAGCGGGTCGGCCTCGGCGTCGGCTCGGTCCTTTGCCTCGGCCGCGACCATGCGCGCACCGAGCGCCGGGTGGACGTAGTTTCCGCCCGCCGCGACCTCGCGCACAGCCGACACGACCTCCTCGTCGGCCGCCTCCTTGAGGACATAGCCGCTCGCCCCGGCTGCAAAGGCCTCACGGACGTAGCTCGGATCGTCCTGCATCGAGAGCACCAGGACCTTGGTGGCCGGCGATTCCTTGAGCAGCTTCGGGAGCACCTCGATGCCGCTCTCGCCGGGCATGACGATGTCGAGCAGGATCACGTCGGGCTTCAGCGCCCGCGCCCGGAACACGGCGTCCTTGGCGTTGCCGGCTTCGCCGACGACGTCGATGTCCTCCTGGCCGTCGAGGAGCAGGCGCAGGCCGGACCGGACGACGTTGTGGTCGTCGACGAGCACGACGCTCGTCACAGCGGCACCTCGATGCGGAGCGTCGTGCCCGATCCGGGCGACGTCTCGACCGTCATGCGGCCGTCGTGCAGCTCGACGCGCTCGCGCATGCCCTCGAGCCCGAGGCTGTCGTCGCGAGCTTCCGCCGTGTCGAACCCGAGGCCGTCGTCCTCGACGACTGCAGTGACGAAGGAGCCGCGTTTCACGAGCAAGATGCTGACGTTCTTCGCCTCCGCGTGCTTGACGACGTTCGTGAGCGCTTCCTGAACGATGCGGTAGATCGTCGTCTCGACGTCGGCCGGAAGGCGTTCCTTCCCGAGCTGTGCCTCGAGCTGCGTCGTGATCCCGCTCGACTCCGAGAACGTCTGCACGAGCCGCTCGAGCGCCGCCACGAGGCCGAAGTCGTCCAGGGCCTTCGGCCTGAGCTGCACGGCGAGGCGACGCACGTCCTGAAGCGTCGAGACGACGAGCTCGCGGATGTCGTCGACGCTCGAGCCGCCGCCCTCCTCGAGCGCGCGCAGCCCGAGCAGGATCGAGGTGAGCGCCTGGCCGGTCTCGTCGTGCAGCTCGCGCGCGAGGCGGCGGCGCTCGACCTCCTGGCCCGCGACGACCCGCCGCAGCGAGTCTCGTGCCACGCGCTGCGAGAGGTCGACGGCGAGCGACGCCCTGACCGCGAACTGCTCGGCCAAGCGCAGGTCGCTGCTGCTGAAGCGCTGGTCGCGGCCGATCTTGTCGTGCGCGATCAGGACGCCGATCGCACGCTCGCGCGCACGCAGCGGCACGTAGAGGCCGGTGGTCGCGCCGAGGCGTCTCGCGACGTCCTGGTCCACCTCCGGATCCTCGAGGAGCGAATCGACCCGCTCGCTCTGTCCGCGTTCCAGGACGCGCTGCGTCTTCGACGAATCCGACAGGTTGGCGAACGCCGTGATCGCGTCGTCGTCGGCGCCGGCCGCAGCGGTGATCCGGAGTGTCCCCGCCGTGGGCAGCGCGATCGCCACCACCCGCGCCCCGATCAGCTCGCGCAGCCGGGCGGCGACGAGGTCGAGCAGCGGCTCGAGCTCGAGCTCGCCGACGAGTGCCGCACCGACCTCGTTCAGCGATTCGAGCTGCTGCGACCAGGCCGTCGCTGCCTCGTACAGGCGCGCGTTCTCGACGGCGACGGCCGCCTGCGCCGCGAGCAGCTCGACGAGGTCGAGGTCCTCGTCCGTGAAGTCGCCGCCTTCCTTCTCCGTCAGATAGAGGTTCCCGAAGGCGGCGCCGCGCAGCATGATCGGCACGCCCAGGAACGAGTGCATCGGCGGGTGGCCGGGTGGGAAGCCGACGGACCGCGGGTCCTGAGACAGGTCGTGCAGGCGCAAGGGCTGCTGGTCGCGGATCAGCACGCCCAGGATGCCGCGGCCGTGCGGCGGCTGCCCGATCTGCGACTGGACGTCGGGCGTCAGTCCGTACGTGACGAAGCGCTCCAGCCCGCTTCCGGTCGGGTCGATGACCCCGAGCGCCGCGTATCGCGCACCGGTCACGCTCGCTGCCGCCTCGACGATTCGCTCGAGCACCCCGTCGAGCGAAAGCTCTGAGTTGATCGCGATCCCGGTCTCGACGAGCGCTCGGAGACGGCCTGTCTCCCGCAGCGTGTTCATCGACTCGGATGTTCGCAGAATCGCAACCGGTGCGGCCAAGCGGCGAAACCCGCAGCGACATTCCGGGCTTCTCCCGATGTCAGCGCCCGGGGCCGGTGCCACAGTTGTCGGGAGAGGAGGCATCTATGTCGTCAAGCACGAGCATCGAGCTCCCGCGGGTGACCGACGCCGCCGACCTCGAGGACTTCGTCAAAGGGCTCGGGCTGCAGGCCCGCCGCGGGGGAACGACGGTCGAGATCCTCGACGCCAAGTGTGTGGTCGGTGCAACGGTGACAGCGTGGCTGGCCGAGCGGCACGAGCCGCTCGTGCCGTCGGCACTCGGCGACGGCGATCTGGCGCTGCGGCCGCCCGCCGCCTGAACGGCGCGTCAGTAGGTGTAGACGGTGACCGGTGGCCGCCGCCGGTGCCGAGCTGCGACGTCGCAGCGCACCTCGACGACGCCTACGACCGACCGCACCGCGTGGGGCAGCCACTGCGCATCGAGCTCGTCCTCGACCTCGCCCTCGAGCCGCACGATGCCGTCGGCGACGGCGACGGTCACGTCGTTCGGCGAGACGTCGAGAGCGGGAAGGACCTCGTCGACGATCTCGGCTCGAATGCGCTCGTCCGAGCGCCCGAAGGCACGGACGAGGTCGCCACGCGTGATCATCCCGACCAGGCGGTCGTTCTCGACCACGAGCAGGCGGTCGACGTCGTGCTGCGTCATGAGCCACGCGGCTCCGACCGCCGAGCTCTGTGGCCTGACGGTCACCGGCGGCGCTGTCATCACGTCGGCGGCGACGACAGCCGCTGTCTGCGGGCGCCGGCGGAACCGCCGACGCACCGTCTCCGCCTCACTCTCTTGTTCCTTCGCGACGAGGTCCGACTCCGACACCACGCCGACCGGCACGCCGTGCTCGACCACCGGGACGCCGCTGATCTCGTGCGCCGACAGCAGGAGCGCGACCTCCTTCAGGCCGGTACGCGGCTCGACGACCTCGACGTCGCGGGTCATCACATCCTCGACTCTCATCTCGCCTCCTTCCGACATGCTGAAGCCTGGCCCGTGGGCCTCGTTCTCATCCTGTCCAGGACGAGGCCGGGCGGCATCGGTCCGCGCTCGCGTCCTGCCTCGGTACTTCTCCACAGCGCCGATCGGTGCCCCAACCGATGCTGTGGGCGCGTTGCCGCGTGACGATGAATGTGTCCGCGAAGGGAGGTGAACACATGACCACGATGCAGCTGTGGCCGCCTCTTCGTGACGTCGACACGATGGAGCGCCGCATGCTTCGACTGCTGGACGGCCTGACCTTCCCGCCTGTCTTGTTGCCCGCGGCCGACATCTACGAGACCGGCGCCGAGTACGTCGTCGAGCTCGAGGTGCCCGGCTTCGCGCGCGACGAGCTCGCGATCGAAGTGACGGATCACCAGCTCACCGTCAAGGGTCGCCGGAAGGTGGCCGAGGATCAGACCGAGAAGACATTCCGTCTGCGCGAGCGGCTCGAGCACGAGTTCGAGCGCCGCTTCGTCCTTCCGGCCGCGGCCGACGCCGAGCACGTCCACGCGACGTTCGAGCAGGGCGTCCTCGAGGTGCACGCGCCCAAGTCGAAGCTCTCGGAGCCGAAGAAGGTCGAGATCACGAAGACGTAGCGCTTGCCGTCCGGGGCGGCGTCTGCCGCCTCGGACGCGACGCCGGCTCGAGCAGGAGCAGGGCGAGCAATGCCGTCCGCTGCGTCGTGGCGTCGATGCAGATGTGCTCGTGCGCGGCATGGTCGCCTCCTCCGATCGGTCCGAGGCCGTCCAGGGTCGCCGTGTAGCGGCTCGTCGTGTTGGCATCCGAGCCGCCCCCGACGACCCCCGCGACGGCGAGGGCGAGTCCGACGTCGCGGCCGAGTCGCTGGGCGGTGGCGAAGAGCGCACGGTTGCGCGGCGTCGCCTCCATCGGTGGCCGCCCGATGCCGCCGCTGAGCTCGAGCGTGCTCCCGCGCAGGACCGGCCGGAGGCTCCGCAGCGAGCGGTCGAGCTCGCGCGCGGCTCGAGCCGTTGGGACGCGGACGCCGATCTCTGCGGTCGCCTCGGGCGCGACGACGTTCGGGCGCATGCCGCCGTCCACCGTTCCGACGTTCACAGTCACACCGCGGCGCGGGTCGTTCAGCGCAAAGAGCCGCTGCACCTGATGCGAGAGCTCGAGCACGGCGCTGACCCCTTCGTCGAAGCTCGTCCCGGCATGCGACGCGCGGCCGTGGATCGTGAGCCGGTAGAGGCCGACGCCCTTCCGGGCGATCTTCAGGCGCCCGTCGGGCCCGTCGCCGGCCTCGAGCACGAATGCACGGTCAGCGTGCCGGGCGAGACGTTCGATCGTCCGGCGAGAGGTCGGGCTGCCGATCTCCTCGTCGGCGTTGATCAGGACGACGGGTGTGACCGTCGGCGGGAAACCGCATGCGGCGAGCGCTTTCACGGCGAACACGAACTGCGCCAGGCCGGCCTTCATGTCGTACGTGCCGGGCCCGAAGAGGAGGTCGCCGTCCCTGTAGACAGGCATTCGGCGCAGGGTTCCAACAGGCCAGACCGTGTCCATGTGCCCGACGACGAGCTGGAACGGGCCGTGCCGCCGGCGCCCGTGCGGCCGCGCGTAGAGATGCGTCCCGCCGTCGGGGCGGCCGACGCGGCGGGCCCGGTAGCCGGCGTCCTCGAGCTCGCCGGCCAGGATCGCGAACGCGGCCGCCTGGGCGCCGGCGTCGCGCGTGGGCGACTCTGCGCACGCAAGCCGTTCCACGAGACGAACGAACTCGGGCTCGGTCTCCTCGAGCCACGCGAGCAGCTGTCCCGCGCGAGCCTGCGACATCGTCAGCGGCTGAAGCCGCTCGGGAACGGGAACGAGTAC
Organism: Gaiellaceae bacterium; assembly: GCA_036526315.1. Classification (GTDB taxonomy): domain Bacteria; phylum Actinomycetota; class Thermoleophilia; order Gaiellales; family Gaiellaceae; genus 3-1-20CM-4-69-9. The sequence goes on along the minus strand of DATCYR010000032.1, from coordinate 50,097 downwards.
GTCTCGCGGACGATGCCGAACCGCCCCGGCGAGAGGTACACGACCGGGCTCAAGTGCTGCAGCAGGTCTGCATCGTCGTCGTCGGCCCTGCGCACGAACTCCTGTCGTGCAGAGCTCGAGACGATGCGTCCGACGATGAGGCTGTTCTCGCCGAGACCGTCGACGATCCGCTCGAGCTCGCACTCGAGATAGAGGTAGCACCCTTCGACGAGGACGCCGTCGACGTGCCGTGCCGGGAACGTCGGCACCGCCTCGAGCGCCGGCTTCGAACCGTCTTCGAGACGCTCGCCGGCGGCGAGCGTCGCATGGAGGATGCGGTCGGCGCGCGGGAAGCTCACGGTGAATACGCCGTGCTCGACGATGTTGCGGTGCGTCGCGTGTCGCGGCGTGCAGACGAAGCCGAACCAGTTGCCCCAGCCGAACGGTGAAGCGAGGTGCTTCGGCGCGATGTCGTGCCCGTCGCCCTCCTTCGTCCCGATGAGCACGAGTGGGGCAACCGTGAAGACCTGCTCCCACACGGGTGTGCCGAGCGGCAGCTCGACCAGGCGCCAGTCGCGGATGGCTGCCGGGGACTTCACCGTCTCGCTTTGCGAGCGTCGACGGCCGCGGGTGTCCGCCGTTTCGGCGGCACCCGGTGCGTCGTCAGGTAACTCTGGGCGAGCGCCCAGCTCGTGAGGCGGTCGGCCCGTCCGATCAGCTGCTCGGCTTGCCGATGAGGGGGTGTGCGTGCGTCGCGCATGACGTCTTCTCCCTCAGAGGTCGCCGCGCGAAGGATGGTCGTGCTCGAAGCGGACCTCCCGCATCGCTCGGAGCACGTGCTCGAGCTGCTCCGGCCGCTCGTGCTCGAGCCGCGGCAGGTACAGGTCGTCCTCCTTGCGGAGATGCAGGCTGATGAGCGCGTGCGTGCCGTACAGGAGCTCCTGGAGGCCCGGGGTGTTCCGGACGTCGGCTTCGCGCAGGCGGTCGGTGAGCTGCCGCACGGCTTCGAGGTCGTAGCGCATCCCGTCGCTCGCGTGCGGATCGTCGAGCATGCGATCGAGGTACGGGTAGAGCGCCCTACGCTCACTCTCGGCGTAGGCGGCGAACGGGCCGCCGAGGAACGAGACGATCCTGTCGACGAGCACGCGGCGGTCCTCGGGAGCGAGCACGGGCAACTCGAGCGCCGCGACTCGGATCTCCTCGGCGTGGTCGCGGAGACGCTCGTGCTCCAGCCGGATCGCGTCGGCCTGTGCACTCGCAGGTGGTCGTTCGGTGATGGTCATCGCTGAACCTCCCGCGTCGGTACATGCAGCGTCGCGTATCGGTTGCCGTTCGACATCGGGGGAGGCGGCGAACGGTCTGCGGGTTTCTGCGGATCCGGATGCGGTGGCCGACCGATGCCCGGACGGGCGGTGCCCGTCACGCTCGGTTACATGATCCTCGCGGTCGCCGCTGCCGCGGCTGCGCTCGGGACGAGCACGCCGGCGCTGTCGCTGAAGCCGTGCACGCTGCCGGGCGTGGTCGTCGCCCGCTGCGGCCGCCTAGCGGTGCGAGAAGACCGGCGGTTGCCGAACGGGCGCAGGATCAAGCTCTTCGTCGCGGTCGTGCGCGCGTGGGGCGGCCGCGCGCGCAGCGCTCCGATCTTCTACCTCTCCGGCGGCCCCGGCGGCGCGGCTGCGAGCGGCGATGCAGGGTTTGCGGTGCGCGCGCTGACCGACGCGAACCGGACGCGCAACCTCGTGCTCGTCGACCAGCGCGGCGTCGGCAGGTCGGCTCCGCTCGTGTGTCCGACCGTGCCGCAGACGGTCGACGATGCGCGGGCGTGCTTGCAGGCCGTCGGCCGCGATCCACGCCTCTACACCACCGACGCGGCGATGGACGACGTCGATGCCGTCCGCCAGGCGCTGCACTACAGGCGGATCGTGCTGTACGGCGGCTCCTACGGGGCGACCGCCGCGCAGGTGTACGTCGCGCGCCACGGTGCGCACGCCGCAGCAGCGGTCCTGGACGGTGCGTCGCTCCTCGACGTGCCGCTCTTCGAGCGCATGCCGCGGGCGACGCAGCGCTCGTTCGACGCGCTCTCGACGCGCTGCGCGGCCGATGCGACGTGTCGCAGCGTTGCTCCTGACGTCACCGCCGACTTCAGGGCCGTGCTCGCGCGCCTGCGCACGTCACCCGTGCACGACGGTGCTTTCACGCTCGACGTCGCGGGTGCGGAGGGCGCCGTGCGCCTTGCGCTGCGCAACCCCGCCGCGGCGGCGCGCCTGCCGCTGCTGCTGCACCGCGCGGCTGCGGGGGACTTCCGTCCGCTGCTCGACTTCTGGGAGGGATCTGCAGCTGACGGAGAGTCCGCCCCTCAGCTGATGTACTGGGCGATCGTCTGTGCCGAGGGGTGGGCACGGACCGACGAGGCGGAGGTCAGGCGGTGGGCCGCCGGGACCGACTTCCTCGAGGACATGCTGGGCCAGGCTCGCGCGATGCAGGTCGTCTGTCCGCTGCTCGGGCCGCCGCTGCCCGCACCGGATGCCGGCGTCGTGCCGAAATCCGCGGTGCCCGTCCTGTTCCTCGTCGGCGGCACGGATCCGCAGGATCCGCTCGAGAACGTCGAGGCGGCGCCGTCGTCATTTCCGAACGCGCAGATCCTCGTCGTCCCCGGCGCCGGGCACGGCTCGCTGCAGTACGGGTGCCTTCCCGCCGTGGCGGCGCGCTTCCTGACCTCGCATCGCCTGACACCGGCCGACCGGTCCTGTGCCGCCGCCGTCCAGCCGCCGCCGTTCGGGACGTCCTAGCCCTCGACTCAGGCCGCGATGACCTCGTGGTGACACACGTGCTCGTGGAACTCGAACCCGGTTTCCAGCGAGCGTCGAAGCGGACACGCCCGCGCGACCTTCTCGAGCCTGACGAGCTGTGCCTCGTCGAGGTCGCGCTCGAAGTCGATCGACACGTCGAAGCGGCGCGGCACCGCCTTGTTGTCGTAGACGACGGCGACCGACACCACCCCGACGTCCCACCCTTTCGTCCGCGCATACGTGGCGAGCGTCAGGGAGATGCACGACGCAAGCGCCGCCGGGAGCAGCTCGTGGGGCGCCGGCCCGAGGCCGGTGCCGCCCAGATGAGCCGGCTCGTCCGTCAGCAGGCGGTGCCTGCCGTCGATCAGCACGTTCTGCCTCGACGTGCCGGGAATCGAGCGGGCTGATGCGGTCAGGCTCACGTCTGCAGCGTCGCTCGTGAGCGCCGCGACCGCATCGGTGGGGTTCCGGACCGGCGCCTCGGAGAAGTACTGCGGCCTAGCCCAGCGCGAGCTTCGTTCCGGCTGACCCGTGCACGGCGGACAGCGCGCGCTCGCTCGCCCTGTAGAGGGCGGCAGCTTGCGTGAGAGTGAGGCGGTCGCAGACGAAATCCCAGTGGAGCGACACCCAGTCGCCGGGCGCCGGCGTGACGAAGCCGAGGCCGTCCTCGCTGAAGCGCGCCGTCCGCTGCTTCCACCAGCCGAGCGCGAGGCGGCTGCCGTCCCAGTCGAGCGCCGGCGCCAGCACCTTGACGCTGTCGCCGTCGACACTCTGGACGAGGGCGGGCGTGATCCGGCACCTGTCGAGAACGGTCAGCGGCTGCGCCGTGTCGCCGGTCCGCAGCAGCCCGAGCCAGGGGTACACCGCGAAGACGTGAAACGTGTGGTGCGGCACGGCTCCTGCCGCCACCGCCTCGACGATGCGCTGCCACGTACGGCCGACACGGCCCTTGAAGCGGTCTTCGACGTGCCGTGCGAGCGTCTGCGCGGAGACGCGGTCGAGCAGCTCGTTCCCGACCCAGTACGCCTCGACGACACGGGCATCGAGGGGATCATGGATCCCGTTGGCGCCTGCGATCAGCGTGAGGTACGGCCACGCTCCCTCGAACGCCTGCGCGAGCTCGGCGAGCCCCCCGTCCGACGCGCCCGCGGTTCCGTATTCGAGCAGCGTGCGCGACTCCTCCGCACCGCACAGCCCGAGCGCGTTCGGCGGGTACGCGTAGCGCGCGAAGAGCAGCGGCCCGGGCGTCATGCCGCTCGCAGCCTCGGACGGCTGCCGGCGACCGCTGCGAGCGCGACGCCGACGCAGACGAGGACGACGCCGAGTCCGTCGAATGCGACGCCGTCCGTCGCGTTCGCGAGGAACGCCGTGACGACCGCGCCGAACACGAGCACCGCCGTGACGTCCACGCACTGCGCGCGCGCCAGCGCCGCGTACCACGTCGCAACGTAGGCCGCGAGCAACAGACCGGTGAGCAGCGCCCAGCTCCACTGCGACGCCGTGAGCGAGACGAAGTCGTCCGCGCGTCCGGAAAGCACGAGCCAGCCGAGGAGCAGGAGCGTCCCGAGCACCATTCGCGCGACAGCGAGGACGCGGACGGCGACGTCGTCGAGCAGGCGCTTCGCGAGCAGCACCTCGACCGCCCATAGGAGCGTCGCGGCGAGGATCATCGCCTCGCCGGTCCCGAAGACGACCGTCCCGGCACTGCCGGCGAGAACTGCCTGGCCGGCGATCACGAACGTGATCGCCGCAACGTGCGCAGGGCCGATCCGCTCCCGCCGGATCGGGATCGCAAGCAACGCCACCCAGATGACGAGGGTCTTCTGGATGAACGACGCCTGTGTCGCCTGCGCGCGCGCGAGCCCTTCGAAGAAGAGGACGAACGGGACGCTGCCGCCCACGACTGCGATCGCGAGGAGCGCCGGCCGCCGGCTGCGCGGAAGCGGCGTCGCGCCGTCGCCCCCGGTCCGCCGGAGAAGCGGGAGCGCGAGCGCGAGCAGGAGCAGGCCCGCGACGGCGTTCTTCGCCGTCGTGTAGACCGTCGCGTCGCCGAAGTGCGCGACCGCGTGCGAGTTGACCCAGATCGACACGCCGCTGATGCAGGCGGTGACGAACGCGATCGCGATCCCCGTCGTGCGGCGGCTCACGAGTGCGCTCCCGCACGCAGGCCGAGGGCCGTCTCGGCTTCCTCGTCGGAGAGCACCTCGACCGGGACGCCGAGGTGCACGAGCACGTGCATCCCCGGCTCCGCCTCGGGGGCGAACGCGAGCGTCACGAGCGCCCCGTCCGCGAGCCGCCCGACGCGCGCGCCGCCCTCGTCCCACGCCTCCTCGAGCAGTTGGATGGATCCGATGCACATCAGTGCGACACCTCCAGTTCGACGTTCTCGAGCACGACGCCGTCCGCGTCTGCCGCGGTGGTGTCCGTCGAGACGACAGCGTCCACGGCTGCGCCCTCCGCAGGCGTTCCGCGCGCCGCGTCGACGAAGTGCTCGCGAAAGTGCTCCGGCGTGAAATGGGACAGAGCGCCGAGCCGCACCCGGATTCCGGTGACGGTGCGCGAGTTCTGCTCGTCAGCGACCTCGACGACTCGCCGCACCAGCTGCTGCATCACGGCTCGCTCGTGCACAGCTCGACCTCCTCCAATACGGACGCCGCCGCTCGCTCCACGCCCTCTTCGACCGCACGGCTGAGTCTGCCGCCGGCCAGGAAGTCGCTCCCCTCGATCCCGAAGACGACCGTCTTGCCCGGCAGGCGCCCGAGCGCCCGCGCGAGCTCGAGCGACTCGCCGACGCCGAGCGCGTGCGTCGACGAGCGGAGCTCGCGGCTCGGCACGGCCTCGGCGCTCGCATCGAAGCGATGCAGCGTCCCGGGCGCCGCACCGGTCGACACCGCGTCGACGATGAACGCGACGTCCGCGCCGGCGAGGGCGTCGAGCAGCCGCGACGGCTCCTGCTCGCAGATGCGGACGTCGACGCTGTGCGGCGCGCGTGCGCGCACACGTTCGGCCACCGCGGGCCCTGCTGCGTCATCGCCGCGGAGACGGTTGCCGACGCCGATGACGACGACCGTCACCGCCGCTCGACCTCGAACGTGAGGAAATGCGTTGCGCACGAGATGCACGGGTCGTAGTTCCGGATCGTCTGCTCGCACAAATCCCGGAGCTCGTCGTCCGGCAAGTCGGCGTAGCTCGAGACGACCCCACGGAGGTCGTCCTCGATCGCGAGCTGGTTCTGGGAGGTGGGCGGCACGATCTTCGCGTCACGAATCGTTCCGTCGGCGTCGAGCCGATACCGGTGGTACAGGAGCCCGCGCGGCGCCTCGCTGACGCCGTAGCCCGTCCCCGCCTGCGGCTCGACCTCGACGGCGGCGCGCTCCGGCTCCTCGTATGCGCCGATCAGGCGGAGTGCCTCGTCGCAGGCGTAGACGAGCTCGACGCTGCGCACGATGATGCTGCGGAAGGCGTCGCGGCAGTCGTCGCCGAGGCCGGCATCGTGCGCTGCGTCGCGTGCCGTCTGCGACAGGCGGTCGGCGCCGAGCGTGTAGCGCGCGAGCGGCCCGCAGAGGTAGGTCGTCCCGTCGGTGCGCCGCGAATGGAGAGCGTTCGAGCGCGCAACGTGCTCCTCCGTGAATTGCTCGTCGTACTCCGCGGGGCCGATGTCGAGGGCTCGGTCGGAGACGATCGTGCCGTCCTCGATCGCGTATGCCTGCGGCTCCGACAGGGCGACGAGCTCGCAGTCGACCTCCCGCTCGGGGAACTCGAAGGACGACGTCCACCGCACCGTCTCCAGCGCCGCCGTCCGCGCGCGCTCCAGTGGATCGACGAGCGTCCGCAGCTCGGCTCGCGTGGGCGCGCGGTAGAAGCCGCCGACACGGACGTTGATCGGGTGGATCTCTCGTCCGCCGACGAGCGCCATCAGCTCGTTGCCCGTCTTCTTCAGCGCGAGCCCGCGCTCGACCTCGCGCGGATGCTCGCGTGCCATCTGCACGGCGCCGTCGTAGCCGAGGAAGTCCGGTGCGTGAAGCATGTACACGTGCAGCGCGTGGCTCTCGATCCACTCGCCGCAGTAGAGGAGGCGCCGCAGCATCCTGATCGGCTCCGGCACTTCCACGCCGCACACGTCCTCCATCGCGTTGACGGCGCTCGTCTGGTACGCGACCGGGCAGATCCCGCAAATGCGCGCGGTGATGTCAGGCGCCTCGCGGAACGAGCGGCCGCGCAGCATCGCCTCGAAGAACCTGGGCGGCTCGAAGATCCGGAGCTCGACGTCCTCGACGTGGCCGTCGACGAGCCGGACGGTCATCGCGCCCTCGCCCTCGACCCGCGCCAGGTAGTCGGTCTGGATCGTGCGGCGCGTGCTGCTCATGCCTCCCGCCTGAACCGTTCGACGTTGAACGTCTGCAGCGCCCGATCGACCGCCGGCGGCTCGACGCCGAGCTCGTCGACCCACCACGTCGTCAGCGATGCGACGTTCGGCTGCTCCTTCGGGCCGAAGCAGCCGTAGCAGCCGCGCGTGTACGCCGGGCAGAGCGCGCCGCAGCCGGCGTTCGTGACCGGGCCGAGGCACGCGATCCCGCGCGCGACCATCACACAGGGCGTGCCGCGGCGCTTGCACTCGACGCAGACCGAGTACGCGGGGACGTTCGGACGGCGGCCCTGCAGGAACGCCGTGATCACCTCGAGCAGCTGGCGCTTGTTGATCGGGCACCCCTGGAGCTCGAGGTCGACCGTGACGTGATCGGAGATCGGTGTCGAGGTGTCGAGCGTGGCGACGTACTCGGGCGTCGCGTAGACGGCCGCGAGGAAGCCCTCGACGTCGGCGAAGTTGCGAAGCGCCTGGATGCCGCCGCCGGTGGCGCACGCGCCGATCGAGATCAGGAACCCGGAGGCCTCGCGGATCTCGCGGATCCGCTCCCGGTCGTGCGGCGTCGTGATCGAGCCCTCGACGAGCGACACGTCGTACGGCCCGTCGACCGTCGCGCTCGACGCCTCGAGGAACTGTGCGATCTCGATCTCGCCGGCGATCGCCAGGAGCTCGTCCTCGAGGTCGAGCAAGCTCAGCTGGCACCCGTCACACGACGTGAACTTCCAGACGGCGAGCGTCGGCTTCCCGGCCACTAGAGCTCCCGCACGGACAGCCACCGTGCCATCTCCGCCCACGTGTACACCGGCCCGTCCACACACACGAGCGTCGGGCCGATCTGACAGTGGCCGCACTGGCCGACGCCGCACTTCATCGACCGTTCGAGCGAGACGTACGTTCGCTCGGCGGAGACGCCACGTTCGAGGAGCGCCGCTGCGGTGAACCGCATCATCACCTCCGGGCCGCACATCAATGCCGCCGCCGAACCGGCGTCGAAGCCGCCGCGGGCGACGAGCTTGCCGACGACGCCCACCGGCCCGGCCCACTCCGCATCCGCAGCGTCCACGGTCAGCTGCACGTCGAAGCCGCCGTCGCGCCAGTGTTCGAGCTCGTCCAGGAAGAGCAGGTCGCCGGGCGTGCGCGCTCCGTAGAGCAGGACGAGCCGCTCGAACAGCTCGCGCTTCGCGAGCAGCGCGTGGACGGCGGGCCGCAGCGGCGCGAGCCCGAGCCCGCCGGCGACGACCACCACGTCGGCGCCCGCGAGCTCGTCGATGGGCCAGCCGCGGCCGAGCGGGCCGCGGACTCCGACCGTCGTTCCCTGCTCGAGCGCGCAGAGCTTGTGCGTGACGGCGCCGACGTCGCGAATGGTCTGTACGAGCCGTCCCGTGTCGTCGACAGCGCTCACGGAGATCGGCACCTCGCCGACGCCCCAGGCGTAGAGCATCGTGAACTGCCCAGGCTGCGGCGCGTCGATGCCGCCGTTTCGGGGCTCGAGCTCGAGCGTGAACGTGTCTTCGGTCTCGCGCCGCCGCTCGCTCACGAGATACGTGCTCGGCGTCATGACGCTCATCGCGGCACCGCGTAGACGTCGGCGAGCCGCAGCCGTGTCGCCTGGAGCCGTTCGAGCATCACCTGCGAGAAGCGGCGCATCAGCTCGTAGCCGAGCGCCGGGTCGGCGTCGCACTTGCTCCGCAGGCAGGCGCCGTCGAGCTGGATCGCGCGCACCGCGCCGACCGCGCGCCCGTCGAAGTGCCACCGGTACGGCGGGAACAGCCACGACCAGCCCACGACCTCGCCGGGCTCGATCGTCTCGATCGTCAGCGCGCCGCGGTTCGGGACGAAGAGCTCCAGCGCGACCCGGCCGCGCCTGACGACGTAGAACGCGTCGGCCGGATCCCCCTCGCGAAAAAGCGTGTCGCCGTCGTCCCAGCCGGTCGTGCGGGCGCAGCCGGCGAGCTGCACCGCCTGCTCCTCGTCGAGCCCGGCGAAGACGGGCGCGTCGAGGACGACGGCGTCAAGGCCGCGCGCCATCGCTCGGCGGCGTTCGCAGCGCCGCCGCCTCCTCCGTGATGTCGATGCCGACGGGACACCAGGCGATGCAGCGGCCGCAGCCGACACAGCCGCTCGTGCCGAACTGGTCCCACCAGGTGCCGAGCTTGTGCGTCAGCCACTGCCGGTAACGAGAGCGGCCGCCGGCACGGACGCTGCCGCCGTGCATATACGAGTGGTCGAGCGAGAAACAGGTGTCCCACGAACGCCAGCGCTCGGCGTGCTCGCCGCGGACGTCCGTGACGTCCTCGACGGTCGTGCAGAAGCAGGTGGGGCAGACCATCGTGCAGTTCCCGCACGTCAGGCAGCGCTCCGCGACCTCGTCCCAACGCGGATGCTCGAGCGCGTCCTGCAGCAACTCCCGCAGGCCGGTCGTGTCGAGCTCCCGGCCCATCCGCTCCGCTGCGTGCGCAACGATTTGCTCGCGGGTGGACCGCTCCTCGGCCTCGGGGTCGCGGCAAGACACTTCCGACAGCACCTCCGCTCCGCGTTCGCTCCCGACGCGGACGAGGAAGCGGTGCTCGCCGTCGAGCAGCTCGGTGAGCGCGAGGTCGAACCCGTCGTCGACGCCGGGGCCCGTGTCCATCGAGACGCAGAAGCACGTGCCCGCGGGGTCGGCGCAGTCGACCGCGACGACGAAGGCGCCGTCGCGGCGAGCGGCGTAGTCGTCGTCGGTGTAGCGCCCGCCGAGCAGCACCCGGTCCTGGATCTCGATCGCATGGCGGTCGCACGCGCGGACGCCGACGAAGGCGAGCGGGCGATCCGGTCCCGGCTCTGCCTCGGGCGCGCCGTCGCGCTGCGCCTGCCACAGGCGAACGTGCGGCGGCTGGAGGAACTGCTTCCACGAGTGCGGCCCGACCGCGTACCCGAAGCGCGCGTCGTCGGCGCGCCGGACCAGCCGGTACGAGCCCGCGTCCTGCTCGTCGCCCCAGCCGATCGGCAGGTCGGCGGCGCCGGTGATGTCGTCGTAGACGATCGCGCCGTCACGGGCCCTCGGGCCGATCACGCGGTAGCCGCGCTGCTGGAGGACGGCGACGAGCTCGTCGAGCCCGTCGAGCGGGATGACCAGCGCGGGATCCAGGCGCTCGCTCAGAAGGTCGACGTTACCCCTTGCAGTACGGGCACTCAATGCAGGCCGAGGATGGTCTCACCGTCGACGTCGATGCCGAACGCCGCTGCTTTCGACGGCAGCCCCGGCATGGTCTGCATGTCGCCGCAGAGTGCGACGATCCACCCGGCGCCGGTGTACGGCCGGAGCTCGCGGACCGGCAGCGTGAAGCCGCGCGGCGCGCCGAGTGCCGTCGGATCGTGCGAGAGCGACAGGTGGGTCTTGGCAACGCACACCGGTAGGTGGTCGAGGCCGTCCTCCTCGAGCTGTTTCAGCCCTTTGACGGCCGCCGGCGCCAGCTCGACCTCTGCAGCACCATAGGCCTTGCGCGCCACCGCTTCGAGCTTGCGCCGCAGCGGGTCGCCGGCGGCGTAGAGCGGGCGGAGCTCGACCGGCCGCGCGGCGGCCGCTTTCACCGCCTCGGCGAGGGCCGCGGCGCCGGCGCCGCCGCGTTCGTAGCCGTCGTTGACCTCCGCCGCGTAGGCGCCGAGGTCGAGCGCGAGCTTCCGGAGCGCGTCCGTCTTGCTCCGACTGTCGCCCGGGAAGCGGTTGATCGCGACCACCGGCTCGATGCCGACCTCGCGGACGATCCGCAGGTTCGCCTCGAGGTTCGCGCCGTCGGCGCCGTGATGCTCGAGAGCCTGCGTCGTCGCGACGACGACGACGGCCGCCGGGCGCACGTCTGCCAGACCGCAGACGATGTCGACGAACTTCTCGAATCCCATCTCCGCGCCGAAGCCGCTCTCGGTGACGACGTAGTCGCCCAGCTCGAGCGCGAGCATGTCGGCGACGATCGAGTTGTTGCCGTGGGCGATGTTGGCGAATGGCCCGCAATGCACGAGCGCCGGGACGCTCTCGAGTGTCTGGACGAGGTTCGGCTTCAGCGCATCGACGAGCAAGGCCGCCATCGAGCCGGCGGCGTGCAGCTGCTCGGCGGTCACCCGTTCGCCGTTGCCGTCGCGGGCGACGGTGATCGCGCCGAGCCGCGCGCGAAGGTCGGCGTAGTCGCGCGACACTGCGACGATCGCCATCACTTCCGAGGCGGCGGTGATGTCGAAGCCCGTCTCGCGAGGCGCGCCGTTGGCTCGGCCGCCGAGGCCGACGACGATGCGTCGCAGCGCGCGGTCGTCCATGTCGAGGCACCGTCGCCAGGTGATCGAAAGCGGGTCGATGCCCAGTTCGTTGCCGTGCAGGAGGTGCGCCTCGACGAGTGCGGCGAGCAGGTTGTTGGCGGCGCCGATCGCGTGGATGTCGCCCGTGAAATGGAGGTTCACGAGCTCGCCCGGGAACAGTTGAGCGCGGCCGCCGCCCGTCCCGCCGCCTTTCAGCCCGAAGACGGGGCCGAGCGACGGCTCGCGCAGGCAGAGCACGGGATTGTCGCCGGCGTGTCCGAGCGCCTCGGCGAGGGAGATCGCGGTCGTCGTCTTGCCCTCGCCCGCCTTCGTCGGCGTGATCGCGGTGACGCAGACGAGCTTGCCGTCGCGCGGCGCAGCGCCGAGCGCTGCCAGGTTGATCTTGGCGGCGTAGCGTCCGTGCGGCTCGACGTGCGCGTCGTCCAGGCCCAGGCTGTCGGCGACGTCGGCGATCGGCCGCACTGAGGTCTGCTCCGCGACGCTCATGCAGCTCAGCTTCCCTGCGTGCGCGCCTGCCGCCATCGGTTTCGCCCCGGGGCGCCGTTGCGGGAAAGCCGCACCGACTCCGCGGCTCAGCCCCACGAGATCGGCGGGTGCTCGCGGATGGCGGCGCGTGTCGTCGCGGCTTGACTCCGGAGCAATCCCGGAACCACCACCCAAGGAGGATTCAAGATGAGCACCATCGCAGCAAACCGGGTAGAGACGGACACCCCCGTCAAGAACGACACGCTCCGCAAGGTGCTGGAATGGGGCGGCTTCGTTGCAGGCGCCGTCCTCATCGCCTTCGGTGTCGTCGCGATCTTCATGGGCTTCAACGGGCGCTCGACCGTGTCCGACAGCCTCAAGCAGGAGAAGATCGTGGGAACGGCCGACATGACGCCGTCGGCGATCAAGGCCGAGGCGCAGAAGGCGGGCCTCGACCTCAACGCGATCAGCCTGCCGACCACTTCCGTTGCCGGCAAGTCGATCAACAGCGGCGATCGGGCTCGGGCATTCGCGTCGTACATGCGCATCCACGCGCTCGAGGCAACGGGCGGCTACACGTACGCGCAGATGGGCCGTTTCGCGGCCAAGCCGGGCGCGCCGAAGGCGCAGTTGGCCGTCGGCGGTGGCACCGACAACCCGCAGTTCGCGCTCACCGACACGGCGACCAAGCAGCCCGTGGCGAACGGCGCTCGTGACGTCTGGATCACCGAGACCGCACTGACGACGGCGCTCAACGCCTCGTACATGGCGGACAAGCTCGGCTTGTTCGGCATCGTCGTCGGAGTGGCGCTGCTGCTCACCGGGGTCGGCTTCGTGATCCTGGCGTTCGCGGTGCTGCATCGAAGGCAGGTTCCGGCGCAGGCGTAATCGCGCCGACACACGGGGCCGGCGCCCGGTGGTTTCCGCGTAACGCGCCGGCCCCGCTCCTTCGGAGGCCGCTCTCACCGGGAGCGGCTTTCTCGTGTCAGGCGCCGGTGTGGGCGGAGGCGCCGTGCGGGTCGAGCTCGACCTCGACCTCGACGGCCGCTCGGTGGGCGCCTTCCGGCAGCTCCGGGCTCAGCCCCAGCTCCGAGGCGAGAAACGGCGCCAGGTAGCGGCCGACGATCTTGGCAGGGGGCCACCACAACGCCTCGGTGTCGACGACGGACGATCCCTCGCGAATGTCGGCACGGAGATACCGCGGCACGAAGCCCGTCAGGAGGACGCCGCGCAGCACCGGTCGGAACGGCATCGGCTCGACGTCCGCCCCTGCATCGCGCGCGATCGCGGCGGCAACGGCGTCTGCCTGCTGTGTCGCCAGGCCGCCCTGCTTCGGCCGGAACTGCGTCGCGTCGCCGGCGGCGTAGACATCCGTCAGCCCCGTCACCCGTCCCTCGAGGTCGGTCGGCACGAAGCCGAGGTGGTCGTGCGGCAGGCCGGGCAGCGCCGGGCCGACGAGCTGTGGCAGCGCGACGACGGCGTCTGCCTCGATCGAGACGTCGCCGGCGGCCGTGAGAACGCCGTCGTGCCACGACATCGCGGCGACGCCCGGCTCGAGCTCGATGCCTCGGATCTCGAGCAGCTCGCCGATCGCGCTGCTCGCCTCGCGGCCGAACACGCCGAGCGGATGCTCCTCCGCGGTCACGAGCACGAGCTCGACCCCGCGGGTGACGTGGTCGCTGAGGTACGCGCCCGTCTGGAGCGCGAGCTCGTACATCGGGAGCGGCCAGCTCATGCCGGCAGGCACGACGAACGCGATGCGGTGCACGGCCCCCTCGGTGGCGCGCTCGAGGAGCTCGCTGAGCGCGGCGTCGTCCTGGGGGCCGCGGAAGGTCAGCGCCCCCTCGATCGCCTCGCGCGTGCCTGTTCCGACGGCAAGGACGAACGCGTCGTAGTCGACGCGCTCCCCGCTGTCGAGCACGGCCTGCTTCTGCTCCGGCTCGACCCGCGCCACGCGGCCGGGCCGCAGCGTCGCGCCCGCTGCCTCGACGAGCCGCTCGAGCCCGAACCGGCGGACGTCGTCTGTGCGGAACGGCTGCGCGACGGCTAGGGGCCGGTAGACGAACTCGGTCTCGGGAGAGGTCAGCTCGACCGAGACGAGGTCGTCCGCGAGCCCGCGCAGCGCCAGCGCGAGCTCGAGGCCCGCAACGCCGGCTCCTGCGACGACCACTTTCAATGCGGCGTGGCTCGTGTCCGTCCACCTCCCGCGGGCAGCCTCATGGTGCCATCACACCACGCCGCGGCCATCGGGACAACTACTGATCGCTGCTCGTGGTCGGTGCCGATGCGGACGCCGGCGGCGCGGTCGCACAGTTGAGGAGAAGGAGGTTCCCCCATGGACAAGATCGTGATCGCAACCGACGGCTCCCCGACCGGAAAAGCCGCGGTGACCGCGGGCGTCGAGCTCGCGGCGGAAGAGGGCGCCCGCGCCGTGATCGTGCACGTCGTCTCGATCCTCGACTTCGCGGAGCATGACAACGGCAGCGCGCCTGCGGGCCCGCAGCGGCTGCCGCGCACGGAGGACGACGCCGTCCTCGAGGACGCTCTCGCCGAGGCAGCCGAGCACGGCGTCGACGCGACGGCCGAGCTGCTCGTCGGGTACCCGCCAAAGCAGATCGTGCGCCTCGCAGCCGAGCTCGGGGCCGACCTGATCGTCGTCGGGTCGAGGGGGCTGAGCCGTCTGCAGGGCGTCGTCATGGGCAGTACGTCCCGCGAGGTCCTGAGTCACGCCGGCCGGCCGGTGCTGGTCGTGCAGCCCGTGCGAGCACCCGTTCCCGCGGGGGACTAGCCTCACGCTCTGATGACGGGCGTCGTTCGGCTCGAGCAGCTGACGAAGTCGTACGGCCGCAACCGCGGCGTCGTCGAGCTCGACCTGACCGTCCGCGCCGGCGAGGTCTTCGGCTTTCTCGGGGCGAACGGCGCCGGGAAGACGACGACGATCCGGACGATGCTGGACCTGATCCGTCCGACGTCCGGACGGGTGACGATCTTCGGTCTCGACGCGCACCGCGACGGCGTCGACGTGCGGCGCCGGCTGGGGTATGTCCCCGGCGACCTGCGTCTCTACGGCCGGCTGACGCCGCGTGAGCTCTTCAGCTACTTCGGCGCGCTCCGGGGGCTCCGGTCGCTCAGCGGCGCCGAACGACTCGCGGAGCGCTTCGAGCTCGAGGTCGACCGCCCGATCGCGGCGCTGTCGCGCGGCACACGGCAGAAGGTCGGCCTGGTGCAGGCCTTCATGCACGAGCCTGACCTGCTCGTCCTCGACGAGCCGACGTCGGGCCTGGATCCGCTGGTCCAGCAGACGTTCAACGACCTTGCACGGGAGACCGCCGCAGCCGGCCGCACGGTCTTTCTGTCTTCGCATGTGTTGTCCGAGGTGCAGCATGTTGCGGACCGGGTCGCGCTCGTCCGTGACGGGCGCCTCGCGCTCGTCGACGAGGTGGAGAGCCTTCGCGCGCGTGCGCTGACGCGGATCGAGGTCACCTTCGCCGAGGCGCCGGCGGAGCATGCGTTCGACGGTGTCGAGCACGTCCGCGAGCTCGAGCGCCGCGGGCCGGTGGTGGTGTTCCACGTCCGCGGCGAGATCGACGCCTTCGTCAAGACGCTCGCGGAACACCGCGTCGTCGCGCTCAACAGCCACGAGGCCGACCTCGAGGACATCTTCCTGTCCCTCTACCGCGGCGACGACGGGCGTGCTGCTGCGTAACGTCCTGCTGAAGACGCTGCGCGACTCGTCGCGAGCGGTGATCTGGTGGTCGCTCGGATTGATCGGGCTCGTTGCGCTGATGGTCTCCGTGTATCCGTCCGTTCACGGGAACGCGGCGCTCGACAAGCTCGTCCACGACTATCCGCAAGCGCTCAAGGGTTTCGTCGCGTTCGGGGGCGAGCTCGACTACACGTCGGGTGCCGGTTACCTCGGCAGCGAGCTGTTCGCGCTGATGGTGCCGCTGCTCCTGCTGGTTGCGGCGATCGGAGCCGGTGCGCGGGCACTGGCAGGTGAGGAGGAAGCGGGAACCCTCGACGTTCTCCTCGCGAATCCCGTGTCGCGCCGGCGGGTCGCGGCCGAGAAGCTCGCGGCGCTCTTCCTCGAGCTGTTCGCCCTGGGGGCGGTGCTCTTCCTCGCGCTGGTGGTGGGGTGCCGCGCCGCCGGTCTGGGTGTCTCTGCCGCGCATCTCGCCGCGGCGACCGTGAGCGCAGTCGTGTTGGCGGCCGGCTTCGGAGCGATCGCGCTCCTGCTCGGCGCGGTGACGGGGAAGCGTGCGCGCGCAGTCGCCGGCGCTGCCGCTCTGGCCGTCGCGGGGTACGTGTTGAACGGCCTCGCGTCCCTCGTCGGAGCGCTCGAGCCGCTCCAGAAGCTGTCGCCCTTCTACCACTACGCGGCGAGCGACCCGCTGCGGCACGGGCTCGGGCTTCCGCATATCGCCGTGCTCGTGGGCATCGCCGCCGTCGCGTCGGTGCTCGGCCCGTTTGCGTTCGAACGCCGGGAGCTGGTGGCCTAGTACTTCGCCGCACGGCCGTTCCGCGTCGCTGCGGATGGCGCACGGGATGCGTGCCGCGATCATCCCGGCACAGCGTTCCCTGAGGAGGTGGGAGTCATGGACCGAGTTCGCGACGTGATGCATCGCGGCGTCGTGACGTGTGCGCCGGACACGCCGGCGGCGAAGGTCGCGCGCATGATGGCGGCGCACCGGATTCACGCCGTCGTGGTCGTCGCAGCGGGTGAGCTGCCGCGGCTCGTGACCGATGCCCACATCGCATCGGCGCTGTACGTCGAGAGGCTCGAGTCGCTGTGCGCAAAGGACATCGCGGGCTGCGCGCCGCTCGTCTGGCTCTCGGACTCGGTGGAGGACGCGCTCGCGCGGATGCACGAGGCGGCGTCGACGCATGCTGTCGCCGTCGACCGCATGTACCGGCCGTTGGGGGTCGTCTCCGTGCTCGACCTGGTGGATGCCGCGTCCTCGCGAGCGTGAAATGGCGGTCGCCGAGTTTCCCGCGCTCGTCCGGGACGTGCCCGAGGCGTTAGCGCGGCGCTTCGAGGCAATCGTCTTCGACTGGGACGGCACCGCCGTGCCGGACAGGCAAGCCGACGCGACCCACGTGCGCGACCTCGTCGAGCAGCTCTCGGAGGCCGGCGTCCACCTTGCTGTCGTCACTGGAACGCACGTTGACAACGTCGACAGCCAGCTTGGCGCAAGGCCGGTCGGCCCGGGGCTGCTGTACCTCTGCCTGAACCGCGGCTCTGAGGTCTATCGCGTCGCGGCCGGTGGCCCAGACCTCGTCTTCCGCCGTCAGGCCACCGCGCAAGAGGCTGCCGCGCTGGACCGGGCCGCCGCCGAAACTGTCGCGGAACTCGCGGCGCGAGGCGTCGCGGCGGAGGTCGTCTCGCAGCGGCTCAACCGGCGGAAGGTCGACCTCATCCCCGAGCCCGACTGGGCGGATCCGCCGAAAGCTCGGATCGGCGAGCTGCTGGCCGCCGTCGAGGCGCGGCTGCGTGAAGCCGGCCTGGATGGTCTGCGCGACGCCGTCGCCATTGCAGAAGCGGCCGCAGACGCAGCCGGGCTGCCCTGCGCGAAGGTGACGAGTGATGCGAAGCACGTCGAGATCGGGCTGACCGACAAGGCGGACTCTGCGCGCTGGATTCTCGGTGAGCTCTGGCGGCTCGGCGTCGCTGCGTCGCAGGTGGCCGTCGCGGGCGACGAGTTCGGACCGCTCGGCGGCATCCCCGGCAGCGACTCGTATCTGCTCCTCGGAGGTGCCACGGCCTTCTCTGTCGGACGCGAGCCGACGGGGACGCCCTCCGGAGTCGTCGCGTTTCCGGGTGGGCCCGACTCGTTCGTCGGCATGCTCGAGGACCAGCTGGCTCGTCGGCGCGCAGGCGAGCTGCCGCAGCTCGTCGACGACGAGCGCTGGTCGGTGAGCGTTCGGGGCTTCGATCCCGAGCTCGAGCGTGCGCGCGCTGCGCTACTGACCCTCGCCGACGGGATGATCGGCACGAGCGGGAGCCCGGTGGGGGCACACGCGGCCGCGCGGCCCCGCGTGCTCGCCTCAGGCGTGTACACCGGAAGCGGCCCGGAGAGTGAGCTTGCGTCCTGTCCTGTCTGGACACGTCTCGACGGCGAGTTGCCCGAGGCGTTGTGGTTCGAGCGTCGCCTCGACCTCCGGACAGGCACGCTGCGCCAGCGCCTCGGGAGAGACGGCGAGCTCGACGCGCTCCTCTTCTCGTCGCTGGCACGACCAGGCACGGTCGCGCTGCGCGCGCGCGGCTTGCCCGAGCTGCTCGATTCAGCGCGCGCGCTGACCGCGGGCGAGCCGGCCACCGAAGACGGCGTCGTCGACGACGTCGAGTGGATGCGCGAGCGCGTCGGTGACGGAGGCATCGTGGCCGCAGCGCGCGATCAGTCCGGGGACGGCGTGCTCGACCGGTTTGCCGCATACGTCGCCGACGCCACGACGACTCCGGAACCGCAGGATGCGGTCGACCGCGTCGCGGCTGCGCAGCGCGTCGGGTTCGACGGCATGCTCGGCGAGCACCGAGCGCGCTGGGCCGACCGCTGGCACACGGCGGACATCCTCATCGAGGGCGACGACGAGTTGCAGCGGCTCGTGCGCTTCGCGCTCTTCCACATGCTCGGCTCGGCCGCAGACGCCGGCGAGGCCGCTGTCGGCGCGCGAGGTCTGAGCGGCCCCGCCTATCGCGGTCACGTCTTCTGGGACAGCGACGTGTTCGTGCTGCCGTTCCTCGCCGCAACACATCCGCCCGCGGCCCGCGCGATGCTCGAGTACCGGTTGCGCCGACTCGATTCTGCGCGCGCGAACGCGGCTCGTCTCGGGCGGGCCGGCGCGCGATTCCCGTGGGAGTCCGCGGCTTCGGGCGAAGACGTGACGCCGTCACATGCTTTCGACCAGGCGGGACGTGACATCCCGGTTCGAACAGGAGAGCTCGAAGAGCACATCGTGGCGGACGTTGCCTGGGCGGCGAGCTTCTACCTCGACTGGACTGACGATACCGCGTTCGCGTACGGCCCTGGACGAGAGCTCCTCGTCGAGACAGCGCGCTACTGGGCGTCGAGGATTCGCTGCGACGCCGTGGGCCGCGCACACATCGACCGCGTGATCGGGCCCGACGAATACCACGAGCCCGTCGACGACAACGCGTTCACGAATGTCATGGCCCGCTGGAATCTCCGCCGCGCCGCGTCGGTTGCCGCCGGAGCCGTCGCCGACGACGAACGGCGTCTGTGGCTGGAGATCGCCGACAGGCTCGTCGACGGATTCGACCCCGCGACCGGGATCTACGAGCAGTTCGCCGGGTTCCACCGGCTCGAGCCGCTGATCGTGGCCGACCTCGGCCGGCGGCCGCTGGCGGCGGACCTGCTGCTGGGCCACGAGCGCGTTGCCGGGGCGCAAGTCGTCAAGCAGGCGGACGTGCTGATGTTGCATCACCTGCTGCCCGAGGACGTCGCGGCCGGCTCACTCGAGCCCAACCTGGCGTACTACGAGCCGCGGACGGCACACGGTAGCTCGCTGTCGCCCGCGATTCACGCGGCGCTCTTCGCACGTGCGCGCCGGTTCGGTCCGGCGCTCGACGCGCTGAAGCTGTCATGCCGACTCGACGTCGACGATCTGACCGGCACGACGTCGGGCGGATTGCATCTGGCGACGATGGGCGGCGTCTGGCAGGCGCTCGTCTTCGGCTTCGCTGGTGTGCGCGCGACCCCGCGGCGTCTGACCGTCGATCCCGCGTTGCCGGACGCGTGGGACGCGCTCGAAGTCCGGCTGAGCTTTCGCGGGTACCCCGTTCGCATCCGGATCGAGCACGGGGCGATCGCGATCGACGCGGATCCGAAGGTGCCGGTGACCGTGATCGGCACGCGGCACAGAGTCTTCTCGAAGGGAGCACGACCATGAGGAAGGTGATTGCAGCGCTCGACAACAGCGCCGCCGCGGGGAGTGTGCTCGCGACGGCGAAGAAACTCGGTGCCGTGTTCGGCGCCGAGATCGATGCGGTCCACGTCGGGGAGGACGGCGACCGCATAGCGGCCGCCGCGGCCGCGGGAGCCGGGCTGCAGCTTCGGCGGCTCGAAGGCGACGTCGTCCCGGCCCTCGCCGCCGCCGCGGCGGCCGCGGACGCCGCCGCGCTCGTCGTCGGGGCCCGGGGTCTACCGACGGGGCGCAAGGTCGGCTCGACGGCGCTGGAAGTGATCACGTCGCAACAGAAGGCGGTGGTCGTCGTCCCGCCGGACGCACGGCGCCCCGGAAGGCTTGATCGCGTGCTCGTGCCGCTGGAGGGCACGCCCCTGACCTCGCTCGCGCCGAGGACGCTCATCCAGCTCGCCGACGACGCGCAAATCGAGGTCGTCGTCCTCCACGTCCACGACGACGCGACACTGCCGCTGTTCACGGACCAGCCCCAGCACGAAGCCGACGCATGGCGCGAGGAATTCGTGGCGCGCTACTGCCCGTGGGGCATCGGGAGCGTGAGGGTCAAGGTTCGGGTCGGGCGTCGCGAGGAGGAGATCGTCCGGGCGGCGGCTGAGGAGGAAGCCGATCTGATCGCTCTCGGCTGGGCTCAGAAGCTGGCCGCCGGGCGCGCGCCGATCGTGCGCGAGCTGCTCGAACGCGGGCGCACACCGGTGTTGCTCATTCCCCTACGTCTTTCATCTCATCGTCCCAGCAGAGCGAGGAGGAGATCATGGAACAGCTTGCAATCGTCGCGCGTCTGAAGCCGGGCGCGGAGCCACGAGCCCAGGAGCTGATCGCCCGCGGCGCGCCCTTCGATCCCGAGGCGATCGGATTGCGCCGCCACACGATCTTCATCTCCGCCGGCGAGGTCGTCTTCGTCTTCGAGGGCGAAGAGGTCGAATGGAAGGTCGACGAGCTCATCGACGAGCCGTTCCACTGGGACCTCCAGGCGGCCTTCGAGGATTGGCGAGACGTGGTCGATGAGCACCCGCGGATTGCACGGGTGGCCTATTCCTGGGCCCGACAGAGCCGCGAAAGGCTTGCGCCTTTCCACGGATAGCCCTCCGTAGCCCTACCGATGTTCGGGGCCCCCTCGGCGACCACACTCGAAGCACATGACCACCATCGCGGACCAACCGTCCGTCTTCGAGGAGCTCCGGCCGCCCCTCACCGAGAGCGAGGCGCTCCTCGAGGCTGACCGCTGTCTCGAGTGCGGCGGGCCGTACGCCCCCGCGCCGTGCGTCACCGCATGCCCGGCGAACGTCGACGTGCCCGCGTTCGTCGGCGCGCTCGCGCGCGGTGAGACGGAGGCCGCCGCAGCGACGATCTTCGCCGAGAACCTCCTCGGCGGCACGTGCGCGCGGGTCTGTCCCGTGGAAACGCTGTGCGAGGCGGCCTGCCTGCTCGCCCACGAGGGGCGGCGCCCGCTCGAGATCGCACGGCTGCAACGCTTCGCGACCGACGCGGCGCTCGACGCCGACAGGCCGTTGCGTCGGGCGCGCCCCCGGAACTGGTACAGCGTCGCGGTCATCGGCGCCGGCCCGGCCGGGCTCGTCTGCGCCGGTGAGCTCGCAGCCCGTGGCTTCGACGTGACCGTGTACGACGAGCGCGTCGAAGGCGGCGGGCTGGCGCGGTTCGCGATCGCTCCGTACCGGATCGAGCGGGAGCCGCTGCCCGAGGAGCTCCGCGCCCTGACGCACCTCGGCGTCAAGTTCGAGCTCGGCGTCGCGATCGACACGCGCGACGCGATCGCGTACATCGAGTCGTTCAACGACGCAGTCGTGCTCGCGGTCGGCATGGGGGCGGACGCCGACGTGCCCTATCCAGGCGACACGCTTCCCGGCGTCTGGAACTCCCTCCCGTTCATCGAGGCGATCAAGGCCGGCGCCCCGCCGGACATCGGCGACTCGGTCGTCGTGATCGGCGGCGGCAACACGGCCGTCGATGTCGCGCGCGAGGCGCGGATGCTCGGGGCACGGTCGGTCACGATGCTCTACCGCCGGACGCGCGCCGAGATGCCGGCCTACCCGCACGAGATCGAGGAGGCGCTCGAGGAGGGTGTCCGCATCGAGTGGCTCACCGTCCCGCTGCGCTTCCTCGGCAGCGAGTCCTTGACCGGCGTCGAGTGCAGGCGCTGCCGGCTGGGAGAGCCGGACGAGAGCGGCCGCCGTAGCCCCGAGGAACTGCCGGGGACCGAGTTCCTGCTCCCGGCCGACACGGTCGTGAAGGCGATCGGGCAACGGAACCGCACCGAGCTCTTCGAGCTGATCGACGCTCTCGAGCTCGAGCGGGGCCGGCCGCGGATCGACACGGATACGGGTCAGACGACGAATCCCAAGTACTTCGCAGCCGGCGACGTCACGAACGGCGGCGCGACGGTCGTCGAAGCCGTGCGCGCGGCGAAGGTCGCGGCGGCCGGCGTCGACGCGTTCGTCGGGAGGCGGGAGCAGTGAGAGAGATTCGCTGGCATGCCCGGGCAGGACAGGGAGCGAAGACTGCGTCGCAGCTCTACGCGACCGCTGCCCTGCGGGCCGGCAAGAGTGTCCAGGCGTTCCCCGAATACGGGCCCGAGCGGCGCGGTGCGCCGCTCCGCGCCTACACCCGCGTCGACGACGTCCCGATCCGCCGGCACGACGCCATCACGCATCCAGACGTCGTGGTGGTGCTGGAGCCGTCGCTCCTCCACGAGCTCGACGTCACGGACGGGCTCGAGCGCGACGGCGTTGTGCTGCTGAACGCCGACAGCGTGCCGGAGGAGCTGGCCGGCGAGGACGTGATCTGCGTCCCGGCGTCTCAGCTCGCCGAGCGGCACGGCTCGAAGTTCGCGAACCTGATCATGGTCGGTGCGCTTGCGGCCGCCGTCGGCGAGCCCGGAGTGGGCGACGTCGCCGACGCCGCAGTCGATCTGCTCGGCAAGAAGGTGCCCGCCGCGAAAGTGCGGGCCGCGGTCGAGGAGGGCTACGGATGTCTGAGCTGAGCGCGTGGCGCGACCTGCGCGCCGGCGGCACCGTCCTGCCGGGCGAAGCTGCGCAGCCGCGGACCGGCGGCTGGCGAACGGGCGTGAAGCCCGAGGTCGACCTTTCCGCCTGCGTCAACTGCCTGCTGTGCTGGCTGTACTGCCCCGACACCGCCGTTCGCGTCGACGACGCGACGTTCGTCGGCTTCGACCACGACTACTGCAAGGGCTGCGAGCTGTGCGCGGCCGTTTGCCCGACCGGCGCGATCACGATGGTGCGCGATGGCGACTGAGCCGACGCTCGCCGTGCTGACGGGCGGCGAAGCCGTAGCCGAGGCGATGCGTCAGGTCGATCCCGACGTCGTGCCTGTCTATCCGATCACGCCGCAGACGCCGATCATCCAGACCTTCTCGAAGTTCGTCGCCGACGGTCGCGCGCAGACGGAGATCGTCAACGTCGAGTCCGAGCATTCCGCGATGAGCGCCGCGATCGGGTCGGCACTCGCCGGCGCGCGCACGATGACCGCGACGTCCTCGCAGGGGCTCGCCCTGATGGCCGAGGTCGTCTACATCGCCGCCGCGATGCGCGCGCCGATCGTCATGGCGCTCGGCAATCGCGCCCTGTCCGGCCCGATCAACATCCACTGCGACCACTCGGACAGCATGCTCGTCCGCGACTCCGGCGCGATCCAGTTCTTCGCGGAGAACGCACAGGAGGCGTACGACCTCACGCTGATGGCACCGCGCATCGCGGAGCACCCGGACGTGCTGCTGCCGGTGCTCGTCTGCCAGGACGGCTTCACGATCACCCACTCGGCGGAGCCCGTCGAGCTCGTGCCCGACCGGCGTGCGCGCCGGTTCGTCCGCGACTACACCATTCCGTTCCCGCTGCTCGACGTGAAGGCGCCGGCGACGCACGGCCCGTTCGCGATGCCGGACTACTACTACGAGGTCCGCTACCAGCAGGTGGCGGCGATGTCGGCGGCGCTCGCGGTGTTCGACGAGGTGGCGGAGGCATACGCCAAGATTTCTGGCCGCTACTACCACGTAGTCGAGCCGTACGAACTCGAGGATGCGGACCGTGCCATCGTCTGCCTCGGCTCGACGGCGGGGACGATCAAGGACGCGATCGACGCAATGCGCGCAGACGGCGAGCGTGTCGGGCTGCTCGAGCTCCGCTCGTTCCGGCCGCTCCCGGTCGATGCGCTGCGCGAGGCGCTGGGCGATGTCGACGAGGTGGCTGTGCTCGACCGCGCCGACTCTCCGGGCGGCAGGCCGCCGCTCTACGCAGAGCTCGCGGCGGTGCTCGCGGATACGGGCGTGCGTCTGCAGTCCTTCGTCTACGGGCTCGGCGGGCGCGAGTTGCATCCAGAGGACGTTCCGGGCCTGTTCGCAGCACTGCAGGACCCGCGGAGCGGCCCCGCCTACGTCGGACTGAGAGGTGAGTCGTGGCCCGCCTGAAGACACTCGTTCGGAACGAAGCCGGCGTACCGCCGCTCCGTGGCGGTCACGCGCTCTGCCAGGGCTGCGGCGTGCCCATGGTCGTACGCACGATCGTCGACAGCATCGAGACCCCGACCGTCGTCGTGAGCGCGACCGGCTGCCTCGAGGTCGCGACGACCCGTTTCCCGACCACGGCATGGAATGTCCCGTGGCTGCACGTCGCGTTCGAGAACGCAGCTGCGGTCGCCAGCGGCGTCGAGACCGCGTACCGCGCGCTGGTGAAGCGCGGCGCGCTTGCCGACGACGAGCCACTGACGTTCCTCGTCTTCGCCGGCGACGGCGGGACGTACGACATCGGCCTGCAGGCGCTCTCCGGGGCGCTCGAGCGCGGCCACCGGTTCGTCTTCGTCTGCTACGACAACGAGGCGTACATGAACACCGGCGTCCAGCGCTCCGGCGCCACGCCGTTCGGCGCGAGCACCACGACGACTCCGGCCGGCGTCGACAGCTTCGGCAAGGCGCAGATGCGCAAGGACATGACGGCCATCGCCGTCGCGCATCACGTGCCCTACGTCGCGCAGGCCGCCTCGGTGCACTGGCACGACCTCAGCCTCAAGGCGAGGCGCGCGGCGGCTGCGGACGGCCCGGCGTTCCTCAACGTGCTGACCAACTGCCCCGTCGGCTGGGGCCACGAGCCACGCGAGACGCTCGAGATCCTGAACGCCGCCGTCGACAGCTGCTTCTGGCCGCTCTACGAGGTCGCGGACGGACGCTACCGGCTGACCTACACTCCGGAACGGATCCGCCCGCTGGAGGACTGGCTGCGGCCGCAGAAGCGCTTTGCGCACCTCCTCCAGCCGGAAGCTGCCGGCCTCCTGGAAGAGGTCAAGCACCAGGTCGCCGACGACTGGGAGGCGCTGCAACGACGTTGCGCGGCAGACGCGGCGACCTGAGGTCGCGACATGCGCGTCGGCGTCATCGGCTGGGAGGGGCAGGAAACGAACCGGGCGCTCGTGCCCGCATGGCGCGCCGCCGGTATCGCCGCGCTTCGGCTCACCCCCGAGGAGGCGGTGTCGACCCTCGAGGGCGGCGACGTCGCCGTCGGGCGCCTCGACGTGTTGCCGACCCTCGACGGTGTCGAACCGGGCATCCACACGCTCGACCTCCTCGCGCACCGCGGGGTCCGCGTTCTCAATCCGGCGTCGGCGCTGCTTGCCGCGCACGACAAGCTCGAGACGGCGGATCTCTTGCGACGCGCGCACGTCCCGCATCCCGCGACCGTCCACGTGCGCGCGGCCCACGAGCCGGTCGTGCTCGCGCCGCCGGTCGTGGTGAAACCGCGCTTTGGAAGCTGGGGCCAGGACGTCTTCCTGTGTCGCGATCTCGCTGAGCTGTCGGCGTGCCTGACCGCGGTCTGGGCGAGGCGCTGGTTCCGCCGCGACGGCGCCATCGTTCAGGAGCTGGTGCCGCCGCGTGGCCACGACGTCCGCGTCATCGTCGCAGGCGGTCGCGTGATCGGGGCGGGCCGCCGCATCGCAGCGAGCGGCGAGTGGCGGACGAACATCTCCCTCGGCGGCGGCCTCTCGCGCGTCGAGCTCGACCGCAGCGCACGCGCGCTCGCGCTCACGGCGGCCGCCGCCGTCGGCATGGATCTCGTCGGCGTCGACCTGCTGCCGCTCGACGGCGCCTACACGGTCCTCGAGTTGAACGGTGCGGTCGACTTCGACGAGCGGTATGCGCTGCCCGGCGGCGACGTCTACCTCGACGCCGCCGCCGGTCTGGGGCTTTGCGAGGGCTCAGTCTGCGGAGATGTCCGCCACGTCAGCGCCTGACAGCCGTAGCAGGTCGCCGAGGTGCAGCTTGATCGACTCCGAGTGCGAGCCGGCCTCCAACACAACCTCGTCCTCCCAGGTCAGGCGGCCGTCGACGAAAACTCGGTCGCCAGAGGGGCCGCCGAACGGCGGGACGGCGCCGAGCTCGAAGCCCGGGTAGGCCGCGCTGAGCTCCGCCTCGGTCGCGAGGCGCGGCTTGTCGATCGTGCCCACGGCCTCGCGGAGCTTGTGTAGGTCGAGCCGCTGCGACGCCGGCACGACAGCCCGGATGAACCCGTCGTCCGTCACGACGACGACGGTCTTGGCCACCTCGTGCGGCGCGACGCCGACGGCCTTGGCCTCGGCCCGCGCCGTCTCCGTCCGCGGGTGCGGAACGACGGTGTAGTCGACGTGCTTCGCGGTCAGCTCGTTGACGAACGCGCTGATCATCGTGTCCTCCTCCCACGTTTGCATCGAGCTTCTCCCCGCGGGGCGCGGGAGGCATCGGTGCAATCTCGGACGGCACCTGCGGCTTCTCACCGATGGCGGGGCGCCCGCGTGACGCGATCGTTAGGCCATGGTTGCGATCCACCCCTCGGCGTCGTTCAGCGCCACCCTGCGCGCGCACCTCGACGACCGACCCGGCGCGTTCGCCGACCTCGCGCGCGCGATCGGCGACGCCGGCGGGTCGCTCGGTGCGATCGACATCGTGCGCGTCGAGCCGGGCAAGAAGGTCCGCGACGTGACGGTGTTCGCCGGCAGCGCCGACCATCTCGAACGGCTCGTCGCGGCAGCTCGCGCCGTGCCGGGCGTGGACGTCGAACATGTTTCCGACCGGACGTACCTCATGCATCTCGGCGGCAAGATCGAGGTCAACAGCAAGGTCCCGCTGAAGACGCGGGACGACCTCTCGATGGCGTACACCCCCGGGGTCGCGCGCATCTCGTCGGCGATCGCCGAAGATCCGGAGCTCGTCTGGAGCCTGACGGTGAAGCGCAACACCGTCGCGATCGTCAGCGACGGCACAGCCGTTCTCGGCCTCGGCGACATCGGACCGGAGGCGGCGCTGCCCGTGATGGAGGGGAAGGCGCTCCTGTTCAAGGAGTTCGGCGGTGTGGACGCCTGGCCGCTCTGCCTCGCGACGAAGGACGAAGCCGAGATCGTCGCCGCCGTCCGCGCGATCGCTCCCGTCTTCGGCGGGATCAACCTCGAGGACATCTCCGCGCCGCGCTGCTTCGCCATCGAGCAGCAGCTGCGCGACGAGCTGGACATCCCCGTCTTTCACGACGACCAGCACGGGACGGCCGTCGTCGTGCTCGCCGCGTTCCTCAACGCCCTCCGCGTCGTCGACAAGCACGCCGAGGACGTGAAGGTCGTCATCACCGGAGTCGGCGCCGCGGGCGTCGCGACGGCGAACATCCTGCTCGCCGCGGGGGTGAAGAACATCGTCGGCATCGACCGGCAAGGCGCGCTGTGTGCCGGCGAACCAGACCTGAGCCCTGTCAAAGCCGAGTTCGCCGCCAGGACGAACCCCAACCTGGAGCGAGGCTCGGCGGACGAGGTCCTCGCAGGCGCCGACGTGTTCATCGGCCTCTCAGCGCCGGGCGCCGTCACCGCAGACGGGATCGCGCGGATGGCGGACGACGCGGTCGTCTTCGCCATGGCGAACCCGACGCCGGAGGTGCTGCCCGAGGAGATCCACGGGCTCGCGACGGTCGTCGCGACCGGTCGCTCCGACTATCCGAATCAGATCAACAACGTGCTGGCTTTCCCCGGCATCTTCCGCGGTGCGCTCGACGCTCGTGCGCCCGACATCACGGAGCCGATGAAGGTCGCCGCCGCCGAGGCGATCGCGGCCGTGATCCCACTCGACGAGCTGAGCGCCGACTACATCATCCCGAGCGTCTTCAACAGGGACGTGGCGCCGCGCGTGGCGGCCGCCGTGGCCGCCGCGGCGCTTCCGTAGTACGCCGCACCGCAATCAGGGCGGCGCCCGATGTCCACGCACTGCGCCACGCGGACACTTGGGGCGTGACACCGAATACGCCCAAGGTCTGCAGGCTCCACGTCGCGGCGCGTGGCTGCGCCGAGTCGTGCCCCGGCGACCGCTGCGCCTTCTGGGAGCCGGGTGGTGCGGTGCTCGGCGGCAGCTGCGTGCTCGAACGCCTCGCCGTCGATCTCGAGCGCCCGGGCCTGGCCGACTACCTCCTGAGCGTTCGGGAGCGGATCGAGGGCGCACGGGAGCGAAACGAAGCCGAGGCGGCGCATCGCGAGTTCGCGCGCCGGCTCGGCAGCGATGTCTGACGAAGGAGGAGAACGATGAAACCGATCATGCTCGCCACAGACGGATCGCCGACCGCCGAGCAGGCGACCACGACCGCGATCGAGCTGGCGAAGGCGCTCGACACGGATCTGGTGGTCGTGACGGTCTGGGAGATCCCGTACACGACCGTCGGCCTCGCGCCCGCGCCCGTCGCCGGCGACCTCGCACAGCTGGGCGAGGAGGACGCACGGAAAGTCGCCGCGAAGGCGGCCGCGCGCGCCGAGGAGGCGGGTGTCGAGACACGCACCGTGATCCTGCGGGGCATCACCGTGCAGGAGGTCTGCGCGGCGGCGCAGACGTACGACCCGCGGTTCCTGGTGATCGGCTCGCACGGCTGGGGCGTCGTCCGCCGCACGCTTTTCGGGAGCGTCTCGAACGGTGTGCTCCACCACTCTCACTGCCCCGTGCTCGTCGTGCGGGGGGAGGACGTCGCCGTGAGCAACGGGACCGGCGCCGCCGAGAAGGTCCGCGCCTGATCCGGTCGGCCACGTGGACGCCAGCGCTCTGACCGTCACCGCAGCGGCGCTCGTCACCGCGCTCGCGACCGGGCTCGGGGCAATTCCGCTCGCGTTCGCGCACGGTAAGACAGAGACGTGGCTGCGGGGCGCGAACGCCGCTGCTGCGATCCTGATGCTGCTCGCGAGCGGCCTGCTGCTCTACGAGGGCGTCGCGAAATCGCTCGGGAAGACGACCGTCGGCGCAACGGCCGGCGTGCTGGCGATCGTCCTGTCCACCCGCTGGCTGCGGTCTCGAGCCGACTGGCGGTTCGACAGCCTGCGCGGGGCGCACGCGCGCAGCGCACTGATCATCGTCGGCGTGATGACGGTCCACTCGATGGCCGAGGGAATCGGAGTCGGCGTCTCGTTCGGCGGCGGCTCGTCGGTCGGGCTCGCCACGGCAGCCGCTATCGCCGTGCACAACATCCCGGAGGGGCTCGCGATCAGCCTCGTGCTCGTGCCGCGCGGCGTCACCGTCTGGCGCTCGGCGCTGTGGAGCATCTTCTCGAGCCTGCCCCAGCCCTTGCTCGCCTTGCCCGCGTACCTCTTCGTCGAGGCGTTCAGCGCCGCGCTGCCGGTCGGTCTCGGCTTCGCGGGAGGCGCGATGGTGTGGATGGTCTTTGCGGAAATCGTCCCTGAGACGTTTCGTCCCGGCCGGGAGCGTCTAGCGTTCCACTGACGTGGCGCAGACGACAGTCCGGAGCGAGCCCCTGACGGCGACCGAGGCCGAGCAGCTCGACGCCTACTGGCGTGCGGCGAACTACCTCTCCGTCGGTCAGATCTACCTCCTCGACAACCCATTGCTGCGAGAGCCGCTGCGGCCCGAGCACGTCAAGCCGCGGCTGCTCGGGCACTTCGGGACGACGCCCGGCCTCAACCTCGTCTACGCCCATCTGAACGAGGCGATCCGCCGGCGCGATCTGCAGGTGCTGTACGTGACCGGCCCCGGCCACGGCGGCCCGGGCCTCGTCGCGAACGCCTACCTCGAGGGGACGTACAGCGAGGTCTATCCGCACATCGGACGCGACGAGGAGGGGCTACGAAGGCTGTTCCGGCAGTTCTCGTTCCCCGGTGGCATCCCGAGCCACGTGGCGCCGGAGACGCCCGGCTCGATTCACGAAGGCGGCGAGCTCGGGTACGCGCTGACGCACGCGTACGGCGCCGCGTTCGACGACCCCGACCTACTCGTCGCGTGCGTCGTCGGCGACGGCGAGGCGGAGACGGGGCCGCTCGCAGCGAGCTGGCACGCGAACAAGCTGCTCGATCCGCGCACGGACGGCGCCGTGCTCCCGATCCTCCACCTGAACGGCTACAAGATCGCGAACCCGACGATCCTCGCGCGCATCCCCGAGGACGAGCTCGCGGCGCTCATGCGCGGCTACGGCCACGAGCCGCTGTTCGTCACGATCGACGCCGAGGACGATCACCTCGACGCGCACGGACGCTTCGCCGCCGTCCTCGCAGAGGCCCTCGACCGTATCGCCGAGATCCAGGCGGCCGCGCGCGGGAACGACGCGCTCGAGCGGCCGACGTGGCCGATGATCGTGCTCCGCTCGCCGAAAGGCTGGACGGGCCCGCGCGAGGTGGACGGCCTGCCGATGGAGGGCACGTGGCGCGCGCATCAGGTGCCGATGACGGACGTCCGGACGAACGGCGGTCACCTGGAACTGCTCGAGGAGTGGCTGCGGAGCTACGGCCCCGACGAGCTCTTCGACGAGGACGGCCGCCTGCGGCCCGACCTCGCGAAGCTGCCTCCGACCGGCGAGCGCCGCATGAGCGCCGTGCCGCAGGCGAACGGCGGTCTGCTGCTGCGCGACCTCGACCTGCCCGACTTCCGCGAGTACGCGTTCGACGTCGACGAGCCGGGACGCGAGCTCGCCGAGTCGACCCGAGTTCTCGGTGCGTTCCTGCGCGACGTCATCCGCCAAAATCCCGACAACTTCCGCCTGTTCGGCCCCGACGAGACTGCGTCGAACCGGCTCGGCGACGTGTTCGAGGTGACTGGCCGTGCCTGGATGGCCGAGCGGGAGCCGACCGACGAAGGGCTTGCGACCGACGGGCGCGTGATGGAGGTGCTCTCCGAGCACCTCTGCCAGGGCTGGCTGGAGGGGTACCTGCTCACGGGCCGCCATGGGCTCTTCAACTGCTACGAGGCGTTCATCCACATCATCGACTCGATGTTCAACCAGCACGCGAAGTGGCTGAAGGTGACGCGCGCGCTGCCGTGGCGCAGGCCGATCGCGTCGCTGAACTACCTGCTCAGCTCGCACGTCTGGCGACAGGACCACAACGGCTTCTCGCATCAGGATCCCGGCTTCATCGATCACGTCGTCAACAAGAAGGCCGAGATCATCCGGGTCTACCTGCCACCGGACGCGAACACGCTCCTGTCGGTCGCCGACCATTGCCTGCGCAGCCGCGACTACGTGAACGTCATCGTCGCGGGCAAGCAGCCGGCCTTGCAGTACCTACCGATGGAGGACGCCGTCCTGCACTGCACGCGCGGGATCGGCATCTGGGAGTGGGCCTCGAACGACGCGGACGGCCAGCCCGACGTCGTCCTCGGCTGTTGCGGCGACGTGCCGACGCTCGAGACGCTGGCGGCAGCGGCGATCCTGCGCGAGCGGCTCCCGCAGTTGCGAGTGCGCGTCGTCAACGTCGTCGACCTGATGCGCCTGCAGCCGAACACGGAGCATCCGCACGGCCTGTCGGACAAGGAGTTCGACTCGCTCTTCACGACCGACCGGCCGGTCGTCTTCGCCTACCACGGGTACCCGTGGCTCATCCACCGGCTCACGTACCGGCGCGCGAACCACCGCAACCTGCACGGGCGCGGGTACAACGAGGAAGGAACGACGACGACGCCGTTCGACATGGTGATGCTCAACGACCTCGACCGCTTCCACCTCGTCATCGACGTCATCGACCGGCTCCCGCAGCTCGCGGGCGAGGCCGATCACCTCCGGCAGCAGATGGTCGACAGCCGGCTGCGGGCCCGCGCGTACGGCCGCACCCACGGCGAGGATCCCCCGGACATCCGGGACTGGACCTGGCCCGGCTGATCCTCGTCGTCAATGCGGGGTCGACCAGCCTGAAGCTGAGCCTGGTCGACGGCGACGAATCGCACGCGGTCGACGAGTTCGTGCCTGCAGATGCGGTTGCGCACCGCATCGTGCACATGGGCAGCCTGCAGGTCCGCGCTGCACTCGTCGACGATCAACTCCTGCAGCACATCGAGGAAGGCGCGGAGATCGCGCCTCTCCACAACCGCCCGGCTCTCCGGGCGCTCCGGGATGCGCAGCGCGCGCTGCCCGACGTGCCGCACGTGGCCGTCTCGGATTCGTACTTCCACCGGACGCTGCCGGAGGCGGCACGTGAGTACGCCATCCCGCGCGACCTGCGCGAGCGGTACGGGATCGTGCGGCACGGCTTCCACGGTCTTTCGGTGGAGTGGGCGGCGGGCGTCGTCCGCGTCCCGCGCCTCGTCGTGTGCCACCTCGGGGGCGGCTGCTCCGTGACCGCCGTCCGCGACGGGCATTCCGTCGACACGACGATGGGCTGGACGCCCCTCGAAGGGCTGCCCGGCGCCACGCGCTCCGGCTCGGTCGACCCCGGCGCGCTGCTGTACCTGATGCGGCGCGAGGCCCTGGACGACCTCGACCGCCGGCTCGAGGAGGAGGCGGGCCTCGGAGCGCTCGGCGGGCTCGACGGCGAGCTGGGCCACGGCGTCTTCGTTCACCGCGTGACGCACGCCGCGGCGGCGATGGCCGCGGCCGCCGGCGGGGTCGACGGCCTCGTCTTCACGGCCGGGATCGGCGAGAACCGCCCGGACGTGCGCGCCGCGGTGGCCGAGCGGCTGCGGTTTCTCGGCGTCGAGCTCGACGACGGCCGAAACCGCACGGCGGTTCCCGATTGCATCGTGTCGACAGACGCCTCGGCGGTCGGCGTTCACGTCGTGCGCGCGCGCGAGGAGCTCGTCGCCGCTCGCGCGGCCCGCGCCGTGCTGGCGTCAGACGGCGAGAGTTGACGCAGCGGCGAGCTCGACGTGCGCAGCCGGCCGTGCGACGAGGACCGGGCGGTCGGCCCGATGGACGACGTCGCTCGAGACACTGCCGAGAACTGCGCCCGTGACGGCGCCGCGGCCGCGGCACCCGACGACGATCATGTCGGCACCGTGCGCCTGCGCCACCCCCAGGATCTTCTCGGCCGGAGCCCCTTCGAGGATCTCGCTCTCGTACGGGACGTCGCGCTCCTCCGCGAAGAGGACGGCGTCGTCGATGGCAGCCCGCGCCTTGGCGAGATCGGCGGTGAGGGCGCGCTGGTAGTAGGGCTCGCCCAGCACGAGCGAGGGCTCACGCGCGACGGCGACGAACGTCGCCCTCGCGCCGAGCATCTTGGCGAGCCACACGCCCTGCTCGACCGCGAGTGCCGCACCGGCCGACCCGTCGGTGCCGATGACGATCTCTCTTGCCTCGAATTGCTCTCGCATCACAGCCTCCTTCGTCCTGGTCAGTGTCGGCTGTCGGCGGCCGCGGCGCATCCGCGGCGAGACGGCTGGAGGCTGCGGCCAAGCCGCAATCGTCCTACGGCCCCCTCCGGATGGCATCGTGCGGCTCGGTGCCGACACTTCCGTTCATGGATGTCCTCGTGAAGACGCCGTCCGGCCCTGCCGACGTAGTCCTGCGCGACGGCTCGACGATGCGGCTTCGGGCTCCCACGCGTGCCGACGGGGACGCGCTGCTGAGCTTCTTCCGGCAGCTCTCGGAGCAGAGCCTGTACCTCCGGTTCCACGGGCACCCGCTCGTCGACGCCCACCTCGTCGAACCGGTGCTCGACCCGGACTGGGCGGAACGCGGCGCACTCGTCGGCGAGCACGAGGAGCGCGTCGTCGCCGTCGCGAACTACGTGCGGCTCCGCGACGTGCGGACGGCGGAGGTTGCGTTCGCGGTCGCCGACGACTTTCAGGGGCGCGGCGTCGGCACGCGCTTGCTGGAGCAGCTCGCCGAGGCGGCGACCGGGGCGCGGATCGAGGAGTTCGTCGCGGAGGTGATGCCGGACAACAGCGCGATGCTGCGGGTCTTCACCGACGCCGGCTTCGAGACGACGAGGCAGACGGTCTCAGGCACCACCGAGGTGCGGCTGGCACTCGGACCGACGGAGACGTTCCGCGGACGTGTCGACGAGCGCGACCACATCGGCGTCGTGACATCGCTCGCGCCGCTCTTCGAGCCGAAGACGATCGCCGTCGTCGGAGCTTCTTCCCGCACCGGGTCGATCGGCGGGGAGCTCTTCCGCAACGTGCTGCGCGCCGAATACGACGGCGTCGCCTATCCGGTGAACCGTTCCGCCGCCGCCGTAGCAGGCGTTCGGGCCTACGAGAGCGTCGGCGCGATCGGCGAGCAGGTCGACCTGGCCGTCATCTGCCTGCCCGGCCCCGCGGTGATCGAGGCCGCGGCAGAGGCGCTCGACGCCGGCGTGCGTGCGCTCTGCGTCATCTCGGCCGGCTTCGCCGAGACGGGGCCGGAGGGCGTCGCTCGCCAGGAGGAGCTGCTCGCGCTCGTGCGTGATCACGGCGCACGGCTGCTCGGCCCGAACTGCCTCGGGATCGCAGTCGCGGGACCGCGGCTGAACGCGACGTTCGGCCCGCGGGCGCTCCCGCCCGGCAAGGTCGGTTTCTCGTCGCAGAGCGGGGCCCTGGGCCTCGCCGTGCTCGAGCGCGCCGCAGAGCGCCGGCTCGGGCTCTCGTCGTTCGTCTCGATCGGCAACAAGGCCGACATCTCGTCGAACGACCTGCTCGAGTACTGGGAGGACGATCCTGCGACCGACGTCGTGCTGCTCTATCTCGAGTCGTTCGGCAACCCGAGGCGGTTCGCGCGCGTTGCGCGGCGGGTCGCGCGCAAGAAGCCGATCGTCGCGATGAAGGCAGGACGGACGAGTGCCGGCGCGCGAGCGGCCAGCTCGCACACCGCGGCGCTCGCCGGCTCGGAGGCGGCCGTCGACGCGCTCTTCCGCGAGGCCGGTGTCCTCCGTGTCGACACGCTCGACGAGCTGCTCGACGTGACGAGCTTGCTTGCGACGCAGCCGCTTCCGCGCGGGCGGCGAGTCGCTGTGCTCACCAACGCCGGCGGGCTCGGCATCCTTTGCGCCGACGCGTGCGAGAGCGCGAAGCTGACGCTGCCGCCCCTCGGCGACGCGACGGTTGCGGAGCTCCGCGAGGTGCTGCCGCCGGAGGCGAGCACCAGCAATCCGGTCGACATGCTCGGCTCTGCCGTCGGCGCCACCTACGAGCAGGTGTTGCCGATCCTGCTGCGCGACCCCGGCATCGACAGCGTGATCGTGCTGTTCGTGCCGCCGGTGGTGGCGGGAGCGGACGAGGTTGCGGGCGCGATCGCGCGGGCGGTCGCAGCTGTGCGTGATCACGAGAAGCCGGTGCTGGCGTGCGTGATCAGCGCCGACGGCCTTCCCGAGGCGCTCCTGTCGGCACCGCTCGCCGCGTTTTCATTCCCGGAGTCCGCCGCACGCGCGCTCGGGCGCGCGGCCGACCGGGCCGAATGGCTGCGGGCTCCGCAGGGGCGTGCCCCTGCGCTCGGCGACTGCGATCCGGTCCGCGCGAAGAGCGTCGTGCAGGTCGGAGGCGACCGCTGGCTCGAGCCGGCGGAAGCGCGCGAGCTGATGGAGAGCTACGGCATTCCCGTCGTCGCCGAGCTAAACGCGGCGAGCGTCGAGGCGGCCGTCGAGGCGGCCAACGAGCTCGGCTATCCCGTCGTGCTGAAGACGGCGCTCGCCGGCGTGCACAAGACGGAGCGCGGCGGTGTGGCCGTCGACCTGCGCGACGCAGACGCAGTGCGCGAGGCTGCAGAGCGGATCGGGCCGCCGTTCATCGTGCAGCCGCTTGTCCGCGGCGGCGCGGAGTTGCTCGTCGGCGCTGTTCAGGATCCCGTGTTCGGGCCGCTCGTCGCCGTCGGGCCGGGCGGGACGTTCGCGGAGCTCATCGGCGACGCGAGCTTCCGGCTGGCGCCGCTGACGGACGCAGATGCCACGGAGCTCGTGCACCACGGCAAAGTGGGGAAGCTGCTCGCCGGCTTCCGGGGTGCGCCGGCCGCGGATGTTGCGGCCGTCTCGGACCTGCTCCTGCGAGTCGGGCGGCTCGCCGACGACTTCCCCGAGGTTGCCGAGCTCGACCTGAATCCCGTCATCGCCGGTCCGCAGGGCGCCGTTGCGGTCGATGCGCGCGTTCGTATCGCCGCGCCGGTTCGCGCCATGCGGGCCAAGACCTGGTAGCGCCTACGGGAAAACCGCAGCCGTAGTCCGCTGCGGCCCCGATGCGTGTCTCGAGCAGCGGCGCGACGCTTGGCTCGGAACGACAGGAGGTGTGTGATGCTCAAGGACTATCGCTTCACTGTTGAGACGAAGCGCGCGACGCGCCGCCTCGTCACGATCGAGTCGGGCAACAAGCCGCGAATCGCGGTCGCGACGCCGCCGGAGTTCCGCGACGGCATCGCCGACGTCTGGTCGCCCGAGGACATGCTCGTCGCCGCGACGGCGACGTGCTATGCGCTGACGCTGTCGGCGATCGCCGAGCGGCGGTCGATCCCGATCTGGGACGTCTCGGTGCTCGGCGCGGGCCACGTCTCCCGCAGGGCGGATCACGTCTTCGGCTTCATCGTGATCGAGCTGGCCGTCGAGGTGACGACCGAAGCAGGTCGCGAGACGGACGTCGAGCAGGTGGCGGAGCTCGCCGAGCACGGGTGCATCGTCAACGACGCTCTGAAGGTTCCCGTCGAGGTCGAGCTCAAGGTGCGGACGAAAGCGGCGGCGCCGGCTCTCGCCTAGCTGCCGCTTGCGAAAGGAGGAAGGCGATGTTGATCAGAGATGTCATGACGGAGAACGTGTTCACCGTGACGGCCGACACGCCGTTGAAGGCCGTCGCGACGCGGATGCTCGAGTACGGGGTTTCCGGCATGCCGGTCGTCGAAGAGGAGGACCACGTGGTGGGAGTCGTCTCGGCGACGGACATCCTGTTCAAGGAACGGAGCGCGCCGGACCGCACTGGGCTCGTCGACTGGCTCGTGCACTACGGTGAGGATCCGCCGCTCGCGAAGCTCGACGCGCGCACGGCCGGCGACTCGATGACGACACCCGCTGTGACGATCCCGTCGGGACGGTCGGTCGAGGACGGCGCGACGCTGATGCTCGACCTGCGCATCGACCGGCTGCCGGTCGTCGACAGCGGCCACCTCGTCGGCATCGTCACGCGCACGGACCTGGTGCGCGCGTTCACGCGCAGCGACGACGTCATTGCCGACGAGATCCGCGAGCAGGGGCTGCTGCGGCGGTTCTGGGTCGGCCCGTCGTCGGTCGTGCTCGATGTCGAGCAGGGGAACGTGTTGCTCGAGGGGCGGGTCGACACGGAAGACCTCGCCGACGCGATCGTCGACTACGTCGGCCGCATCCCGGGCGTCGTGTCGGTCGAGTCGAAGCTCACGTGGCCCGGCAAGAAGCGGCGCAGCGTGGAGAAGACGCCGGCGTGAATATCGCGTAGATCCGCGGAATCCCGTACGCCCGATCGGCAGGCGCACCGATGCTCGCGCCAGCGCAGACGCGCAACGATGGACCGCGAGAAAGGAGGTGTGCCATGACTGTGCTGACCAGTACGGGACGCCCTCCGGCTTTCCCGCACGAGGCGTGCGTCGAGGAGCTCCCGTCCGAGTACATCGTTCATCTGGCCGTTCCGGACTACACGGCCGGCGACCTCGACGTCGAGGTCTTCGACCACGTCGTCACGGTTCGCGGCGACCACTCCTGCGCCGATCTCGGCGGCTTTCGCGTGCTCGATCGGCTCGAGGAGCGTCTCGCGCTCCCTGCCGACGCTGACGCAGACCGCGTGACAGCGGCGTTTGTCCGCGGAGAGCTGCAGTTGCACGCGCCGCGGTTCGAGGGCGGGGCGCCGCCCCCGCGCAAGGTCGCGATCCAGCGGCCGTTCGCGGTGAACGCAGACGCTTCCGGGGTCTGAGAAGGGAGGAGTCATTGTCAACCGTCACCGACACGGTGCCGGCGGCGCCGAGGGCGAAGCCTCGCCTGAAGCGCTCGCTCGGCCTGTGGATGGCAACCGCGCTCGTGATCGGGAACATGGTCGGCTCCGGGATCTTCACGCTGCCGTCCGTGCTCTCGGGCGAAGCTGGGCCGGCGTCGATCGTCGCCCTTGCCTTCACCGGCGTCGGCGCGGTGCTGCTGGCGCTCGTGTTCGCGAACCTCGGGCGCACGTTTCCGAAGACCGGCGGGCCGTACCACTATGCGCGGCGAGCCTTCGGCGACTTCGTCGGGTTCCAGACCGCCTGGGCCTACTGGATCGCCGCCTGGGTGGGGAACGCCGCCATCGCCGTCGCCTTCGCCGGCTACCTCGCCGTGTTCTGGGGCGACGTGACCGCGAAGCACTGGCTGACGGCCGTCGTCGCGATCGCCGCGACATGGTTCTTCACGCTCGTGAACATCGCGGGAGCGCGTCAGACCGGCATCGCGCAGGTCGTCACGACCGTGCTGAAGTTCGTGCCGCTGGCGCTGATCGGGATCGTCGGCCTGTTCTACGTCGACACCGGGCACTTCACGCCGTTCACCGTCTCCACCGGGTTCGACTGGCACATCAACGCGGCGGCGACGCTCGCGTTGTGGGCGTTCATCGGGCTCGAGTCGGCGACCGTCCCGGCGGAAGAGGTCGAGGATCCCGAGCGGAACATCCCGCGCGCGACGATCTACGGGACGCTGGCGACGACGCTGCTCTACGTCGTGGCGCTCGTCGCCGTCATCGGCGTCCTCTCGCCGACGGTGCTCAACGGCTCGTCGGCGCCCTTCGCCGATGCCGCGAACGCAATGTGGGCCGGCACGTTCCTCGGCATGGCTTGGGGGAAGTGGTTCGCGCTGGTGGCGATCGCTGCCACCTTGGGAGCGTTGAACGGGTGGATCCTGCTGACGGCCCGTGTGTCGCTCGCGGCCGCCGACGACGCGCTGTTCCCGCGGCCGTTCGCGAGGCTGCACGGGGAACGACAGACGCCCGTGTTCGGGCTCGTCGCTTCCTCGGCGCTCGTCTCCGCCCTGCTCCTCTACGGGTGGAACGACAGCTTCGCGCGGCGGTTCACGGACATCGTCCTGCTGGCGACGTGGATGACGCTGATCGCCTACGCGTACGCGGCGGCGTCGGAGGTCATCCTGTTCTTCCGCGAGCGTGAGCTGTTCTCGCGGCT
Source organism: Gaiellaceae bacterium (assembly GCA_036526315.1). Classification (GTDB taxonomy): domain Bacteria; phylum Actinomycetota; class Thermoleophilia; order Gaiellales; family Gaiellaceae; genus 3-1-20CM-4-69-9. The sequence continues at coordinate 10,981 of DATCYR010000032.1, read as the reverse complement.
ACGGCTCGTTCGTGACACGACCATCGCGAGTCTCGCGTTCGCCTACTCCGTGTGGGCGATCTGGGGCTCCGGCGAGGAGTGGCTTGCGAAGGGCTTCATGCTGCTGCTCTTCGGCATCCCGGTGTACGTCGGCCTGAAGTGGCGCCAGAGCCGTGCGCCGCTGCACGTCCCAGAGGACTGGGAGAGCGAAAGGAGGAGTGATGCGCAAGGTGATCATCGTGGGAGCGGGGGGTCGCGACTTCCACAACTACAACGTTCGGTATCGGAATGACGTGCAGACGGAGGTCGTCGCGTTCACCGCGGCGCAGATTCCGGGGATCGACGATCGCGTCTATCCGTCGTCGCTCGCCGGCGCGCGGTACCCGCTCGGCATTCCGATCAGGCCGGAGGAGGAGCTCGCGGAGCTGATCCGCCGCCACCACGTCGACGAGGTCGTGCTCGCGTATTCCGACCTGTCGCACGAGGACGTGATGCACAAGGCTTCGACGGCGCTCGCCGCCGGCGCGAGCTTCACGCTCCTCGGGCCGAAGGAGACGATGCTGCCGAGCCGCAAACCGGTCGTCGCCGTGACCGCCGTCCGCACCGGCTGTGGCAAGAGCCAGACGAGCCGCCGCGTCGGGCAGATCCTGCTCGACGGCGGCTACAACGTCGCGCTCGTACGGCATCCGATGCCGTACGGCGACCTGGAGGCGATGCGCGTGCAGCGTTTCGCGACGCTCGACGACATCGACCGCTCGAGCCCGACGATCGAGGAGCGCGAGGAGTACGAGGCGCCCGTGCGGATGGGGATGGTCATGTACGCCGGCGTCGACTACGAGGCGATCCTGCATCGCGCCGAGGAGGAGGCGGACGTGATCGTCTGGGACGGCGGGAACAACGACTTCTCGTTCTTCGCGCCGGACATCTCGATCACGGTCGTCGATCCGCTCCGGCCTGGGCACGAGCTGAAGTACCACCCGGGCGAGACGAACGTTCGGATGGCCGACGCGGTCGTCGTCAACAAGATCGACACGGCCGATGCCGAGTCCGTCGGCAGGGTCGTCGCGAACATCGAGGGCGTCAACCCGCGGGCGCGCATCGTGCGGGCGGCGTCGCCGGTCGTGCTGGACGACGGGCCGTCCCTCGTCGGCTCGCGCGTCCTCGTCGTCGACGACGGCCCGACGCTCACGCACGGCGGCATGCCGTTCGGGGCCGGGACCGTCGCGGCGCGCCAGGGCGGCGCGCTCGAGCTCGTGGATCCGAGGCCGTTCGCCGTCGGCTCGATCGCGGACGTGCTCGACAGGTACCCGCACCTGCACTCGCTGCCGGCGATGGGCTACTCGCCCGACCAGCTCGCCGAGCTCGAGACCACGATCAATGCCTCCGGCTGCGACGTGGTCGTGACCGGCACGCCGATCGACCTGGGCCGCCTGATCGACTCGCAGATCCCGATCCGGCACGCTCGCTACGAGCTGCGGGAGATCGGCGAGCCGACGCTGGCAGACGTGCTGGCGCCGCTCGGCGCGCGTGTTGCCGCGGTGCCGGCGCTGGTCTGAAAGGAGGTGAGCACTGTGACGACTGCTCCTTCGATTCCTCACCCGCGGCGGTTGCATGCCGTTCGTCGGCCGGTGTCACAGTGGAATTGGCTGATCGGCGGCCTCGGAGTCGCGTTCGCGATGCCGTTCGTGTTCGCGGACGTCCTCGCGCTGCCGCGAGATCTCTACTACGGGCTGTACATGGCGTCCGTGCTGGCTCTGGTCACGGCGTGGGTGCGCGCGTCGCAGTTCGACGTTCGCGCTGCCCTGGCGCGTCGGTGGGCCCTGGCTGTGACGCTCGGCGTCGGCTGTGGGGCACTGCTCAGCGTCATGGTGCTGCGAACCGAGGACGCGACGCCGCACCCGCAGGGGATCGACCTCGCGGCCGCCGTGGCGTGGCGCGGCGTGCTGTACGGCATCACCGACGGCGTCCTGCTGTCGGTCTTCCCGATCCTCGCCGTCTTCGCGGCGTTCGCCGGAAGGCCGGTGCTGCATCGCCTGCGTGGAAAGCTCGCCGTCGGCGCGCTCGCTCTCGGCATGTCGCTCGCGTTCACCGCGGTGTACCACCTCGGGTATCCCGAGTTTCGCGGTGACATGCTCAGGAAGCCGCTGGCCGGCGATGTCGTCTGGAGCGTCCCGACGCTCGTCACGCTCAACCCGCTCGGCGCGCCGATCGCGCATGCGGGGCTGCACGTCTCGGCGGTGCTCCACAGCTACGACACGGGGACCTACCTCCCGCCGCACGGGAGTCCGTAGTCCGCCGCAACGCAGTTAGGCCCCGCCCCCGATGTGAGGGCGGGGCCGCCGCGTGAAGCTACGCACAGACAGCGCATCCGAGCGCGAAAGGAGCGCGAGATGAGAGTCAGAGACGTCATGACAACGGACGTCACGACCGTCGCGCCCGACACCGACCTCCGAGACGTCGCCACCGTGCTCGTGCAGAAGCGCATCTCGGGCGTACCGGTTGTCGACGGCGAGCGTGTCGTGGGCGTCGTCTCCGAAGGAGACATCCTGTTCAAGGAACGGCCCTCGAGCAACCTGCAGCGCGGAGTCCTCGCGTGGCTGATGGACGAGGGCGACCTGATGCTGAAGATCGACGCGACCACGGCGGAGCGCGCGATGACTTCGCCGCCGATCACGATCGCCCCGGAGCGCACCGTCGCGGACGCCGCAGCGCTGATGCTCGAGGAGCGCATCTCGCGTCTGCCGGTCGTCGAAGGGTCGCAGCTCGTCGGCATCGTGACGCGCCACGATCTCGTGCGCGCGTTCGCGCGCGGGGACGAAGAGATCTGGCAGGAGATCGACTCAGACCCTCTGATCAGGTCGTACTGGCGGCTGCCGACCACGTACGACATCGTCGTCGACCACGGTCGCGTGACGCTGAGCGGCAAGGTCGACTCGAAGGAGCACGCGCGCGCGGTCGAGGCCTTCGTCGACCGGGTGCCGGGCGTGGTGGCGGTTGAGTCCCGGCTGCACTGGGAGGGGCGGCGATGAACGTCGACGCCATTCTCGTTGCCGAAGGTGTTCGCAAGATCTACCGCTCGGGCGCCGACTCGATCGTGGCGCTCCACGGTCTCGACTTCGTCGTCCCGCAGGGCCAGTTCGTCGCGGTGATGGGCCCGTCGGGCTCCGGCAAGACGACGCTTCTGAACTGCGTCTCGGGCCTCGACGAGATCGACGCCGGCCGAGTGCTCGTCGACGGCCTGAGCATCCACGAGCTCTCGGACAAAGAGCGTACGAAGCATCGCGCGAAGGCGATGGGCTTCATCTTCCAGGCGTTCAACCTCATCCCCGTCTTCACGGCGACGGAGAACGTCGAGCTGCCGCTGCTGCTCGCCGGGGCACGCGAGACGGATGCACGCGTCCGGGCGCGGGAGACGCTGGAGCGCGTTGGTCTCGGCCACCGGCTCGACCGCCGGCCGATGGAGCTCTCGGGCGGCGAGCAGCAGCGTGTCGCGGTCGCCCGCGCGCTCGCCGGCGAGCCGCGCATCGTCTGGGCGGATGAGCCGACCGGGAACCTCGATTCCGAGATGGCGGCGTCGGTCATCGCGCTGCTCGGGGAGCTGCACGCGGAAGGCCTGACGATCATCCTCGTCACGCACGACCCGACGGTCGCCGCCCATGCCGACCGGCTGATCACGGTCCGGGACGGCAGGCTCGTCGAGGACAAGCTCCTCGGCCCGCCGCTCGAGGAGGTGCGGGAGGAGGTGCCGGTCGCATGAGCGCGATGTTGGTGATCGCACTGCTCGTCGCGAGCCCGTTCCTCTTCATCCTCGCGCGCCGCCCGATCCTGCGGCGCCTCGCCGTTCGCAACGCCGCTCGCCGGCCGCGCGAAGCCCTGCTCGTCATTCTCGGATCGCTGCTCGGCGCCGCGATCATCACGGGCTCCGCGGTTGTCGGGGACACGATGGACGCGTCGATTCGCCAGGCCGCGCGGCAGCACCTCGGGCCGATCGACGAGCTCGTCGTTGCGCGGAACGCCCCGGAGTGGCGGTCGGTCCAGAGCCGCCTGCGGGCGCTGCCGACGTCGACGGTCGACGGTGTCGTGCCCCTCGCCAGCTTCGACACCGCGACGACGGCCGGCGGCGGCGCGGCTCTGCGCACGGTTCCGAACGCACGGATCGTCGGGTTCGACTTCGACGCCGCGCGTGCGTTCGGCGGCGCGGCCGCGGCGACCGGCGTCTCCGGGCCGACGCCTGCGCGGGGACATGCTGCCATCACGACCGACCTCGCGCGAGCGCTCGACGTCGGTCCCGGTGGCCAGATCGACGTCTACGCATACGGGCGGCCGACGACACTGATCGTCGACCGCGTGCTGCCCCGCGTCGGGCTAGCCGGGTTCTCGCTCAACGGGCAACAGGAAGCCCGCAACGTGCTCGTGTCGCCGACGGTGTTCGCGGCCATGGTGCACCGGAGGCCGGCGAATGCGGCGCCGCCGTCGTGGTACGTCGCCGTGTCGAATCGCGGCGGCATCGAGAGCGGCGCCGGTCTCAGCACACAGGTCGCGCACTCGATCGAGCAGGCGACAGCCGGCATCGACCCCCAGATCACGGACGTGAAGCGGCAGTTCCTCGACGTCGCGGACGAGACGGGCAAATCCTTCACGCAGATGTTCACCGCGATGGGCAGCTTCGGCGTCTTCGCGGGGCTGCTGCTGCTGATCAACCTGTTCGTGATGCTTGCGGCCGAGCGGAAGTCGGAGCTCGGCATGGCGCGCGCCGTCGGCATGCGCCGCTCACAGCTCGTCGGTGCCTTCGCCACGGAGGGCTTCATCTACGCGCTGCTGGCGACACTGCTCGGCACGGCTGTCGGCGTCGGGCTCGGGCGCGTGCTCGTCGCGTGGTCGCAATCCGCCTTCAGCTCCGAGCACAACCGCTTCGACCTGTATTTCACCGTCAAACCCGCGAGCCTCACGCAGTCGTTCGTCATCGGGTTCGTCGTCGCGGTGGCGACGATCGTCGTCATGAGCATCCGCGTCAGCCGGCTGAACATCATCCGCGCGATCCGCGACATCGCCGAGCCGCCGCCGCGTCGCCGCAAGCGCTGGCTGTACGCCGGCTTCGCCGGGGTGGCGCTCGGCGCGCTCTGGACCGTCAGCGCAATGGCGTCGAAGGAGCCGTTCGGACTGCTGCTCGGGCCGACCCTGCTGTTCATCGGCCTCGCCCCGTTTCTCACGCGGGTGGCTCCCGCACGAACGGCCACGAGCGTCCTCGCTGCGGCGACCGTGATCTGGGGCGCGCTCGTGTTCGCCCTCTTCCCCGATTCGGCCGAAGGGGCCTCGATCATGATGTACGTCGCGCAGGGCATCGTCATGACCGCAGGTGGCGTCGCGTTCGCGACCCTGCAGCTCGACCACCTGAGCTCGGCGCTCCACCGGTTCGGCAGCCGGATGCTGGCTCTGCGGCTCGGGCTCGCCTACCCGCTCGCTCGTCGCGGCCGGACCGGTCTCACCGTCTCGATGTACGCGCTCGTCGTGTTCATCCTGACGTTCATCACGTCGATCTCGTTCATGATCGACAAGCAGGTCACGACCGCGGCCGCCGACGTGTCCGGCGGAGCGAAGGTCTTCGTCCGTTCGAGCGCCGCGAACCCGGTGTCGATCGCCGCGCTGACGCGGACGCCCGGTGTGAGGATGGCGGCCCCGCTGGCGCAGGTCGAGGCGAGCTTCGCACTGGCGAACTCGCCCGAGGAGCACTTCTGGCCGATGAGCGCGTACGACGGCAGCCTCCTCCAGCTCGGCCCGCCGAGGCTCGAGGATCGCGGCTTCTACAGGACGGATCTCGATGCCTGGACGTCGGTGCTGAGCGACCCGAACCTGATCATCGCCGACCCGATGTTCCTCCAGCAGGGCGGACCGCCGAACTTCAGCGTCAAGGTCGGCGACCGCATGACGATCATCAATCCGCTCACCGGCGCATCCCGAGACGTCGCCGTCGCCGCGATCGCGAGCAGCGACGGGTTGATCGCGAACGGCATGCTCTACGGCTGGGGCGGCGCCCACCGGCTCTTCGGCGACCGGCTCGTTCCGAGCCGGAGCTACGTCTCGCTCGTGCCCGGCACGAACGCTGAGACGTTCGCGGCGAACCTGCAGAGCGACTTCATCACGAACGGGGCCGAGGCCTTCTCGATCGCCGCCCTGACCGACGAGGCGTTCGCGATGACGCATCAGATCTTCCAGCTCTTCCAGGGCTACCTCGCGATGGGGCTCCTCGTCGGCATCGCCGGCATCGCCGTCGTGATGATTCGCGCCGTTCGCGAGCGGCGGCGCCAGATCGGGACGCTGCGTGCGCTGGGTTTCCCTGCGCAGTCGGTCGGACGGAGCTTCGCGATCGAGGCGGCGTATGTCGCCTTGCAGGGAACGCTGATCGGCGCCCTGCTCGCGCTGCTGACGCTCTACACGATCGTCGCCCGCTCCGACGCGATGGGAGACGTGACGTTCGCCGTGCCGTACTGGCAGCTGGTGGTGTTGCTGGGAGGCACCGTCATCGCGTCCCTCGTCGCGACGATCGCTCCCGCGATGTCCGCAACGCGGATCAAGCCGGCGGTGGCGCTGCGGATGACGAGCTGACACGCGAGCGCGTCCGTGAAAACCCGCAGTCGATTCGGCGGCAGCCCGGATGCCGCCTTCCAGCGCCGCTCGTAGCTTGAGCGCAACCGAGGAAGAGGAGACCACGATGCCCCAGACGCTCGAGCGCCCGCGATCGAACGGCGCCCACCCGCCGCCCACGTCTGCACCGCCACCGCCGCCGCCGCGGCGGACGCAGCGCAAGGGCGACAACAGCGGCTACTGGGCCGCCTTCTCCCTGCTGCTGGGCATGCTCGTCGTCGTCCTCGGCTTCGTCGCCGTCTGGATGGGGTTCTCCGCGCACGACGCCCGCAAGGATGCGAACAAGGCGGCTGCCGCCGCCGCGACCGGCGGCTCCGTGTCCGGCATGGACATGTCCGGCGGCACGACCGGCGGCTCCGAGCTGACGAGCTACGCGGGTCAGATGCCCGCAAACGCCGACGCGCTCGCCAAAGGGCACGTCCCGATGAACGCGACGCTGCCGCCGGCTCCGGCCGGGCCGGTCGCGCACGTGCACCTCGTGCTCGTCGACAAGACGATCCAGATCGCACCGGGCGTGAGCTACAGCGCCTGGGCGTTCAGCGGTGGAGCGCCGGCGCCGTTCATCCATGTCCGCCAGGGCCAAAAAGTCGAGCTGACGCTCACGAACAAGGGCGTGATCCCGCACTCCGTCGACTTTCACGCGGCGCGCATCGCGCCGAACGTCGCCTTCAAGGACGTGCAGCCGGGTGCCTCGATCCACTACTCGTTCGTCGCGAACGACCCCGGGGCGTTCATGTTCCACTGCGGGACGAAGCCCGTGCTCGCGCACATCGCGAACGGCATGTACGGCGCGATCATCGTCGAGCCGCGCACACCGCTTCCGCACGCCGACAAGAACTACGTCCTCGTTGCGAGCGAGTGGTACCTGAGCTCGCCGGGCTTCCCGAAGCCCGCCACGCTCGACATGGCGAAGGCGCAGCGGCAAGAGCCGGACTGGGTCACGTGGAACGGCTACGCCTCGCAGTACGTCACGCATCCCCTGACGGCTGATCCCGGGCAGACGGTTCGCTTCTGGGTCGTCGACGCCGGCCCGAGCTTCGACACCGACTTCCACATCGTCGGCACGATCCTCGACCGCGCGTGGGTCAACGGGGACATGACGCAGTACCAGCACGACATCCAGACGGCGCTCGTGCCGGCCGGCGGCGGCGGCGTCTTCGACGTCAAGATCGACCAGCCGGGCCTCTACCCGTTCGTCAGCCACTCGTTCGCGGCTGTCGACCTCGGGCAGGTCGGTCTGCTGAACGTCGGCAACGTCAAGGGGACGATGTCGCATTAACCGGCGCCGGATCGTCATCGTGTTCGCGGTCGCCGCCTTTCTCTCGGCGACCGCCATCACCGCGAGCCAGGTCGGTGTGGGTGGCGGGCGCCACACCACCGCCTCGCCGGCGCAGGCGTCGCTCTTCGCCGGCATCCCTCAGCGAGGCGCTGCGCTCGGGAGCCCGCACGCGCCGGTGACGCTCATCGAGTACGCCGACCTCCAGTGTCCCTACTGCGCCGAATGGTCGCAGGAGGCGCTGCCGCCGATCGTGGCCGACTACGTCCGGAGCGGCCGCGTGCGCATCGTCTTCAACGGATTGGCGTTCCTCGGGCCGGATTCCGAGCTTGCGCTCCGGATGGTGGTCGCGGCAGGCGCGCAGAACAAGCAGTGGAACCTGCTCCACGAGCTCTACCGGCGCCAGGGCTACGAGAACAGCGGCTGGGTCGGCGACGAGCTGCCTGGCGCTGCCGCCGCCGCAGGCCTCGATCCAAAGGTCTTGGACGCTGCCGCCTGGGGCGGCGCGACGTCGCGGACGATCGAGCGGACGGCGCGCGTCGCGCACGCCGCCGGCGTCCAGGGAACACCTTCGTTCGAAGTCGGGCGGACAGGCGGGCCCATGCGGCTCGTGCGCGTGACCTCGCTGACGGCCGCCGGGATCCGGCCGGCGCTCGACGCGGCCCTCGCGCAGTGACGGACCGTTCCCTGCGGATCGGCGTCGCCGCGGTCGCGACGGCGGGGCTCGCACTGACCGCGTACCTCTTGTACGCACGGGAGAGCGGGGCGCAGCTCGTGTGCACCACCGGCGGCTGCGAGACGGTTCAGGAGTCGCGGTACGCCGAGATCTTCGGCCTGCCCGTCGCGGCGCTGGGGCTCGTCACCTACATCTGGCTCCTGCTCACGTCGTGGTCGCGCACCGAGCTCGCGCGGGCGGGCCAGGCGGCCGTCGCACTCGCGGCGTGCGCGTTCAGCACCTATCTCATCTACGTCCAGCTGCACCTGATCAACGCCGTCTGCGAGCTGTGTCTCGTCAGCGACGGGCTCGTCGCCGTCGCCGCCGTGCTTGCGCTCATGCGCCTCCGCGCCGCCTAGGCTCCGGGTTTCACCGAAGGTCGAATCATCGGTTTTGCCGATGGCAAGCGGGCTCCGGCAGCGGATGATCGAATCGAGATGGAAGCGCGGTCGCACGCGGCGCCGGCGCACGAGCTGAGACAGTCGCCCGGCGGGGGTTCGTTACCTCACGGCGGCGCCGATCTGGCGCGCCAGGCGGCCATCTGGTCGGGCTTTGCGCTCGCGTACGAGGTCGCGCGCGGCTTCGCCGATCGCAACGCGGCGACGGCGCTCGCCAACGGCCGAGCCGTCCTCCACGCCGAACGGTCGCTGCACCTCTTCTTCGAGCAGCGGCTGCAGCACGCCTTGCTCGGCTTCGGCGGCTTGATCACCGCGCTCGGCTGGACGTACTGGCTGTCGCAGTTCGCAGTCGTCAGCGCGGTGCTGCTGTGGGTCTACCTGCGGCACTACGACTCGTATTTCCTCCTACGCAACGCGCTCATCATCGCCAACACGCTCGGGCTCGTGATCTACATCGCCGTCCCGAGCGCGCCGCCGCGGCTTCTGCCCGGGCTGGTCCACGACACGCTGGCGGCCTCCGGCTCGCTCAGGCACGGCAGCGGCCTCGTGACCTTCGCCGAGAATCCGTATGCGGCGATGCCCAGCCTGCACGCGGCCGACGCGCTGCTGATCGCTATCGCGCTGGCGCTCATCGTCCGGCGGCCCTGGCTGAAGGCGCTGTGGCTGCTCTGGCCCGCCTGGGTGGCGTTCGCGCTCGTGGTGACCGGGAACCACTTCTGGCTCGACATCGCGGCCGGCGTGCTCCTGGTCGCCGTCGCGTTTCCCGTCTCCGGCGCTCTCGAGCGCCGTCGTCTGTCCCTCGGTGAAAGGAGGCTGCAATGGCAACCATGAAGGAGGCTGCCGCCGAGTTCCTCGCACAAAGACGCGTGGCCGTCACCGGCGTCTCGCGCACGCCGGCGAATCACGGCAGCAACGTCGTCTACAAGCGCTTCCGCGAGCGCGGCTACGACGTGTTCGCGGTGAACCCGAATGCGGAGGTCGTCGAAGGCGACCGTGCGTACCACGATCTGTCCTCGATCCCCGGCGGTGTGGACGCCGTCGTCATCGGGACGCGGCCGGAGCTCGCCGACGCGACGATGCGCGAGTGCGCCGAGCTCGGCATCGCGCACGTCTGGATGCATCGAGGGCCGGGCGGCGGCAGCGTCTCGGAGACGGCGTCCGCGTACGGCCGCGAGCACGGGATCACGGTGCTCGACGGCGGCTGCCCCTGCATGTTCGGGCCGACGGCAGACGCCGGCCACAAGGCGATGCGCGTCGTGTTCACGCTGACGGGCCACGTGCCGAAACGCATCTGATCCTGCAAATCCGGGTTTTTCCGCGAGCGCATGCAGTAGCGCCACCGATGTTCGCGGAAACCGCATCTGCGACCGTGAGATGGCAAGCAGCTGGTCGGCTCTTCCGTCGGCGCTGCGTGGTCTGCACCAGGACGAGGGCCGGCTCGAGCCCCGGAAGGAGGGTGCAGCAATGGCAATGAAGAAGCGAGGGAGCGCGATCAGCATCGGGCTGGTCGTTGCCGCTGTCGCCATCATGGCCGCGATCGGCGTCGGTGCCGCCGGTGCGGGCCAGCAGTCGGCATTCGCGCTCCCGCGCGCACAGACGCTCTACATGAGCGGAACGCAGTGGTCGCCGTACAACGACCTGAACCCCGCCAAGAACTGGGACTACGCGAGCGGTCTCGTCGGCCTCGCCTACGAGACGGCGTTTCGGTACGACCCGCTGACAGGGAAGTTCATCCCGTGGCTCGCGAGCAGCGGGAAGTGGACGTCCAAGACCACGTATGTCATGACGGTTCGCAAGGGGATCAAGTGGAGCGACGGCAAGCCGCTGACGGCGGCCGACCTCAAGTACAGCTTCGACATCCTGAAGATTCCCACGCACCCGCAGAACGCGCTCTGGAAGACAACGGGCTTGCAGAGCATCGGCGTCAGCGGCAACAAGGTGATCTTCAGGTTCAAGGGAGCGCCCGGAGTT
>DATCYR010000031.1:0-3691 GCA_036526315.1 Gaiellaceae bacterium | reverse complement strand
GGTGATCGTCTTCCTCTACAACATGATCACGAGCTGGCGCTTCGGTGAGATCGCGCCCGCCAACCCGTGGCGCGCGCTGACGCTCGAGTGGCAGGTCACGTCGCCGCCGCCGACCTTCAACTTCGACGAGATCCCGCAGGTCGTCGGCTCGCCCTACGAGTACGGCGTTCCCGGCGCCCAGCACGCCGTGCTCGCGCCGTCCAAGGCGCGCGAGATGGAGGAAGTCCCGGTATGAGCCACCTGCTCGTCGTGGCCAACGAGACCGTCGACGCGACGACCCTGCGGGAGGCGCTCGCGGCGCGCGGCGACGACCTCCACGTCACGGTCGTCTCGCCGGTGAACGAGCCGCAGCGGGGGTACGTCGTCTACACCGACACCCGCCGCGCGTCGGCGCAGCGCCGTCTCGACCGGGCGCTCGGGCACCTGCGCGATGCCGGGGTGCCGGCCGACGGCTACGTCGTCGAGGCCGACCCGGCGGCCGCGGCGCGCGACGCGCTCGCCACGCTCGAGCCGCCGGTCGACGAGGTCCTCGTCTCGACGCATCCCCAGGAGAAGTCCGGCTGGTTGCGGCGCGGTGTCCTCGACCGGATCCGCTCCGCCGCAGGCTCGGTGCCCGTCGAGCACCTGGTCGCGAGCGGCGACGGGCCGAGCGAGGCGAACGTGCTCGTGATCGCGAACGAGACGGTGCTCGGCGACCCGCTCCTGACGAAGATTCGCGAACGGGCCGCGGCGAGCCCGGCGAGCTTCCTCATCATGTCGCCGCAGAGCGATCCCACAGCCGGCGAGCACCCCGAGGCCGAGCGCAGGCTGAAGCGGGCGCTGTCCCAGCTGCGCAGCGAGGGAATCGACGTCCACGGCCAGATCGCGCACCCGGATCCGTTCAGCGCTGCGATGGAGGCCGTCCACGACGAGCGCGTCGACGAGATCGTCGTCTCGACGTTCGAGCCGCTCAAGTCCGGCTGGCTCCGCGGGCACGTCGTCGAGCGGCTGCAGAAGGAGACGGGCCGCCCGGTCGAGCACGTGATCGTGGAGAAGTCCGAGGCGGAGGTGCCGGCATAGCCACGTACTCGCACGCCGAGCCGCTGGGCCACGACGAGCACGAGCATCACGGGCCGCCCGAGCCGCACTACAGCTCGCGGATCAAGCCCGAGACGCTCGGGATGTACCTCTTCATCGCGTCGGAGATCATGCTCTTCGGCTCGTTCTTCACGGCCTATTTCTTCATCCGGATCGTGAACGGGACGCCGTGGCCGACGCCGCCGTACCACCTGCCGGTCTTCGTCGCGACGATCAACACGTTCATCCTGATGACGTCGAGCGCGACGATGCACTGGGCTACGACGTCGATCAAGCGCGGCAACGTCTGGGGGATGCGCGCGGGCCTGCTGCTCACGTTCCTCATGGGCCTCGCCTTCCTGACGTCGCAGCTCTACGAGTACATGCGGGCCGGCTTCAACACGTCGAACGGCGCGTTCCCCACCATCTTCTTCTGCCTCACCGGCCTGCACGGCTGCCACGTGTTCGTCGGCCTCTCGATCCTCGCGTTCATGACGATCCGCGCCTTCCGCGGGCATTTCTCCGCGGAGCACCATCACGGCGTCGAGATCGGCGGGATCTACTGGCACTTCGTCGACGTGATGTGGATCGTCGTTTTCACGACGGTCTACATCCTCTGACGATCGGGTAGGAGCGGACTCATGCGCAATCCGCTCCGCAGCGAGGGTGAGGCATACCGCTTCCTGGGCGTGGTCATCGTCGGCGCGGCCGTCATCATCGCCGCGTCGTTCGTCAACACGTGGCTCGGCGTCGCGGTGGCGGTGATCGCGTTCGGCTGGCTCGGCTGGTGGCTGGTGAAGGAGCCGGTGCCGGGCGCCGCGGATCCGCCGCGGCCGGTCGCGTCCGGAACTCCTCCGGGCACGCGGCGCGTGCTCGTCGTGGCGCCGCCGGGGACCGAGAGCGTCACGGCCCCCGACGGCGCGGAGCTGCTCATCGTCGTGCCGGCACTCGCCTCGACGGGGGAGTCGTTGACGGGAGCGGTCGACGACCGCCGCCACGACGCCGAGGAGACCGCTGCCGCGCTCGAGGCACGGCTGCCCGCCGCCCGGGTCGAGGTCGGGGCGGACGACCCGGCGCTCGCGGTCGAGGACGCGCTACGGATGTTCGGCGCGGACGAGGTGCTCGTCGTGGGCGACGACGGGATGCTCGACGCGATCCGCGAACGGGTCGCGCTCCCCGTCAGCCGCGCGTAGCCGCCGCGCCACTACTTCTTGCCGGCGGACGAGGAGACGTACTGTGCGACGGCCTGGATCTGCGCGGTGCTCAGCTTCCCCTTGAACGACGGCATGATCCCGGGCGGCGGCGTCGTCACCTGGCGGGTGACGAGAGCCACCGTGAGGACTGATCCGAGCTGGTCGAGGTTCGGGCCCACCGTGCCGCTCGATCCTGCCGCCGCGAGCGTGTGGCAGCCGGCGCAGCCCGCTCCCTTGAAGATCTTCGCGCCGTCGGTGCCGAAGCTCGCGAACGACGCGGACGACGTGAACCCGCCCTGGCCCGCCACAGACGCCACGTACGCCGCGACGTCGATCGCGTCCTGGCCCTTGACGATGTTCGCAGGCATCGGCGTTCCCGGCGTGAACTTCTTGCCCGTCGTGTACGTGACGACCGTCCCCGAGCCGAGCCGGATCTGGTCGAGCACGAGGTTCTCGATCGAGCTCTGCTTGTAGCCCTGCGCGACGGACGCCGCGAAGGCGTTGTCGAGGTTGGGGCCGATCGTGCCGGTGGTGCCCGCCGCCTGCAGCGTGTGGCACGACCCGCAGCTCGCCGTGAAGAGCTTCTGCCCGTTGCCGGTGTCGGGACGCCCGCCGGCGCTCGCCACGCCGCCCGTGCCGCAGCCGGCGGCCAGCAGCGCCGCCGCTACGAGTCCTGCCCCCAGACCTCCGACCCGGTACGCCCGCCTCAACCCTGCGGAACTCCCACTGCCGACACGGCCTCCTCGCGCGTGGGATAGATCGTGAAGACCTTGTCGAGGCCGGTGATCTCGAAGATCTTGGTGATGTTGCGGTCGCTGCAGACGAGCGACAGCTGGCCCTCGTTCGTCCGCAGCCGCTTGACGCCCCCGACGAGGACGCCGAGCGTCGTCGAGTCGATGAACGTCGTGCCGCTGAAGTCGACGATGACCTCCTTGCCGCCCTGCCCGATCACCTCGAGCAGCTGCTGCTTGAACTCGGGCGCCGTGTACAGGTCGATCTCGCCCGCCAGGGAGATCGCGTACGTGTCGTTCGCGAGTTGCTCGGTCTTGATGTCGAAGTTCATCCCAACCCCTCGGTTCCTGGCCCCTCTTCGGGCCGCGCCGGGGAGAGTCTAACCGGACGGCTGGGTGGCGGAGCTCTGCGCAGCCGCTTGTGCGGCGAGGCTCTTGATCACCCGCTTGACCTGAGGCGCGAGCGGGTCGGTCGGTGCCAGCTTGAGGAACCGGCGGTAGGCCGCCAGCGCCGTCGTCGCGTCGCCCGCGGTCTGCGCGGCCTGGCCGAGCTGGATCTGCAGCGTCGCGTCGTTCGGGCTCAATCCGGCGAGCGTCTTGTATGCCGCCACGGCCTTGGCCGCCGTCGACTGCAGCTTCGCGGCCGCGTTCGAGAGCGCGGTCGTCTGGGCCTGTTGCACGGCGGTCGAGATCGGATCCTGGAGCGCGTTC
>DATCYR010000030.1:0-20366 GCA_036526315.1 Gaiellaceae bacterium | reverse complement strand
GCGCCGGTGGCGTCGTAGTGCCCGTCAACCGGCATCGCATCTGGCAGCTGTTCGCCGATGCGGCGCTGATCGCGCTCGCCTGGTGGCTCGCGTTCTGGCTCCGCTTCGATCACGGCGTCCCCGGCCCCTATCACCGGCTGTTCGTCGACACGCTGGCGGTCGTGGTCGCGATCAAGCTCGCGATCTTCATCGCCTTCGGCTTCTACAACCGCTGGTGGCGATACGTCTCCACCCGCGACATGTGGGGCGCGGCCCGCGGCGTGACCGTGGCGTGCGTCGTGGCGGACCTCGTCGTCTACTTCGCGCACCCGGTGAAGGGCTTCCCGTTGCCGCGCTCGATCGCGGTTCTCGACTGGCTGCTGCTGCTCGCGTTCGTCGCGGGGTCGCGCTTGATCGCGCGGAGCCTGATCGAGCGGCCCGGCGCGGCGTCGCTCGTCGCCCGCGGGAAGGAAGTCATCGTCGTCGGTGCAGGCGATGCTGCCCAGCTCGTGATCCGCGAGATGTTGAAGAGCCCGGCGCTCGGTTACACGCCGATCGGCCTGATCGACGACGACCCGCGCAAGAAGAACCTGCGTCTTCACGGGATCCGCGTGCTGGGGACCTCCGCCGAGCTGCGCCACATCCTGCGCGACAACCCGCCCGACGAGGTGCTGATCGCGATCCCGTCGGCCTCCGGCGGGACGCGTCAGCGGATCGTCGAGATCGCGCAGGCGGCAGGCGTCCCCGTGAAGACGCTGCCCGGCATCTACGACCTGATCTCCGGCGACCACAATCTCGCCGGCCAGATCCGGCCCGTGCAGGTGGAGGACGTGCTGGGGCGCGAGCCGATCGAGGTCGACCTGCGCCTGGTCGCGAAGTACCTCGCGGGCGAGACAGTCCTGGTCACCGGCGCCGGCGGTTCGATCGGCTCCGAGCTCTGCAGGCAGATCGCGCGTGTCGGCCCGGCCCGGCTCGTGCTCGTCGAGCAGTCAGAGTCGGCGCTGTTCGACATCGAGCGCGAGCTGATCGACGACCGCGGCTTCCGCGCCGCGGCCACCGTCCTCGGCGACTGCGGCGACCGCGCGAAGATGAGCCAGGTCTTCGAGCGCTACCGCCCGAGCGTCGTCTTCCACGCCGCCGCGTACAAGCACGTTGCGCTGCTCGAGGCGAACCCGCTCGAGGCGGTGCGGAACAACAGCCTCGCCACGCGCGTCCTCGCGGACGTCGCCGTCGAGTACGGCGCCGCGAGGTTCGTGCTCGTCTCCACCGACAAGGCGGCGAACCCGAAGAACCTGCTCGGCCAGTCGAAAGCGCTCTGCGAGTGGATCGTCGAGTCGTACGGTCATCGCGACGAGGTGAAGACGCGGTTCGTCGCCGTCCGCTTCGGCAACGTCCTCAACTCCTCGGGCAGCGTCATCCCGATCTTCCGGCGGCAGATCGAGAGAGGCGGACCGGTGACCGTCACGCATCCGGAGATGACCCGCTACTTCATGACGATCCCGGAGGCGGTGTCGCTCATCGTGCAGGCCGGCGCGATCGGCGGCCGCGGCCAGGTCTACGTCCTCGACATGGGCGAGCCCGTCAAGATCCTCGACCTGGCGCGCAACATGATCCGCCTGTCGGGCAAGGAGCCCGAGACGGGGATTCCGATCGCGTTCGTCGGCGTCCGGCCGGGGGAGAAGCTGCACGAGGAGCTGTGGACGGACGGCGAGACCGTCGGGCCCACCTCGCATCCGAAGATCCTCCGCGCCGCGCGGTCGCCGATCGACGTCGAGTGGCTCGAGGATCAGCTCGGCGAGCTGCAGGAGATGGTCCGCCGGGGGGACACGCTCGACGTCGTCTCGAAGCTCGCGTCGATGCTGCGGCAGCCGCGGCGCGCCGGGTCAGCAGTTCTGGAAGACACGCTTCACTGAGTTCGCGTTTCGTCACAGCGTCGGCTCAGTCTCCGTCCCACGCCGTCCGTAGGGTGGACGCGTGATCTTCGACGGGCTGAATCCCGAGCAGCGCCGCGCGGTCGAGGCCGTGCGAGGCCCAGTTTGCATCCTCGCGGGCGCCGGCTCGGGCAAGACGACGACGATCACGCGCCGCGTCGCGCATCAGGTCGCAAGCGGCGACTTCGAGCCGGGCCAGATCCTGGCGGTGACCTTCACGGACAAGGCCGCGACCGAGATGCGGGAGCGGCTCGCGTCGCTCGGCGCGGCAGGCGTCACCGCGCGGACGTTCCACTCCGCCGCGCTTGCGCAGCTGCACTGGCTCGGGACGCCGCCCGCACGCATCCTGCCGTCGAAGGCGCTCGCGCTGCGCCGCATCGCCAACGGCTTGCCGCCGCCGTACAAGTTCCGCCCGGCGGTCGATCTTGCGACCGAGATCGAGTGGGCCAAGAACCGGCGCCTCACCCCCGCCACGTACGTCGACGGCCTCGCCGGGCACGAGCCGCCGATTCCTGTCGACCTGATGCTGAGGGTGTTCCGCTCGTACGAGACGGCGAAGTCCGAGCGCGGGCTCGTCGACTTCGAGGACGTGCTCGAGCTCGCGCTTCGCCTGCTCGAGGAGGACGAGCATGCGCTGGCCGAAGTCCGCCGGCGGTACCGCGCGTTCACGGTCGACGAGTACCAGGACGTGAACCTCCTGCAGCAGGAGCTGCTCGACCGCTGGCTCGGCACGAGCGACGAGCTGTGCGCCGTCGGCGACGACTACCAGTCGATCTACGCGTTCACCGGCGCGACGCCCGACTACCTGCTGGGGCTGCCGTCGCGCTTCCCGCATGCGACGGTCGTCCGGCTCGAGTTGAACTACCGCTCCTCGCCTGAGGTGCTCGCGCTCGCGAACCGGATCGTCCCCGCGCTCGGCGGCGCCGAGAAGATCTTGCGTGCCTCGCGGCCGAGCGGGCCGGATCCGCTCGTCCGCTTTGTGGCGGACGAGCCCGCATACGTGCTCGCGCGCGTGCGCGAGCTGCACGCCGCCGGCGTGGCGTACGACGACATGGCGGTGCTGTGCCGGACGAATGCACGTCTGGCAGATTTCGAGGAGCCGTTCCACGACGCCGGCATTCCGTTCCAGGGCGCGGCGCTGCTCTCGCGAGAGGCGGCGCGGCAGCTGCTCAAGCGCCTTCGCGCCGTGACGCCGACGCCGGCCCTGGCAGCGACGGTGCGGGCCTACGCGCACGACGCGGGCTGGGTCGAGCCGCTGCCCGACAAGCTCGGCGAGCGCGAGCTCGTCCGACAGGCGGATCTCGGCCGCCTCGTGAAGCTCGCTGTGGAGCTCGACGACGGCGCGCGCACGACGCGCGACTTCGTCACCGAGCTCGAACACCGCTTCGGGACGAGCGGGGCCGACCGTCGCGGCGTGCACCTGCTGACGTTGCACGGCGCGAAGGGGCTCGAGTTCGAAGCGGTCTTCCTGCCCCACGTCGAGGAGCGGGAGCTGCCGATTCGGCAGGCGAAGCTGGAGCACGAGATCGCCGAGGAGCGCCGGCTGCTCTACGTCGGCCTGACGCGGGCGAAACAGCATCTGGTGGTGACCTGGAGCGGCAAGCCGAGCCGTTTTCTCGCCGAGCTCGGCGTCGAGACGCGGGCCGCCCGGCCGGCGGAGCCCGACGACCCCCTCTACGCCGCGCTGAAGCGTTGGCGGCTGCAGCGCGCGACGGCCGACGACCTGCCGGCGTACGTCGTGTTCCACAACGCGACCCTCGCGGAGATCGCCGGCCGGCGCCCCCGCGACCTGCACGAGCTCGGGTCCGTCCCGGGAGTCGGGCCGACGAAGCTCGAGCGCTACGGCGACGAGGTGCTCGCCGTCCTCCGCGCCGCTTGACCTAGTCCGCCGGGAAGCCGAGCCGGTGCGCCTCTTCCTCGCGCGCCGCGCGTGCTTCGGGCGTGTCGTCCTCGGGAGCCGGGCTACGGACTTCCCACGAGCACAGCAGATCGGGATCGACGAGCGTTTCGCAGGTCGAGCGCAACCTGTAGGCGCTTGGCGCAGCCTCGGTCACGTCGTCGAGGCTCGGCGAGGGTCCCCTCCGAGTCGGTGAAGGTGAGCCCGACCAGAATCGTCTTGCCGGCGAGCCCCTGCCAGTCAGGCATCGAGGGCCGTCAGCAGCAGGTCGAGCATCACCTTCGGGTCGCGCCGGACCCGCGTGCCCGAGCCGTTCTGGCGTTTCACCAGCTCGAGTGCGCGAGGGTCGGTGAGCGGCTTCAGGCGCCCTTCCCGGATCAGCGCCTCGTCGACGCCGCCGAGACGGCCGCCGTACGTCGTGTAGACCGGGACGCCGAGCGCGGCGGCTTCGCGGTTCATCGTCCCGCCCGCCGAGACGACGACGTCGGCCAGCGCGATCAAGCTCTGCGCGTCGACGGCGCGCTCGGGGACGATCATCGACGGCAGCTCGAGCCGGCGGACGAACTCGCGCTGCTCCTCCGTTCGCGGCAGCACGACGGCCTGCACCTCGGGATGGGCGCCGAGGAAGTCGAGCGTCTGCGGGAACAGCGGGTTCGAGTGCCGGTGGTAGAGCGACACGTCCGGCGGCGGCCGCAAGACCACCAGCACTCGGCCGCGGTCGATGTCCAGCCGCTCGAGCACGGTCGGGTCGGGCTCGAAGTCGGAGAGGTAGTACTCCTCCTTCAGCCCCGGGTAGCGCTGCAGCTTCGGCGGACGCACGCCGAACCGTTCGAGCCGCTCGGGCGGGATCGCCTCCGGCACGACGACGCGGGTCGCGGCGCGCATCCCGAGCTGGTGCTGGAGCGTCGCGAACTCGTAGTCGTGCGTCGTGCCGCTCGGGATGCCGAGGCGACGTGCGCTCAGCGTCAGCTCGTGCGAGCCGTGCGCGAGCGCGAGGTCGAAGTTCCGCGGCCGCGCCCATTTGCGCAGCGCGTGGAGCCGGGAGAAGAGCGACCTCCCTTTGCCGAGCCGCGAGCGTCCGCCGTGGCGGCCGATGACCGTCGCGTCGAGCCCGTGCAGCTCGAGCAGCTGGAGCGTCTGGGCGTAGTCGCGCGCGGTGATCTCCACCTCGTCGCCTCGCTCGCGCAGCAGCGCGATCAGGGGCCGGAAGACGAGGACGTGCGCCGACGCCGTCATGTCGACCCACACCTTCACAGCAGCTCCACGATCGCAGCTGCGGCGCGGGGGCCTGCCTGCCCGTCCCAGAGCTCGGGAACGCGCCCGGGCGTCGGCTCCTCCAGGAGCCGCGGGACGTTGCGAAGCTGCTCGCGCGTGATCAGCCGATTGGTGCCCTCGAGCGTCTCCGGCCGCTCCGTGTTCGACCGCAGGGTGAAGCACGGCACGCCGAGCACGGTCGTCTCCTCCTGGATGCCGCCGGAATCGGTCACGACGGCGGCGGCCTGCGCCTCGAGCGAGAGGAACCGCAGGTACGGGAGCGGATCGGTGAGGACGACGCGTCCGACATCGCCGAGATTCTTCTTCGTCCGCGGGTGCACCGGGAAGATGACCGGCAGGGACGCAGCGATGCCGTCGAGCGAGGCCATCGTCTCGGCGAGCGCGCCGGCGTCGTCGACCAGGCTCGGGCGATGGAGTGTGACGAGGACGTAGGACTGCGGCTCGAGTTCGAGCTCCAGCCGATGCGCCGCGTCGAGGTTCGCGAGCAGGGTGTCGATCATCGTGTTGCCGACGCCGCACCTGCGCTCTTCCGGCAGGTGCTCCTTCGCGAGGTTGGTGTCCGCGCTCGGGAGCGTCGTCAGCAGCAGCGCCGAGAGGTGGTCGGTGAGGACGCGGTTCACCTCCTCCGGCATCGACCAGTCGTGGCTGCGCAGACCCGACTCGACGTGCACGACGCGGATCCCGAGCTTGCGCGCCGCAACGGCGCCTGCGAGCGTCGAGTTGACGTCGCCCGCGACGACGACGAGATCCGGAGCGAGCTCCGTGAAGGCACGTTCGAGCTCCGCTGCAGCGGTCTCGGGAGTCCGCGCCTCGAGCTGCACGTGCGGTCGTGGCAGCGGGAGCTCGGCGAAGAAGACGTCCTTGAGCAGTGCGTCGTAGTGCTGCCCCGTGTGGACGAGGCGCTGCTCGACCCCGCGTTCCTCGAGCGCCGTGTAGACCGGCGCCACTTTCATGTAGTTCGGCCGCGCGCCGACGACGTGTACGACCATCAGCGCTCGGCGAGCACGGCCGGCATCCGGACGTCGCCGGGCTCGCGCTCGACGTGCCGCTCGTGCCAGAGCGTGAACGCGAGCAGGCCCCAGAGCTGGCGGCTCAGATCCTCCCGTCCGGAGACATGCTCGTCGAGCAGCCGGTGGACGACATCGGGCTCGAAGAACCCCTGCCGCCGCAACGTCTCGGCCGACAGCGTCTCGCGCGCGAACGGCTCGAGGTCGCCGCGCAACCACGCCGCGGCCGGGATCGAGAACCCGCGCTTCTTGCCGTGCACGATCTCGCGCGGGAGCAGCGGCCCGGCCGCCTTGCGAAGCAGCACCTTCTTCGACAGCCCGCGCACCTTGTGACGAGTCGGCAGCGCGAGCGCGAGGTTCGTCACGACCGTGTCCAGGTACGGCACGCGCGCCTCGAGCGAGTGCGCCATCGACGCCCGGTCCGTCTTCACGAGCAGGTCGTCGACGAGGTAGACGCCGAGGTCGACGTCCTGCAGCCGCGCGAGCTCGTCGGCGCCGGCGGTCTCCCCGTAGCGCGCCCGGAGGATGTCGACCGGGTCGAACGTGCTGCGCCGGCCGGTCAGCTCCGCGCGGAGGTCGGGCGAGAAGATCTCCTTCCAGCCGTGGTGGCGCTCCAGCGGCGGGAGGTGCGCGGCGCGGACGAAGCGCTTCGCGCGGTAGTCGAAGCTTGCCTTTGCGGTCGAGCTCGGCAGTCGCTCGACGACCGGCCGCGCGAGCCGCGCGAGGCCGCCGACGCGCGCCGCGAGCAGGTCGGCCGCATACGTGTAGTAGCCGCCGAAGAGCTCGTCGCCGCCCTCGCCGGAGAGGGCGACCTTCACGTCGCTCGCCGCGAGCTCGGAGACGAGATACGTGGGCAGCGCGGACGAGTCAGCGAACGGCTCGTCGAAGGCGTCCGCCAGGGCGGGGAGCAACAGCGCAGCATCGGGACGCAACACCAGCTCGCGGTGCTGCGTGCCGTAACGCTCGGCGACGCGGCGGGCGTCGGCGAGCTCGTCGAAGGAGCGTTCCTCGAACCCGATCGAGAACGTGCGGAGCGGCTCGGAGCTCTCCTCGGCCGCGAGCGCCGCGAGGAGCGCGGAATCCACCCCGCCTGACAGGAGCACACCCACGGGCACGTCGCTGACGAGGTGCGCCCGCACGGAATCGCGCAGCCGCGAGCGCAGCTCCTCGACGAGCTCCGCCTCCTCGTCGTCGCGCTCGGGCAGCGGCGCCGGCCGCGCGAAGCGCTCGAGGCGGACGCTGCCGTTCTCCCAGACGAGCAGATGCCCGGCGGGCAGCTTGCGCGCCTCGCGGAAGATCGTCAGCGGTGCCGGGATCGCGTTGAACGCGAGAAAAGCCTCGAGCGCATCGACGTCGATCTCGCCGCGCGGCAGCGCGCGAAGCTCCGACGCGAAGGCGAGCTCGCCGTCGACGTGCCGGTAGTAGAGGGGCTTGACCCCGAAGCGGTCGCGCGCGAGAACGAGCCGCCGGCGCGGCGCATCCCAGATCGCGACCGCGAACATCCCGCGGAGCCGCTCGGCGAAGCCGTCGCCGTACTGCTCGTAGAGGTGGAGCAGCACCTCGGTGTCACCGCGCGTGCGGAAGGTGTGTCCCGCTCGCTCGAGCTCCCGCCGCAGCTCCCGGTAGTTGTAGAGCTCGCCGTTCTGGACGACGTGCAGGGTCCCGTCCTCGTTGGCGATCGGCTGGTCGCCCGTCTCGAGGTCGATGATCGAGAGTCGCCGCGCCGCCAGCACCGCCGGACCGTCGACGACGTCGCCGGCGCTGTCCGGCCCGCGGTGGACGAGGGTCGCGCTCATCCGCGCGACGCGCTCCCGGTCGACGGAGCCGTTCGCGGACACGACTCCGCAGATCCCGCACATAGCGGAGGAGTCTAGGCACCGCGTAGGCTCGACCCCGTGCACTTCGGCACGCACGAGGAGCTCCTGCTGCTGGTGCTGCTCGCCGCCCTCGCGGCGCTGCTGATCGCTGCGCCGGTGCTGCGGATCCCGTACCCGATCTTCCTCGTCCTCGGCGGGTTGGCGCTCGGGTTCGTGCCGGGCGTGCCGTCGATCACGCTCCCTCCGCAAGTCGTCCTCGTCGCCGTCCTGCCGCCGCTGCTGTACCTCTCCGCCTACCGGACGTCCCTGCGCGACCTGCGGGCGAACGCGCGCGCGATCGTGATCCTTGCCGTTGGCCTCGTCGCCGCGACGACCGTGACCGTCGCCGTCGTGGCGCACGCGGCGATCGCGAGCTTGCCGTGGAGCGCCGCCTTCGTGCTCGGCGCCGTCGTCGCGCCGACGGATCCGATCGCCGCCACGTCGATCATGCGACGGCTCGGCGTGCCGCGGCGACTCGTGTCGATTGTCGAGAGCGAGAGCCTCGTCAACGACGGCACCGCGCTCGTGCTCTTCCGAGCCGCGGTCGTCGCGACCATCTCGGGCGTGTTCTCAGCGTGGGACATCTCGTGGCGGTTCGCCTGGGCGGTGGGGGGCGGCGTCGCGATCGGCCTCGTCGTCGGCTACCTGGTCGCCGAGGTCCGCCGCCGTGTGCACAACCCGCCGGTCGAGGTGACGATCTCGTTGATGACCGGGTACTTCGCGTTCATTCCGGCCACCGCCGTCAGCGCGTCGGGCGTCATCGCGGTCGTCACGGCCGGCGTCTACCTTGGTTGGCGCACACCGGAGCTCACGTCGGTCGACACGCGACTGCAGGGCGAAGCCGTGTGGAGCATCGTCGCGTTCGTGCTCAACGCGCTCGTGTTCGCGCTCGTCGGGCTGCAGCTGTCAGGGATTCTCGACTCGTTGAACGGTCACTCGAATGCGGATCTGATCTGGTACGCCCTCCTCGTGACCGGAACGGTGATCGTGACGCGGATCGTCTGGGTGCCGATCTTCAGCCTCCGCCACAAGAAGCCGTTCAATCACACGTTCCTGCTCTCCTGGGCCGGGATGCGCGGTGCCGTCTCGCTCGCGGCGGCGCTCGCGATTCCGCTCACGACGCGGGCGGGCGAGCCGTTTCCGGAGCGGAACCTGATCATCTTCCTCACCTTCTGCGTCATCTTCGGGACGCTCGTCGTGCAAGGGCTCTCGCTGCCCGCGGTGATCAAGGCGACGCACATCGAGCCGGACACGATCGAGGACGAGCAGGACGCACAGGCGAGGATCCGCGCGGCCGAAGCGGCGATCGCGCGGCTCGACGAGCTCCTCGCCGAGGACTGGGTCCGTCCGGAGACCGCCGAGCGCATGCGCGGGCTCTACGGCTTTCGCATCAACCGCTTCTCCTCGCGCTTCGACGACGGCGCCGACGGTGCAGTCGAGGAGCAGTCGCAGGCGTACCAGCGGCTCCGCCGCGAGCTGCTCGAGGCCGAGCGCGCCGCGGTCAACGAGCTCGGGCGCTCGGGCGCGATCAGCGGCGACGTGATGCTCCGCGTGCGCCGCGACCTCGACCTCGAGGACGCGCGGCTCGACGTCTGAGGCGCCGACTTGGCGGCGCCGCGATTCATAGCGCCACAGCCGCTACGGGAACAGCTGTCTCAGGAGGCGCACGGCGGTCGCCCAGAGGGTGCGGAGGTAGAGGCGCACCGAGCGGTCGGCGATCCACTCGAGGTCGTGGGCGAGCTTCTCCGCCATCGACGTCTCGTAGCCGCGGCGGAGCTGGGCGAAGCCGGTGAGCCCCGGCCGCACGACGAGCCGCTGCCAGTAGGCCGGCAGCTCGGCGGCGAGCTCCTCGAAGAAGCGCGGCCGGATCGGCCGCGGCCCGACGAGGCTCATGTCGCCGTTCAGCACGTTCAGGAGCTGCGGGATCTCGTCCAGTTGCGTCTTCCGCAGCCACGCCCCGAACCCGGTCGTCTCGTCCTGCGTCCGGCGGACGAGCTCCTCGCCGAGATACGGGCCGAGCCGGTCCTCGGCGCCGCGCTTCAGCGTCCGGAACTTGAGCATCTCGAAGACGCGGCCGCCGCGCCCGACGCGCTCGCCGCGATAGAAGAGCGGGCGGCCGCTCGTCACGAGGATCGCAACGGCGATCGGGATCGTGAGCGGCAGCGAGACGAGCAGGAAGAACGCCGACAGCAGGATGTCGAGCGCGCGCAGGACCGCGTCGCGGGGACGCGGCGGGCTTGCCTCCGTCAGCTCCTCGAAGCGGCGGGTGAGCGAGTCGCTCGCCACTCCGGGATGGTAGTGGGTGCCGCGGCGTCATAATGAACGCTTATGGACACCCGACAGCTCGCCGCCTTCTGCGCCGTCGTCGAGCGCCGCAGCTTCTCGCAAGCGGCCGAGCGGCTCGGCGTGACGCAGCCGGCCGTCTCGCTCCAGATCCGT
This sequence comes from Gaiellaceae bacterium, assembly GCA_036526315.1. Classification (GTDB taxonomy): domain Bacteria; phylum Actinomycetota; class Thermoleophilia; order Gaiellales; family Gaiellaceae; genus 3-1-20CM-4-69-9. The sequence continues at coordinate 9,982 of DATCYR010000030.1, read as the reverse complement.
TCGCTCGAGCAGCGGCTCGGGCGGCAGCTGCTCGACCGCTCCGGACGCCGGGTGGAGCCGACCGAGGCGGGGCTCCGGCTGTACGCGTCGGCGCAGCGTCTGCTGCAGGCCGAGGAGCAGCTGCTCGAGGAGCTCGACTCGGACGACCACGGTGCCGTGACCGGAAATCTCGAGCTCGGCGCCTCGACGGGGCCGGGCGGGACGGTCGTCCCCGTCACTCTCTGCGAGTTCCAGGAGCGCCATCAAGGCGTGCACGTCCGACTGTCCGTGTCCGACACGCAGACGGTCGTGGCGCAGGTCGCCGAGCGCGAGCTGGAGCTCGGCATCGTCGGCGCGGGCCGGCGGCACCGCGGCGTCACCTTCGAGCCGTTCTTCCGCGACGAGGTCGTGCTCGCGCTGCCGGCGACGCACCCGTTCGCGGGCAAGACGATCACGCTCGAGCAGCTGAAGCGCGAGCCGCTGATCGTCATGCAGGACGGCGCCGGCGTGCGGCAGGTGCTGGAGGACGAGCTGCGAAAGAGCGGCGCGCGCCTGCGCGATCTCGACGTCCGCCTCGAGCTCGGCCTGCAGGAGTCGGTGCGAAGCGCGGTGCTCGCCGGCCACGGGGTCACGTTCATCTCCCGGCTCGCGATCGAATCCGACGTCGCCGCGGGATTGCTGGCGACGGCCCGCGTGCGGGGGCTCGACCCGGTGCGCGAGATCTTCCTCGCCCGCGCGAGCGGCCGGAGCGAGACCCGCGCGGCGCGGGCGTTCGTCGCTTTCGCACGGGAGCGCGTGCCCACGTGATCGTCCGCTGGGGGATCGACGCCCTGCCGGGTGTCGTGGAGGAGGTCGGGATCGGCCGGCCGCTGCTCGTCGCGAGCCCGCGCTGGGAGCCGCCGCTCGCCGCGGCGGCGCGCTGGAGCGAGGTTCCGAGCGCGCGCGTCGCCGACGCTGCGGCGGAGGCCGGCGACGGCGTCGTCGCGCTCGGCGGCGGCAGCGCGATCGATCTCGGCAAGGCGATCTCGGCCGAGGCCGGCGTCCCGCTCGTCTCGGTGCCGACGACGTATGCCGGCGCGGAGTGGACGCCGTACTTCGGGATCCGCGACCCGGGGCGGAGGATGCAGGGGGGCGGGTCGGGCGCACAGCTCGCCGCGGCCGTGTACGAGCCGAAGCTGACGCTCTCGCTGCCGCGCGAGGAGACGGTCGGGACGGCGATGAACGCGCTCGCCCACTGCGCCGAGGCGATGTACGCGGAAGGCCACAACGCGGCTGCCGACGCGCATGCCGTCCAGGGCGCGAGCCTGATCGGCGAGTGGCTGCCCGAGGTCGTCGTCCGCCCCGACGACCTCGGCGCCCGGACGAAGCTGCTCGAGGGCGCCATGCACGCGGGCGCCGCCCTCGGCGGGTCGATGCTCGCGCTCGGACACGCCATGGCGCAGGCGCTCGGCGGCCGCTATGGACTGCCCCACGGCGCGATGAACGCGTTGACGCTGCCGCAGGCGCTCGCGTTCAACGAGTCGGTGGCGCCCGACGCGGTACGCAGGTTCCGGGAAGAGGTCGGCGCCGACGTCGAGGAGCTGGCGCGCCTCGGCGGCTTCGAGCGGCTCCGCGACTTCGGCATACCCGAGTCGGACCTGCCGGAGATCGCCGCTGCGACGGTGCAGCGTGCCGGGGCCAAGGCGAACCCTCGGCCCGCGACGGCAGCAGACGTCGAGCTGCTCCTGCATAACATCTACTAATCACTAGAATTAGCTCGTTCGTGGTAATGTCCACGGGTCGTGGCGGACTCCTCTTTCGACGTGCTCGTGATCGGCAGCGGCGCCTCCGGACTTGCCGCCGCCGTCTCGGCGCACGAGGCGGGCGCGCGCGTCGCCGTCGCGACGAAAGGCGCGCTCCAGTCGTGCAACTCCGCGAAGGCGCAAGGCGGGATCCAGGCCTCGTTCGGGGACGACGACTCGCCGGAGCAGCACGCGGAGGACATCTGGCGCTCGTCGCACGAGACCGCCGACCGCCGGCTCGTCGAGATCCTCACCGCGGAGGCTCGCTCGGCGATCCACTGGCTCGAGGAGCTCGGCGTCGAGTTCACGAGGGAGAACGGCGGCTACCGCCTCGCGCGCTGCGGCGGGGCATCCCGCAAGCGCCTGCTGCAGGTCGGTGACCGCACCGGCCATGCCATCACCGCGGCGCTCAGGGATGCGGTCGAGAGCGCCGACATCCACACCTTTCCCAAGTCACCGCTCGCCGAGCTCGTACGGACGGAGAACGGCTGGCGCGCGCGCTGCGGGGATCACACGATCGACGCCACGACGGTGGTCCTCGCAGCGGGCGGGCGGTGCCATCGCGTCGCCCAGGAGCGCGGGGAGCTGTCGACCAATCACCCCGGCGCGACCGGCGAGGTGACGCAGCTGGCGGTCGACCTCGGGGCCGAGCTGCGCGACTACGACGCGCTGCAGTACCACCCGAACGGCGGCGCGTGGCCTCCGAACATGCAGGGCTACTCGATCCCGGAGACGACGCGCGCATACGGCGCCGTGCTGCTCAACGCCGACGGCGAGGAGTTCACGGACTCGCTCGGCCCGCGCGACGCCGTCAGCCAGGCGATCGTCGACGAGGTCGAGAAGGGCAACGGCGTCGAGACGCCGGACGGCCGTCCTGCGGTGTACCTCGACACGACGCGCATCACCGAAGGCGACGCGACGGTGTCGCTTCCGTACATGCTGCGCCGCTACCGCGCCGGCGGGATCGATCCGCTGAAGGAGCGGATCCTCACGTACCCCGTGCTCCATTACCAGAACGGCGGGCTCGTCATCGACGAAGACGCGCAGACGACGCTCGAAGGGCTCTATGCGTGCGGCGAGATCGCGGGTGGCACGCACGGTCGCAACCGAATGATGGGCAATTCCCTCCTCGAGTGCTGCGTCTTCGGGCGCCGCGCCGGAAAGGCAGCTGCAACGGCATGAGCACGATCACCACCACGGATCTGGAGGCCGCCGTCGAAGACGTGGCGGCGCACCTGTACGTCTGGGCGCTGAAGGACATTCCGCAGGACCTGCGCGATGCGTTGGCCGACGCGGCAACGAGGGAGACATCCGTTCCCGGCCAGCGTGTCCTGCAGACGATCCTCAAGAACGTCGAGATCGCCGACACCGAGAAGAACCTCGTCTGCCAGGACACGGGCATCGCTGTCTACACGTGTCGCGTCGGCGAGCATTTTCCCCTGCATCCGGTCAGGATCTACACGGCGCTGAAGACCGGCACCGAGCGTGCGACGGTCGAGCATCCGCTGCGCTCGAACGCCGTGCACACGATCACGCGGGAGAACACCGGGCCCAACACCGGGCACCGCCTGCCGATCGTGCACTGGGAGTTCATCCCGGATTGGGACGGGCTCGATGTCAAGTGCGTGCCGAAGGGGTCGGGCAGCGAGAACATGTCGTTCCTGAAGATGTGCGTCCCCGCCGACGGCGTGAAGGGGATCAAGCAGTTCGTGCTCGAGTCGATCGTCGGCGCCGGCGGGAAGCCGTGCCCGCCGGGGATCGTCGGCGTCGGCATCGGCGGCAGCGCCGACTACGCGATGTACCTCGCGAAGGAGGCAATTGCGCGGCCGGTCGGAACGAAGAACCCCGACCCGCACGTCGCGCAGCTCGAAGAGGAGCTCTACGAGCTGCTGAACGAGACCGGCATCGGCCCGATGGGCCTCGGCGGCGACGTCACCGTGTTGCAGGTGCACGTCGAGCACGCCGACACGCACATGACGCTCAACCCGGTCGCCGTCAACTACCAGTGCTGGGCGGCACGGCGCGCGACGGCGCACGTTCACGCCGACGGGGAGGTCGAATATGACCGCGAGTTCTAAGCGCCTCACCTTTCCCGCGACCGAGGAGGCGATCCGCGAGCTGCACGCCGGCGACGAGGTGCTCGTCGACGGCCACATCATCGGCATCCGCGACCGCACGCAGATCCGCATCTTCGACCAGGGCGTCGAGCCGCCGCTCGACCTGAGCGGCGCCTTCCTGCTGCACACGGCGCCGAACGTGCGCAAGGTGGGCGAAGGCAAGTACGAGAAGATCTGCATCGGCACGACGACGTCGGCGCGCATGGTGCGTTTCACGGAGCCGCTCGGGCGCGACTACGGCGTGCGCGCGATCTGCGGCAAGGGCGGGCTGCCCGACGAGGCGATCGAGCCGATGCGGCGCTACGGCATGGTCTACTTCGCGATCGTCGGCGGCGCCGCGGCGCTCGAGACGACGCAGATCGAGGAGATCGAGGAGGTCTACTGGGAGGAGCTGATGCCCGAGTGCCTCTGGAAGTTCCGCGTCAAGGACTTCGGGCCGCTCACCGTCGGCATCGACGCGCACGGGAACTCGCTGTTCCACGACGTCCAGACGCGTGCGCAGGAGAAGTTGAAGGAGCTCTATGCTCGTCTTTGAGCCCCACCACGGCCTGACACACGTGCTCGACAAGGGTCTCGGGCCGCGCGCGTGGGAGGACGTGCTCGACGTCGCGGGCGATCACATCTCGATCGTCAAGCTCGGTTGGGGGACAGCGGCGGTCACCACGAACCTGCAGCGCAAGCTCGACGTTCTGCGGGAGAAGCCCGTCGTGATCGGCGGGACGTACTTCGAGATCGTGTACGCCAAGGACCGGGTGGACGACTACAAGCAGTGGCTGCAGAGCCTCGGCCTCACGCACGTCGAGATCTCGGACGGCACCGTCGAGATCCCGCGCGAGCGCAAGCTCGAGCTGATCGCCGACTTCGCGCGCGACTTCACCGTCCTGTCGGAGGTCGGCTCGAAGGACTCGGCCGTCGAGTACACGGCGGAGCAGTGGGTGCAGTGGCTGCAGGAAGAGCTCGACGCCGGCGCCTGGAAGGTGATCACGGAGGCACGCGAGGGCGGCACGGCCGGGATCTTCGACTCGTCGGGCGGCATGCGCACCGAGCTCATCGGCGACATCGCAATGTCGGTCGGCCCGGCGAACGTCGTCTTCGAGGCGCCGACGAAGGCCGCGCAGGCGTGGTTCATCAAGCAGTTCGGCCCGAGTGTGAACCTCGGGAACATCCCGCCCGACGAGGTGATCCCGCTCACGACGCTCCGGTACGGCCTGCGCGGCGACACGCTGAAGGAGGTGCTGCTTGGCGAGCGCGCCGGCACTCCTGCTTCCTGACGTCGAGGCGATGTCGGCGGAGGACGTGCTGCGCTGGGCGCACGAGCAGTTCGGCGACCGGATGTGCCTGACCTGCTCGTGGCAGCGCCAGTCGTCGGTGCTCATTCACATGCTGAGCGACCTGCAGCTCGACGTCCCGATCGTCGAGCTCGACACGCTCGTGCTCTTCCCGGAGACGTACGACACGCGCGACCGCCTCGTCGCGCGTTACGACCTCAAGCTGCAGTCGTACCGGCCGATCGACCCGCCCGACCGCCTCTGGGAGAGCGACCCCGACCGGTGCTGTCACATCCGCAAGGTCGAGCCGCTCGAGCGCGCGCTTGCGCCGTACGGCGCCTGGGTCACCGGCATCCGCCGCGAGCAGGCCTCGACACGCGCGTCGGCGCAGAAGATCGAGTGGTCGGAGCGCTACGGCGTCTGGAAGGTGCAGCCCATCGTCGACTGGGACGCGAAGCGCGTGCAGGCGTACATCCACGTGAACGAGATTCCCTACAACCCGCTGCACGACCGGGGCTACCCGTCGATCGGCTGCGTCCCGTGCACACGCGCGGTCGCCGCCGGCGAAGACGAGCGCTCCGGCCGCTGGGCCGGCTCGAGCAAGCTCGAGTGCGGCATCCACATCAATGCCCCCCTGATCAAGGAGTCGAATGACTGAGCACATCTACGCCCACGAGCATCCCGAGACGGAGCGTCGGCGCGACGGCGGCTTCACGCTGTGGTTCACGGGTCTCTCGGGCGCGGGCAAGACCACGATCGCGCATCTCGTCGGACCGGCGATCGAGGAGCGTGGCGCGATCGTCGAGTATCTCGACGGCGACACGGTGCGCACGCACCTTTCGAAGGGCCTCGGCTTCTCGAAGGAGGACCGCGACGCGAACATCGAGCGAATCGGCTGGGTCGCGGCGCGGTTGACGCGCCACGGCGCCGCCGTCATCGCCGCAGCGATCTCCCCGTACGAGGAGACGCGGCAGCGTGCGCGCGAGCTCGTCGAGGAGTGGGGGCCGTTCGTCGAGGTTCATGTCGCCGCGTCGGTGGAGGAATGTGCGCGCCGTGACGTCAAGGGCCTCTACGAGAAGGCGTTCAAGGGTGAGATCAAGGGCTTCACCGGCGTCGACGACCCGTACGAGGCGCCGAGCGAGCCCGACGTCCGGATCGACACGGAGCAGCATTCCCCGCAGGAGAGCGCCGAGCTGATTCTCGCGCATCTCGAAGAGCGCGGCTTGATCCCCACGGCGGTGCCGGCATGAGCGTCGCGACGGACACGAAGCTGATCGCGCCGCACGGCGGCGAGCTCGTCGACCGGACGGGCGGGCGCCCCGGCGACCTCGCCTTGCTCGAGACGCTCGAGCTGACCTCGCGCGAGCTCTCGGACCTCGACATGCTCGCGTCGGGAGCGCTGTCGCCGCTCACGGGCTTCATGGGCCGGGACGACTACGAGTCGGTGCTCGAGAACATGCGGCTCGCGAACGGCCTGCCGTGGTCGCTGCCGGTCTGCCTCGCCGTCGACGAGGCGCCGAAGGGCGACCGCGTCGCGCTGTCGAACGTCGCCGTCCTCGACGTCGAGGACGTCTACGAGTACGACAAGGAGCGCGAGGCGCAGCAAGCGTTCCGCACGACCGACGACGCGCATCCGGGCGTCGCGCGCCTGTACGCGCAGAAACCGCTCTACCTGGCCGGCCGCGTTACCGTCTTCGAGCGCGCCGAGCCGCCGTTCCCTGAGCTTGCGCTCGATCCGGCGGAGACGCGTGCCGCCTTCGCGGAGCGGGGCTGGAAGCGCGTTGTCGGCTTTCAGACGCGCAACCCGATCCATCGCGCGCACGAGTACCTGACGAAGGTCGCGCTCGAGACCGTCGACGGCTTGCTGATCCACCCGCTCGTCGGCGACACGAAGTCCGACGACGTGCCCGCGCAGACGCGCGTGGACTGCTACCGCGTGCTGATCGACGACTACTACCCGGCCGACCGCGTCGTGCTGAGCGCGTTCCCGGCCGCGATGCGCTACGCAGGCCCCCGCGAGGCGATCTGGCATGCGATCTGCCGCAAGAACTACGGCTGCTCGCATTTCATCGTCGGCCGCGACCACGCCGGCGTCGGCGACTACTACGGGACGTACGACGCGCAGCTCATCTTCGACGAGTTCGAGCCGCACGAGCTCGACATCGAGCCGATGTTCTTCGAGCACTCGTTCTGGTGCAGGAAGTGCGGCTCGATGGCGTCCGCGAAGACCTGTCCGCATGGCTCGGACGACCATGTCTTCTTGTCTGGCACCAAGGTGCGGGAGATGCTCGGCAACGGCGAGTTGCCGCCGGTGGAGTTCTCCCGCCCCGAGGTTGCAGAGGTCCTCATCGAGGCGTACGCGCCTAGATGACCTGGCAGTTCACCCTGACGGGGCTGCTCATCGGCGTCCTGGTGGGGCTCACGGGGATGGGCGGCGGCTCGCTGATGACGCCCATCCTCGTGCTCGTCTTCGGCTTCAAGCCGGCGTACGCCGTCGGGACCGACATCCTCCACGGCGCCGTCTTCAAGTCGTTCGGCGCCGTGCGGCACCGGCGGCTCGGCAACGTCCACGCGCGCCTGACGCTGTGGATGTTCCTCGGCTCGGGGCCGATGTCGCTGCTCGGGGTCGCGACCGCAGGGTGGCTCGCCAGCACGTACGGCGACAGCGTTCAGTCGGCGCTGAGCTACGCCATCGGCGGCGCGCTCGTGCTCGGCGCGATCGGCCTCGTGCTGAAGACGTTCGTCAAGCGGGGGATCCAGCCGAGCGAGGCCGGCTTCGTCCTCCAGCGCAAGGACAAGGTGCGCGCGGTCATCCTCGGCGCCGTCTTCGGCTACATCGTCGGCCTGACGTCCGTCGGCAGCGGGACGTTCTTCGGCCTCGTGATGGTGATGATCTATCCGCTGACGATCGCGCGGATCGTCGGGACGGACATCTTCCACGCCGCGGCCCTGCTCTGGGTGGCCGGCTTCGGCCATCTCGTGCAGGGCAACGTCGACCTGCACGCGACCGCGTGGCTGCTGCTCGGGTCGATCCCCGGGATCTGGGTCTCCAGCCGGTTCACGCTGCACCTGCCGCAGGACGCGCTCCGGCTGGGGCTCGCCGGCGTGCTCGCGCTCAGCGGGATCAAGCTGCTGAACGTGCCCGAGGCGAGCTACGTGATCGCGGCCGGCATCGGCGTCGGTCTCGGTGCCTTCGCCGTTTGGCTCCTCCTACAATCGCGGCACCGTGATGCGGAACGCGCCGACGATCCTCGTGCTCGTGCTCCTGACGGCGACGGCGACGGCGTTCGTGGTGACCCAGCACTTGAAGCTCGAGCCGAGCCCGATCTCGCAGACGCACGTCGATAAGGTCTTCTCGCCCGTCTGCAACTGCGCGACGGCCAAGGCGCACATCGACTTCTCGATCCGGCGCGCCGACCACCTGCGGATCTGGGTGCGGACGCCGTCGGGCCCGGCGGTGCTCGCCGATCGTGAGTTCCCGAAGGGCATGGTGCACGTGCAGTGGGACGGTCACGGCGTGGCCGACGGCGTCTACTACGCCGTCGTGCACATGCGGCGGGCGCAGCGGACGATCGACCTCCCGAACCCGATCCGCGTCGACACCCACCCGCCGACGATCGCGCTCACCGGGGTTCAGCGAGACGGCCCGAAGACGACCTTCCTGTACCGGATCTCCGAGCCCGGCCACGCGCTCCTGTACGTGAACGGCCGCAGGCGCGTGCGCACGTACTCGACGCTGCGGCACGGGCGGTTGCCGTACTACAAGCCGCTCCCGGCGCAGACAAAGCTCGCGCTCCGCGCGCGTGACCTCGCCGGCAACCTCTCGCAGCTGGTTCCGATCGCGAGCACTTGACGCCCGGCGGGCCGCCGCTGCTCATCCTCGGCGTCCGCCGCTCCGGCACGACGCTCCTGCGGGTGATGCTCGACCGCCATTCGCAGCTCGCCGTGCCCGACGAGTCCTACTTCGTCCCGCAGCTCGCAGACCGGCATCTGCGGCGGATCGAGGTCGACAGCTTCGTCGACGATCTCAGCCGCATCGACACGCTCGCGGAGTGGCGCGTCCCGCTCGCGAAGGTGCGGGCACGCCTTCGCGACGGGATGTCGACGGGGGAGGCGATCGGGACGGTCTACGCCGTCTACGCCGACGAGCGTGGCAAGCCGCGCTGGGGTGACAAGACGCCGATGTACATGCAGAACCTCCGCCTGCTCGAGCGGCTCTTTCCCGACGCCCTGTTCGTCCACCTGATCCGCGACGGGCGCGACGCGGCGCTGTCGTTCCTGTCGATGCCTGTCGGGGTCGTGACGGAGACGTGGATGCACCCGCGGACGCCCGCCGACTTCGCGTCCCAGTGGCGCTCGGAGGTGGCGGCCGCGCGGCGGCTCGGACGTCGCGTCGGCCGTCGCTACCTCGAGGTGCGCTACGAGGAGCTCGTCGCGGACGTCGAGGCCGTGCTCGCGCGGATCTGCGCGTTCGCCGGGCTCGACTACGAGCCCGGCATGGCCGACTACGCCGGGAACGTCGACGTCTCGGCGAAGCCGCACCAGCAGCGGCTGAGACAGCCGCCGACCGCCCGCGTGCGCGACTGGCGACGACAGATGGCTCCCGCGGACGTCGAGGCGTTCGAGCACGTCGCCGGCGATCTCCTGCGCGAGCTCGGCTACGAGAGCGCGCACGTCCCGGATGCCGGCGGCCGCTTCAAGCTTGCGTCATACGGCGTGCGCGCCGGCGCCTGGCGCGTCGCGAGCTTCGGGTTACGGCGATCGTTTCTTTGGCGTCGTCGTCACCCGGTGCTTCGACGCTAGCTGTCGCCGCTTCAGCTCGAGGATCTGCGGGCTC
>DATCYR010000029.1:0-21426 GCA_036526315.1 Gaiellaceae bacterium | reverse complement strand
CGGCTGACGTGGATGAGCTTGCCGGCGCGCAGCGTGAAACCGCGCCGCTCGATCCGGCCGAGGATGTCGCCCGCGAGGCGACGCTGCATCGCGTCGGGCTTGATCAGGATCAACGAGCGCTCGACTGCCATCGAGCGGCCGAGTCTACGGGTTCGTCGTCTCGCCCGTCCGGCGCCGGCGGCGCGGCGGTCGCGTCTCGAACGCGGGGAACTCGACGGCTGTCGGCTCGACCGGCGTCTCGCAATACGGGCACACCTGCCAGAGCGCCTCGAGCGGCGCCTTGCAGTTGACACAAGCCTGCTTCAGCTTCGTCGTGCAGACGGGGCAGATCAGGAAGTCGGCGCCGACCTCGGCGCGGCAGACCGGGCAATAGAGGTCGCGCCGGGACAGCCGCTCCTCCATCGCCTTGATCTCGAGCTCCCGCTCGCGCACGTCCTCCAGGTATTCCGGCGGGCGGAAGAGCATGTAGACGAGCGCCCCGACGTACGGCAGGACGATGCCGACGGCGACCGAGACGGCGACGAGCACGGGGTCGTCGATCCGCCGCTTCGCGTCCTTGTAGATCCAGTAGGCGACCGACAGCCAGAGGACGACGGCGAAGAAGATCAGCAGGTTGACCGCGACGTGCCAGGTCCCCGATGAGAAGAAGTCGTGGACGCCGCCGAAGGTGCTCGAGATCACAGGAGAATTCTTCCGATCAAGTACCCAGCAAGAAACGCGAGTCCGACGATCGCCACGAGGACGAAGGTCGCGAAGGCGAAGACGCTCAGCCTGTCGCCAACGTTCGCCATCGTACGCTTTCATCCTTGGCCAGATCGGCCAGGAGGTACAGGGAGCCGGTCACGAGGACAGGCCCGCCGAGCGCGCGGGCAAGCGAGAGGGCCTCGGCGGGGTCGTCGACCCCCTCCACCTCCGCGAAGTAGCGGCCGGCGCGCTCGGTCAGATCCGGCGCGGAAAGCGAGCGGGCGCTGCTCGAGCACGTGGCGACGAAGCGGTCGCCGAGGGCGGAGAGACCGGCCAGCATCCCCTCGACGTCCTTGTCGGCGAGGATCGAGGCGACGATCGTGTAGCGGGCGCTCGGAAGCCGGGCGAGCACGTAGCCGACACCGGCGAGGTTGTGGGCACCGTCCCAGATCTCGAGCGGGTCGTCGCTGATGCGCTCGAGACGGCCCGGCAGGCGGACGTCGACGTGGCCGTCGACCGGGCGGCGGAGAAACGCCTCGGCCGCGGCGAGCGCGACGGCGAGGTTGCTGCGCCCTGCGACCACGACCTCGGCGGCGCCGTTCTCGCGGGCGAGCTCCTCCCACTCCGGCTCCGTCAGCACGACCGTCGAGCCGGGCCGCACGACGGCGAGCTTCTCCCTCGCGATCGCGGGGCGCGTCGTGCCGAGCACCTCCGTGTGCTCGAGCGACACGTTCGTCAGCACCTGGACGGGCGATCGCAGCGCGTTCGTCGCGTCGAACCGCCCGCCGAGCCCCGCCTCGACGACGGCGACGTCGACGCCCGCCTCGGCGAACTCCGTGAGCGCGGCGGCCGTCACGAGCTCGAACTGCGTCGCACCGAGACGGTCGGCCGCCGCGCGCACACGCCGGATCGCAGCGTCGAAGTCCGCTTCCTCGCCGCGGACGCGGATGCGCTCGGCCCAGCCGCGAACGTGCGGCGAGACGTAGGCGCCGACGGCGAGACCCGCTCGCTCGAGCAGCGTCTCCGTCGTGCGCGTGACGGTCGACTTGCCGTTCGTGCCGACGACGTGGATCGACGGATAGCGGAGCTGCGGCTCGCCGAGCTCCGACAGCAGCGCCTCGATCCGGTCGAGCCCGAACCCGTCCTTCGGCCACGGGCTGAGCGACTCGACGTATTCAACTGCCGAGTGCATCGAGCTCCCGCTGGTAGCGCGCGAGCTTCTCGCGTTCCGCGTCGACGACGTGCGCCGGCGCGTTCTCGACGAAGCGTTCGTTCGCGAGCATGCCTTCGGCGCGCGCGATCTCTTTCCGCAGGCGCTCGATCTCCATCGCGGCATCGCCGTCACCGTCGTCGCGCGGACGAACGACCGCCTCGAAGATGCGGAGCTCTTCTCCCTCGAGCGGGATGCGCACGCCGCTGCGCCTGTACATCTCGGCGGCCTCCTGCACGCGCGTCAGCGCGCCGGCGTGCGTTTCGTCCGCGGCTTCCGGCCACGGCGTGACGATCAGGCGCGTCTCGCGATCAGGCAGGTTCGACCAGATCTCCTCGGTTACGTGCGGCATCGCCGGATGGAGCAGCGTCAGCAGTCGCTCGAGTGAGGCGGTCGCGGTCGCGCGCGCGTCGGCGTCGCCGTCGTACAGCCTTCCCTTGATCGCCTCCGCGTACCAGTCGCAGAAGTCGTCGAACGTGAGGTGGTAGAGCTCGTCGACGAGGTGTGAGAAGTCGAACTCGTCGAGGTACTGCTCGATGCGGCGCTGCGTCTCTGAGAGGCGCGCGAGGACCCAGTGCTCCTCGAGGGCGTGCGGCCGTGCCTCCGGCCTTGCGCCCTCGGACGCGAGGATGATCAGCCGCGCGACGTTCCAGAGCTTGTTGGCGAGCTTTCGCCCCTCCTCGATCGCGCCCTCGGAGAAGCGGACGTCTTGCGACGACGCCATCTTCATCAACCCGTAGCGCATCGCATCCGCGCCGTAGGTGTCGATGACGGCGAGCGGGTTCATGCCGGTGCCGAGGCTCTTCGACATGCGTCCACCCGCCGGTGCGTGAACGGTCGAGTGGATGACGACGTCGGTGAACGGGACGTCGCCCATCAGCTCGAGGCCGGAGAAGATCATCCGGTTCTCCCAGAGCCGGATGATGTCCCGCGCCGTCGTGTTGAGATCGCCGGGGTAGAACTGCCGCAGGTCGGGTGTCTCGTCGGGCCAGCCGAGGGTCGCGAACGGCCAGAGCGCCGACGAGAACCACGTGTCCAGCACGTCGGTGGAGCGCGTCAGCTCCGCCGACCCGCACTCGGCGCACGCGTCGGGTTCCGTCTCGGCGACGGTGACGTGCCCGTCCGGGCACTCCCAGACGGGCAGCTGATGCCCCCACCAGATCTGACGCGAGATGTTCCAGTCGGGGGCATCCTCCAGCGATTGGATCGCGAAGCGGTGCTGCGAGTCGGGGTGGTAGCGCACTCGGCGGCTGCGGAGCGCCTCCAGAGCGGGCTGCTTCAGCTCGTCCATCGAGCACCACCACTGCAGCGAGATACGCGGCTCGATCCGACTCTTGCAGCGGTCGCAGACCGCGACGGTGTGCCGGTAGTGCTGACGCTGCCCGAGCTGCCCGCGCTCCTCGAGCCACGCGAGAACGCGCTCGTCAGCCTCCTGCTGTGTGAGCCCCTCGTAGTCTGGGCCGGCAGCTGCGCTCATCCGTCCGTCGGGCCCGATCACCGTCAGCTCGGCGAGCCCGTGGTCACGGCCGATCTCGTAGTCCAGCGGGTCGTGTCCGGGCGTGACCTTGAGCGCGCCGGTGCCGAACTCGCGCTCGACCCGCTCGTCGGCGATCACGGGCACGCGCCGATCGACGACCGGGACGACCGCTTCACGGCCGACGAGGTCGTTGTACCGCTCATCGTCAGGATGCACCGCCACCGCGACGTCCGCGAGGATGGTCGCCGGACGGACCGTGGCGATCGTGATGTGGCCGTCGCCGTCCGCGAGTGGGTAGCGGACGTAGGTGAGCATGTCGTCGACGTCCACGTGCTGGAGCTCGAGATCGGACAGCGACGTCTGGTGGAACGGGCACCAGTTGATGATCCTGTTCGCGCGATAGATCCAGCCCTTGTCGTACAGATGGACGAAGAAGCGCATGACCGCGCGCACATAGCCTGCGTCCATCGTGAAGCGCTCGCGGCGATAGTCGAGCGAGGCCCCGGTGCGACGGAACTGGAACATGATCTTGCCGCCGTACTCGCGCAACCACTCCCAGACACGCTCTTCGAACGCCTCGCGCCCGAGGTCCTGGCGCGTCTTCCCCTCTGTCGCCAGATGCTTCTCGACGGCGTTCTGCGTCGAGATGCCTGCGTGGTCGAAGCCCGGCTGGAAGAGCACGTTGTAGCCCTGCATCCGCCGAGTCCGCACGATCGTGTCGGCGAGGGAGAGTTGCAGCGCGTGACCGAGATGCAGGTCGCCGGTGACGTTCGGCGGCGGATGCGCGATCGCGAAGCTCGTACGCGACGAGTCAGGGTCGGCGTTGTAGTCGCCCTCCTCCTCCCACGTGCGCTGCCAGCGCTCCTCGACGCCTTCGGGGTCATAAAACGCGTCCATCAGCGCCCGACAGCGTAGCCCTGCATGCCGCGCGCATTGGCGGCGGCGCGCAGCTGTCCGTCCTCGCGCTCGACGGCCGTCACGCGGCCGAGCGACCAGTCCGGCGTGACCGTCACCTCGTGGCCTCGGCGGCGCAGGCCGTCGACGACCTCCTCGGCGAAGCGTCCCTCGACGGCGAGCGACTTCCTCGCAAAGGTGCGCGGGTAGAACGACGAGATCAGGTGGTCTGTGTCGAACTCGGGCGCGTCGATCGCCTCCTGGAGGTTGAGGCCGCGCTGGACATGGCGCAGGAAGACGTGGAACGCCCACTGCTCCTGCTGGTCGCCGCCGGGCGTCCCCCACGCGAGCCAGGGCTCGCCGTCACGCAGGGCAAGGCCCGGAGAGAGCGTCGTCCGCGGGCGCGTGCCGGGGCGCAGCGACGACGGCAGGCCCTGCTCGAGCCAGAACATCTGCGCGCGCGTCCCGAGCGGCCAGCCGAGCGCGGGGATGACGGGCGACGAATGCAGCCAGCCGCCGCTCGGTGTCGCCGACAGCATGTTCCCCCACCGGTCGGCGACGTCCAGGTGCACGGTGTCGCCGCGCGTCGGCTCCCCGGCGCCCGCGAGCGGCGCCGCCACCTGCGGCAGCGACGGCACCCGCCCCAGCCCCGGCGTGTAGTCGCCCGATGCGGAATCGGTGACGAGTGACCGCCGCGTGTCGTTGTACTCGCGCGACAGGAGCGTCTCGAGCGGGACGTCGCCGCTGTCGCCGTAGAGGGCGTCGCGGTCGGCGAACGCGAGCTTCGCGCACTCGATCACGACGTGGACGAACTCCTCCTCGTCGAGCGACGGCAGGTCGAACCCCTCGAGCAGCGCGAGCTGCTGAAGCGCGACGGGGCCTGCCGCCCAGGGCTGCGTCTTGCAGACGGTCACGCCGTCGTAGTCGAAGCTGACGACCGGCTCGACCGTCGCGCGCCACCGCGCGAGGTCGTCCGCACGCAGGAAGCCGCCCTCCTGCCGGCAGAACTCGTCGATCGCTTCGGCGACGAAACCTTCGTAGAAGGCGCGGCGCGCCCGTTCGATCTCCTCCTCCCGCGTTCCGCCGCGGGCGTCGTCGACGATCCGCTGGTACGTCGCGGCGAGCACGGGATTGGCGAGCTGCTGGCCGGCGCGCGGCACCGGCAGGTAGAGCTCGGCCGACGCGGGCCAGGTGGAGATCAGCTCCTGCTCGCGCGCGATCGTCAGCGGGACGCCGGGCGCGAGCGGGAAGCCGTCGCGCGCGTAGCCGATCGCGAACTCGAGCACGTCCTCGAGCCGCCAGGTGCCGAGCTCCTCGAGCAGCAGCAGCCAGCCGCCGAACGCGCCGGGGACACACGCCGCGAGGACGCCGGTGCCGGGGATCAGGTCGTGTCCGAGCGAGCGGAATGACTCGATCGTCGCGGCCGCCGGCGCCACGCCCTGGCCGCAGAGCGCAAGTGGCCCGCCGCGGTCGACGGCGTAGAAGACGGCGGGGACCTCGCCGCCCGGCCCGTTCAGATGCGGCTCGACGACCTGGAGGGTGAAGCCGGTCGCGACCGCAGCGTCGAACGCGTTCCCGCCGCGTTCGAGCACGGCCATGCCCACTGCCGACGCGAGCCAGTGCGTCGAGGCGACCATCCCGAATGTCCCGCGCAGCTCCGGTCGCGTCGTGAACTCCACGCGAGCAGACTCTAATGTCACCCCCGTGCGCTTCGGGATCTGCCTCGCGAACATCGGCAGCTACTCCGATCCACGCATCGGCGTGCGCGTCGCCGAGGCGGCGGAGACGGCGGGCTGGGACGGCGTCTTCATCTGGGACCACCTCGCGTTCGTGTGGGACGCTCCTGCCGCAGATCCGTGGGTCGTGCTCAGCGCCATCGCCGCTTCGACGTCGCGCGTGCGCATCGGCACTGCGGTGACTCCCGTCGCCCGGCGCCGCCCGCACGTCCTCGCTCACGAGGTCGCGACGCTCGACCGGCTCAGCGAGGGCCGCGTCATCTTCGGCGCGGGGCTCGGCGGCTCGCCGAGGGAGTTCGGCCGCTTCGGCGAGCCGACCGACGCCAAGGTGCGAGCAGCGATGCTCGACGAGGGGCTCGACGTGATGCGCCGGCTGTGGTCAGGCGAGGAGGTGACGCACCGCGGCGCGCACTACTCGGTGTACGGCGTCACGTTGGCGCCGGCGCCGGTGCAAGAGCGGGTGCCGGTCTGGATCGGCGGCAACCGCCCGGCATCGCTTCGCCGCGCGGCGCGCTGGGACGGCTGGCTCGCCGACAGCGCCGACCCGACGGGGATGACGCTGAGCCCAGACGACGTCGCGCGCAGCATCGAGCAGATCGGGCGGGACGACGACTTCACGATTGCCGTCCTCGGCCAGTCGGACCGCGGCGACCCGGCTGCGTACGAACGCGCGGGCGCGCACTGGTGGCTGGAGAACGTGCACGACACGCGCGGTGACGTCGACGATGTCGTCGCGCTCGTCGCGCGCGGGCCGCAGCGCTAGGCGGCAGACGCGAGCTCGAGGACGTGGAGCAGCAGCTCGTACGAGTGGAGAACGTGTGCGCGCGCGAGCGCGCGGGCGCCCTCGGCGTTGCCCGCACGGAGCGCGGCGATGATCGCCTGGTGCTCGCGTTCGTTCCGCTCGTAGAGCGCGTCCACCTCTGACCCACCGGGGGCCCAGACCGCGTGCCCGGAGAACGACCGGCGTGCGCTCTTGGCGAGGCGCTCGATCAGCGGGGCGTCCGCCACCCGATAGATCACGTCGTGGAAGCCGTGATTTGCGCTGACCCACTCGGACGTGAGCCGCCACCGCTCGTCGTCGTCTCGCGGTCGTGCGCGAAGTGCCTGCGTCGCAGCGCTGAACCGTGCTTCCGCGTCGTCGAGCTCCGCCAGATCGTCGGGCGTGAGTTTCGGTGCGGCGAGCTCCGTCGCGAGCGACTCGAGCTCGGCGCGAACGAGGAAAGCCTCTCGCAGCTCTTCCCGTGACAGGGTCCGCACCCGGACGCCGCGGTTCGGGACAAACGAGACGAGGCCGAGCGCGGCAAGTCGGCGAAGCGCTTCGCGTACCGGCGTCCGGCTGACGGCGAAGCGTTCCGAGAGCTGTTCCTGGCGCAGGACGCTCCCCGGCGGCAGCTCGCCGGAGACGATCGCCTCCTCGATCCGCAGTGCGATCTCGTCGGCCTTCGTCGTGTCGGTGGTCACTGCAGGCGATCGTATGCGGGAAGCGTCAGGAACTCGACGAACTCGGGGGCAAGGGCCACGTCGGCGAAGAGCTCCTTTGCCGCGTCCGACGCCGGCACCGCGCCGACCTCGCGCTCGACTTCCGCCTCGGTGAAGCGCCCGGCCCCGACCCAGCTCCAGACCTGGGCGCGGGAGATCTCGGCGGTCGCTGCATCCTCCATCAGGTTGTCGATCGCGGCCGCGCCCACCCCGTTCAGCCACGCATCGAGATACCGGACACCGACCGACACGTTGGTGCGGAGACCTTCGCTGGTGACGTCCGTACCGGGAATCGCGAAGTCGATCAGCTCCGCGGCGGAGACGGCGACGTCGTCGCGCGTGCGGTCGACCTGGTTCGGCCGCTCGCCCAGGACGCCGTCGAACACCTCCGTCGCGACCGGAACGAGATCCGGGTGCGCGACCCATGTTCCGTCGAACCCGTCGCTCGACTCGCGTTGCTTGTCCTCCCTCACCTTCGCCAGTGCCAGCTCGTTCAGCTCTGCATCGCGGCGCGAGGGGATGAACGCAGCCATGCCGCCCATCGCGTGCGCGCCGCGGCGGTGGCACGTTGCGACCAGCAACTCGGTGTATGCGCGCATGAAGGGAACGGTCATCGTCACCGCCGCACGGTCCGGGAGCAGCGCACCGAGCTTCTTGATGACGCTGAAGATGTAGTCCCACCTGCCGGCGTTGAGCCCGGTCGAGCGCTCGCGCAGCTCCCAGAGGATCTCGTCCATCTCGAACGCCGCAAGGATCGTCTCGATCAGGACTGTGGCGCGAATCGACGCGTGCGGGAGCTGGAGCTCCTGCTCTGTGAACGCGAACACGTCGTTCCAGAGCCGCGCCTCCAGATGGCTTTCGAGCTTCGGCAGGTAGAAGTACGGACCGGAACCGCGTTCGATCAGCGCGAGGGCGTTGTGAAACGCGGTCAGGCCGAAGTCGAACAGGCTCGCGGACACCGGCTCTCCGTCGACGAGGACGTGACGTTCGGTCAGGTGCCACCCGCGCGGCCGCACGATCAGCGTCGCGATCTCCTCGGCGAGTGTGTAGCTCTTCTCCGGCGTGGCGAGCGAGATCGTGCGTCGCGTGGCGTCGCGGACGTTCTTCTGCCCTTCGACGATGTTCGTCCACGTCGGCGAGCACGCGTCCTCGAAGTCCGCCATGAAGACGCGCGCGCCGGAGTTGAGCGCGTTGATCATCATCTTCCGGTCGACCGGGCCGGTGATCTCGACGCGGCGGTCGCGCAGGTCCGGCGGCGCCGGCTCCACGTACCAGTCGGCTGCCCGGATCTCCTTCGTCTCATCGAGGAAGTCCGGCGTCACGCCGGCGGCGAGCTCGGCGCGACGGGTGCGACGCCGTGCAAGCACCTCGGCGCGCGCAGCGCCGAACTCGCGCTGGAGCTGGGTGACGAACGCCAGCCCAGCCTGCGAGAGAACCTCGCCGTCTCCGGCACCGCGAAGCTCGACACCGGGCGCTGTCACCCGGCGATTGTCTCGAACTGCGCTTCCTCGGTCGAGCCCGTGAGGGCAAGGGTCGCGCTCTCGCCGCCGCTCACGGCGCGCATGACTGCGTCGAAGTAGCCGGCGCCGACTTCGCGCTGATGCCGCGTGGCGGTGTAGCCGTCCGGCTCGAGGGTGAACTCTCGCTCCTGCAGGCGCACGTACGCAGTCATCCCGTCGCTCCCGTAGTCGCGGGCGAGCTCGAACATCGACGCGTTCAGCGCGTGGAAGCCGGCGAGCGTCACGAACTGGAAGCGGTAACCCAGCTCACCGAGCTCGATCTGGAACCGCGCGATCTCGTCGTCGCCGAGATGCCGGCGCCAGTTGAAGGACGGCGAGCAGTTGTACGCGAGCAGCTTCCCCGGGAAGCGCTCGTGGATCGCCTGCGCGAACTCCCGCGCCTCGCCGAGGTCGGGCGTTGAGGTCTCGAACCAGAGCACGTCGGCGTACGGGGCGTATGACAGTGAACGTGCGATCGCGGCGTCGAGGCCTGCGCGGATGCGGAAGAACCCCTCCTGCGTGCGCTCGCCGGTGAGGAACGGCTCGTCCGCTCCGTCGACGTCGCTCGTCAGCAGCGTCGCGCTCAGGGCATCCGTGCGAGCGACGAGCACCGTCGGCACATCCGCCACGTCCGCGGCGAGCCGCGCCGCCACGAGCGTGCGGATGAACTGGGCCGTCGGGACGAGCACCTTGCCCCCGAGATGACCGCACTTCTTCTCCGCCGCGAGCTGGTCTTCGAAATGGACGCCGGCCGCGCCGGCCTCGATCATCGCCGTCATCAGCTCGAACGCGTTGAGCGCGCCGCCGAAGCCCGCCTCGGCGTCGGCGACGATCGGCAGCAGCCAGTCGCGCGAGGGGTCGCCCTCGGCTGTCGCGATCTGGTCGGCCCGCAGCAGCGCGTTGTTGAGCCGCTGCACGAGCGCGGGCGCACTGTTGGCCGGGTAGAGGCTCTGATCCGGATACGTGTGCCCGGCGAGGTTCGCGTCGGCCGCGACCTGCCAGCCGGAAAGGTAGATCGCCCGCAGCCCGGCCTTCGCCATCTGAACCGCCTGACCGCCCGTCATGGCACCGAGCGCGGCGACGTAGTCGGCGCTCTTCAGCTGCTCCCACAACCGCGTGGCACCGCGGCGGGCGAGAGTGTGCTCCACGTGGACGGAGCCGCGGAGGCGCGCAACGTCCTCAGGGGTGTAGGGACGCTCGATCCCGGCCCAGCGGCCGCGGCCGTTCTGCTGTGACATGGGTCTCCTCTAGTCGACGTCGTGGTCGCGCTCGCAGAACTCCGGGCAGGTGCACTCGGCCAACTCTGCGGTCGTCAGAACGACCGGAAAGCGTTCCGGACGCTCGGAAGTGGCCTGTTCTGCGGGCTCGGCAAGCGCTATGGATCCAAGTTCGGTCATTCTTGGATCCTATCACGCCCTTTAGACGGCTGTTTGCCCCTCTTTTCGGCTAGTTTCGGATCCAAGAATCGGCGCAGCGGGTCCAAGCGAAAGTCTGGACGCGCGCACGCGCAGCCTGCGCGCGCCGCACGGAAGCCAAGAAACGCCCAGAACCACTAGAGCGCGCGGGCTCCGCCCGCGCGCGTTACGCGCGAAGCGCCGTACCACTTCGAACGAAAAGCGCAGCTTTTCGTTCGCGCGGGCTAGGCAGACTCTTCGATGCGCGCGGAGACGTCGTCCTCCACGCCCTCGGCCGACGTGACGAGCGTCGGCTTGAGGTGCTTCTCGATCGTCTCCTTCGTGATCACGCACTTGGAGACGTCGCGCCGCGACGGCAGCTCGAACATGACGTCGAGGAGCGCGTTCTCGATGATCGAGCGGAGACCCCGGGCACCCGTTTCGCGCTCGAGCGCCTTGTCGGCGATCTCCCAGAGCGCATCGTCGGTGAAGACGAGCTCGATGCTGTCGTACCCGAAGAAGCGCTGGTACTGCTTGACGAGCGCGTTCTTCGGCTCCATCAGGATCTGCACGAGATCCTCGCGCTGCAGCTGGTGCACGGCGGAGATCACGGGCAGTCGGCCGATGAACTCCGGGATCAAGCCGAAGTTCAGGAGGTCTTCGGGCATCACCTCGGCGAGCAGCTCGGACGACTCGATCGAGCTCTTCGAGCGGACTTCGGCCCCGAAGCCGACGGCGCTCTTGCCGATGCGCTTCCCGATGATCTTGTCGAGCCCGGCGAACGCGCCGCCGCAGATGAAGAGGATGTTCGTCGTGTCGATCGAGAGGAACTCCTGGTGCGGGTGCTTGCGGCCGCCCTGCGGCGGCACCGACGCCACCGTTCCCTCGAGGATCTTCAGGAGGGCCTGCTGCACGCCCTCGCCGGAGACGTCGCGCGTGATCGACGGGTTGTCGGCCTTGCGTGCGATCTTGTCGACCTCGTCGATATAGATGATCCCGGTCTCGGCCTTCTTGATGTCGAAGTCCGCGGCCTGGATCAGCTTCAGGAGGATGTTCTCGACGTCCTCGCCGACGTAGCCGGCCTCGGTCAGCGCGGTCGCGTCCGCGATCGCGAACGGGACGTTGAGGATGCGTGCGAGCGTCTGCGCGAGCAGCGTCTTGCCACAGCCGGTCGGGCCGAGGAGCAGGATGTTCGACTTCTGCAGCTCGACGTCGCCGTCCTCGGTGCCCATCTGCACGCGCTTGTAGTGGTTGTAGACGGCGACGGAGAGCGTGCGCTTCGCCTCTTCCTGCGAGACCACGTAGTCGTTGAGGACGGCGTAGATGTCCTTCGGCCGCGGCAGGTTGTCGAGATCGAGCTGGGCGGGAGCGGTGAGCTCCTCGTCGATGATCTCGTTACAGAGGTCGATGCACTCGTCGCAGATATAGACGCCCGGGCCGGCGATCAGCTTCTTGACCTGGCGCTGGCTCTTGCCACAAAAACTGCAGAGCAGCTGCTCGTTGCCGTCGGATGCTCGGGCCACGTCTCTCCTTTTAGCTGGTCGCGCCCCGGCCGTCTACCGATGCGCGATCACGTTATCGATGATGCCGTACTCCTGGGCTTCTTGCGAAGTGAGGAAGTAGTCCCTCTCCATGTCCTTGGCCACCTGTTCCATCGGCCGCCCGGTGTGCTCGGCGAGGATCTCCTCCAGGCGCCGCTTGAGATTGATCGTCTCACGTGCCTGGATCTCGATGTCGGTCGCCTGCCCCTGGAAGCCGCCTGAGACCTGGTGGATGAGGATCTTGGCGTTCGGCAGGGCGACGCGCTTTCCTTTCGTCCCGCCCGCGAGGATGATCGCGCCCATCGACATCGCGATTCCGACGCAGGTGGTCTGGATGTCGGGCTTGATGTACTGCATCGTGTCGTAGATCGCGAGGCCGGAGTACACCTGGCCGCCCGGCGAGTTGATGTAGATCTGAATGTCCTTCTCCGGGTCCTCGGACTCGAGATGGATCAGCTGCGCGACGATGAGGTTCGCGATCTGATCGTCGATCGGCGTGCCGAGGAAGATGATCCGCTCGTTGAGCAGACGCGAGTAGATGTCGAACGAACGCTCGCCGCGCGACGTCTGCTCGATGACCATCGGAATCAACGGACTCATGTAAGGCTCCACTCCTAACTCCCGGGGGTCCACAGTTTCGTCTCTGTCTTGGGCTTTTCCTTTTCGGGCGTCCAGATTGCCTCACGCGCGGCCGCCTGCTCCGGCGGGATGCGCTCGACTTCGGACGCGATTCGATCGAGCGCGCGCGCAAGCCGCATAGCTTCACGCTCGGATTCGTAGACGCCGGCCTCGCGCGCCTGCTCGATCACCTCGTCGGGCTCGTCGAAGCGGTCGCGGAACGCCTGGTCGATCTCCTCGTCGTCGACCGCGATGCCGAGCTGGTCCGCCGCGGCCTCGAGCAGCATCTCGCCGGCGACCGATGCCGCAGCCTGTTCGCGGAGACGCGCGACGAGAGCTTCGGCGGGCTCGCCGGAAAGCTGCAGGTACGTGTCGAGGGAGCCGCCGCTCCTGCGCAGGACGCCGTCGAGCTCCCGCAGGAGCGTGCGCGTTCGCGCGTCGACGACCGGCCCGTCGACCCGGACGTTCGACGCTTCGACCAGACGGTCGAGCGTCGCGCGGCGAAATGCCTCGTCGGCTTCCGCGTCGAGCTGCTCGCGGATGCGCCCCTCGATGTCGGCGCGCAAATCGTCGAGCGTGTCGAACTCGGAGGCGGAGCGCGCCAGCTCGTCGTCGAGCGGGGGCAGCACTTTCTCCTTGATCTCCTTCATCGTCACCTCGACGGGAGCGGGCTCTGACTCGCCGGGACGGTCGAGGTCGACGGACTTGGTTTCGCCGGCAGCCATGCCGACGAGCTGCTCCTCCAGCTCGGGCAGCAGCCGGCCCGTGCCGAGCTCGACGACGTAGTCGCGCTGGCCGCCGTCGCCGGCGACGAGGTCGATGACGACCGTGTCCCCCTGCTGGGCCGCGCGTCCGTCGACGGGCGCGAGCTCCGCGATCGTCGACCGCAGGACGTTCAGCTCGTGGTCGACGTAGTCCTCGGGAACCTCGGGCTCGGCGTACGGAACCTGCAGCTTCGTCCAGTCGGCGACGGCCGGCTTCGGCAGCACGCTCACCGTCGCGGTGAACCGCCAGTCCTGGTCGTCGGAGGCAGGCAGCTCGTAGTCCAGCTGCGGCTGCTCGGCGGGACGAATTCGCGCGCGGGCGATGGCATTGCCGTACCAGCCGGCGATGTGGCTCTCGATCGCCTCGCTGTACAGCCGCTCCTTCCCGACCCGCGAGAGCAGGACGGGCATCGGCACCTTTCCCTTGCGAAAGCCGGGGATCTTGACACTCTCGGCGAGGTCGGAGGCGGCGTGCTCGACGGCGTGGTGCACGTCCGCCTTCGGGACGTCGACCGTAAGGCGGACTTTGTTGTCCGCCAGCTCCTCCACCTGCGCGCTCACCGGGCCATTAGACCAAAGGAGCTCTAGTGTCCGTCCTGTGCAGCTCTACGTCATCGCCCGCCACGGCGAGTCGACGCTGAACCTCGAGAACCGCGTCAACGGCGACCCGAGCGTGCCGGTCGGGCTGACGGAGAAAGGCCGTGACGAGGCGCGGCTCCTCGGCAAGCAGATCGCGCACGTGCCGTTCGACTTGTGCGTCCACACGCGGTTCGTGCGCACGCGCGAGACCGCGGAGCTCGCGCTCGCCGGCCGCGGCGTGCCGTTCGAGGAGCTGCCCGAGCTCGACGACATCGACATCGGCGACCTCGAAGGAGAGACGATCGACGAGTACCACGCGTGGAAGCGCGAGCACACGCGCGCCGAGCGGTTCCCCGGCGGCGAATCGCTGAACGACGCGGCCCGTCGTTATGCCGACGGGTTCGAGCGCCTGCTCGAGCGTCCGGAGCAGACGGTCCTCGCCGTCATCCACGAGATCCCGCTGCGCTACGCGATCAACGCGGCCGACGGGTCGGGCGACCTCGACGGGCCCGCGCACCGCATGGCGAACGCGACGCCCTATCTGTTCGACGAGGCCGCGCTGCGGCACGCCGTGGCACAGATCCGCCACCTCGTGTGATGCGGGCGAGAGGAGTCGAACCTCCAAGGGACTTCCGCCCCACTGGGACCTAAACCCAGCGCGTTTGCCAGTTCCGCCACGCCCGCGCCGTCCCAGAGTAGACCCTGACTTGCGGCGAAGCGTACGATCTGTCCGCCAGGATCATGAAACGCGTAGTAACCGTCGCCCTGATGTTTCTTGCGGCCGGGGCTGCTGCTGCCGCTGCCGCTGGAACCCACTTGTCCGCACCGAGCGCTGCACGCTGCGGCGGCTCGACGTGGCGGTTGAAGACGTTCAGCGATCCCCAGCGCCGCCAGGTCGACGTCGGGACGCAGTCCACGAATCTCCACGACATCCTCGAGCGGCCCGGGCCCGGCCGGGAGCTGCGACAGCGCGCGACGCCGTTCCAGCGTCAGGTCTGGGGTGTGTATGCGCAGATCACGAAGTACAAGTTCGACAGCACGGGCGCGGTGCGTCTCGTCCTCTACGACGACAACTCGTATATGAACGCCGTCATCCCCGCTCCGGATTGTCTCTCCAGCAAGACGCGCAACCGAGCCGACATCGCCGCAGCGTGGCGTCAGTTCACCACGAAGTGCGGCCGCCCCGGCCCCGCGTGGCAGCCGTTCGGCGGCGTTCTGTACCTCCGCGGGATCGGCTACTGGACGCGCAAGCAGCCGTTCGTCCGTGGGACGGCGCCGAACGGCGCCGAGCTAAACCCCGTGACCGGCTTCCAGGTCCTCACCGGCTGCTAGCGGCGACGCGGCGGCTGCGGCCGGCAGCTGCAGCCAGAACGTCGTTCCCTCACCCTCGACGCTCTCGAAGCCGATCTCGCCGCCGTGCGCCTCGACGATCTGCCGCGCGAGCACTAGGCCGAGCCCGGTACCGCTGATCCCCCGCTCGCGGCCGACGTCGCCGCGGAAGAACTTCGTGAAGATGCGCGGCTGGTGGTCGGCTGGGATGCCGAGGCCCTCGTCGCGAACCCAGATCCACGCGTCGTCGCCGACGAGCGACGCGCTGATGTCGACGATGCCGCCTTCGGGTGAGTACTTGATCGCGTTGGAGAGGAGGTTCCCGATCACCTGGGCCAGCCGGTCGCGGTCGCCATACACGACGAGCGGCTCCTCGGCACCGTCGAGCCGCAGCTCGTGCGCGGCACTCTGCGCGGAGTAAAGCGTCACCTGCGCCGCGAGCAGGTCGTTGAGCTCGACCTCGTCGAGACGAAGCTCGATCGTCCCCTGCTCGATGCGCTGGATGTCGAGGAGGTCGTTGAGCAGCTCCGCGAGCCGGCGAGCCTCGGTGCGGATGACCTCGAGGTAGCGCCGCATCTCGTCCGGCGGGAGCTCGCGGTCGAGCATGAGCGACGAGAATCCCAGAACGCTTGCCAGTGGTGTGCGCAGCTCGTGAGACACGTTGCTGACGAGCTCGGTTTTCGTCTGCTCGCTCTCGACGAGCGTCCGGTTCCGCTCTTCCAGGTCGGCGAGCGTGCTCTCGAGCGACGCCGCCATCGAGTTGAACGCGCGCTCGAGCTGTCCGACTTCGCCCGGCCCGTCCGTCTCTAGGCGTTCGGAGAAGTCTCCGCCTGCGATGTGCTCCGCGGCATCTGCAGCCTGCCGGACCGGGTCCGCAACTGCGCGATTGATGTAGAGCGCGCCGAGGAGGATCAGGAGCAGCGCGGCGGCCAGGGCGATGCCTCCGACGACAAGTGCGTTGCGAGCCGTCGCGTGTGCCCGCTTGTCCCGTTGCTCGCCGAGCCTGCGTTCAGCCGCCAGGAACCTCGAGAACTGCTCGCGCAAGCCCTGCGTTCGCGCGCGCCCGAGCCGCATCTCGTTGACCATGATCGGGCGCGCGAGGGGCGGGTTTCGCTCCATGAACCCGACGAGCGGCACCGAGTAGTCGCTGAGGTACGCATTGATCGAGCGCTTGATCGCCATCGCCTGCTCGTGCTGACTCCCGATGTCACCGGTGAGCGAGACGAGAGCGGCGATCTCGCCGGGATACCTGTCCCTCGCCCGTCGCCACGGATCGAGGTAGCTCCGGTCGCGCGTGATCGCGAAGCCGCGCACGCCTGTCTCGAGATCGATCACAAGCGTCTGCAACTGATTTGCCGTCGCAATCACCTGCTGCGAGTGCCGGGCCTCGAGTGACCGGTGCCGCAACCCCGTGATCGCCAGAAAGAGGATCGCAAAGACGAGCGCGAGCCCGAGACCCACTACGAACGCGGACACGGCGATGCGCACCGCGAGGCCGGACCGTGCCCACCAGCTCCTCATGTTCTCTCTGCGAGTACCTCCTGCACCGCAGCCGCGACTTGCTCCGGCTCGAAGGGCTTCACCATGACAACGTCTGCACCTGCCGCCAGCGCCTGCTCGCGCGTCGCCGGCTGCGCGGTGAGGACGATGATAGGCGTGTCGGCGAGCTCGTGGTCTTGCCTGAGCGCCGTCAGAACCTCGAGCCCCGTCATTCGCGGCATCATCATGTCGAGGATCACGACATCGGGGTGCACGCGGCGCGCAAGCTCGAGCGACTCAACGCCGTCGTCGGCCTCCACGAACTCGTACGGACCGTCCAGGCTGATCCGGATCAGCTCTCGGAGTGACGGCTCGTCGTCGCAGATGAGCACGGTTGCTAGGGAACCGGCCATCGGCGTCATGGAATCAGATCCAGGCTTGAACGCATAGAAGGGTCGCGCCACTCAAGGAAGACGCCGCAGCGGCCGATTTCCCTTTCGTGGCGGCGCACGACCTTCCGGGCTTCGATCCACGCGTCCTCGAGCGCTCGGCCGAGGCCGCCTACCGCCGGGCGAACGCGATCTTCACCGGCTGCGTCGTCGGCGGGGTCGTGGTCGGAGCGATGTTCGGCGCCACGCCGCTGACGCCGATCGGTGCGCACTGGCCGATCCCGCAGGCGTTCGGCTTCGCGACGATGCTGCTCGGCGCCCTGCTCGGAGGCGTCGTCGGCTACGTCGTCGGCGACACGCGCTCGACCCTCTGCCGGCTGCAGGGACAGACGGCGCTGGCGCAGGTCGAGAGCGCGAAGCATGCGCGCGCGATGGCGGACGCGATGCGCGAGATCCACGAGATTCACGCGCGGATGCGCGAGCTCGCCACGCCGGCGCCCGTACCCGCATTGCGCGTCGCGGCCGGCGGAGGCTCGGACGTGAAGCCGCCGCCCGTCTCCTCCTGACGCGCCTAGGATGGGCTGCGTGCCCGAGAACGAGCCCCAGGTAGACGTCGAGGTCGAGGACGAGGAAGAGCAAGAGCTCGAGCCGAAGGAGTGCCCTCGCGGGCACGGCCAGATGCGCCTGCGGACGCGCTGGGCGAACCAGCAGTCGCGCCCCGGCCAGAAGGGGTCTCACGCCCAGCCCGTGACCGAGTGGTTCTGCCCGCGCTGCGGCCGCACCGCGCCGGTCGACTAAATGTCGATTCCGGCACCGCCTCTTCGTCGTAGAGGCGACACCGACGCGAGGAGGGCACGATGAAGTTCCTGATGCTGGTCTGCTGGGACGGCGCGCAACTGAACGCCGAGGAGGAGCCGGCGCGCGACGTCCGCGACGACGCGGACGAGAGCTTCCCCTGGCTCGACGACCTGCAGGAGCGCGGGATGTGGGTGACCGGCGACCGGCTCGCGGCCCCGCGGCGCGCGAAGTCCGTGCGCGTCCGCGACGGGAAGAAGGTCGTCACGGACGGGCCTTTCACCGAGACCAAGGAGGTCGTCGGCGGCTTCGACATCATCGAGTGCGGCAGCCTCGAGGAGGCGGTCGAGATCGCAGCCGGCCATCCGGTCGCCGCCATCGGGACGATCGAGGTGCGGCCGTTCTGGGGCAGCTGAGGCCGCGGGACCGATCGGCCTATTGCGCGTAGGCGCGGCTCGTGCTTCAACTCAATGTTGAACCGCCGAACCGTCAGGAGGGTGGCGGCCCACCTTCCGACGTTCCGGCGGTTCAACCACGGGGCGCGGTGGTTCTCCCCTGGAACCCGTGCCGACGAGGCTATGACGCGTCGCCCTTTCCGGCCATGGCCATTCGGACAGTTCGCGCGTGAGAACACGCTCACGAACGGTTAGGTGCGATCCCGCTCCGACACATTTGTTGTCAACGGCGCCGCAATTCAGGTCCGCCGGCGGTTGCGCCGATCTGATCTCTCGATGCCAACGCGTACGACCAGAAGCCTCTTCGCCGTCGTCGTGGCGCTCGCGGCAACCGGCAGCGGTGCGCCTCTCGCCGCGACGCACGCGGGCTCCTCGCCGATCGGTACCGGGGTTGTCGTCATCAACACGAGCCAGCGCCTCGAGGACACGGTGGCTGCGGGGACCGGGATGGCGCTGACGTCGTCCGGGCGGATCCTGACGAACAACCACGTGATCGCAGGCGCGACGGTGATTCGCGTCGGTGTGCCGGGCACGACGCGGCGCTACGCCGCGCGCGTCGTCGGCTACGACATCGCCGACGACATCGCGGTTCTCCAACTGCGGAGCGCCAGCAGCCTGAGGACGGTCACGATCGGGAGCTCCGGAGCGCTGACGCTGGGCGCGAACGTGACCGCAGTCGGAAACTCGGGCGGATTCGGGCGCCTGATCTCGTCGCGCGGCAGAGTCACCGGGCTGCGGCGCTCGGTCATTGCGCAGAGCGACACCGGCGAGACGCAGCGCCTGACGGGGCTGATCGAGACGAACGCCGCTGTCCGGCCCGGCGACTCGGGAGGCCCGCTGCTCGACAGCGCCGGCCGGGTCGTCGGCATGAACACGGCAGCGTCGCCGTACACTCGCCGCACCTTCGCGATCCCGATCGCCACGGCGACGAGGGTGACGGAGCAGATCGCGGCCGGGAAGTCGTCGCCTCGCGTGCACATCGGTGCGACGGCGTTCCTCGGCGTCCAGGTGCAGGGCCGGACGGTCGCCGAGGTCCTGCCGCGCAGCCCGGCGGCAGCCGCGGGGCTGCAGCCCGGCGACGTCCTCCTCTCGATCGGCGGGAAGCCGGTCAGCGGCCCCGCGAGCATCACGTCGGCGGTGCTCGCCCACAAGCCGGGCCAGGTCGTCGCCGTTGTCTACAGAGACGAGACCGGCGCGAGGCGCGCGGTCAGGGTCAGGCTCGGCACGGGCCCGCCGCAGTAGCGGGCGATGGCCCCGGGAGGAGTCGAACCTCCGCACACGGATTCGAAGTCCGTCGCTCTATCCGCTGAGCTACGGGGCCCGGCTCAGAAGGTGGCGGATGGGACTCGAACCCACGACCACCTGGACCACAACCAGGGGCTCTACCAACTGAGCTACCGCCACCGTGGAAGGCTCAGGATAGCGGCGTCTCGTCCAGCCGGTCCCGCAGCTCCTTGACGGATTCGAAGACCGCGACCGCGCCTGCGTCGCGCAGCTCCGCCTCCGAGTAGGCGCCGCCCGTGAGCACGGCGATCGTCGGCAGCCCCGCCTTGCGCGCCGCCTCGATGTCCCAGGGCGTGTCGCCGACGAGCACGGCGTCGTTCGTTCCCGCCTTCGCGAGCGCGGCCTTCACGACGTCGGGCTCCGGCTTCGTCGCCTCGACGTCGTCCTTCGTCGTCCACGCGTCGATCGCGTCGCCGATGTCGAGCAGGTCGACGAAGTGCTTGGCGTGCTTCTCCACCGAGGAACTGGCGAGCACCACGACATGGCCCCGACGCTTCAGCTCGTGGACGAGGTCGTGCGCGCCGCGGAAGGCAGCGACCTCGTCGATCATCCGCTCGAACTGCTTCTCCCACTCGTCGCGGACGTCGTCCCCGAGCTGACGCTCGACGTCGTCGCCGGCGACGGCGGGGACGTAGAGGTCCCCGCCCATGCCGATGTGCCTGTGGAGACGGCGCAACGCCAGCACGACGTCGTGCTCGCGGAACGCCCGGTACCACGCCAGCGCCTGCTGGTAGCTGGCGTCGACGAGCGTGCCGTCGACGTCGAGCAGTGCGGCGCGCGCTATGAGGCCGCCGCCTCGGCGTTCGCCTTCTGCGCCTGGTGCCGCCCCTCGCGGATCTCCTCGATCACCTTCTTGTTGAAGGCCGGGATGTCGTCCGGCTTGCGGCTCGTGACGAGCCCGTTGTCGACGTGCACCTCCTCGTCGACCCAATTGGCGCCTGCATTGCGCAGGTCGGTCTGCAACGACGGGAACGACGTCAGCGTCCGATTCCGCACCACGCCCGCCTCGATCAGCGTCCACGGCGCATGGCAGATCGCGCCGACGGGCTTGCCCTGCTCGAAGAAGTCGCGGACGAAGCTGACGGCGTTCTCGTCCTGGCGCAGATTGTCCGGGTTCCCGACGCCGCCCGGAAGCACGAGCGCGTCATAGTCGTTCGCGCTTGCCTCCTCGACGGTCTTGTCGACCTTGAAGGAGCCGGCTTTGTCGTAGTGGTCGAAGCCCTGGATCTCGCCGTCCTCGAGCGACACGAGCTCGAGCTCGGCACCGGCCTCCTCGAGCGCCTTCCACGGCCCGGCCAGCTCGGCCTCCTCGAACATGTCGGCCGCGAGGAACGCGACTCTCTTCCCTTTCAGCTCAGCAGCCATCTGAACCTCCTTGTTGTCCAGACGGCGATTTCCCGCGTCTTGCGACGACGTAAACGCCCGCTACCCTCAGCACGGGCGCCTGTAGCTCAGTGGACAGAGCGGCGGCCTTCTAAGCCGCGGGTCGGAGGTTCGAATCCTCCCAGGCGCATGCGCGCAACCCCGCATCGCTCCGCGGGTTGTGCGGCGGAGCGCCTTGGCTCAGGTCGACGCCGACGCCATCTCGACGCCAGAACGTTCGAGACGGGCGCGGATCGACGCCTCCGAGTCCTGCACGAGGTGGCCGTACGTGCGGTCGATCATCTCGACAGACGTCCCTATCACGCGCGCGAGCTCAAAGACGGAGATGCCGGCCGCGAGTGCCTCGGTTGCGAACGTGTGACGGAGCGCATACGGGCCGCGCCGCTCGATCTCGGCGGCGTCGAGCGCCGGGTACCAGTCCCGCGTCCGCCAGTTGT
>DATCYR010000028.1:0-4496 GCA_036526315.1 Gaiellaceae bacterium | reverse complement strand
GGGATCTCTTGCGCAAGCTGTTGATCGCAGCTGCATGCGTGCTCGTCGTGCTGCCGGCCGCAGCCGGTGGCCGTGCCGGCGCCGCGGCGCACGTCCGGTTCGACCCGAACAAGAAGATCAGTCACAGCACGAGCTCCAACTGGTCCGGCTACAGCGCCGTGAACGGGAAGTACACGAGCGTCTCGGCGAACTGGACACAGCCGACCGCGAGCTGCACGTCCGCGACGACCTATTCGAGCTTCTGGGTCGGGCTCGACGGCGACGGCAGCAACACGGTCGAGCAGACAGGGACGTCCGCCGACTGCAGCGGCGGAAGCGCGCGCTACTACGCGTGGTACGAGATGTATCCGAAATTCCCGACGAACCTGTCGTTGACGATCCGCCCCGGCGACTCGATGAGCGCGTCGGTGACGACGGACGGCGCAGGGCGCTTCACGCTCACGATCAAGAACAACTCGACCGGCCAGAGCTTCGTCACGACGCAGCGGCTGAATCACGCGAAGCTCGCTTCGGCGGAGGCGATCGCAGAGGCACCGTCGAGCTCCGGCGGCGTGCTACCGCTGACGAACTTCGGCACCGTCGGCTTCAGCGGGACGACCGTGAACGGGCAGCCGATCGGGAACTACAACCCGGACAAGATCGACATGGTGTCGGGGTCGACCGTGAAGGCACAGACATCCAGCTTGAGCGGCGGGACGAGCTTCAGCGTCGCCTGGAAGCACTCGTAACGCCGTCCTCGGCGCGCGAGGGCAGAGCGCCCTCGCGCGCCGGGTCAGCGTGATTGGCGACGACGCGAGTGCCCGTCGCCTTGAACGACGCGTACGCCGGCTGCCCGACCTCGAGGCCGAGGCGCTGACGCGAATCGGCGGTGATCTCGGCGCTCACCGGGCCGAGCGTCACCCGGATCCGGTTGCCGATCTCCGCGATTCCGCGGATCGGCGCGTTGATCAGGTTCATCGCCGAGTCGTGGGGCGGCGCCGTCGAGATCGTGATGTCCCATGGATAGACCGCGAGCACGACTTCGCCGTCGGCCTCGTCGGCCGTGGTGACGACGGTGCCGTCCACGAGCCGGACGCGCGTGAGCGCGCCGTCGCGTTCGCCGTAGCCGTTCAGCAGGTTCGCGCCGGTGAACGAAGCGACGAACGGGTCGCTCGGGCCGGCGACCAGCTCCCCCGGCGCGGCGAGCTGCCGAAGCTCCCCTTCGACGATCACCCCCACGCGCTCGGCGAGCGCGGCGGCGTCCTCGAAGTCGTGGGTGACGAGCAGAACGGGGATGGCGAGCTCCCGCAGCAGGTCGTGCAGCTCCGAGCGGACGCCGGCTTTCGTGTGCGCGTCGAGCGCGGAGAGCGGCTCGTCGAGCAGCAGGACGTCAGGGTCCCGCGCGAGCGCCCGGGCAAGTGCCACCCGCTGGCGCTCACCGCCGGAGAGATCGGCCGGCCGCGCCCGTTCCAGGTGGCGGATCGCGAAGCGGTCGAGATACTCGTCGGCCCGACGATGGCGGGCGTATTCGATGTTCTCGCGGACCGAGAGGTGCGGGAAGAGCGCGTAGTCCTGGAAGACGAGACCGACACGCCGCCGGTCCGGCGCGAGCGACACGCCCTTCGCTCCGTCGAACCACACGTCGTCGCCCGAGACGATGCGCCCCGACGCCGGCCGGACGAGACCGGCGATCGCACGGAGCACCGTCGTCTTCCCGGCGCCCGACGGGCCGACGAGTGCCAGCGCGCCGTCGACGTCGAGGCTCAGCCGGAGGCTGAAGGCCCGAAGAGGTACGACGACCTGTTCGAGGGCGAGCGCTGCCATGTCAGTCCAATCCTGAGCCCGAGGAGGAGAACGACGCTGACGAGGACGAGGAAGCCGGACATCGCGAGCGTCGCGTCGAAGTTCCGATCGAACTCGGCGTAGATCGCGAGCGGCAGCGTCTGCGTGACCCGCTGCAAGCTGCCGGCGAACATGATCGTCGCGCCGAACTCGCCGAGCCCGCGCGCAAACGAGAGCGCGAGACCGGCGACAAGGGCGCCGCGTGCGAGAGGCAGCACGACGCGGAAGAACGTCCGCACAGGCCCGGCGCCGAGCGTCCGCGAGGCTGCCGTCAGATTCGGGTCTGTCGCCTCGAACGCCGCAATCGCCTGCCGGATGTAGAGCGGGCTCGCGACGTACGCGACCGCGATCGTCACCGCGGTCTGCGTGAACGGCAGCGTGACGCCGAGGGCGTCGAACGTCGAGCCGAGCAGGCCGAGCCGCCCGAACGCGGCGAGCAGCCCGATACCGGCAACCGCCGGCGGCAGCACGAGCGGAAGCTCGACGAGCGTGACGGCGACGGCGTGCCCGCGGAACCGCCGCGTGGCCAGCAGGAACGCCGTCGGCGTCCCGAAGACCACGATCAGGGCCTGCGCGATGAGGCTCGTCTTCAGGCTGACGACGAACGCGTCGCGCACGACGGGATTCGAAAGCTGGTCGAGCAGGTGCGCCGGCGTCGTATGCGCGAAGATCGCGACGATCGGGAGCGCGAGAAACCCGAGCGTCACGATCGCGACGGCGGCGATCAGGCACGCGAAGAGCGCGCGCTTCATCGCAGCTACTTCTTCTTCACGCGGGGCAGGAACCCGTACCGGAGCAGCTTCGCCTGGCCCGCCTTGCTCAGCACCCGCGTGACGAACGCCTGCGCGCCGGCCTTGTCACCGCTCGTCGACACCACGCACATCCCGTACTGCACCTTCGGCTGCGCCCATGCCGGCACCTTGATCACCGACACCTTTCCCGCGACGGTCTTGGCGTCCGTCGAGTAGACGAAGCCCGCGTCAGCCTCGCCGAGGGCGACCTTCGCCAGCACCTCGCGGACATCCGTCTCGCGGCTGACGACATTCTTCAGGACCGCGTTCGACAGGTTCATGTTCATGAGGATCTGGAGCGTGTAGCTCCCGACGGGAACGCCAGCGCCGGCGATGACGAGCTTGACGCCGGAGCTCGTGAGGTTGTAGACGCTGTGGATCTTCGCGGGGTTCGCCTTCGGGACGACGACGACGAGCGCGTTGCGGGTGAACACCACCGGCTTCGAGCACAGGCCTTTCGAGAACAGCCCGTTCGGAAGCGTCGTGTTCGCCGACGCGAACACGTCGGCCGGCGCTCCCTGCGCGATCTGCGCTGCCAGCGTGTTCGAGCCGCCGAACTGGTAGCGCTGCCGCGAATCGATCTTCGGGAAGACGTCCGTCAGCGACGCCGCCGCGTAGACGGTGATCTGCGCGTTCGGCCGCGCCGACGCCTGTCCCGCGAGCAGGCTCAGGGCGACGACGGCCGTGACGACGAAAGCGCGACGCACGTCGCTAGCTCTGAATGATCACGTTCGTGGACTTGACGATCGCGGTCGCCGACATGCCCTTCTTCAGCCCGAGCTCGTCGACCGCGTCGCGCGTCACGATCGAGACGAGCCGCACCGGCTCGCTCACGACCAGCTCGACCTGCGCCATCAAGCCGTCGGTCTTGACGTCGGTCACGATCGCGTGGAAGCGATTGCGGGCACTGATGTGCGCGCCTTCGCCGTCGCCGCGCAGCCGGTCGATCTCCGCGGCCCGCACCACGCGGCGGTTGCGCGCGTCGCGCTCCACGTTGATCCGCCCCGCTTTGTCCCAGCGGCGCAACGTGTCGACGCTGATCCCGAGTGCCGCCGCGGCTTCGCTCGCGTTGTAGACCTGCTTCGGCATCGGTCAGCTCTCGAACCGGTCCAGCGCGGCGGACGCCGCGTCGATTTGCAGAGCAGGCGCGAACGCACGGCCGATGACGGCGCGGTCTCGCAGCGCGGCGAGCGCGGCGGCGTGCTGGGCCTCGTTCGCCGCGCTCTGGCCGACCGGGAGCCGAAGCTCGGCTGTCTCGACGTTCTCGACCGCGCCGAGATACGTCCCGAGCATCAGGCCCTTGATCTCAGCGGCGAGCTTCAGGATCGACGGCTGCGACGCGAAGCTGGCCCTCGGATACGAGAAGTCGATGTCGCCGGCTGTCACCGGCGGCTGGCCTGCAGCGCTCAGCAACTGCGCGAGCTTCGCGTAGTGCGCCTTGTCGTCGGCCGCCATCTTCCTGATCGTCGTCTTCGACCGGCGGTTCAGCCTCCCGCTCGCAAGCGCCTTCGCCTCGAAATCTGCCGCCAGCAGCTCGGCCGCGAGGAGCAGGCGCAGATAGGCGAGATCGTTGTCGGGCGAAGGCGCAGCTGCGGCCGCGGTCGCGAGCGCGCCGGGCACGAGCAGCGCACCTCCGCCGAGCACCGCGCGGCGCAGGAGCTGATCCCGTCTCAGCGCGGTGCCACTGCATTGCCCATGCATATCGCGGCGCATTCGCCGCGAGGATACCTCTCTTCTTGCTGTCGTGCCTACTCGTTGCGTGGGCGCTTCAGCTCGACCATCAGTACCCGCAAGTCGTTCTGACCGACATTCTCCACGGAGTGCGGCGGCAACGGCTCCGACCACAGCGTTGCGCCCTCCTCGGGCCGGTGCGCACCCTCACGC
>DATCYR010000027.1:0-15490 GCA_036526315.1 Gaiellaceae bacterium | reverse complement strand
GTCGAGCAGCAGGAGCTTCGGCCGCGCCATCAGCGCGCGCCCGATCGCGACCATCTGCTGCTCGCCGCCGGAGAGCGTCCCGGCCTTCTGCTGCTTTCGCTCGGCGAGCCGCGGGAACAGCTCGTAGACGCGGCCGAGGTCCTCCTGCACGGCTTTCCGGTCGCCGCGGTCGGCGCGCTGGAAGGTCCCCATCTCGAGGTTCTCGAGCACGCTCATGCGCGGAAAGAGCCTGCGCCCTTCGGGCGACTGCGCGATCCCCTGCTCGACGATGTCGTGCGCGGAGGCGCGCGTGATGTCGCGGCCCTGGAAGCGGATGCGCCCGCGGCGTGGATTGTTGAGGCCGTTGATCGAGCGGAGCGTCGTCGACTTGCCGGCGCCGTTCGCACCGATCAGCGTCACGATCTCGCCCTGGTTGACGTTGAGGGAGACGCCCTTCAGCGCCTGGATCGCGCCGTAGTAGGTGTGGACGTCCTCGAGCTCGAGGACGGTCTGCGCCTGCGCATTCATGTCTCCCGCTCGAGTGCTTCGAGTGCCTGCTTGCCGAGGTACGCCTCGATGACGCGCGGATCCTTCTGCACGTCCTCGGGCGACCCCTCGGCGATCTTCGCGCCGTAGTCGAGGACGGTGACGCGGTCGGAGATGTTCATGACGACGCGCATGTCGTGCTCGATCATCAGCACCGTCAGGCCGCGCGTGTCGCGCAGCTCCTGGACGAAGTTCGTGAACTCGGCCGTCTCCTGCGGGTTCATCCCCGCGGTGGGCTCGTCGAGCAGCAGCAGCTTCGGCTCGGTCGCCAGCGCGCGCGCGACCTCGAGCCGCCGCTGGTCGCCGTAGGAGAGGTTGCGCGAGATCTCGTCGTCCTTGTTCCGCAGCCCGCAGTAGCGCAGCAGCTCACTCGCGCGTTCGCGCGCCCCGCGCTCCTCGCGCCGCACCTTGGGCGGGCGGATGATCGATCCGAGCACGCCGCCCTTGAGTCGCGAGTGCATGCCGACGAGGACGTTCTCGAGGGCCGTCATGTTCTGGAACAGCCGGATGTTCTGGAACGTCCGCCCGATGCCGCGCTCGGTGATCGCGTGCGGCGGCATGCCGGTCACCTCCTCGCCGTCGAGGATGATCCGCCCCGCAGTCGGCTTGTAGACCCCCGTCAGCATGTTGAAGAAGGTCGTCTTGCCGGCACCGTTCGGGCCGATCAGCGAGACGACGGTGCCGCGCGGGATCGTGAAGTCGACGTCGTCCGTCGCGACGAGGCCCCCGAACTCCTTCCGCAGCTGCTCCGCGACGACGAGGTTGCCGTTCTGGCTACTCATGACGCGCGTCGTAGAGCGGCGTGTCGTGCACGCCTTCCTGGAACTCGGCCTGCCGTCTCGCACTTGGGATCAGTCCCTCCGGGCGGATCAGCATCACGAGGACGATGATCGCGCCGTAGATCCCGTACTGGTAGAGCGGCACTTCGAAGTTCGTGCCGAACGTCTGGTTGAGCGAGTGGCCGATGTTCGCGAGACCTTCCTGGTTCAGGTACGCGAGGAACGCCGCGCCGAACATGACGCCCCAGACGTTGCCCATCCCGCCGAGGATGACCATCGAGAGGATGAAGGCCGAGATGTTGAAGCTGAAGTCGTTCGGGAACGTCGAGCTCTTGAACGATGCGAAGTAGGCGCCGGCGACGCCGCCGAAGAAGGCGCCGGTCGCGTACGCCCACGTCTTCGTCCGCATCAGCGGCACGCCCATCGCCGCGGCGGCCGTCTCGTCTTCGCGGATGGCGATCCAGGCGCGTCCGAGCCGCGAGTCGCGCAGCCTCAGGCTGCAGAAGACGGTGATCGCGACGAGCGCCAGGACGAGCCAGAAGTAGAGGCGCGGCCCGGTGAAGAACGTCCCCGAGCCCGTCTGGAAGCTGGTGCCGAAAAGCCCGGGCGCGTCGATCGGCGTGATCCCGTTCGGGCCGTTCGTGAGGTTGAAGCCGCCGAGGTTGTCGCCGTTGTTCGCGACCTGCGGCAGGATCTCGCCGAACCCGAGCGTGACGATCGCCAGGTAGTCGCCGCGCAGGCGCAGCGTCGGCAGTCCGATGAGGATTCCGATCAGCGCGGTGATGAGCCCGGCGATCAGCAGGAGCAGCCAGATGTTGATGTGGAAGCCCGGCGTCGACGAGCCGACGCCGGTCGCGCCGAAGTGCACGTTCCGATGCGCGAACTGCACCGACGCGAACCACGCGCATGTGTACGCACCCATCGCGTAGAAGGCGACGTAGCCGAGGTCGAGCAGGCCCGCGTAGCCGACGACGATGTTGAGGCCCACGGCCATGATCACGTAGACGCCCATGATCACAGCGGTGTTCACGTCGGGGTAGGCGCCGAACAGCCGCATGTCGTGGAGGCTGCCGTTGTAGAAGGGGTAGGTGATCGCGACGATCGCGATCAGCGTCGGGATCAGCGCACGGCGCGCCCACGCGTGCTTCTCGGGGACGTACTGGTCGACGTAGTTGGCGGCGAACAGCGCGACGACGAGCAGCGCGAGCGGCCACGAGATGATTGCGACCACGATCACGAGCAGCGCCTTGAGCGCCCAGTTCGCCTGATCCCGGTGCTTGTCGTCCATGCCACGCCAGCGCCGGCGCGGCTCGCCGAGCATTCCTCCCCAGCGGTGGTACCACGGCTGGCGGTATTCGGGGAGCTGCTCAGCCACCCTCGGGCGTCCTCTCACCCAGCAGCCCCTCGGGCCGGAAGACCAGGATCAGGATCAAGATCGCGAACACGATCGACTGCGTCCACTGCGAGCTCGGCGCGTGCCACGACAGGCCCTCGTTGAATTGCTGGATCAGGCCGATCAGGATCGCGCCGAGGACGGCGCCGGGAAGGTTGCCGATGCCGCCGAGCACGGCGGCCGTGAACGCGATCAGGCCGAGCTGGAAGCCCTGGTCGTAGCGGATGTTCGTGGAGTAGAGGGCGTACAGCAGACCTGCGACGCCCGCGAGCGCCCCCGCGATCAGGAACGTGAACGAGATGGTGCGGTTGACGTTGATGCCCATCATCGCCGCGGCCTCCTGGTCCTGCGCGGTCGCCCGCATCGCCTTCCCCTGCCGGGTTCGCTGCACGAGCCAGATGAGCAGGAACAGGATCGGGATCGTCGTCATCGCGACGATCAGGCTCGACCAGCGGTACTCGTTGCCGCCGATCGTGAACACGGCCCCCGTCGGCAGGATGTTCGGAACCGAGACGGGAGCCGGCCCGAGCAGGTAGAGGCCGACGTTCTGGAGGATGAACGACATCCCGATCGCCGTGATCAGCGGCGCCAGCCGGGGTGCGTTCCGCAGCGGCCGGTACGCGAGCCGCTCGATCGTCACGTTCAGGATCCCGCAGAACGCCATCGCGACGAGCAGGGTCAGCAGGAGCCCGCCGATGACGGCGATACCGGAGGTGTTCGCGCCGAGCCCGAGCCGGTTCGCCGCGAACGAGAACGAGACCCAGCTGCCGAGCATGAACACGTCGCCGTGCGCGAAGTTGATCAGCTCGAGAATGCCGTAGACGAGCGAGTAGCCGAGCGCGATCAGCCCGTAGACAAGGCCGAGCGTGAGGCCCTCGAGCGCGACGCTGGCGAAGTCGGACGGTGTCTTCGCGAGATTGACGCTCAGCCACAGGAGCAGCAGGACGACGAGCGTCGTCGCAATGGCAGGCCCGAGGCCGGCGGCTCTGATCCGGCCGATCCAGGAGCTCTGCTGGGTGCTCGCGACGGTGGCCACAGGAAGGGTCGGAGGGGGAGGTCGCCCTCCCCCTCCGCGTTCTCTGCTGTTAGGAGGACTTCACCAGATCGGTCGGCGGCGTGATCGTCTTGTACGTGGTCTGCTTGCCGTTCTTGATCTGGTAGACGGTGACCGGGTTCGAGTTGGTGTCCCCGTTCGAGTTGATCTGGAAGTTGCCGAGGATGCCGTCCGTCACCTTCGTGTCGAGCAGCTTCGCGGCCACGTCGGCCCGCGTCCCGTCGCTCTTCTCGATCGCCGAGAGGAGCACTACGGCCGACTGAGCCGCGTACGACGAATACGGGTCGACGTTGCCGCCGGACTGCGTCGCGCCGAAGTCCTTGACGAACTTCTGACCGGTCGGACCGAGCTTCTCGTTCGGCTCGCCGGCGACACTGATGTACATGCCCTCGGAGACGCTGCCGGCGCCGCTCACGACCGCGGAGATCGGCGTGAAGCCGTCCGGTGCCATGAGCGTCACCTTCTTGCCGAGGACGGACGCGAGATCCTTGATCAGCTTGCCGCCGTTCTCGCAGATGAGCCCACCGATGAAGACGGCGTCCGCACCGGACTGCTTGATCTGCGTGGCGAGGCCGGTGTAGGACGACGCCTTCGAGTTCCACGCCGAGAAGCCCGCAACCGGGATGTTGAGCTTCGTCAGCGCGTTCTTGTAGTCCGTCGCGACGCCGAGGCCGTAGGCCTGCTTGTCGTTGAGGATGTAGATCTTCTTGAGGCCGAGCTGCTGCGTGTTCAATGCATCGGCCGCGCCCTGGAAGTCGTCGGCGGCGACGATGCGGATGTAGTTTCGCTTGCCGGTCGGGTAGTACTTCTGCGGCTCGCCGGCAGCGGTGCCAGGACCGCTGTGCGTGAGACCGACGTACGTGTTCGCCGGGCTGATCATGCCGACAGGCCCGTCGGGCGCACGGTTGAGCACCGGGATGATGATCTCGGCGCAACCCGAGTTGAACGTCCCGATGACGCCGATGACGCTCTTGTTCTGCGCGTACGCCTGCGCGTTCGCAGAGCACTTCTCGGACGCCCACGCGCCTTCCTGCGCCGTCGCGTCGTCACACGACTGGTAGCCGATGTTGTACTTGCCGGCCTTGAAGTTGTGCTGCTTGAGGATGAACTTGATCGCTTCCGTCATCTGCACCGTCTGCGCGCGGCCTGAGCCCTGGAGCGGCAGGTCGGACGCGATGATGTAGTCGGGCTTGCCAGAGCCCTGGTAGTAGATGTCGGAACACGAAGACGCGGGCAGCGCTGTCGCGTTCCCCGAGCTGCTGCTGCTCCCCCCACCGCCACAGCCTGCGGCGACGAGCGCGAGCACGGCCGTGAGGCCCAGCAGCGCTGTCAGCAATGGCTTTCTCGTCACTCTCCCTCCTCGATCGGGCATACCGGGGCGGCCGCGCGGGAGGTTCCAGCCCGCGCCGCGAGGGCGCAAAGTATCGGGGCGTCCACCCGCTAATGCAAGCCCGAACCGCGGGCTACAGTGGGGCCGCGCGCCGAAGTGGCGGAACTGGTAGACGCGCCGGACTCAAAATCCGGTGCCTTCACGGGCGTGTGGGTTCGAGTCCCACCTTCGGCATCGCGGCCCGAGCGAAGGCTCACGCCTTCACTCGGAAGCGGCTACGGCCCTTCGCGCCGAACGCGCACGGGCGAAGCCCGCACGCTCCTAGGCCGGGCCGGCGAATGTTCTCTTCCGTGCGGCGCGAGCAGGCTTCGCGTGCTCGCGCCGCATCAGTTCGCCTCCGCGTAAGCGCTTCGGCTTACGCTCCGGCCCTGACGGGGTCTGGCCCCAAAAGGGGGGCCTGACTCCAGCTTTTGCAATCGTTCCGAGATGGCGTACGACGAAAAGCTGGCGGCCCGGATCCGAGAGCTCGTAGCCGCGGAGCCAGGCGTCACCGAGAAGAAGATGTTCGGCGGGCTGGCGTTCCTGATCGACGGGAACATGTCGGTGTCGGCGAGCGGGCAGGGCGGCCTGCTCGTTCGCGTCGATCCCGATGAGTCGGACGCGCTGACGAAGAAGCCCGGCGTCGCGCTGATGGAGATGGGCGGCCGCTCGATGGCCGGCTGGCTCCGCGTCGACGCGGACGCCGTGCGGACGAAGAAGCAGCTCGCGGCGTGGGTCGAGCGCGGCGTCGGCTACGCCCGCTCGCTTCCGCCGAAGAAGCCTTAGCATCGCCGCATGCGCATCGGAATCCTCACCGGCGGCGGCGACTGCCCGGGCCTGAACGCCGTCATCCGTGCGTCCGGGCGCCGCGTGATGACGCGCGGAGGCGACGTCGTCGGCGTCCGCGACGGATGGAAGGGCCTCGTCGAAGGGCTGTTCGAGCCGCTCGGGCCGCGGGAGATCTCGGGGTTGCTGCCGCGGGGCGGGACGATCATCGGCACGACGCGCACGAACCCGTTCAAGCTCGAAGGCGGCGTTGGCAGCGTCCTCGACAACTTCCGCGCCGCGAAGCTCGACGCGCTCGTCGCAATCGGCGGCGAGGACACGCTCGGCGTTGCGGCGCGGCTCTACGAGGAGCACGACTTTCCGGTCGTCGGCGTCCCCAAGACGATCGACAACGACCTCTCCGCGACCGACTACACGTTCGGCTTCGACACCGCCGTCTCGATCGCAACCGAGGCGATCGACCGCCTGCACACGACGGCCGAGTCGCACAACCGCGTCATGGTCGTCGAGGTGATGGGGCGGCACACGGGCTGGATCGCCGTGATGAGCGGGATCGCCGGCGGCGCCGACGTGATCCTCATTCCCGAGCACCCGATCTCGATCGAAGAGGCGTGCGACGACATCCGCCGGCGCCACGAGCGCGGCAAGGACTTCTCGATCGTCGTCGTCTCCGAGGGCTACGAGCTCGAGGGAGCAGCAGACGCTAGTGACGTCGACGAGTTCGGGCACGTCCGCCTGAGCGAGCGCGGCGTCGGAGCGACCGTCGCGCACGAGATCGAGCAGCGCACCGGCTACGAGTCGCGCGTCACGGTTCTCGGGCACGTGCAGCGCGGCGGCACGCCGACCGCGCGCGACCGCGTGCTCGCCACGCGTTACGGTCTGAAGGCCGCCGACCTCGTCGAGGAGCGGAACTTCGGGCGGATGGCCGCGCTCCACGGCGACCGGATCGTCGACGTGCCGCTCAAGGACGCGACGGCTGAGCTGAAGACGGTCCCGGAGGAGTGGTTCGCCGTCGCTAAGGCGTTCTTCGCGTGACGACCGCCGCCGCGACGACCGCACGCGCGTAGCGCCGGACGGCCGCGGCCGAGGCCGCGCCCGCCGGAAGCTCCGCCGCGAAGGCGGTCGTCCCCGGGAGTGCGTGGTTCTGCCAGTCGATCGCGCTCCCGGCGAGCGGCGGGAGCCGGTGGTACGGCAGCCCGGACACCTGCGCGAAACGGCGTTCGACGCGCAGGTTCCCGCCGGACGCCCAGACGAGATCGAGGTGCTGGTGGAACCACACCGAGACGACGGGACGCACCCGCAGGATCAACGCGTGCGCGATCCGCGCCTCGACCTCCGACAGCGGCCGTCGGCCCGAGTAGTAGACACCGCTCAGCCGGCGCCAGCGGTAGGGGAAGTTGCGGTTCAGGTCGACCGCGTGCGCGTTTCCCCGCGTGTCGTGAGCGCGGCCGTCGGGATTCAGCACCGGCACGATCCAGAGATCGAGCCCGCTCGGCGGATGCCGGAGGAGGAAACGCGCGACCGCAACTCCGGCTGCCTCGTTCCCGTGGATACAGCCGACGACGAGCACGGGGATACCGGCGGGATCGCCGACCTCGTACGCGGCGATCGGCCGTCCCTGTGTCGAGCGGCCCAGCAGCTCGGCGTGCGCGGCCGCGGCCGCCGCGAGCCCGACGATCAGCGCGGCAGCGAGAGCAGCCGGCCGGCGCCGGCGGGGCCGCTGCGGGGGAGCAGAGTGACGTACGCCTGCGTCGCTGACAGTGCCGTCGTCCACAACCGCCACTTTGCCGTAGGCGGCGGGACGTTCCGCGTCTGGTGGCTGTACCCGTGCTCGTGGCCGGCGTCGTGGACGGAGGGGGCTGCCAGCCGGTAGACGACGCGATCGCGCGCGCCGTTGCCGAGCGGTCCGAGCTCGACGAGCTGCGCGCGGCTCGTCTGCCGGTCGTACAGCAGCTCGCCGCCGAGCAGCGATGGGTTCGTCAGCAGGCTCGTCTTCGACTTGCGCACAGTGCGCCGCGCCGATGTCGCAAGGTCGAACGAGACGATCGTGCTGAGGCGGGCGGTTGCGACGTGGTACACGAGCAGCTCGCCGTCGAGCGAGGGCCGGCCGAGCTGAGCCGCAGACCTCGTCGTCGCGACGTGCACCACGGTCGTGGGGTCGGCGACGAGACGTGCGTCGAGCTCGTTGCGCGCGCGGGTGACGAGCCACGTGTCGGAGACGGCCACGGCGGTGACGCCGGGGACGGTGACGTCGACGACCGGCGTCAGGTCGGCGAGCTGCGCAACGTGCACGGTGTCGCCGTCGCGCCACGCAATCAGCGAGCCGCCGACGGCGGCGTGCGCCGGAACGGTCCTCGTCTCGGCGGTGCCCTCGTCGCGCGCGACTCCGCCGGCAGGCGACGTCCAGACGACGGTGGTGCCGGACGCGCTCGGGTCCGTTCCGGCACCCAACCGCGTCGCGCCTTCGGCATCCCCGACGAGCGCAGCCGCGGCGACGACCACGAGGCACGCGGCCGCGAGCCGCCGCACCACCGACAGCACGACGGGCCGCTGCGCCATCGCATCGACGACGCTGCGACCGGCACGGCGATGTGCCACGGGAGCGAGCGCGCAGATCGGGAGCGCACGGCCGATGCCGAACGCGATCCCCA
This sequence comes from Gaiellaceae bacterium, assembly GCA_036526315.1. Taxonomy (GTDB): domain Bacteria; phylum Actinomycetota; class Thermoleophilia; order Gaiellales; family Gaiellaceae; genus 3-1-20CM-4-69-9. The sequence continues at coordinate 6,933 of DATCYR010000027.1, read as the reverse complement.
TCAGCGCTCCTGTCTGCGGCACGCCGACGACGAGGGCGATCCCGGCGAGCGCCCAGAGCGCGACCGCGTACACGAACGTGGTGAAGCCGAGGCCGAGCAGGATCCCGTAGAGGAACGTCGCGACGGGGAGCGGCAGCACGCGGCGCCAGTGCTCCGGTACCTGCCGGCGGATCTGCGGGACGATCGGCCGGCCGCGCACGTCCGCGATCGCCGCGGCCACGCCCAGGACGGCCACGAGCACCAGCCCGTGGGCGTCGACCAGGCTCCCGGCCAGCGCGAGCACGCCGAACGTCGCCGTGCCGCCGGCAAGAGCCCCGACAGCGAAGGTCACGCAGCAGAGACCGACACGGCGGCGCGGACCGCTGATCGTCTCGATCATCGAGAGCCCGCACGGCGACCACGTCCCGGCGATGCCGGTGACGAAGGCGGCCGCGACGAGCGCGTTCGTCAGCACGGGATCTTCGTGTCGTAGTACATGACGCAGTAGACGCGCCGTCCGGCGTAGCAGTAGCCGGTGAGCGCCGCGTCGCCGTTGATGCGCCGGGCCGTGTAGGCGCAGCAGTCGACGAGCTTGCGCACGTGCCCGCCGCAGCAGCGATACCAGGCACCGTCGATGTGCGTGGGACGAGCGAGCCGCTCGGCGACGCCGTCCTGGCACACACGGCTGCGCGGCGCCGGCGGCACGGGCAGGCCGTCCGGGTCACGCAGCAGCGCACCGCGCGCGTCGAGCGGCTGCCCTGCGGCGTTGACCGGGCGGCCCAGGTCGTCGACCGGATGGCCGTCGGCCGCGCGAAGGGGGAAGCCGTGCGCGTCGATGCGCGGCAGCCCCGTCGGGTGCGGGCACGAATCGGTCGTGTAGATGTGGCCGCAGAAGTGATACGCATCGGCGTCGCCGGGCTTCACCAGCGCCGCGACGGCGCTGCCGCCCGCGACGAGCGCGAGCAGCCGCGACGTCCGCGCGAGGAAGCCGCGGCGCGACGTCGACACCGCCAGCCCCTCGCCGATGGCGCCGGCGTCAGGCAGCCGCGGCAACGATCGCCTCGAGCTGGCCGTGGGTGTTGAAGGTCCCCTTCGCGCGGACTGCACCGATCTCGTCGACGACGACCGCGTACGGGCTGCCGGGGACGTTGAGGCGGCGCCAGACATCGGCGTCGCGCACCTCGTCGAAGACGTGGAGGGAGATGGCGGGATCCTTGCCGAACGCCGACAGCGACGGCTGCAGGGCGCGGCAGAGCCGGCAGCCCTCCGAGGAGAAGACCGCGAGCGTCAGCCGCGCGTCGCGCGGGCGGCCGAGCTCGACCTGCGAGCCGAGCGCCGGTCCCTCGCCGGCGACGTCGAGTGCGAGCTCCGGCGCGAGTCGAAGGCGCAGCAGGCCGACCTCGCGCGCCAGCGCGAGCACGGCCGCAGTGAGCGCGGCGATGCAGGCGAACGCGAGCACGAGCGCAAGCGCGAGCCAGCCGGTCGTGCTCGGGGCACCGTCGGGCAGCAGCGGAACCGCGAGGAACGCCGCCGCCAGTGCGAGATCGCGCAGCACGGCCCCCCAGCCGACTTTGGAGCGAGCGCCGAAGCAGCCGCACGGCGCGCCGCGCCTGCCGCCGAGCAGCGCGAGAAGGGTCGCGCCGGCGAAGACGAGCAGCAGCGCCGCCCCCGCGTACGCCGCGGCGGGAACGCCGGCGAGGAGAGCCGCCGCGATCGCGAGCTCGGCGGTGACCGCGGCGACGGTCACCGCTCCCCGCAGGCGGACGGGCACGCGGTAGGTCTCGAGCGCGGACGCAGTCTCCGAGAAGGCCCGAAGCTTGAGAACGGCCGCGACGATCAGGACGGCGGCGAGAACGATGCCCGCGACGAGCGCCAAGGGCGGGCATGATCGCAGATGCAAAGGCTGGGGTCTGGCCCCTCCGGGGCGGAGGCAGACCCCTACAGCTCGGCGAGCGGGAACGCGCGGTGGCGGCGGGGCGGCACGAGGAAGTTCTGCCGGTGCGTCGTGCGGAGGACGGAGTTGAAGCCCTGCTGCCTGGCGCGCGCGGTGAGCGGGAGCTTCGTCCCGTCGGGGAGGACGCCGTCCATCGCCAACCGGTTGCGGTCGAAGTCGTCGCTCGAGGGGTTGAAGACGACGAAGTGCAGCCCCGCGCGCGGCCCCGGCTGCATCCCGTCCGTGTCGGCGTGCGCGCTCCAGGCGAACGGGTTGTCGAGTGTGTTGAAGTCGGCCCGCTGCGGGATCGCCGTGCCCTTCGGGTAGACCGTGCCGTCCTCGCCGACGTGGTCGTGCTGCAGCCGGGACGACGCCTGGATCGACGAGCTGTGCCCGATCCGGCCCTGGCGGCGGAAGTCGCGCTCGACGCTGCGGGACGACGCCGCTCGGTGAACCGGCTGCGCCACGGTCAGCGTCCCGTCGCGAACGGGGCGGCCCGGCCGGAAAGCGGTCGCTGCACGCTCGTCGAAGTCGAAGTTCAGATACCACGCCTCGAGATCCTCGAAGAGGTGCGAGACGTGCAGGTGCGTCCCCTGGCGGAAGTAGTGCTTCGGCCCGAGGTCGACGAAGCCGAGCGTCTCGTGGTTCGCGATGACCCGAGGCCCGAGCGCGTCCTTCTGCGTCGACGTGAAGCCGAGGAAGAGCTGCGCGTTCTCCGGAACGAGGTCCGCCCCCGGCACGCCGGCGACCATCGACATCTTCTTCGGAAGGCCGCCGCCGACGAAGCCGCGGCGAATGCTCGTGACGTCGAAGAGCGACAGCTTCGTGAAGAGCTGCTGCGCCGCGTCGGCGATGTGCTTCTGCGCATCGCTTCGCAGCAGCACGGCGACCTCGTTGTGCTCGAGCAGCGTGTCCGGCGGATCGCTCGGGAACCGCCGCGCGGGCAGGAGTGCGGCCTTGCGCGCGCGGACGTCGTGCGGGGCGTGGACGCGCCAGGCTTCCGGCACGTGCCGTTCGAAGTACGGCAGCCCGTAGGCGAGCGTGACGCCGAGCCCCGCAGGTGTCTGGTCGTAGCGGCGGTCGAGCTCGTCCAGCGCGTCCAAGAGCTCGCTCTGCGCCGCACGCACGTCGCCGGCGCGGATGTTCGCGGTGACGAGCTGGTGATGGCGCGGCGGGACGACGACCTCGACGTTGTTGTCGAGGACGACCGACACCGAGTCGAGCAGATGCTGCTCGTCGGGGCGGTCGAGGGCGAGCGCGCGCTTCGGCGTCTCGCCGCCGAGCTGGTCGACGAGCTCGTAGATGCCGCCCGCGGCGAGCGCGCCCGCCGCGGCGCCCGCGAGCATCTGTCGGCGCGTCAGGCGCACGCTACTGCTGGACGGGCCGGACGACGATCAGGTTCCGCAGCATCCGACCGAGGTTCTGGCGCACCTTGCGGTACCCGAAGGGCGGCGCCACGTGCTCGCTCACCGTGTAGAGCCCGCCGCCGTAGCGCCAGGCGTAGAGGACGTGCCACTGGTCGGCATCCTGGTTGACGTTGAAGACGGTCGCCTTGAGGCCACCGGCGCGCACGGTGCCGCCGGGGTCGCTGAAGCAGGGGATCAGCGCGCGCTTCTTCGTGTTGTCGTCGACGCACTTCGGTATCCGAGTACGTCCCGGATAGCCGCGGAGGTTCACGTGCTTCTCGCCGCCGGCGGCGCCGGGCCCGGTCTCCTGCCAGACCCAGCTCTCGAGGTAGCTGCGATCGCGGCTGACCTCGTTGATGTTGTTCCACTGGCTCCCGATCACGCCGTCGAGCGGGTCCGGGATCCATGCGGGGCAGAAGACGGGCGCGTGGATCCGGTTCGCGAGCCGCTGCCACCCCGCGAGCGCCTTGGCCGGGCAGCGGAGCTTCGCCGACGCGTTCACCGACCCGTTCGCGCCGCAGCCGGCGAGCGCGAAGGCCACGACAGCGAGGACGGCGAGCCGTTGCACGGCTCCGTTATAGCCGGTAAATCGAGACCCAGGGCCCGGCGCGGCCGTCGCCGGGGGCGACGTGGTAGACGAGCTGCGCCCGCGACCGGAGCGCGTCGTAGAACGCCGACTCGCGCGGATAGCTCGACCGGGCGGCGAGCACGCGGTCGGTCACCGACCCCGTGACGATCACGTACTTGACACCTTCGCCACGCAGACGCGAGATGTTGCGGTTCGGGTCGAACGTCCGCTTCGGCCCCGGCAGCTGCAGGTGAAGCACGTCGAGCGTCGTGAACGGCGGCGTCGACGGATCGGCGGCGACGTGCGTTCGCCGCGGGATGTGCGCGACGACCCAGCGATGTGCGACGACGCGCGTGTCCGTGCGCGTCAGCTTCTTCGTGTCGCGAATCGACCACGTCAGCGGTACGACCAGCAACAGGAGCGTGACCGGCGCGAGCGCGCGGAATCGGCCGGCGAGCGCGCCGAGCGGCGGCACGAGCGGCAGCACGTACCGGCCGAAGTGCGCGCGCAGCGTCAGCAGGTCGAGGAAGTAGACGACGACGAAGAGCCCGAGGATCAGGTCGACGCGCGTGCGCCGCACGAGGGCGACGACGAGACCGAGGACGCAGATGATCAAAACCGGGCCGAGCGCATCCCACAGGCGCACGCTGAACGCGACAGGCGCGATGTGGTCGTGCTCGAACCCGAGCCAGCCGCTGCGCGCGAGCTGCTGGACGTGCCGCGCCTCGTGCCACGCCTGGCGCGGATGCACGAGAACGAACGGGCTCGAGGCGAAGAAACCGACGATCGCAAGCACGACGCCGACCGCTAGCCGCCGCCACTGCTTCCAGCCGGCGACGACGAGGGGCACGAGCAGGAAGACGCCGGGGTATTTGAAGCCGGTCGCAAGCCCGGCGGCGAGGCCGCCGAGCTCGATCCTCCCGGACACCATCAGCGCCAGCGCGACGCCGACGCCGAGCATCAGCGGCACGTCCGTCACGGCGGGCCGCGAGTACGCGACGGCTGTCGTCGAGACGGCGACCACTGCCGCAGCGACGGCGCCGCTGCCGTACGAGCGGCGGCCCAGCCACCACGCGGCGGCGATCGAGCCGAGCGCGAGGACGACCTGCACGATGCGCGCCGTCAGAAAGGACGGATGGTCCTGCCACGCCTGGAACGGCGCGTTGACGTACATGAGCAGCGTCGGGTAGTCGAACCAGTGCGGGTCGCCACCGCCGCCGTGCACGAGCTTCCACGCCCGCGGCACGATCGACTGCTCGTCCGGGTTGAGCAGGTTCCCGAACGGAAGGCCGTACTGGAGCCCGACGATCCGCAGCGCTGCGGCACCGGCGAGGATCGCGACGAGAGCGGTCCCCGGACCGCCCCAGCGGCGCGGATCAGACCTCGGGGACGGCGTCGCCGACGAGCCCGGCGACGTTTCGCGCTCCGACGATGACTGCATCGACTCCAGCCCGCTCGAGCTCGTCGACCTGATCACGACTGGAGACCGGCACGTCCGCGATCGCCAGCTTTCCGGCGGGAAGGTCGGCGAGCAGCTCGAGCGCGCGCTCGAGCGCGTCAGCGTCCGCGTCGTCGCCGACGGAGAACAGGAAGATCTCCGGGTCGAGCCGGTCGAGCGCCTGTTCGAGCTCTTCGGCGCTGCGCACCTCGACGACTTGGTCGAGCTCGTGGTCGTCGCCCGCGCGCTCGGCGTCGTCGAGCGAGGCGACCCAGGCGTCGGCCCCGGCCGTCGCGGCGTCCTCCGCATGCGGCGACCCGCGCCAGAGGACCGGCAGGTCGACCGGCGCGCCGAGACCGCGGCGGACGATCAGCCCCTCCGCCCCCTGCGCTGCCGCGGCGCGTGCGGCGTCGACGTCCGCGACGTCGACGATGAGCGAGATCCCGTCGCCCTCCGAGATCGCCTGGCTGAACCTCACAGGGTCAAGAATTTACTGGCCGACCGGATGCCACACGGTCTTGAGCTCGAGGAAGGACGCGATCTCCCAGGGGCTCTGCGCGTCGGGGTCGCCTCGGACGACGCGCTTGACGTTGTCCGCAGCCGCCCGCTCCAGCTCCGGCGCGAGCCCGTCGGCGCCCGTGATGTCGAGGGCGTTGACGTCCATGTGCGAAGCGAGCCACGGCGCGAGCTCGGCGCGACGGCCGGTCAGCAGGTTGACGACGCCGCCGGGGACGTCGGAGGTCGCGAGCGCCTCGGCGAGCTCGATCGCGGCCAGTGGATGCGCCTCCGACGCGACCGCGACGACGACGTTCCCGCCGGTGAGGGCCGGCAGCACGCGCGAGACGAGACCGAGGAGCGGCGGCTCGTCCGGCGCCAGGACGGCGACCACGCCCGTCGGCTCGGGAACCGTGAAGTTGAAGTACGGGCCGGCGACCGGGTTCGAGGAGCCGAGCACCTGCGCGAGCTTGTCGGCCCAGCCGGCGTACCAGACGATGCGATCGACCGTGCGCTCCACCTCGTCGCGGCCGCTCGACAGCTCCGCGAACTCCGCCGTCCGCGCCTCGATCATCTCGGCGACGCGGTACAGCACCTGGCCGCGGTTGTAGGCCGTCATCCCCGCCCACTTCGGGAGCGCCGCGCGTGCCGCGCGCACGGCGTCCCGCACGTCCTTGCGCGACGCGCGCGCGACGTTCTGTCCCTCGGCCTCGTAGGTGCGGCCGGACTCGGAGCGCGGGAAGGCGCCGCCGATGAACAGCTTGTACGTCTTCTTGACCGGGAGCCTGCTCACGTCAGGTGCAGGTACGGCTCGAGCCCGTGGCGGCCGCCTTCGCGGCCGAAGCCTGACTCCTTGTAGCCGCCGAACGGCGACGCCGGGTCGAAGCGGTTGTAGGTGTTCGCCCAGACGACGCCGGCGCGGAGGCGCTCTGCCATCCACAGGATGCGCGAGCCCTTCTCCGTCCAGACGCCAGCGCTGAGGCCGTACGGGGTGTTGTTGGCCTTCTCGACCGCCTCGTCCGGCGTGCGAAAAGTCAAGATTGAAAGAACTGGGCCGAAGATCTCCTCCTGCGCGATGCGGTAGCTCTGCGCGACGTTCGTGAAGACGGTCGGC
>DATCYR010000026.1:0-43757 GCA_036526315.1 Gaiellaceae bacterium | reverse complement strand
AAGAAAGGACTGACACGCACCATGCTCAAGCACCTCCCACTGTCGAAGATCCTCCTCAGCCTTGCGGCAATTGCTGTCGTCGCGGTGGCCACGGTGGGAGGCACCTTCGCCAACTTCAGCGCAACGCCGACGACGATCTCGTCCAACGCGTTCGCCTCGGGCTCCCTCACGATGAGCCGCTCGGGCTCCGGCGCCATCTTCAGCTCTGTGGCGATGAAGATCGGTGACACGGCGACCGGCTCGGTCACGATCACGAACACCGGCACGCTGGCCGGCGCCTACACGCTCACCGGCACGAGCTCGGGCAGCGCGGCGCTCGCGAACCAGCTGCACCTCACGCTGTACAAGGACGTCGACGGCGGCACGGCGATCTACGACGGCTCGCTCGGCAGCTTCTCGTCGGTCGCCCTCGGGACGTTCGCCGCGAGCGGCGACGCCCACACCTTCTACTTCCACGTGAGCCTGCCTTCGACGGGCTCGAACGCCGGCGACAACGCCCTCCAGGGCCTCTCGGCGGACGAGAGCTTCACCTGGTCGGCGGTACAGGCCTAGAACGAACGATGCGGCGCTCGTTCCCGACGATCGCACGAGTGACGACCGCCCTGGTGGCAGGGGCGGTCGTCACGTTTGTCGCCGGCTACGCGGCGCTGCTGGTGATCGGCTTCAAGCCGGTCGTCGTCTATTCCGGCTCGATGAGGCCGACGCTCGGTGTCGGCTCGCTCGCCGTCGACCGCGTCGTCCCGGCGGGCAAGGTGCGTGCGGGCGACGTCATCACCTTCAACGACCCGTACACGAAGGGGCGGCTCGTGACGCACCGCGTCGCGCAGATCGTCCCGACGCCGCACGGGCTCGCGTATCGCACCAAGGGCGACGCGAACCCGACGAGAGATCCGTGGGCGATCCGGCTGAACGACAAGGTCGGCAGCGTCGCGTTCGACGTCCCGCTCGCCGGTTACGTGCTGTGGTACGCGCACACGCGCGAGGTGCGGGCGCTGCTGTTGCTCGTCTCCGCAGTGTTCGTGCTGACGGCGCTGCTGCGGCGCATCTGGCGTAACGAATCGGCGCAGACGGTCGAGGCCTGAGGATGAAGCGGCTCGTCGCACTCGCCTGCGTCGGCCTCGCGGTGGCGGGGCTCTGCGCGCGTCTCAGCGCCGCCGCGTTCACCGGCTCGACCTCCGTCGCGTCGAACCCGGTCACCGTCGACCAGCTTTCGAACTACTTCTCGGTGACGCCGCTCAACACGACGGTCGCGAGCGGCGGCGTCGACAACCTCTCGCTCGACTTCGGCACGGTCGCCTCCGCGCGCACGTTCACGTCCGTCTTCCGGGTCACGAACGTCAGCAGCGCGTCGCGCACCGCCGTCCTCACGCTCACGAACGTCCCGCAGATCTCGTCGCTCGCGTTCGCGGGCGGCGGCACGTCCGTCACGCTCGCAGCCGGCGGCTCGGCGACGGTCGGCGTCACGACGTCCTCGGCGGTTGCGGGCCGCGGCTCGGGAACCCTGCGCCTCGGCCTCTCGGGCCTCGGCTGGATGTACCGCGACTACTCCGTGAAGATCGACGAGGCGCCGGAGGCGCCGACGGCGCCTGCGGTGGCTCAGAAGCCGGCCGGGCGTCTCGACCTCTCGTGGACGGCGTCGACGACCGTCACGAACCTCGCCGGCTACAACGTGTACCGCTCGACCGGCGGCGCCTTCACGAAGCTGAACGCGTCACCCCTGAGCGGCACGTCGTACAGCGACACGTCGACCGTCGACGGCACCGCGTACACGTACAAGATCAACGCCGTCACGAGCGGCACGCCGCTTCTGACGAGCCTCGACAGCACGACCGTCAACGCGACCGCAGACGCGACCGCCCCGGGAGCGCCCACCAGCATTGCGCTCGCGAACGGCGGCGGCACCGGGAACGCCTACGTCAACACGGCGAACGCGTCGAGCCTCTCCGTCTCGGTCACCCTGCCGGCCGGCTCGCTGACGACCGACACGGTGACGCTCACGCTCTCGAAGGGCGGCAGCAGTGTCGTCACGACGCATGCCGGGACGAACGGCGCCGGGACGTTCACGGTCAGCGGCCTCAATGTCGCGGGCTTCGGCGACGGCGCCCTGACGATCAGCGCGAGCTCGACCGATGCGGCGGGCAACATCGGCGCGACGACGAGCATCAGCGTGACCAAGGACACGGTTGCGCCGGGCGCTCCGACCGCGAACTACACGGACAACAACAACAACGCGGCGGACGTCGTCACGGGCAGCGCCGAAGCGAACGCGTCGATCGCCGTCTCGAAGACGTCGGCCCCGACCGGCTCGTACTCCACGACGGCGAACGGCTCCGGCTTGTACTCCGTGAACGTCTATCCGACGAACGGAAAGGTGTCCACGCCGATCTCGGTCACGTACGTCGTCACCGCCACCGATGCGGCCGGCAACACGAGCAGCGCGACGACGCTGACGTTGAACGACACCAAGTAGCGCCGGCCTTACGCGTTGTAGCGGTAGCCGAAGCCGCGCACCGTCTCGATCGGCACTGCATCCGGCTGCTCGGGGTGGAGCTTGCGCCGCAGGTAGCCGACGTAGAGCTTCACCTGGTCGCCCGAGACGCCGTACGAGTCACCCCAGACGAGCGCGAGCAACTGCTCGCGCGACAGCACGTGGCGCGGATGCCGGACGAAGACCGACAGCAGCTTGAACTCGAGTGGCGTCAACGAGACTTCTCGACCGTCGTACCTCACCGCGCGCTGGGCGAAGTCGATGCTGACCCGTTCGTCCGCGTAGGTGTCCCTGCGGTCGTCGCCGCTCGACCGCGCCCGCCGCAGCAGTGCCTGAACTCGTGCGACGAGCTCCTGGCGGCCGAAGGGCTTGACCATGTAGTCGTCGGCGCCGCCCTGGAGCCCGCGCACACGCTCGAGCTCGGCGCCGCGCGCCGTCAGCATGATCACGGGGACGTCCGAAAGGTCACGGATGCGCTCGAGCGTCTCCCAGCCGTCGAGCTCCGGCATCGAGACGTCGAGCACGACCAGGTCGGCGGGCGACTTGTGGAAGGCGCGCAGCCCTGCGCGGCCGTCGCGCGCCTGCTCGACCTTCAGCCCTGCGCGCTGCAGGAGCTCGGCAACGAGGCCGCGGATGTCGTCGTCGTCGTCGATCACGAGGATGCGGGGCTCGCTCATACGGCTTTCATACCGGCCCGCCGCCGCGATTGCTACTCCCGGTGCCGAAGGTAGGGGCATGGCACGGATCCTGATTCACGAACCTCACCCCGACGTCAGGATCCTCCTTGCGGCGGTCGTCAAGAGGGCCGGGCACGACCCGGTCGGCCAGGGCGAGCTGGCTGGAGACGAACCGCCGGAACTGATGATCCTCGAGCCGGCCTCTGCCGACGGCCTTGCGGCGGCCGCCACGCTTCGAAGCCGGCTCGAGGGTCTCCCCATCATCTGCACGAGCATCGAGCCGCCCAGCCGCGCGACGAAGGCGCTGGCGCCGGTGGCCCACCTCGTCAAGCCGTTCCGGCTCCGCGAGCTCGAGGCGGCGATCGCCTCGGCCTTGGCCTAGGCGCCGCCTAGCTCTCTGCCTCTTTTGCCGTGAAGAGGACGGTGGGGATTTCCTCCTCGGCCGGGTCCTTGTCCCTGACGACGACGTCCATGACCGTCACCAGCACGGCGACGAGCGGCACCGCGAGGATCACGGCGAAGCCGCCGAACAGAATCCCGACGGCCGTGACCGAGAAGAGGACGAGGAGCGGCGAGAGCCCCACCGAGCCGCCGAGGACGCGCGGGACGATCAGGTAGTCCTCGAGCAGCCGCACGACGAGCACGCAGATCCCGGCGGCGAGCCCGAGGTGCCACGACTGGGTGAGGCCGACGCCGACCGCGAGCACGCCGGCGATGAGCGGCCCGATGACGGGCACGATCTCGACGAGGCCGGCGAAGGCGCCGATGAGGATGAAGTAGGGGAGACCGATCGCCCAGAAGGCGAGGGACAGGATCGTGCCGACGATCACCACGAGCAGCGCTTCGCCGCGAACGAACGCGCCGAGCTTGAGGTCGATCAGGTCCCACGTGTCGCGCAAGCGCTTGCGCTTCGGTCGAGGTAACAGCGAGGCGACGAAGTCGACGGCTCGGTCGCGCTCGAACGTCCAGTACGCGGCGGTCGCGAAGACGAAGAAAATGCCGATGAGGACCTCGAACGCCTTGAGCGTGAACTCGAGCGCGGGATGGATCACCGAGCCTGCGCTCGGGAGCTGACGCAGACGACGGTCGATGGCCGTCAGGACCTCGTGCTTGATTCCTTTCGAGTGCGTCGCCTCGTGGTGGATCTGCGCCTTCGTCGTGCCGCCGAGCGCGTTCTGTACCTGGTCGATCGCGCGTGGCACGACGAGCCAGAGGAAGAGCCCGATCAGCGCGGCGAAGACGATGTAGTGCAGTGCGAGCCCGATGCCGCGCGGGACGCGCCGGCGGTGCAGCGCGTCGATGCCGCCGCGCATCGCGGCGGCGAGGATGATGCCGAGGAAGACGAGCGAGATGACGAGCTTGAGCTTCCAGAGAGCCAGCGTCGCGGCGACAAGCCCGATCACGACGAGCGTCGCGAGCGCCGTGCGCTGCGCGGTTTGCTTCATGACCAGGGATTTTTTCACGCTTGGCGAAAGCCCCAAACGCATGGTCACCTCCGGCTGGGAACGCGTCTGCCTCGACGAGCGCCGCCACGCCGTCGTGCTGGCGCTGCCGTTTGCGCGGGCGCTGGCGCTGGCAGCCGTCGGCATCGGCCTGATGGTGATCGGCTGGCCGGCGTCGATCCTGGGTGTCGTCCTGCAGGCGGTTGCAGCGGTGATCGCGCTGCGCGCGGTGTGGGCGTGGGAGCAGACGCGAGTCGTCCTCACCACGGACAAGCTCTTCGTCGTGCACGGGACGCTGCGAAAGCGCGCCGCGGCCGTTCGGCTCGCGCGCATCGGCGCGGTCGAGATCGAGCAGGGTCTGGTGGGACGGTTGCTCGGCTACGGGACGATCGTCGCGGGCGACCTCGAGATCGAGTACGTCCCGAAGCCTCGCGACGTCTACGGGCTCGTCGAGCGGCTCAGCTCGTAGGCGCGGCGCGCAGGTACGCGAGCACGGCGAGCACCCGCCGGTGCCCGTCCTCGGAAGGTGCGAGATCGAGCTTGCCGAGGATCGAGCTCACATGGGTCTCGACGGTGCGTTCCGTCAGCCAGAGCTCCCGCGCGATGCTCGCGTTCGACCGTCCCTCGGCCATCAAGCCGAGGACCTCGCGCTCGCGGGGCGTGAGCGCGGCAAGCGGGTCATCAGCGCTCGCCGGCGCGATCAAATGCTTGACGACCTCGGGGTCGAGCGCGGTGCCGCCGTCGCAGACGCGCTGCGCAGCGTCGAGGAACGAGTCGACGTCGAGCACGCGATCCTTGAGGAGATAGCCGAAGCCGCCGCCGGAGCCGACGAGATCGACGGCGTGCCGGGCCTCGACGTGCTGCGACAGGACGAGCACCGCCGTCTGCGGATGGATGCGGCGGATCTCGGCAGCGGCCTTCATTCCCTCGTCGTCGTAGGTCGGCGGCATGCGCACATCCACCACGGCCAGGTCTGGTTCGTGCTCGGCGACGACGGCGAGGAGCGACTCCGCGTCGCCGACTCGCGCGACGACGGAGTGGCCTGCGTCTTCGAGCAGTCCTGCGAGGCCCTCGCGGAGAAGCGCCGTGTCCTCGGCGATCACGATTCGCACGGAAGCGCCACCTCGATGCGCGTGCCGTGCCCTGCGGGGCTCGTGATCTCGAGAACGCCGCCGTGAGCCGCGACGCGGTCGCGGAGGCCTGCGAGCCCAGAGCCGCGACGAGCCACGGCTCCGCCGACGCCGTCGTCGGAGACGCTGACGAGCAGCGTCCCGTTGTTCCGCACGGCCCGCAGCGCGACCTTCGACGCCTCCGCGTGCTTGACCGCGTTCGTCAGAGCCTCGCACGCGACGAAGTACGCGGCGGCTTCGACGCTCGGCGCGACGCGCTCGACAGGAGCTTCGACGTCGACGTGAAGGGGCGCGCTCTGCGCGAGATCGCGAAGCGCTGCGGCAAGGCCGTCGTCGAGGCGCGGAGGCCGAACACCCGCGGCGATCGTCCGCAGGTCGGAAACCGCCGCTGCGACCTCGTCGACCGCCGAGTCGAATGCCGGTGAGAGCATCCCGGCCTCGCGCGGCAGCGACCGCTGCAGCCGCCGCAAGACGATCCCCAGCGTCACGAGCCGTTGCTGCGCACCGTCGTGCAGGTCGCGCTCGAGGCGGCGCCTTTCCTCGTAGCCGGCCTCGACGATACGCCGGCGCGACCCCTCGACTTCGGCGAGCTGACGGCGCACCTCGACGCGCAGACGGGCGATCTCGATCGACAGGCCTGCGGCCCCGAGGACGCTGTCGAGAAGAGCGCGCCGCTCGAGCAGAGCGGGCTCGTGCAACAGCACCGCGGTGCGGTTGCCGTCGCGTAGCACCGGCGTCTTCGCGCGGCGATCTCGGGGAAGCACTGCTTCCCCGCCCGTGACGGTTGCGTAGACCTCGCTCGCGGGCAGCCAGAACAGGAGCTCCGCCTCGGGGTCCCGAAGCGCCTGCGCCAGTACCTGCCCGATGTCCTCCGGTGCACGCCGGTCCTCGCGCACGTCTTCCTCGAATGTCCGCACCTGTTGCACCGCCTCGAAGCGCGCGCGGTCGAACCGGCGGTCGACGCGCGCCTGGACGCGCGCTCGCAGTGGCCGGAACGCAATCGCAACCGTCAACGTCGCGGCGGCGGTGACCCACGACGAGCCGCGCCCGAGCAACACGCCCAGGCCGAGCGTGATCCCGATGAACGTTCCGGCGAGCAGGAGCGTCACGATCGTGTAGACGACGGTGCGGTTGATCAGCCGCTCGATCGCGTACAGGCGGTACTTCGTCACGGCGATGCCGACCGCGATCGCTGCAGCTGCCCAGCCGAGCAAGAGCGCAGGCGCGACGGCGTAATCGAGGAAGCTTGCAATCACGAACCCGGACAGTCCGCAGGCGACGAGCGTGATCGGGAAGAGCGCCGCTGCCCAGGCGAGCCACAGTGTTTGCAGACGCTCGGTGCCCGTCGAGCGCCGCACGCGCAGCCCGATTGCGAGCACGCCGGCGAACAGGCTCCCGAGCATGCCGAACCAGAGCGGCACCCAGATCCAGCTCAGATGGTTGTGGATCAACCACTCCCCGACGGCGTTGTGGGCGATGGGGTTCTTGACCGTGTTGTCGGTATAAGCGGTCGGCGAGGGATCGCTCAGTGCGACGGCGACGAACCCCACGAAGCTGACGACCGCAACGGCGGCGACCCACCGCCAGCGCCGCGACAGTAGCCGGCCGTTCGGGAAGACATAGGCGAGCGCGATGGGCCCGGCGTACAAGACGGGCCACGTCGCATCGTCGAAGTGCGTAGCCCACTCGCGGCCCAGGAAGAGCCCTTGTGAGAGCAACGCGAACGTCAGCGCGCTCACGAGCAGGATCCAGGCGACCCAGTTCTGCGGCCGGCGGAGGGCGATCAGCAGTCCGACCGTCGCCGTCGTCAGGGCGGCGATCGCGATGAAGGGGTACATCGGGACCGGCCAGTCATGTGGCCGTTCGAGCAGGTTTGCGGCCTCGAGCGGAAACAGGGCGACGCACGCGGCTGTCGCCAGAGCCACGAGCGATGCGGCAATGCGAAGCCAGCGCATGCCGACATCTTTCGACGTTTTGTCCGGCTTGGCAATCCGTGCCAGCACGGGCTCTCGTTCCCGTGCTGTCGACGACGGGAGTCCGGCGGTGGCGCCGATGTGCTGCCGCAGGCCCCGCCATAGCGTCGAAGGCGTCCCTTCGATCGGCTGAAAGGAGCCTTCGATGATCGGTCTGGCCAAGACCCCGGCACGACGCTTCGCAGTCGTTGCCGTGGTCGCTGCGGTGGCCGTCGCCATCGCTTCTCCCGCCCTCGCAGGCGTTCGACCCGACGACCGGCCCGGCATCCGCGGGGCTGGCAGTGTCGTCGCCCAGTCACGGGTGCTGCGGGTCGTCGCGCCGCTCTCGCGCACGTCGAGCTCGTTCCACTGGGCCGACGCGTCGATCGGCGCGGGCGTCGCAGCGGGCATCTCGGTGCTGCTTGTCCTCACCGTGCTCGGCATTCGGCGACACGTCCGCCTCGTGCCGCACGCGTCCATCGAAAGGAGCGTGTCATGACCCTTCGAAAACTCGCCCCCTGCAGCGGCATCGCACTGGTCGTGCTCGTGGCCGTCTCGGTCGTGCTCGGCGGGAGCACCCCGTCCAGCACCGCCGACGGCGCCAAGGTCGCGGCGTACTACGACAGCCACCAGGCGCGCCTGGTCGTCGTCTCGTTCCTCTTCGGGCTCGCGGCCTTCGCAGCCGTGCTGTTCGCCTCGTGGCTCGCGCGGTCGCTCCGCTCGGACGACGGCATGTCCGTCTCCGATCGCGTCGTGCTCGGCGGCGGCGTGATGTTCGCCGCCGCGCTCGGGTTCGTCGGTGCAGCGAACTTCGCCCTCGCGGACAGCCCGAAGAAGGTCTCCGGGCCGGCGCTCCAGGCGCTCAACCTGCTGATGAGCGACAGCTGGGTCTTCTGGAACGCGGCGCTCGGCGTCTTCATGCTCGGCGCGGCCGGAGCGTGCCTGGCCTCGTCGGCCTCCTATCGCTGGCTCGGGCGGATCGCGATCGTCCTCGGGATAGCGCTCTTCATTCCGTTCGCGGACTTCTTCGCGCTGCTGGCGTCCGGCTTGTGGATCGTGGCCGTGACCGTCGTCCTCGCGCGGCGCAGTGAGGCTCCCGCGTACACGCAGGCGGCAGGCGCGACTGCTTGACGCAGAGGGAGGGGTCTGGCTCCGTCGGGGCCAGACCCCTCCATTCCAAGCGGGTTTGCACCACCTGAGCGAACACTTGTTCGATCCGATTCGCCCCGATACACTGGATCGGTTATGGCTTCTGAAGAGCTCGTCGTTCACGGCGCCCGCGAGCACAACCTGAAGGACGTCACCGTCCGGCTGCCCCGGAACAAGCTCGTCTGCATCACAGGCCTCTCGGGCTCCGGCAAGTCCTCGCTCGCCTTCGACACGATCTACGCCGAGGGGCAGCGCCGGTACGTCGAGAGCCTCTCGGCCTACGCGCGGCAGTTCCTCCAGATGATGGAAAAACCCGACGTCGACTCGATCGACGGGCTCTCGCCGGCGATCTCGATCGACCAGAAGACGACGTCGAGGAACCCGCGCTCGACCGTCGGCACGGCGACGGAGATCTACGACTACCTGCGCTTGCTGTACGCGCGCGTCGGGCGGCCGCACTGCCCCGTCTGCGGCAAGCCGATCACCGGCCAGAGCCAGGAATCGATCGTCGACCAGATCCTGCAGCTCCCCGAGCGGACGCGCTTCACCGTCAACGCGCCCGTCGTCCGCGACCGCAAGGGCGAGTACAAGGACGTCTTCGAGGAGCTGCGGAACGAAGGCTTCACGCGCGTGAAGGTCGACGGCGAGCAGCGGCTGCTCGAGGAAGAGATCGTGCTCGACAAGAAGTTCAAGCACACGATCGAGGTCGTCGTCGACCGCCTGACGATGAAGGCAGACCTGCGGACGCGCCTCGCGCAGTCCGTCGAGACGGCGGCGCAGCTCGCCGAGGGCCTCGTCGGGATCGACATCGTCGACGAGGACGACCCGCGCTCGCTGCTGTTCAGCGAGCGCTTCGCGTGCCCCGACCACGGCGTGTCGCTCCCGGAGCTGCAGCCGCGCATCTTCTCGTTCAACTCTCCGCACGGCGCGTGTCCGCGCTGCACGGGCCTCGGCGCGCAGCAGGAGATCGACCCGGACCTGCTCGTCCCGGACCCGACGCTCTCGATCGAGGAGGGGGCGCTCGTGCCGTGGGCGGTGGGCAACTCGGGGTTCTACGAGTCCGTGATCCAGGCGATCGCCGACCGTTACGAGATCCCGCTCGACGAGCCGTGGGAGAGCCTGAGCGACGAGGAGCAGGACCTGTTCCTGTACGGCACCGACGGCGAGCGCGTCTACGTCAGCTACCGGAACCGGATGGGGCGGCGGCGGTCGTACATGCTCGCGTTCGAGGGCATCGTCCCGAGCCTCGAGCGCCGTTACCGCGAGACCGACTCGGCGACGCAGCGCGAGCGGATCGAGGAGTACATGTCGTTCCGGCCGTGCCCCGTGTGCAAGGGAGCGCGGCTGAAGCCGGAGGTCCTCGCGGTGACCGTCGGCGACAAGAACATCCACGAGTTCACGCAGATGTCGGTGACGCGTGCGCTGAGCTTCCTCGAGGAGCTCGCGCTCACCGAGACGGAACAGCTGATCGGCGCGCGGATCGTCAAGGAGATTCGCGAGCGCCTGACGTTCCTCGACAACGTCGGCGTCGGCTACCTGCAGCTCGACCGGGCGTCCGCCACGCTCTCCGGCGGCGAGGCGCAGCGCCTGCGCCTGGCGACGCAGATCGGCTCGCAGCTCGTCGGCGTGCTGTACATCCTCGACGAGCCGTCGATCGGGCTTCACCAGCGCGACAACGACAAGCTGATCGGCACGCTCGAGCGCCTGCGCGAGCTCGGCAACACCGTCCTCGTCGTCGAGCACGATGAGCAGATGATGCGCTCAGCCGACTGGCTCGTCGACATGGGCCCGGGAGCGGGCGAGCACGGCGGGCACGTCGTCGCCGAAGGCCCGGCCGCGAAGGTCGAACGAGTGAAGGGCTCCGTCACCGGCCAGTTCCTCTCCGGCCGGCGCGGGATCGCGGTGCCGGAGCGCCGGACCGAGGACAACGGCTCGTTCTGGGTGCGCGGCGCCTCGATGCACAACCTCAAGGGCATCGACGTCGAGTTCCCGGTCGGCAAGTTCATCTGCGTCAGCGGCGTCTCCGGCTCGGGGAAGTCGACGCTCGTGAACGAGATCGTCTACAAGGCGCTCGCGAACAAGCTGCACCGCATGCGCACGAAGCCCGGCGACCACGAGAGCTGCGAGGGCATCGAGTGCTACGACAAGGTGATCGACATCGACCAGTCACCGATCGGCCGCACGCCGCGATCGAACCCGGCGACCTACACGAAGCTGTTCGACCACATCCGCGAGCTCTATTCGATGACGCCGGAGGCGAAGGTGCGCGGCTACAAGCCGGGACGGTTCTCGTTCAACGTCCGCGGCGGACGGTGCGAGACGTGCAAGGGCGACGGCCAGATCAAGATCGAGATGCACTTCCTGCCGGACGTCTACGTCCCCTGCGAGACCTGCAAGGGCGCGCGCTACAACCGCGAGACGCTCGAGGTGCGGTTCAAGGGCAAGTCGATCGCCGACGTGCTCGAGATGTCCGTCGAGGAGGCCCTGCAGTTCTTCGCCAAGATCCCGAAGCTGCGCCGGCGTTTGCAGACGTTGCACGACGTCGGGCTCGACTACATCAAGCTGGGCCAGCCGGCGACGACGCTCTCGGGCGGAGAGGCGCAACGCGTGAAGCTGTCGGCCGAGCTGTCGAAGGTTGCAACCGGCAAGACGCTCTACATCCTCGACGAGCCGACGACGGGCCTGCACTTCGCCGACATCGAGAAGCTGCTCGAGGTGCTGCAGCGGCTGGTCGACGCCGGCAACACGGTGCTCGTGATCGAGCACAACCTCGACGTGATCAAGCAGGCCGACTGGATCATCGACCTCGGGCCCGAAGGCGGCGAGGCAGGCGGCGAGGTCATCGCGGCCGGCACGCCCGAGGACGTTGCGGAGGTGGAGGAGTCATTCACGGGAGCGTTCCTACGGCACGTGTTGCCGAAAGCAGCGGTCGCGGCAGCCTGAGCGAGGACAGGGCGTGGTTCCTGCGGGCGCTGCTCGTGCTGCTGAGCCCGCGGCCGGTCTTCGCCGCGCTGCGTGACGACTCGAACGAGGCCGCCGAAGGTCGCCAGGACGTCGCCGGCGCGCTCGTCTGGCTCGCCGGCATCTCGGCGATCCTCGCGACGACGGTGGCGAGCACGCTGCTCGACAACTTCGAGATCGACGGCACCGTCGCGGCGATCTGGGCGTTCATCGCCGGCGGGCTCTACGGCTTCTTCCTCTACTACGTCATCGGCAAGATCTTCCACATCGCGCTGCGCAAGCTCGGGAGCCGCGGGAGCTATCGCCGCGCGCGCCACATGCTCGCGTTCGCCGCGACGCCGATCGCGCTCGCACTCTTCGTCTACTGGCCGATTCGGATCGGCGTCTATCGCGTGCAGCTTTTCCGCACCGGCGGCGCCGACGGCCACGGCGCCGGCAGCGTCACCGCGTGGATCTTCTACGCGTTCGTGATCTGGGCGCTCGTGCTCCTCGTCGTCGGCGTGCGCACGATCCACGGCTGGACGTGGGGGAGGTCGCTCGCCGGCGTCGCCTACGCGACCGGCATCACCGCGGCGCTAGCCGTCGTGGTGAGCGTGCTCTACGCCTTCTGACGACTCCGAGAAGACGCGGAGCTCCTCGTCGGGCATCGAGTAGCTGTGCTCTTCGGCCGGGTACGAGCCGCTCCGGACCTCGTCTGCGTACGTCTCGAGCGCAGCGCGGATCTCGCCCGCGAGATTCGCGTACCGCTTGACGAAGCGCGGGGCGCGTCCCTCCGTCAACCCGAGCAGGTCGTGGTAGACGAGCACCTGGCCGTCGGTCGCCGCGCCGGCGCCGATGCCGATGGTCGGCACCGTCAGCGCCTCGGTGATGCGTGCCGCGACCGGAACCGGCACCGCCTCGAGGACGATCGCGAAGCAGCCGGCCGCCTCGAGCGCGAGCGCGTCTGCGAGGAGCTGCCGCGCCTTCGACGCCGTTCGGCCCTGCGTCTTGAACCCGCCGAGAATCGTCTCCGACTGCGGCGTGAGCCCGACGTGGCCCATCACGCCTATTCCTGCGGAGACGATTGCGTGGACTCGCGACAGCGACGGCCCGGCGCCCTCGAGCTTGACGACGTCCGCGTCGGCTTCCTTCACGAAGCGGATCGCGTTGCGGACAGCGTCTTCGTCGGACACGTGATAGCTCCCGAACGGCATGTCGCCGACGACGATCGGCCGCTGCACCGTCCGCGCGACGGTGCGCGTCAGGAACAGCATCTCGTCCATCGTCACGGGGACGGTCCCCTCGTGGCCGAGCACGACCATGCCGGCGGTGTCGCCGACGAGCAGCAGGTCGATGCCCGCCTCCTCGGCGAGCCGCGCGCCCGGCGCGTCGTACGCGGTGACCATGACGATCTTCTCGCCGCGCACCTTCATCGCGGCGAGCTCGGGGAGCGTCAGCTTGCCCGGCTTCATCCCAGTTCTCCTTCCACGACGACGTTGTCGATCAGACGAGTGGCGCCGACGCGTGCGGCCGCGGTCAGCAGCGTCGCGTCGCCGACGCGCAGCAGCTCCACGTAGTCCGGCTCGAGCCCGTTCAGCGCCGCGCGCGCCGCAGCGACCGGATCGTCGGCGCTGCGCGCGCTCTCGAGCGCGCGTGGCAGCGCGAGCGCGCGCTCGCGCTCCTCGGGCGAGAGGTAGTCGTTCCGTGACGACAGCGCGAGACCGTCCTCGTCGCGGACCGTCGGGAGGATGCGCAGGTGCACCGGTACGTTCAGGTCGCGAACCACGCGCCTGAGCACGGCCGCCTGCTGCGCGTCCTTCTGCCCGAAGAACGCGACGTCGGGCTGGACGAGGTTGAACAGCTTGACGCAGACGGTCGCGACGCCGCGAAAGTGCCCGGGGCGCGCATCGGCTTCTCCGCCGGAGGCCTCGACGTCGACCCACGTCCCGAAGCCTTCGGGATACAGCACCTGTGCGCTTGGGACGAACAGCACGTCGACGCCCTCCTCCTGCGCGAGGCGCACATCGCGCTGCTCGTCGCGCGGGTAACGGCCCAGGTCGTCGCCGGCGCCGAACTGTGCGGGGTTGACGAACAGTGACACGACGACCTGCTCGGACTCCGCGCGCGCCGCCCGCATCAGCGAGAGGTGTCCCTCGTGGAACGCGCCCATGGTCGGCACGAGCCCGCGGCGCGCGTCGCGCAGCACGAGATTCAGCTCCTGTGTCGTGCGAACGACCTTCATCGCGCCGTCGCCTCCGCGAGGACGTCATAGAGCGGCTCGAGCTCGGGCCGCGCGGCGCGAATCGCGCGCCGGTGCGCCTCGACGGTCTCCCAGTCGCCGCGTTCGATCGGCCCCGTCAGCTCGAACCCGTTCTCGATCGTGCGCTGCATCAGCGGGACGAGCGCCTCGGGCGGTGCCCCCGCGGCGCGGAAGAGATCCGATGCGACGTCGTGGAGCGTAACCAGGTAGTTGGATGCGATCGACGCACCTGCGTGGTACAGCGGCCGGGCGCCGTCGGCGAGCGCGAACGGGCGCAGCCCCAGGGTCTCCGCAAGCCACAACCCCGAGGCGTGCGCCTCGTCGGACTCGGCTGTGACGGCGCACCAGGCGCCGTCGAGCTGCTCCGGTCCACGCGCGCGCGTGAACGTCTGGAGAGGATGGATCGAGAAGCGGCGGCGGTGCGGATCGAGCGCCGCGAGCGGAGTGGAGCCCGACACGTGCGCGACCCAGGGGCCCTCGGGGACGGTGGCGGCAACGTCTGCGATCGCGTCATCCGGGACGCAGATGAGCACCAACGCCCCGTCCGGCCGCACGGCGATGCCGCGCTCGCCGAGGCGAGCCGCGACCGGCGAGCCCACGCGGCCCGAACCGATGACCCTGACGCTTTCGAACACTTCGAGGCTCCAGTTCCGTAGCGGATACCGGGCAACGACAGCGTACACGGGCGCTGCTACCCTGGCGTGCCTCGTGGGTCGCCGCCTCCTCGTCGCCCTGGCCCTGCTGGCGTTCTTCGCCGGCGCCGGGCAGGCGCACGCTGCACTCCCGTTGACGCCGTGTCCGGACAAGGCCGGCGTCGAATGCGGCACCGTCACCGTCCCGCTCGATCGCAGCGGGATCGTGCCGGGGACGATCGGCCTGCACGTCGAGGTGCTGCCGGCAACCGGAACCCCGCGCGGCGTCATGTTCCTGATCGCCGGCGGGCCGGGACAGGGCTCCGCCGGCTCATTCGATCTCGGGCCGGGCTTCAACCGTCAGCTGATGCAGTTCATGTTCCCCGGCTACACGCTCGTCGCGTTCGACAATCGCGGCACCGGCAAGTCAGGCCTGATCGACTGCCCGGCGCTGCAGCGCGCGACGACTGGGACGGCGGAGCAGTTCGCCGCGCTCGCCGCCGCCTGCGCCGCCACGATCGGGCCGACGCGCGTCTTCTACTCCACGCGCGACCACGCCGACGACATGGATGCCGTTCGCGCCGCGCTCGGCTACGACAAGATCGGGCTGTACGGCGTCTCGTACGGGACGAAGCTCGAGCTCGCGTATGCGCTCGGCTATCCGCAGCATGTCGACCGGCTCGCGCTCGACTCCGTCGTCCCGGCGAACGACCCGGATCCGTTCGACCAGAACGTCCTGCACGAGATGCCGGGAACGCTCGCGCGCTTCTGCGCGGACAAGGTCTGCGTCGGCGCGACGCCCAACTACGCGGGCGAGGTCGTCACGCTTGCCAACCGCATCGAGGCGAAGCCCATCCGCGGGCGCATCATCGGCATCAACGGCAAGCAGAAGACCGTCGTGCTCAACGGTGAGCTCTTCGTGCAGATGATGATCGACGCCGATCTTTCGCCCGGCCTTGCCGCCGAGGCGCCGGCGGCTGTCCACGCCGCGTTGCACGGGAACGTCCGGCCGCTGCTGCGGGTCTACGACCTCGACCTGGTGACCAACGAGCTGAGCGCCGCGGACCTGAGCTTCGGGCTGAACGCCGCGACCAACTGCGACGACGGGCGCTTCCCGTGGTCGCGGTCGGCGCCGCCGAGCGAACGCCAGGCGGCGATCGACACGGCCGTCGCCAATCTCGCGCCTGGTGCGCTGGGCCCGTTCGGCAACTGGGCGGCGCGGATCGGCACGGCGTACTTCTGCGAGCAGTGGCCGACGCCGGCCGGTAACACCCCGCTCGGCCCCGGTCCGCTCCCGGACGTGCCGATGATCGCGATCGACGGCGGGTTCGACCTCCGCACGCCGGTCGCGAACGCAGAAGAGGTCGTCAGCCAGTTCCCGCACGGCAAGCTCCTCGTCGTGCGCGGTGTCGGCCACAGCGTGACGACGGCGGACGTTTCCGGCTGCTCCCAGAACTACGTGCGGCAGTGGATCCTCGGCACGCTCAACGCACCCGACCAGGCCGAGTGCGCTCAGCGCGTGAAACCGCTCGCGAAGCTCGTCAAGGCGTTCCCGCGCCGGTCGGTCCGGACCGTCGCCGGCACCGTCAGGGTCGCGGGGCAGACGCTCCGTGAGGCCGAGGCCGGCTTCTGGTTCCAGGCGTCGAAGTCGATCCGCGGTCTCAACGGCGGCAAGCTCGCCCTGACGCAGAGCGGCGACTCGTTCGTGCTGACCCGCTACAGCCTCGCGCCCGGGCTGCAGCTCACCGGCAAGATCACGCTCGCGGACATCGGGCCGCCGACGACCTTCAAGGGGACGGTCAAGGTCTCGGGCTCGGCCGCCGTCGCCGGCACGCTCAAGGTCGCCAAGAACGGCAAGATCTCGGGCGTCCTCGGCGGCCGCAAGGTCTCCGCCCGGTACTGAGACAGAGCATCCGCCCCCGGGCCTAAACTCCCAGGGCGATGCCGATGTACGAGTACGTCTGCATGAAGTGCGAGGAGCACTTCGAGGAGCTGGTCCGCGGCGACGAAGAAGTGGCGTGCCCGCAGTGCGCCACGACCAACGTCGCGCGGCAGCTCTCGACGTTCGCGATGATCGGCACCGCCGGGCAGACCGGCGCTTTCGGTGGTGGCGGCGGCTGTTGCGGCGGAAGCTGTGGCTGCGGTCACTGAGCTCCACGCCTACCGGGATGCCGTCGCGGGTTGCACCCGGTGCGCACTCGCGGGCGCGCGCACCCAGGTCGTCTTCGGCTCGGGCGACCCGCAGGCCGACCTGATGTTCGTCGGCGAGGCGCCCGGCTTCCACGAGGACAAGCAGGGCGTCCCGTTCGTCGGCGCCGCCGGGAAGCTCCTCGACCAGCTCCTGGCCGGGATCGGGCTGTCGCGGCCGGACGTCTACGTCGCGAACGTCTTGAAATGCCGCCCTCCCGGCAACCGTGATCCGATGCCGGACGAGATCGAGGCGTGCGAAGGCCATCTGTGGAAGCAGATCGCGCTGATCCAGCCGCGTGTCGTCGCGACGCTGGGCAACTTCGCCACGAAGCTGCTCTCGGGCCGGCCGACGGGGATCACGCGTGTGCACGGGCAGGAGCAGGAGACCTCGCTCGGCGGACGCCGCGTCCTGCTGTATCCGCTCTACCACCCGGCTGCCGCCCTGTACACCCCGCGCATGCTCGAGGTGCTGAAGTCCGACTTCGCGCGCATCCCCGAGCTGATCGGGCGCGAGGTCGCACCGCCGCCGGAGCCGGTCTTCCTGACACCGGTGACGGCCGAGCCGGCCGTCCAGCTCGGCCTCTTCTGACGCGGACGCTAAGGCGACGTCTTGCGGCGCCGACCATCGAGGTCGTGCCGGTTTCGCCGGCGCGACCGCATTGGTCTAAACGCTTGAGTCACCGTGACATGACGATTTGCTCGTCCGATCGGTGAGAGACCACCTAACTCATTCGCCGGAGCAGACGGAGGAGCTCGCGGCACAGCTCGCGGCAGCGCTCGAGCTCGGCGACGTCGTCACCGTCTCCGGCGAGCTCGGCTCCGGCAAGACGACCTTCGTGCGCGGCGCCTGCCGTGCGCTCGGCGTGACCGAGCCGGTGACGAGCCCGACGTTCACGATCGGGCACCGCTATCAGGGCCGCGTCGACGTCTCGCACCTCGACCTCTTCCGCTTCCGCGACGTCTCGGCCGCCGAGTGGGGCGACCTCGAGCCGTACTTCGACGAGGCGATCGTGTTCGTCGAGTGGCCGGAGGCCGGCGCGGGCGTGCTGCCGGCGGCTCGGGTGGCGGTGCGGCTCGAGCACGGCGAAGACGGCTCGCGGCTTGTCACGATTGACCGCGATGCTGATCCTGGCGTTCGACACAGCGACTGACGCCGCCACGAGCGCGCTCGTCGACGGGGCCGAGGTGCTCGGCGAGCGCGTGTCACGCGCGGCGACGCTGCTCGAGGACGTCGACGCGCTCCTGCGACAGGCCGGGATGCAGACGCGCGACCTCGAGGCGCTCGCCGTCGGCACCGGCCCAGGCAGCTTCACGGGCGTCCGCATCGGCCTCTCGACCGCTCGAGGGCTTGCGCTCGCGCTCGGCATCCCCGTCGCGGGTGTGTCGACGCTCGACGCGCTCGCCTCGGGGGCACTCGGCGCGCTCCCGGTGATCGACGCGCGGCGGCGCGAGGTCTTCGTCCCCGGCGGCGTCCTCCCGCCGGCCGATGTCGAGATCGAGCCGGGCCGGCTGTGCATCGGCAGCGGGGCCGTCCGCTATCGCGACGTCCTCGCCGCGAAGGGCGCCGACATCCCTCCCGACGCCGACGAGCGCCACATCCCGCGCGCGCGCTTCCACGCCGGCCTCGCCCGCGACTTCGGCCCTGCAGAGGAGGTCGAACCGCTGTACCTGCGCGTGCCCGACGCTGATAAAACGCTGGGATGAGCACGTCGGCTCGCCTCCGGCTCGCTCCAGTAGGGGAAACCATGTTTCCCCTACTCGACCCCTTCTTCAGGTCACGCCCCAGCCCGCGCGCCGCTGCGATCGCCGCGCGTGCTGGGGAGTCAGAGCGGGGAAACCTCACGGTTTCCCCCGGCGCCCCTTCCCTTGCTCATCGACCGCGGAGCGGTCGATGAGCACCACGGCGAACCGGGTCGATTTCCGCCGTCTGGAGCTTCGCGACCTGAACGCGATCGAGAGGATCGAGCGCGCGTCGTACCGGACGCCGTGGTCGCGCTCGATGTTCGCGGGCGAGCTGGCGAAGCCGTCGTCCGTGTCGCTCGGCGCCTTCGACCCCGATACGCACGAGCTGCTCGGGTACCTGATCATCAGCCGCTATGTCGACGCGTGGCACGTGATGAATCTCGCCGTCGCGCCGAAGCACCGCCGCAAGCACATCGCGGCCGGACTGCTCGAGCAGCTGTTCAACGTCACCGCAGGTGAGGGGCGGCGCGGCTACACGCTGGAGGTCCGTGTCTCGAACGACGTCGCGATCCGGCTATACGAGCAGGCCGGCTTCAAGGCGCGGGGCGTGCGCCGCGGCTACTACACGGACAACCGCGAGGACGCGCTGATCATGTGGCGGGATCCCCAGCCCGCCCGACGCTCCTGATCCTGGGCCTCGAGACGTCGTGCGACGAGACGGCGGCTGCCGTCATCACGCGCGACGGCGACATCCGCGCGAACGTCGTCTCCTCGCAGGCGGACCTGCACGCGAAATACGGGGGCGTCGTCCCCGAGGTCGCGTCGCGGCGGCATCTCGAGCTCGTCACGCCCGTCATCCGCGAGGCACTCGCAGGAGCCGACGCGCAGCTCGACGACATAGAGCTCATGGCGGTGACGACGGGTCCGGGCCTGATCGGCGCACTGCTCGTCGGCGTCGCCGCGGCGAAGGCGATCGCGTGGGCGCGGCGGCTGCCGCTGGCTCCCGTGAACCACCTCCACGGCCACGTCGCGTCGCTGTATCTCGAGCCGGACCCGCTCGAGCCGCCCTTCCTCTGCCTGCTCGCGAGCGGCGGCCACACGCTGCTGCTGGACGTCCAGGATCGCGCCGGCACGCCGCGACGGCTCGGTTCGACGATCGACGATGCGGCAGGCGAGGCGTTCGACAAGGGCGCGCGCCTGCTCGGGCTGGGCTATCCGGGCGGTGCGGCGATCGACCGTCTCGCCCGCGACGGCGACCCGCAGGCGTTCGACTTCCCGGTCGCGCGCGTCCCCGGCCTCGACTTCTCGTTCTCCGGCGTGAAGACGGCGCTTCTGTACGCGATCCGCGCGCTTGCCGCCGACGAACTCGAGGACCGGCGCGCCGACCTGGCCGCGAGCTACCAGCGCGCGATCGTCAGTGCACTCGTCGAGCGCACGCATGAGGCCGCGAAGCAGGTCGGCGCGACGAGGATCGCCGTCGTCGGCGGCGTCGCCGCAAACTCTGAGCTCCGGACGGCATTGAGCGATGCCGTCGCCGCGCCGTTGCCGCTCTGCACCGACAACGCGGCGATGATCGCGTCGGCTGCGCGCTACGTCGAGCCCGTTCCGTATCCCGGGTATCTTGGCCTCGATGCCTACGCGTCGACCGCGTGAGCCGTTCAACGCGCTGGTGCTTGCGGCTCTTGCGGTCGTCGTCACCGCGGTCCTGATCGCGGCCGGCGGCGGCGAGCGCCGCGCTCAGGCGGTGCCGACCGGCGAGGCGAGCTGGCAAGGGCTTGCGGGAGCGCAGCGGCCGCGCGTCGCCGTCGGCCAGCGCGTGATCGTCGTGCTGAAGGCGCCGGCGCTCGCCGACCGCGTCGGCACGGCCGGTGGGCTTGCGACGAGCGAGGACGAGCGCCGCTGGACCGAGAGCGCGCTCGCGGCGCAGAAGCTGCTCGTCGCGCGGCTACGGGTGGAGGGGGTCGTCGTCCAGCCGGAATACAGCTACACGCGGACGTTCAACGGGTTCTCCGCGGCCTTCGACGCGCGGGGGATCGCCTTGCTCGAGCGCGCGCCCGAGGTCGCAGGCGTCTATCCCGTGCGCGCCGCGTATCCGGCGACGATCGACCTCGGCGCACAGTTCGGCGAGCAACCGCAGATCGCGCTCTCCGACCGCGACGGCCGCGGTGTCTCGATCGCGTTGCTCGACACCGGCGTCGACCGCGCGCACCCGTTCCTGCGCGGACGGGTCACGAACGGCATCGACATCGTCGGCGGCGGTCCGAACGCTTCGGCTGCGCCGCAACCGGACTCTCCGGCCGACCTCGAGGCGCACGGGACGGAGATGGCGGGCCTGCTCGTCGGCTCGGGCGGGCCGGGGGCGCTCGCCGGTGTTGCTCCGGGCGCGACGCTGCTGCCGATCCGCGTCGCCGGCTGGCAGCGCGACGCGGGCGCGCAATGGGCTGTCTATGCGCGCACGGATCAGTTGCTCGCAGGCATCGAGCGCGCCGTCGACCCGAACGACGACGGCGATGCGCACGACGCCGCCCGCATCGCGCTCGTCGGCGTGGCGGAGCCGTTTGCCGGCTTCGCCGACGGGCCGCTCGCCCTAGCGGCCGAGGGAGCGATGCGCCTCGACACGCTCGTCGTTGCACCTGCCGGCAACGACGGGCCCGTCGGTCCCGGCTACGGGAGCATCGCCGGCCCCGGCGGCGCTCCCGCCGCGCTCACCGTCGGCGCGCTCGACCTCCGCCGACGCTACGGCCAGGTCCGTGTCGTGCTCCGAGACGGCCTTCAGGTCGAGTTCGACGGGACTCGGCCGCTCGCCAGCGCCGTGTCGCCCGGCAAGCCGCTCGACGTCGGCATCGGGGCCCCGCGTCCGAAGACGACCGCGGCTGCTCCGTCTCAAGGTGCGATCCCGCTCCTCGACTTCTTCGACCGCCACGGGATCAGCCTCGTCGCAGGGCGCGCCGCGCTGCTGCCCGCGGGATCCGACCCGAACGGCAGCCTCGCGAACGCCGCGCGCGCAGGTGCTGTCGCGGCGCTCTTCTACGGTGCGGACCTGCCGGCGGGCGGGATCAGCCTCGACGAGAGCGGCCCGATTCCCGCGGTCTCCGTCTCCGAGGAGGTCGCGCTGCGGCTGCTCGCGCGGATGCGTCACGGCGTCGCCGGCACGCTGTCCCTCGGCACCGCGCGCTCGACGACGAACGCCGGCGAGGGCCACGTCGCGCAGTTCTCCTCGTCGGGGCTCGCGTACGACGGCCGCGTCAAGCCGGACCTCGTCGCGCCCGGTGTCGCGCTCGAGACGTCGGAGCCCGGAACGAATTCTGACGGCAGCGCTCGCTACGGCACCGTCAACGGCACGAGCGTCGCGGCTGCGCTCGTCGCAGGCGGGGCGGCGCTCCTCGCGCAGGCCAGGCCGTACCTCGATGCCGAGGCGCTGAAAGGGTTGCTCGTCGGCGCCGCGCGGCCTCTCGCGGGCGACTCCGTCACGGCGCAGGGAGCCGGGCTCGTCGACGTCGGCGGTGCGACCGCGACAGAGGTCGCAACGTCGCCGACCTCGCTCGCCTTCGGGCGCGCAAACGGCAAGAAGTGGCGTGCGGATCAGGTCGTGGCGGTTCGCAACGTGTCCTACCGCCGCGTCATCCTCACGCTTGGCGTCGACGTCACGCGCGCCGGGGCCGCGCCGGTGCAGTTCGACGTGCGGCCGTCGCAGGTCTCGCTTCCGGCGGGCGGGACGGTGCGCGTGCATGTTCGCACCCGTCTTGCGGCGACGCCCGAAGGGACGGCTCCGGCGGAGGGCTCGTTCGTGGTGACGCCGGCGGCCGGTGGCGCGGTGCGCGTACCGTGGACGATTCTCTTCGGCGCACGCCAGCCGCCGGGACTGACGGCCGTGCGGCTTTCGGCACGAGCCTTTCATCCGTCCGACGCCGCACCGGCGCTGCTGAGCTTCGTCGCCGGCTCCGTTGCGGATGGCGCGGTGCAGCCGCTGTCGCGCCTCGACCTCGAGCTCTGGAGCCCCGACGGCGGTCGCATCGGGCTGCTCGCGCGTCTGCGCGACGTGCTGCCCGGGCGCTACTCGTTCGGGGTCACCGGCCGTGACCCGACGGGCCAGGTCCTCCCGAGTGGCATCTACCAGCTCCGCCTGCTCGCCTACGGCACGGAGGCGGGGCCGCCGACCGTCAGGACGGTGCCGTTCACGATCAAGTAGGGTCCTCGCACCAGCCGAAATGCGGCGATTTGCGCGGAAAAAGGAGTTGAAGTGACGACTGTCGACGCCCCCGTCTCGCACCTCCGCGAGAACCCCTTCGAGCTCGCGCGCGAGCAGCTGCGCCGCGTCGCGAAGGTCTTTGCGATCGACCCCAATCTCGTCAACGTCCTCCAGGACTGCAAGAAGGCGGTCTCGGTCTCCATCCCCGTCGCGATGGACGACGGCACGACCCGCGTGTTCGAGGGCCACCGAGTCACCCACAACGTTGCGCGCGGCCCGTCGAAGGGCGGGATCCGGTACCACCCGGACGTCACGCTCGACGAGGTCAAGGCGCTCGCGATGTGGATGACGTGGAAGTGCGCGCTCTCCGGCATCCCCTTCGGCGGCGCCAAAGGCGGCGTGGTCTGCAACCCGAAGACGATGTCCGAGGGCGAGCTGCAGCGCATGACGCGCCGCTTCACCTCCGAGATCATCAACGAGATCGGTCCGGAGAAGGACATCCCCGCGCCGGACGTCGGCACCGACGGCCGCATCATGGCCTGGATCTTCGACACGTACTCCATGAACAAGGGCCATTCGGTGCTGGGCGTGGTGACCGGCAAGCCGCTGACAATCGGTGGGTCGCTCGGCCGCGAGGAGGCGACGGCGCGCGGCGCGCTCTACTGCGTGCGCGAGGCCGTGCGCAAGAAGGAGATCTCGCTGCAGGGCACACGCGCAGCGGTGCAAGGCTTCGGCAACGTCGGGTCGTTCCTCGCCAAGTTCCTCGCGGAGGACGGCGCCAAGGTGATCGCGATCTCCGACTCCGCCGCCGGGCTGCACAACCCGAACGGCATCGACGTGCAGGCCGCGATCGCGCACAAGCACGAGACCGGCACGCTCGCAGGCTTCCGGGGCGCGGAGGCGATCACGAACGAAGAGCTGTTGCTCCTCGACTGCGACGTGCTCGCGCCGTGCGCGCTCGAGCAGGTGATCACGACCGACAACGCGGCCGAGGTGAAGGCGGACATCATCGTCGAGGGCGCGAACGGCCCCGTCACGCCCGCCGCCGACGAGATCCTCGAGGACAAGGGCATCCTCGTCCTGCCGGACGTGCTCGCGAATGCCGGCGGAGTCGTCGTCTCGTACTTCGAGTGGGTGCAGGGCCTCCAGGAGTACTTCTGGAAGGAGGCCGAGGTGAACGCGAAGCTCAACGACATCGTCACGCGGGCGTTCAACGAGACGTGGGCGACGATGGAGAGCCGGAGCACGTCGATGCGCCTCGCCGCCTACGGCCTCGCAGTCCAGCGCGTCGCGGAGGCGACGACGACGCGCGGGATCTACCCGTAGCGCGGGTCGTCCTCTACCACGCTCCGGGCTGCTCGCTCTGCGACAAGGCCCGGGACGTGCTGGCGGCGAGCGGCGAGCCGTTCGACGAGATCGACATCAGCGGCGACCCCGAGTTGGAGGCGAGGCACCGCGAGTGGCTGCCTGTCGTGGAGATCGACGGCGAGCGGGCCTTCGTCTATTTCGTCGATGCGACCGCTTTTCGCCACAAACTTGACGCACAAAGTTAATCGGCGCGGCCGCCTGCGAGTTCTTGCTACAACGGAATCCCGGTGTCACAAAGTCTGGAAACGCGGCCCACGATGCCCGGCGGTGAGCGCCTCACCGTCGGCGTCGCCGCGCGCCTCTCGCGGTACCTCCAGGTCCTGACCCAGGCGAAGAAGATGGGGAAGGAGCGCATCTCCTCGCAGGAGATCGCGGACTACACCAACATCAACGCGACGCAGATCCGCCGCGACCTCTCGGCGTTCGGGAAGTTCGGCAAGCGGGGGGTGGGCTACAACATCGACTCGCTGCTCGGCGAGATTCGGAAGATCCTCCGGACGCAGGGGCAGCACAACATCGCGCTCATCGGCGCCGGTCGCCTTGGCCAGGCGATCGCGAGCTCGCCGATCTTTGCCGAGCACGGGATCAACATCGCGGCCGTCTTCGACACCGACCTCGAGAAGGTCGGACGAACGGTCGGCCACGTCCCGGTCAGCGATTACGGCAGCCTCGCGGGCGCGGTCCGCGAGAAGAACATCATCGTCGGCGTCGTCGCGGTTCCCGCGGACAGCGCGCAGCGCGTTGCGGACGACCTCGTCGCT
Organism: Gaiellaceae bacterium; assembly: GCA_036526315.1. Classification (GTDB taxonomy): domain Bacteria; phylum Actinomycetota; class Thermoleophilia; order Gaiellales; family Gaiellaceae; genus 3-1-20CM-4-69-9. Next base: position 18,896 of record DATCYR010000026.1, on the reverse strand, counting down.
TCTGGCGTCAAGATCATCTTCAACTACTCCGAGGCGCTGCTGGACGTGCCGCAGGACGTCGCCGTCCACACGTCCAACCCGGCCGTCGAGCTGCTCTACGCGCTCTACTTCTATTTGACCTAGCGTCCGCCGGGTGCGGATCCTCCTCTGGCACGGCTACCTGCTCGGCGGGACGGGGTCGAACGTGTACACGCGTGCACTCGCGCGCGAGTGGGGGCGGGCCGGCCACGACGTCGTCGTCTTCTGCCAGGAGCGACATCCGGAGCGGTACGACCTCGGCGGCGCGCGCGTCGTCTGTCCCGACATCGGCGGCCTGCTACCGGTGTTCGTTCTCGACCGCTACGAGGGGCTCGACGCGAAGCTGCTGCAGGACTTCACCGTCGCGGAGCGTGAGCGCTTCGTCGAGCTGAACGCGACGGCGGTGCGGGAGCATCTGCCGGCGGAGGTCGTGTTCACCAACCATGTGCTGCTCGGCGGCCCCGTCGGCGCGGCGGTAGGGGCGCCGTTCATCGTCAAGGCGCACGGGTCGGAGCTCGAGTATTCGATGCGCGGGAACGCGGAGCTGTCGGCGTGGGGCAGACAGACGCTGGCGCCGGCGGAGGCGGTCGTCGTCGGCTCCGAGCACATCCGCTCCGTGCTCGAAGAGGTCGTCGGGCACGTCGAGCGCGTGCACGAGATCCCGCCCGGCGTCGACGTCGAGCTGTGGCGCCCGGAGCCGCACGACGAGGCACTCGAGCGCCTGGTCGGCGAGGCGGCCGCCGATCCGGCGCACGACGGCGACGAGCGGCTGCCCGACGCCGGGAACGCGGAGCGCTTCGCGGAGTTCTTCGCCTCGAACGAGCCCACCGTCCTGTTCTTCGGGAAGCTCCTCTACAACAAGGGCGTCCACTTGCTGCTCGAGGCGCTCCAGCACGTCGATGCCCGCGCAGTGATCGTCGGCTTCGGCGACTACCGCGACGAGCTCGAGCGGGCGGCGCCGCCGGGCACGCTCTTCACCGGCGCCCTCGAGCACCGGCACCTCGTCCATCTGCTGCCGCTCGTCGACGTGTGTGTCGTTCCCTCGATCTTCCCCGAGGCGTTCGGCATGGTGGCGGCAGAGGCCGCGGCGGCAGGTGTCCCGCCGCTCGTCGCGCGCCACTCGGGCCTCGCGGAGGTCGCGGAAGGAATCGAGGCCGAGTATCCACCGGAACAGCGGCGGCTCGTCGCCTTCGAGAACGGGAGCGTCTCCGACCTCAGCGCCAAGCTGCGGGAGCTGCTGGCACTCGAGCCCGAGGTGCGCGCCGAGCTCGGCGCCGCCGCACGCCACGCCGTGGTCGAGCGTTGGAGCTGGTCGAGCGTCGCCGAGCGGCTTCTAAGACTTCATTTAGGCTAGCGACGTGGGCGACTCGCAGCGTTTGAGCCCGGACGAGCAGATCCGATCGGCTCGCGAGGCGTTCGAGAACGGGCCTGACTTCACGGTTGCCGTCGAAGAGGAGTTCGCGCTTCTCGACCCCGAGTCGCTGGAGCTGACGAACCGTTTCGAGGAGCTCAAGGCAGCCGCCGAGGGAACCGAGCTGGACGAGCATCTCGTCGGCGAGCTGATCGCCTCCGAGATCGAGGTGAAGACGGGCCGCTGCGCGAATTTCGCCGAGGCGGCCGAGCTGATGTCGCGCCGGCGCGTGCAGCTCGCCGACCTGGCGGACCGTTTCGACGTCGGGCTCGGCGCGACCGGGACGCATCCGTGGAGCCGCTGGCAAGACCAGCGCATCATCGACACGCCGCATTACCGCCGGAACAACGAGATCCTGCAGTACGTCGTCTGGCGCAACAACAGCTTCGGCATCCACGTGCACATCGGGATCCGCGGCGCCGACCGGGCGATCGCCGTCTGCAATGCGTTCCGCAACGTGCTGCCCGAGCTGCTCGCCCTCTCGGCGAGCTCGCCGTTCGTCGAAGACGTCGTCACCGGCTTGCACTCGGTGCGCACGGAGATCTTCACGAAGCTGTTCCCGCGCTGCGGGATCCCGGACGCCTACGACGGCTGGACGGGCTTCGAGCAGTACGTCCGCTTCCTGTACGACACACGCTCGATCGACGAGCACACGCAGCTCTGGTGGAGCGTGCGGCCGCATCTCGCCTTCCCGACCGTGGAGGTGCGTATCTGCGACGCACAGCCCGATCTCGTCGAAGCCCAGTCGCTCGCTGCGCTGATCTACTCGCTGGGGGCTCGCTTCGCGCGAGCGGTCGACGAGGATGAGCCGCTGCCGAACCAGCCGAACCGGATGCTGGAGGAGAACCTCTGGCGGGCGATCCGCTACGGGCTGGCCGACGGGCTGATCGACTTCGAGCGGGGCGATGTCGTGCCGGCGCGCGCACGGGTCGAGGCGTTGATCGAGTGGGTCGAGCCGGTGGCGCGGGAGCTCGGTGCTGCGCCCTACCTGACCGTCCCCGAGGCCAACTCGGCCGAGCGGCAGTACGCGCGGCTCGAGGAGCTCGGCTCGGCGCGCGACGTCTTCGCGGAGCTCGTGCGCCGGCCGCGGGAGCTGGTCGGTGGCTGACGACGAGCAGCTGATCCAGCAGCTCGAGGAGGAGCTCAAGAAGCTCAAGGTGGGCGACCTCCTCGTGCAGACGCTCTACACCGTCTCCTCACTCGGCTACCGGAGGCTGTCCGAGGACGACCGCGACCTCGATCAGGCGCGGCTCGCGATCGAGTCGCTGCGCGCGCTGGTCCCGGTCCTCGAGGGGTCGGTCGACGAGGGCGTCATTCGCGACTTCAAGCAGGTGACGGCGAATCTCCAGCTGGCATACGCCGATGCCGCCGCAGCCAAGCCCGCCGAGGGCTAGCCCGCATGTGGTAAAAAGCTGCGCGCGCCGGGGAGCCCTCGGCGCTGACCTTGTAAGGGGGTAGGAACACTGATCGTCGGGAGCTTCTTCAACGACCACGCCGTCCTGTTCGCGCTCGTCTGCGCGGCAGTTGCCATCGCCTACGGGCTCGGGCTCACTATCTGGCTGCTGCGGCAGCCCGCCGGCACCGAGCGAATGCAGGAGATCGCGCGCGCGATCCAGGAAGGCGCGAGCGCCTACCTGAAGCGCCAGTACAGGACGATCGCGCTGGTCTCGATCGTCCCGTTCCTCCTGCTCGGCTTCTACAACAAGCTCGGTTGGGGAACGGCGATCGGCTTCCTGGTCGGCGCCACGCTGTCGGCGGCCGCCGGCTTCATCGGCATGAACGTCGCCGTGCGGTCGAACGTCCGGACGGCGGAAGCGGCGCGGCAGGGGCTCAATCCTGCGCTCAACGTCGCCTTCAGGGCCGGCTCGGTCACCGGCCTCCTCGTCGTCGGGCTCGGCCTGCTCGGCGTCGCCGGCTACTACTGGGTGCTGACGGGGTGGATCGGGAACTCGCAGGAGTCGGCGATCGACGATCTCGTCGGGCTCGCATTCGGCGGCTCGCTCATCTCGGTGTTCGCGCGTCTCGGCGGCGGCATCTACACGAAAGCGGCGGACGTCGGCGCCGACCTCGTCGGGAAGATCGAGGCCGGGATCCCGGAGGACGATCCGCGGAACCCGGCGGTGATCGCGGACAACGTCGGCGACAACGTCGGCGACTGCGCCGGGATGGCGGCCGACCTGTTCGAGACCTATGCGGTCACGGCTGTCGCCGTGATGCTGCTCGGGCTCCAGTTCCCGTCGTCGAACCTGGCGCTGTTCCCGCTCGCGCTCGGCGGGATGTCGATTCTCGCCTCCGTGATCGGGACGCTCTTCGCCCGCGTGGGCCGCGGCGGCTCGATCATGAACGCGCTGTACCGCGCGGTGCTGGTCGCGACCGGGCTCTCGGCGATCGGCTTCATCCCGGTCACGATGGCCTTCGACAGCGGCAAGTTCGACTTCAAGGATCTCTACGTCTCGGCGATCGTCGGCCTGATCGTCACGTTCCTGCTCGTCGCGATCACCGAGTACTACACGGGCACGCGCTGGGGGCCGGTGAAGCTGATCTCGTCGGCGTCACAGACCGGCCATGCGACGAACATCATCTCGGGGCTCGCCGTCGGGATGCAGGCAACGGCGCTGCCGGTGATCGTGATCGCGGCCGGCATCCTCGTCGCGCACCACTTCGCGGGGCTCTACGGCATCGGCGTCGCCGTCATGGCGCAGTTGTCGATGACGGGCCTGATCGTCGCGCTCGACGCGTACGGCCCCGTGACGGACAACGCGGGCGGGATCGCCGAAATGGCCGATCTCGACGAGTCCGTGCGCGCGATCACCGACCCGCTGGACGCCGTCGGCAACACGACGAAGGCGGTGACGAAGGGCTACGCGATCGGCTCCGCCGCACTCGCGGCACTCGTCCTCTTCGACTCGTACACGACGGGCCTGCACGACCAGGCGGCCGCGGGCAGCGGGCTCTCGGCGATCAGCTTCAACCTCAGCGACGCCTGGGTGATCGCGGGCTTGTTCATCGGCGGCCTGATGCCATTCCTCTTCGCGTCGCTCGCGATGCAGGCCGTCGGCCGCGTCGGCGGGCAGGTGGTGACGGAAGTGCGGCGACAGTTCCGCGAGAACCCGGGGATCATGGAGGGGACGACCCGGCCCGAGTACGGGCGCGCAATCGACATCGTCACCGGCTCGGCGATCAAGGAGATGCTCGCGCCGGCACTGATCCCGATCCTGTTCCCGGTCGTCGTCGGGATCATCAACCCGCGGATGCTCGGCGGGCTCCTGATCGGCACGATCGTCACCGGGCTGTTCCTCGCGATCGCGATGACGTCGGGCGGGGGCGCCTGGGACAACGCGAAGAAGCTGATCGAGGACGGCGCCTACGGTGGCAAGGGGTCGGAGGCGCATGCCGCTTCCGTCACCGGCGACACGGTCGGCGACCCCTACAAGGACACCGCCGGGCCTGCGATCAACCCGATGATCAAGATCGCCAACATCGTGGCGATCCTGATCATTCCCCTGATCGTCTCGATCCACGGCTAGCGCCGCGGATCGACTTGGGTACGCCGCTTCGCGGAGAACGCGCGCGGGCAAAGCCCGCGCGCTCTTAGCGCTGCTGGGCGGTTGTTCTCGTCCGTGCGGCGCGCACAGACTGCGCGTGCGCGCGTCGCATCAGTTCGCCTCCGCGCAAGCCATCGCTTGCCTCCGGCCTAGGTGGGGTCTGGCCCCGAAGGGGCCTGACCCCAGCAGTTCAAGCCGAAGCTTCACGACCGCGCGTGCAGCGCGACCCCCGTAGATTCCCGCTGTGAGCACGCCCCAACGGAGCGGCAGGCGCCGGCGTGCGCAGCGGCTCGAGCGCGTGCTCGGAACGCCGGCGCTCTTCGCCACCGCCTACGGGAACGTCGGCTCCTCGATCTACTACGCGCTCGGCCTCGTCGCCGGGATCGCGCTCGGGCTGACGCCGCTCGTCTTCGTCATCAGCGGGCTGATCTTCGCGGCCACCGCGGCGACCTACGCGGAGGGAACCGTCCGCTACCCGGAAGCCGGCGGCTCGTCGAGCTTCGCGCGCCACGCGTTCAACGAGCTCGTCTCGTTCGGGGCGGCGTGGGCGCAGATGCTCAACTACATCATCACGATCGCCATCTCGGCGTTCTTCGTCCCGCACTACCTCTCGATCTTCTGGGGGCCGTTGCGGGAGAACCCGTGGGACATCGTCGGCGGCGTCGCCGTCGTCGTGCTGCTCGTCCTGCTGAACATCATCGGCATCCAGGAGGCGGCGCGGCTGAACATCTTCCTCGCCGTCGTCGACTTCGCCACGCAGCTGCTGCTCGTGATCATCGGCTTCGCGCTGATCTTCGACGCGCACACCGTCTTCTCGGCGAACATCCACTGGGGCGTCGCGCCGACGTGGCAGAACTTCTTCCTCGCGATTCCGATCGCGATGATCGCGTACACCGGGATCGAGACCGTCTCGAACCTCGCGGAGGAGGCCCGCGACCCGCCCCGGGACATCCCGCGCGCGATCTCGTGGGTCGCGATCGCCGTCTTCGCCATCTACTTCACGCTGCCGCTGATCGCGCTGTCGGCGCTGCCGGTGCAGAAAGCGGTGCACGGCGGCTACCAGACGCTGCTCGGGCTGCCGCCGGACAAGGGCGGCTTCGAGAACGACCCTGTGCTCGGCCTCGTCGAGAACCTGGGGATTCACGGCGCCGTCCTTCACGCCGCCAAGATCTACGTCGGCATCCTCGCGGCGACGATCCTCTTCATCGCGACGAACGCAGGGGTGATCGGCGCGTCGCGGATCACGTACGCGATGGCGAGCTACCGCCAGTTGCCCGAGCTTTTCCGCCGCCTCCACCCGAGGTTCAAGACGCCGGCGCTCTCGCTCGTCGTCTTCGCCGGGCTGATCCCGATCATCGTCCTGTTGCCGGGAAAGACGGCGTTCCTCGGCGACATGTACGCGTTCGGGGCGATGCTGTCGTTCACGATCGCGCACCTGTCGGTGATCGCCTTGCGCATGCACACGCGTGACGACGCCGAGGCGTTCAAGATCCGGCCGAACCTGCGCTTCCGCGGCGTCGACTGGCCCTTGTTCGCGCTCTTCGGCGCGTTCGGCACCGGCGCCGCGTGGCTCGTCGTCGTCGTGCAGAAGCCGGGCCCGCGCTGGGCCGGCCTCGGCTGGCTCGCGGTCGGCCTCGTCGTCTACGTCGCGTACCGGCGGCTCGTCCTGCACGCGCCGTTGAAGGAGACGATCCGCGCGCCGGTGATCATCGGGCCCGGCGCGGCGCTCGAGTACCGCAACATCCTCGTGCCGGTGAAACCCGGGCGCGAGTCGGAGGAGGCGATCGACTTCGCGGCGCGGCTCGCGGCCGAGCGGCGCGCGTCGATCGTCGCGTTCGCCGTGATCGCCGTGCCGCTCGAGCTGCCGCTCGACTCGGCGCTGGCCGACGAGGAGAAGCGCGCCGACGTCGCCCTCGACTCCGCGTCGGCGATTGCCGAGCTCTACGGCGTCAACTTCAGCGAGCGCGTCGTCCGCGCCCGCAGCCCCGGCCGCGCCATCGTCGACGAGGCCGCGCGGCGCCACAGCGAGATCATCGTCATGGGCGCGCCGCGAAGCGGGCGGGGTGACGTCTTCAGCGACACGGTCGACTTCGTGCTCAAGCACGCGCCCTGCCGCGTCATGGTCGCCGCCGGCCGGCGCGCCGCTTGAGGTTCTACCGGAGCTCGATCGCCGTCTTCGGCGTCGTCTTCGTCGGGATCGGCGTCGCGCTCGTCGTCGTCACCGCCGTCAACGGCGGCGGCGTGCTCGGCTACGTCCTCGGCGTCCTCTTCGCCGCGCTCGGCCTCGGGCGGCTCTACCTGCTCCGAGCACGGCGCTAGGCTCACCGCGTGGCGCGCAAGCTGCCCCGCCTGCAACGGGTCCTCGACGCCCCCGCGCTCTTCTCGATCGCCTACGGGGAGATCGCCTCGTCGATCTACTTTGCGCTCGGCATCATCGCGCTGCGGGCCCTGGGCTTCGCGCCGGCCGTGCTGTTCGCAGCCGGCCTCCTCTTCCTCCTCGTCTCGCTCTCGTACGCCGAGGGCACCGCCGCGATCCGCGAGACCGGCGGCGCGGCGACGTTCGTGCGCATCGCCTTCAACGACTTCTGGGGGTTCGTCACCGGTTGGGTCCTCTTCCTCGACTACCTGATCGTGATCGCGCTGTCGGCGCTGTTCGTCCCGCACTACGTGGCCGGCGCGTTCTTCACGAAGGTTCACCGGCCGTGGGACGTCGTCATCGGCTGCGCCGTCATCGCCGGCATCGCCGTCGTGCGGCTCGTGCACCGCACCCGCCTGCACCGCTGGGCGCTCATGGTCGCGCTCGTCGACCTGGCGACGCAGCTGCTGATCGTCGTGCTGGGCTTCGCGCTGCTCTTCTCGCCCGACGCGCTGAAGGCCGGCACGTCGCTCGGCACCTCGCCGACGTGGCACTCGCTGCTCTTCGCGATCCCGCTGGCGATGCTCGCGTACACCGGTCTCGAGACGGTCGCGAACCTCGCGGAGGAGACGAGGCGGCCCGGTCGCGACCTGCCGCGCTCGGTGTTCAGCGCGATCGGGCTTGTCGTCGTCCTCTACGTCGCGATCGCCGTGGTGGGCATCTCGGCTTTCCCGGCCGAGCACGGAACGCTCCTCGGCAGCAACTGGCTGCGCGCGCCGCTCGTCGGCGTCGCGTCGGAGATCCGCGCCGAAGTGCCCAGTTGGATCGGCGACCCCCTGCAGGTGTTCGTCGGGCTCTCGGGCGCACTCATCCTGGTGACTGCGGCGACGACCTCGATCTCCGGCTTCGGCCGGCTTGCCTACTCGCTCGGCGAGCATGGTCAGCTGCCGCGGAAGTTCGGGATGCTGCGCCAGCGCACGCTCGTCGCCCCGCAGTCGATCGTCGCCGCCGCCGCGATCTCGATCGCCTTGCTGATCGGGACGTCGGTGCTGTCACATCCGGTGTTCTTCCTCGCGAGCCTCTTCAGCTTCGGCGTGCTGCTCGCATTCACCGCCGCGCAGCTGGCGGTGATCCGGCTCCGCTTCACCGAGCCGACGCGGCGCCGGCCGTATCGCGTCCCGCTCACGGTGGGGCGCGTCCCGATCCCGTCGCTCGTCGGCGCCATCCTCACGTTCGTCGTCTGGATCGACGCAATCGCGACGCACAAGGGCGCGCGCTACGGCGGCTTCGCCTGGCTCGCGGTCGGGCTCGTCGTCTACGTCGCCGTCCGGCGCTCGCGCGGCGAGGGCCTGTTCGAGCCTGTGATCTCGGCGGACGAGCATCGCAACCTCGCGGAGGCCGAGTTCTCGAAGATCCTCGTGCCGATGAAGCTCGGCGAGATCGGCGAGGAGATGATCGCGACCGCCGTCAAGCTCGCGCAGGACCGCGGAGCTTCCGTCGAGGCGCTGCACGTGATCCGCGTCCCGCTCGAGCTGCCGCTCGACGCCGAGCTCGAAGAGCAGGAGGAGCGGGCCGAGGCCTCGATCGCCGAGGCGAAGCTGCTCGGCGCCGACCACGGCGTCACCGTCGAGGGCCGCACCGTGCGCGCGCGTGCGATCGGTCAGGCGATCGTGCAGGAGGCGGCCGACCAGGGAGCCGATCTGATCGTCCTCGGCTCGTCGCCGCGCTGGCGGCGGCAGTCGCGGTTCTTCTCCCCGACCGTCGACTACGTCCTCAAGAAGGCGCCTACCGAAGTGCTGATCGTCGCGTTCCCCCAGGGTGTTCTGGAAGGGGATGGAACCGGGTGACGAGAGCGCGGGCGTAGGACGGCCGCGCGAGCGAGGCTCGCACGGGCCTTCAGGCCGCGCCGCGAGCGGCGCCGCGGCAGGGTGTTCTGGAAGGGGGCGGCGAGCTACGCTGAGCCTGTGAAGCTCATCGTCATCGGCTGCGGCCGGGTGGGCTCGACGATCGCCAAGCGTTTCGCCGCCGAAGGGTGGGACGTGACGGCAATCGACGAGAAGGAGTCCGCCCTCAACCGCCTCGGGGAGGACTGGACCGGCGGGTTCGTCGTCGGCCACGGCATGGACACCGCCGTCCTGCGCAAGGCGGGCATCGAGGAGGCCGACTCGGTCGTCGTCAGCACCGACGGCGACAACACGAACCTCGTCATCGGTCAGGTCGCGCAGAAGCGCTTCGGGATCGAGTGCACCGTCGTCCGCATCCTGGATCCGGCGCGGGCGCAGTTCTACAGCTCGCGCGGCCTGCGCACGGTCTGTCCCACCGCCACCGCGATCGATGCGCTCGACGAGGCGGTTCGCACGTGTGTCATTCCCCAGCAGCGCGAGGAGGCGAAGGTTTAGGTGTACGTCCTGATTGCCGGCGGCGGTAAGGCGGGCGCGAACGTCATGCGCGCCCTGCTCCGCAACGGCCATGAAGCAACGATCATCGAGCAGGACCGGGACCGCTACGAGCGGCTCGAGGCCGAGTTCGAGCACCAGGCGATGAACGGCGACGCGACGGAGCTGTTCGTCCTCGAGAAGGCCGGGATCAAGCGGCCGCCCGACCTCGTGCTCGCCCTCACCGGCGACGACGAGGACAACCTCGTCATCTCGCAGCTCGCGAAGGAGAAGTACGGCGTGCCGAAGGTGATCGCGCGCGTCAACGACCCGCGCAACCAGCCGCACTTCGACCTGCTCGGGATCTCGCCGACCATCTGCGCGACGTCGAGCATCCTCGGCCTCGTCGAGCACGAGGTGCCCGAGCACGAGCTCGTGCACCTGCTCGAGCTCCGCAAGGAGAACCTCGAGATCGTCGAGGTGCAGATCGACAAGAGCTCGCCGAGCGCCGGCAAGACCGTCGAGAAGCTGAGCCTCCCCGAAGGCTCGCGGCTCATCTCCGTTATGCGCGACGGCAAGGCCGAGATCGCCGTCGGCTCGACCGAGCTCAAGCCGGGTGACCAGGTGCTCGCGATCCTGCAGCCGGGCAAGGAAGACGAGCTCCGCCAGGTGCTTCTCAAGAAGTAAGTCTGCGACACCCGTTACGGCGGGTGTCGCGCTGTGCCCTCCGCTAGGCCTTTCGGGTCAGCGCCCATCGCCCTCTTTAAAAAAGGAGCGGGTTGGGTATCGCGATGTGGGGTTGGCCCTCGTGTAGCCGCGCTGGGCTGGCCGCAGTTCCCGGCGTTGGCATGCCCGGCGAGGGCCTCCCCACTAAGTTGCGTTCCCTCAATCCATGGGGAGCCAATCCCTTGGTTGCGCAAGATTTACGGCGGCCTTACAGAACTGGCCGCCACCCACCGGAGGCCACCACCTCCCCGACAACCGAGGGACAAGCGGACTGATCGTCAAGCCGCGGCCTTTTTGTGGCCGGCTTGAGGGGAGCGAGAGCTCGGCGCGCCGTTGCGGCATCCGCTTGTGCTTCTCATGGAGTTGCGCGCGCGTCGCGAGGAGGCGGTCGCGAACGGGGCCGGGCACCGCAGGCTGACCCCGTGGACTGCGGGTGACCCGGCCCCAACGGGCCATTGAGGCTTCCTTTTGCCGGCCACGCTCGCGTCCGGCTTTTTGGAGGGGCTCGGCCCAGTGACACCCATATTCGAACTCCGCGTGAGCAAACGGGCCCAAAGCCACATACACACGCGGCCAATACCTAAGAAGTAAGTAAAGGCCGGAACCAACCCCCGCGGCCATGGGTACTTTGGCCGTGATGCTCGCGACGTTCCTGGCCGCCGCCGCGCTGCTCGCGCCGCAACAGCAGCAGCTGTCGCTGCAGCCGTACGCGACGGGCCTCGGCGCGCTGACGGGGATCTCGTCGACGCCGGCCGAGCCGAACCGGCTGTACGCGGTGGAGCAGGTGGGTGCGATCAAGTACCTCGTCAACGGACGCGTGCGCGGCACCTTCATCGACCTGCGCGACCGCATCGTCAGCGGCGGCGAGCAAGGGCTGCTTTCGGTCGCGTTCCACCCGAACTACAGGCGGAACCACCGCTTCTACGTCGACTACACCGACAAGCAGGGAAACACGCGAGTCGTCGAGTTCCGCTCGCGGAACGGGCGCGGGCTGAAGTCGACGGCGCGCCAGCTCCTGTTCGTACGGCAGCCGTACGCGAACCACAACGGCGGCGAGCTGCAGTTCGACCGCCACGGGCTGCTGTACGTCGGCATGGGCGACGGCGGCTCGGCCGGCGACCCGGGCAACCGCGCGCAGAATCCGCGCCAGCGCCTCGGCAAGCTGCTACGCATCAACCCGCTCAAGCGCGGCGCGCGTTGGCAGATGGTCGCGCTCGGGCTGCGAAACCCCTGGCGCTTCTCCTTCGACCGGGCCACCGGCGACGTCTACATCGGCGACGTGGGGCAGGGGAACTGGGAGGAGATCGACTACCGCGCGGCGTCGGCGATCGGCAAGCTCGCGAACTACGGCTGGCATGTCTTCGAGGGGAACACGCGCTTCAGCAGCACGCCGCTCGGCCCCGGCCAGGTCGTTGCGCCGGTCTACGTGTACAGCCACGAGAACTCGAACTGCTCCGTGACCGGCGGCTACGTCTATCGGGGCCACGCCGTCCCGGCGGCGGCCGGGCGCTACTTCTTCGGCGACTTCTGCTCCGGCAGCGTCTGGAGCCTGCGGATCCAGAACGGCGCAGCCGTCGACGTCCGGCGCGAGCCGTTCACCGTCTCGCAGCTGACCTCGTTCGGCGAGGACGCAGCGGGCGAGCTCTATCTGGCGACCGGCAACGGGCGCATCTATAAGCTCGGCGGCTGATGCTGCCGCAGCTGGGCGACGATCTCTTCCTCACCGACGGCGGCATGGAGACGTGGCTCCTGCACGAGCGCGGTTTCCAGCTGCCGCAGTTCGCGTCTTTCCCGCTGCTCGACTCGGCCGAGGGCGTTGCAGCGCTGCGCGCCTACTTCGCGCCGTACGTCGAGCTTGCGCGCGCGAGTGACGTCGGGCTCGTCCTCGACGCACCGACGTGGCGGGCGAGCTCGCACTGGGGCGAGCTGCTTGGCTACCACGCCGCCGAGCTGGCCGACTTCAACCGGCGGTCGGTGACGTTCGTCGACGACATCCGCACGGAGGCGCGCGACGTTCGCATCGTCGTCGGCGGCTGCGTCGGCCCGTGCGACGACGCGTACGCGCCGAGCGACCAGATCAGCGCCGACGAGGCGTACGCATACCATCGTCCGCAGATCGAGACGTTCGTGGAGACGCCGGCCGACTTCGTCAACGCGCTCACGCTCACGTACTCCGCCGAGGCGATCGGCATCGCGCGGGCTGCGAATGCCGTCGGGTTGCCGGTGGCGATCTCGTTCACGGTCGAGACGGACGGACGGCTGCCGGGCGGCGAGACGCTCGGCGATGCGATCGCAGCGGTGGACGGTGCCTCCGAGGTCGACTACTTCATGGTCAACTGCGCGCATCCGACGCACTTCGCCGGCGTCATCGAGGACGGCGACTGGCGCAAACGCGTCTGGGGCGTTCGTGCGAACGCGTCGATGAAGAGCCATGCCGAGCTGGACGAGGCAGACGAGCTCGACTCGGGCGACCCCGAGGAGCTCGCCTCGCACTACCCGTCGCTGCGCGAGCAGCTCCCGAACCTGCGCGTCGCAGGCGGCTGCTGCGGCACCGACGACCGCCACATCGCCGCGATCTGCGAGGCGTTGACCTAGCCCGTCCGGCGGCGCCGGACGGTCGGGGCCTGCTGCCCGAGCGCCGCGTAGGCCAGCGCCTGCAGCGATTCGTTCAGCGTCGAGAGCTCGCGGGCGATCCGCAGGAGCTGCTCGCTCGTGTCGAGATGCCGGTTGAGCGCGTGCATCTCGTCGCATAGGCGGTCGAGTCGCTCGAGCAGAGCGTCGAGCTGCCGGTCGCCGACGTCCTTGCGATCCACGACGGTCAGTTTAGGCCGACGAGCTGCGCGCGCGTCTCGACGACGATCGTCCCGTCACCGAGCTCGCCGAGGATGCGCTCGCGCGCGCCCTCGCCCGTCTCGACGACGTCGACGCGCCCGTCGGCGCCGAGATGCGCGAGCGCGATCGCCGTCAGCTCTGCGGGTGCGCCGGTGAAGACGCCCACGCGCACGCCGGCGGCGTGCAGCCGCCGCAGCGCGGCAGTCACCTCCGCGTCACGGCGGAGGTAGACCGGCGCGCGCTCCTCCGCGAAGCGCTCGAGCAGCGGCCGCCAGTTCGGCAGCTGCTCGTCCAGCGCGGAAACATCGACGCGGAACCGTCGTGACGCGTCGTCGAGCCAGTCGTGCCAGAGCGGCTCGACGTCGCCGAGCGCAGCGAGATCGACGGCGACGGCCCTCACCGCTCGCGCACGCGAAGCCACACCAGCATCCCGAGCGACAGCCCGACCGCGTCGATGGCGACGTCGATCGGCGACGCGTGCCGTCCTCGCACGAAGTGCTGGTGCAGCTCGTCGGTCGCCGCGTACGCGATCCCGACGGCCAGTGCGAGCGCCTCGACGCCGAGCGCGCGATAGAGCAGCGCGCCGAGGATCGCGTACTCCGTGATGTGGGCGCCCTTTCGCAGCACGGTGTCCGTCGCCCCGAGGCCCGTCGAGAGGCTCGGGATCGACGAGAACGCGAAGATCACCGCCGCCCACGCGAACACGGGTAGCCACACCGTTGCGAAGCGCGATCTCACCATCGGCGGCCGATGCTAGTCTCCGCCCGACAAACCGGCGAGCGGCAAGGGAATCCGGTGCAAGTCCGGAACGGTCCCGCCGCTGTGAGGGGAGACGCTCCCGCGCCACATGCCACTGGCCTTCGGGCTGGGAAGGCGGCGAGGGAGGGCGCCCCGAGTCAGAAGACCTCCGCCCGCCCGGAAATCGAACCCCTCGCGGAAGGGAGGATTCGTGTTTCGATCACTGCTTCTCGTGGCGACCGTCGCCGCGCTGCTCGCCGTCCAATCCGTGTCGGCGGCAACGACACCGCACCGCATCATCTCGCTGTCGCCGACGGCCACGGAGTCGCTCTTCGCCATCGGCGCCGGCAAGCAGGTCGTCGCGGTCGACGACCAGTCCGACTACCCGAAGCGCGCACCGCGCACGACACTCTCCGGCTTCACGCCGAACGTCGAGGCGATCGCCGCGTACCGCCCGGACCTCGTCGTCGTGCAGTACGACTCCGGCGACGTCGTCGAGGCGCTCCACAAGCTGAACATCCGCGTGCTGGTGCAGCCGAGCGCAAAAAACCTCACCGCCGCGTACGGGCAGATCCGGCAGCTCGGGAACATCACCGCACACAAGCGCGCGGCGGCGGCGCTCGTCACGCGCATGAAGAAGGCGATCGCCAGGGCGGTCGCGTCGACGCCGCACCGGCGGCTGGCCGTCTATCACGAGCTGTCTCCCGACTACTACAGCGCGACGTCGAAGACGTTCATCGGCAGGATCTACAAGCTCTTCGGCCTGCGCAACATCGCCGACGCGGCCGACTCGACCGGCTCCGGCTACCCGCAGCTGTCCGCGGAGTACATCCTCGGAGCGAATCCGAGCCTGATCGTGCTCGCCGACACGCGCTGCTGCGGCCAGAGCGTTGCGTCCGTGTCGGGAAGGCCGGGCTGGTCGAACGTCGCCGCCGTTCGCACGCGCAGCGTCGTCGCGATCGACGACTCGGTGGCGTCACGGTGGGGCCCGCGCGTGGTGCAGTTCGTGCAGGCCGTCGCGAGGGTGCTGCGCAAGCGTTGATGCGACTCGCGGCCGCAGCGGTCTTTCTCGCCGCGGCGCTGCTGACGGGCGTCCTCGTCGGCCCGGTCGACCTGGGCGCCCTCACGGTCGTGCACGCGACGTTCGCGCACGTCCTCGGGCTCCACTCGCCGCTCTCCGGCGCGGACGACGCGATCCTCTGGCAGCTGCGGCTGCCGCGCGTCATTCTCGGCGCGCTCGTCGGCGGCACGCTCGCGGCCGCCGGCGCCGCGTACCAGGGCGTCTTTCGCAACCCGCTCGCGGATCCGTACCTGCTCGGCGCGGCTGCCGGCGCCGGTCTCGGCGCCACCCTCGTCGCCGCTTACGCGCCGGGGAGCGGGCTGTCCGGCGACCTGCTGCCGCTGTCGGCATTCGCGGGAGCCGGCGTTGCGGTGGTTGCCGCCTACGTGCTCGGCCGCTCTGCCGGCGCCGCCGCCGGGCCGGCGGCGCTCATCCTCGCCGGCGTCACGGTGGCCTCGTTCTTCACGGCCCTCCAGATCTTCGTGCAGCAGCAGCACGTGGACACCGTGCAGCAGGTCTATTCCTGGCTCCTCGGCCGCCTCTCGACCGCGGGCTGGCGCGAGGTCGCGATCATCGCGCCGTACGCCGTGGCGTCATGGCTGATCCTCCTCGGGCACCGGCGGCTGCTCGACGTGCTCGCGGTCGGGGACGACGAGGCGGCGGCGCTCGGCGTCAACGTCGCGCGCGTGCGGCTGCTCGTCGTCGTCGCCGCGACGATCGCGACTGCGGCTGCCGTCGCCGTCGCCGGGCTGATCGCCTTCGTCGGGATCATCGTCCCGCACACGATCAGGCTCCTGATCGGCGGCAGCTACCGGCTGCTGCTGCCGCTGTCGATCGTCGTCGGCGCAGGCTTCCTCGTCTTCGCCGACGTGATCGCGCGGACGGTGATGTCCCCGGCGGAGTTGCCGATCGGCGTCGTGACGGCGTTCTTCGGCGCGCCGTTCTTCGCCGTGATCCTGCGGACGAGCCGGCGGGCCGCGTGACCGCGCTCGCGCTCGAGTCGTTGTCGGTCACGCTCGGCGGCGCCCGCGTCGTCGACGGCCTGGCGGCGACGGTCGAGCCGGGGGAGTGGGTCGCGCTGATCGGGCCGAACGGCGCCGGCAAGACGACGGCGCTGCGGGCGGTCGCAGGCCTCGTCGGCTACGACGGGGAGGTGTCGATCTTCGGCGACGACGCCGGGAGGCTGTCGCGGCGGCAGCGGGCACGGGCGCTCGCGCTCGTTCCGCAGGTGCCGCTGCTGCCGCGCGACGTCAGCGTGCGCGAGTACGTCCTCCTCGGCCGCACGCCGTACCTGACGTATTTCGGGTCGGAGCGGCGCGTGGATCACGAGGCCGTCGACGAGGCGCTCGACCACCTCGACCTCGTCGCCCTGCAGCATCGCCGCCTCGAGACCCTGTCGGGGGGCGAGCGCCAGCGCGCGACGCTCGCCCGGGCGCTGGCGCAGGACGCGCCGATCCTGCTGCTCGACGAGCCGACGGCCGCGCTCGACGTCGGCCGCCAGCAGCAGGTGCTCGAGCTCGTCGACTCGCTTCGCTCGCAGCGGGGCCTGACCGTGCTCTCGACGATGCACGACCTCACGCTTGCAGGCCAGTACGCCGACCGGCTGCTCCTGCTCGACCGCGGCCGCCTCGTCGCCGCGGGTTCGGCGCGCGAGGTGCTCACGCGCCCGCTGATCAGCGAGCACTACGGGGCCGAGGTCGCGCTGGTGGAGACGGAGACCGGTTTCGTGGTCGTGCCGGTGCGAGGTACCATCGCCAACGGCGCGTAGCGCCGGCTATGAGGGCCTAGGGCGACACGACACTCTTCCTGTCCCGCCTCTCGACGGAGGTCCTCTCCTGCTTGCCGCAGCGAACATCACGAAGTACCACGGTCCGCAGCTCGTCCTGCACGACGTGACGCTCGTCGTCCCTCCGGACGCGCGCATCGGGCTGGTCGGCCCCAACGGCGTCGGCAAGTCGACGCTGCTGCGCATCCTCGCGGGGCTCGAGGAGCCGGACCGCGGCACCGTCCGCCGAACGCCGCCGGGACTGGCCGTGGAGTACCTGCCGCAAGAGGACGGCCCGCACGCGCAATCCGGAGGTGAGGCCGCGCGCGCCCGGCTGGCGGCGTTCCTGCGGCGCCCGCTCGACGTCTTCCTCCTCGACGAGCCGACGAACGACCTCGACTTCGGCGGCCTGGACTGGCTCGAGCGAGAGCTCGCGAAGCTCCAGGGCGCCGTCGTGCTGATCTCGCACGACCGCGACTTCCTCGACGGAGCCGTCTCCCGGGTCGTCGAGCTCGACGAGTGGACACACCGGGCGACGGAGTTCTCCGGCGGCTGGAGCGCGTACGAGCGTGCACGGACGAGCGCGTTGCGGCGGCAGCGCGAGTCGTACGAGCGGTACGAGACCGAAAAGGAGCGACTCGAGGAGCAGCTGCGGCGGATGCAGCGCTGGGAGGAGCGCGGCTACGGCCAGGGCCGCAAGAAGAAGCGCACGAAGGACGTGAAGAAGCGCTACGGCGGCCGCATCGACCGCCTCGACGTTGTCGAGAAGCCCTACCAGCCGTGGGAGCTGCGGATCCCGCTGTCAGCGGGACGCCGGAGCGGAGACGTCGTCGTGCGGCTCGAGCACGCCGTCGCCCGTCGCGGCGAGTTCACGCTCGGGCCGATCGACCTGGCGATCGGCTGGGCAGACCGCGTCGCCATCGCCGGCCCGAACGGGAGCGGCAAGTCGACGCTCCTCGACGTCCTGCTCGGCCGCGTGCCGCTCGACTCGGGGCAGTTGTGGACGGGCAGCGGCGTGGTGCTCGGCGAGCTGACGCAGGGGCGCGACGAGCTCGCGCGCGGCGAGCTGCTGCCGCTCTTCGCACGCGAGACCGGGCTGAACGACGAGGAATCCCGCACCCTGCTCGCGAAGTTCGGGCTCGGCGCCGACCACGTCCGCCGCGACGCGGGCTCGCTCTCGCCCGGCGAGCGGACGCGGGCGCTGCTCGCGCTGCTCGCCGCCCGCGGCGTCAACTGCCTGATCCTGGACGAGCCCACGAACCACCTCGACGTCCCTGCCATCGAGGAGCTGGAACGGGCGCTCGACGCCTTCGACGGGACGGTTCTGCTCGTCACCCACGACAGGCGCTTCCTCGAGGCCTTCCGGGCGACCCAGGAGGTCGACCTCGGTGTACCCGTAACCAAATAGGCCCCTTCGGCGTTTTCCCTGCAGAAAAGCAACTTCCCCCGCTTTCTCGAGGAAAGGAGTCAAAAATCATGGGTATCGGAGTCAGCCTTGTGCTCATGGCGGCCGGCGCGATCCTGATCTGGGCGGTCAACGCGACCGTCAGCGGCATCGAGCTGCACACGATCGGTTGGATCCTGCTCATCGTCGGCGCCGTCGGCGCACTGCTCTCGCTCATCTTCTGGTCGAGCTGGGGCGGCTTCGGTGGGCCTGCCGACGGTCCGCGCGGCCGCCGCACGGTCGTCCGCGACGACTACTAAAGGTCTCGGGGCTGACCCTGCGGGTCAGCCCCGAATGAGTACGCCGCTTCGCGGTAGACGCGCCCGGGCCGAGCCCGGGCGCTCCTTTTCTCGGGGCGATTGTTTCCTTCGTCTCGCGTGCCGGTGGCCTGGCGGCCATCGGCGCGCGGATCGGTTCGCCTTCGCGTAAGCCGGCGGCTTACGCTCCGGCCTTGACGGGGTCTGGCCCCGAAGGGGCCTGACCCGGCCTTTCGCTCCTGCGGGGGGAGGCGCCTACGGCACGCCGATGCGCCCGAGCGGCCAGTAGGTGAAGAAGACCTTGCCGATGATCGCGCTCCGCGGCACGAGCCCCCAGACGCGCGAGTCGCACGAGTGGGCGCGATTGTC
>DATCYR010000025.1:0-13010 GCA_036526315.1 Gaiellaceae bacterium | reverse complement strand
GGCTTCGCCCGCCCCGACTGCGGTCCGGCGCCCTACAAGCGCGCCCTCGTCCAGCGTCAGCGTGCGCGCGTCGGCGTCGACCGTGGCAGTGACACCGAGTGGGATCGTGACGAGGTGCTTGCCGTGGCCGAGCGGCAGGTTGTGGACGATCGGCACGCCGAGCGGCTCGAGGTGGTGCTCGAAGACGTCCTCCATCGAGCGGCTTCGCAGCCACGGATCGAGCTCGTCGGAATGGTCGGACTTGTGCAGCTCGCCGATCGCGATGCCCTTGACGTGCTCGAGCTTCCCGGCGTTTCCGAGCTGGGTCAACATCCCGTCGACCTGCCAAGGCGGCGCGTGCACGTCCTCGAAGAACAGGATCGCGCCGTCGAGCTCGATCTCCCACGGGGTGCCCAGCGTCTCGCGGAGCAGCCACAGGCAGCCGCCGAGGAGCGGAGCGCTCGCGGCTCCGGAGCCGAGGCTGCCGATGTACGGGTCGTCCGGGCGCGCCGGCACCTCGCCGAGCGGCTCCGTCGCGGTCATGGCTCGTAGGAAGCGCTCCTTGTCCCACTCCTCGCGCTTCGGCGCGCCCATGCTGGTGAGCCCGAGGCCGTAGAACGTGACGAGCCCGGTGCGCTGCCGGATCGCGACGTGCAGCGCGGTGACGTCGGAGTAGCCGACGAACGGCTTCGGGCTCGCCGCGATCACGTCGTAGTCGAGCAGCGGGACGACCTGCGAGGCGCCGTAGCCGCCGCGCAGCATCTGCACCAGGTCGACCTCGTCGTCGGCGAACAGCGCCGTCACGTCGTCGGCGCGAGCCCGTGCGTCGCCGGCGACGAAGTCGTCGCGTGCGTACACGTGCGGCGCGAGCTTCACCCGGTAGCCGTGCTCCTCGTACCAGCGCACGCCACGGTCGATCTCCGAGCGGTTCTCGAACGGGCTCGAGGCCGCGGCAACGCCGATCGTGCCGCCGTCTGGAAGTGGTGGCGCTTTCAAACCGAACGGCTGGGGTCTGACCCCGCAGGGGTCAGACCCCAGCATGTCGCCTCAGTCAATCTTGGCCATCACGTGCTTGATGTTGGTGTAGTCCTCGAGGCTGTACGTCGACAGGTCCTTGCCGTAGCCCGACTGCTTGTAGCCCCCGTGCGGCATCTCGCTGACCAGCGGGATGTGGTCGTTGATCCACACGGTGCCGAACTGCAGCTTGCGGGATGCGTTGAGCGCGCGGCCGATGTCGCGCGTCCAGACGGAGGCGGCGAGCCCGTACTCGACGTCGTTCGCCCACTCGATCGCCTGGTCGTCGTCCTCGAACTTCTGCACCGTCACCACGGGCCCGAAGACCTCGCGCTGGATGATCTCGTCGTGCTGGCCGACGTCGGTGATGACCGTCGGCTTGACGAAGAAGCCGCGGCTGCCGTTCGCGTCGCCGCCGGTGAGGACGCTCGCGCCCTTGGCGCGGTCGAGGAAGCCGAGCACGCGCTCCTGCTGCGCCTTCGAGATCACCGGGCCCATCTCGATCTCGTCGCCCTCGGCCGGGTCGCCGACGTGCAATGACTCGACCGCCGGCACGAGCTCGTCGAGGAGCTTCGAGTAGATCTTCGGCCCTGCGACCACGCGCGACGCGGCCGTGCAGTCCTGGCCGGAGTTCCAGTAGCCGCCGATCTTGATCCCTTCCGCGACCGCGGCGGGGTCGGCGTCGTCGAAGACGAGCACCGGCGCCTTGCCGCCGAGCTCGAGGTGCACGCGCTTGAGGTTGTCGGCGGCGGTGCGAGCGATGGTCTTGCCCGTCTCGACGTCGCCGGTCAGCGACACGAGCCGTACCTCCGGATGCTTGACGATCGCCTCGCCGGCCGGGACGCCGTCCCCGGTGATCACGTTGAGCA
The DNA here is from genome assembly GCA_036526315.1 of Gaiellaceae bacterium. Classification (GTDB taxonomy): domain Bacteria; phylum Actinomycetota; class Thermoleophilia; order Gaiellales; family Gaiellaceae; genus 3-1-20CM-4-69-9. The sequence goes on along the minus strand of DATCYR010000025.1, from coordinate 11,148 downwards.
CGCCCGCCGGGAGGACGTCGGCTGCGAGCTGCGCGAAGCGAAGGGCCGTCAGCGGCGTCTGCTCCGAGGGCTTCAGCACCTGGACGTTCCCGGCCGCGAGAGCCGGAGCCATTTTCCAGACGGCCATCATCAGCGGGTAGTTCCACGGCGCGATGCCGCCGACGACGCCGATCGGCTCGCGGCGGAGCCACGAGGTGTACCCCTTCATGTACTCCCCGGCCGACTTGCCCTCGAGCACGCGGGCAGCGCCGGCGAAGAAGCGGAAGTTGTCCGCGCAGACCGGCATCTCGTCGCGCGCGTAGGAGAGCGGCTTGCCGACGTTGCGCGACTCGAGCTCGGCGAGCTCGTCGGTGTGCTCGTCGATCAGGTCGGCGACCTTCAGCAGCGCCTCGGCGCGTTCGCCCGGCGTCGTCTCGCGCCACTCGACGAGCGCCTTCTTCGCCGCCTGCACGGCGCGGTCGACGTCCTCGGCGGTGGCGTTCGGAACTTCGGCGATCACCTCGCCGGTCGCCGGGTTCAGGACCTCCATCGTGTCGCCGCCGGCGGAATCGACCCACTCGCCGCCGATGAAGTTCTGGTGCTTGGAGACGGTCGTGCTCACGGCTTACCTCCTTCTCAGGATCCCGGTGTCGCGCGTCAGGCGCGCGGCGATCGCCACGGGAATCACGGTCATGACTATCACGAAAAAGACCATCACGTTCACTTGCGGAAGCTGCTGCCCTGTCCGCAAGTTGCCGAGGATCCAGATCGGCAGCGTGTTCTGCGCACCCGCGGTGAACGTTGTCACGATCACCTCGTCGAGCGAGAGCGCGAACGCCAGCAGCGCGCCGGCGACGAGCGCCGTGGAGATGACCGGCAGCGTCACGAAGCGGAACGTCTGCCAGCCGTCGGCGCCCAGGTCCATCGATGCCTCGGTGAGGGACGTCTGCGTCCGGCGCATCCGCGCGACGACGTTGTTGTAGACGATGACGATGCAGAACGTCGCGTGGCCGATCACGATCGTCCAGAGCGACGGGCTGATGTGGTGGACGGGGTTGTTGCTGAAGAACGAGTTGAGCGCGATGCCGGTGACGACACCCGGCAGGGCGATCGGGAGGACGAGCAGAAACGTGATCGCGTCGCGGCCGAAGAATGCGAAGCGGCTGACGACGGCGGCTGCCGCCGTTCCGAGCAGAACCGCGATGAAGGTCGCGACGCCGGCCGCCTTGAGCGAGAGGACGAGGGCGTCGCGCGCGTCCTGGTTGTGCCACACCGCGGTGAACCACTTCGTGCTGAAGCCCGCGATCGGCCAGCTCTGGATGTTGGAGGAGTTGAAGGCGTAGACGCAGATGAGAACGAGCGGGAGCCAGAGGAACAGCACGACGCCGAGCGCCCAGACGCTCAGCGTGACCCGTGTCGCACGGGTCTCCACTACAAGGCCTCGAACGCGCCGAGGCGCTTCGCTGCGACGAGGTAGATGGCCATGACGGCAAGCGGGATGGTCGCGTAGGCGGCCGCGAACGGCAGGTTGTTCGTCAGCCCGAGCACGTTCCGGTAGATGACGTTCCCGATGAAGTCGACGTTGCCGACGAGCGACGGCGTGATGTAGTCGCCGAGCGTCAGCGAGAACGTGAAGATCGAGCCGGCGACGATGCCCGGCAGGGCCAGCGGGACGATGACGCGGCGGAACGTCGTCCAGTTCCGGGCGCCGAGGTCCTGCGACGCCTCGAGAAACGAATCCGGGATGCGTTCCAGCGCCGCGTAGATCGGCAGGATCATGAACGGCAGCCAGATGTACGAGAACACGATCCAGATCGCCGTGTTCGTGAACGCCCAGCCCTGCGTCGGCAGCCCGAGCTTCCCGAGCGTCCAGTTGAGCGCGCCGTCGTGGTTGAGGATCAGCCGCCATGCGTAGATCCGGGCGAGATAGCTCGACCAGAGCGGCAGCAGCACGAGCACGAACAGGAGCGTTCGCTGCCGCGGCCCCGCGATGCGCGCCATGTAGTAGGCAAACGGGAAGGCGATCACTGCGTCTGTCGCCGTCACCGCCGCGGCCATCCAGATCGTGCGCCACGCGATCTGCCGGTAGGTCGGGTCGCTGACGATCTGGTGGAAGTTCGCCCACGTGAAGGTGTGCGTCAGCTTTCCGGTGAAGGAGTCGATGCTCCAGAACGCCGACACGAACAGCACCGCGAGCGCGGCGAGGTAGAACACGAGCATCCAGCCGAGCGGCGGGAGCAGCAACACGACCGCCCGCAGCCACGGCCGCCGCCACAGAGCCGCCGAGAGGCGGCGGCGCGCCCCCGAGCGGGGACGCGCCGCGTCGTACGCCTGAGACGTCAACTCTTGATGTCAGTCCAGGCTTGCTGCCACTTCGTGTAGTCCATGCAATTGGACTTGCCGTTGCCGCACTGCTTGACCGGCGTCTTCCAGAACTTGATCGAGTTGAAGTACGCCGCCGGCGCGTTCAGGTGGAACTTCGAGCAGGAGTTCTTCTCCAGCTTGTTCATGTACGGGCACGCCTTCTTGTTGGCGGGCGTCTCGCGGAAGAAGAGCGCCTGCTGTGCCTGCACTTTCGGCGTCGACACCCACTGGATCCACTTCACCGCGCAGTTCGGGTGCTTGGCCTGCGTCGAGATCATCCAGGTGTCGGCCCAGCCGGTTGCCCCTTCCTTCGGGATCAGATCCTTGACGGGTGCTTTCGCGTCCTGGAGCGTGATCGTCTGCAACGGCCAAGACGCGCCGACGACCGCGCCGCCGTTCTTGAACAGGTCGACCTCGTCGCCCGCCGACGCCCAATACTTCTTGATCAGCGGCTTCTGCTGTTTCAGCAAGTTGACGGTCGCGGTGAACTGGGCGCTGTTCAGCTCGTACGGATCCTTGATCCCGAGCGACGGCTTCGTCTTCGAGAGATAGAGCGCCGCGTCGGCGATCTGGATCGGGTTGTCGGGAACCGTGACCTTGCCCTTGTACTTCGAGTTGTAGATCGTCGACCAGCTGGTCGGGGCCGGCTTCACCTTCTTCGTGTTGTAGAGCAGCGTGTTCGGCCCCCACTGCAGCGAGATGCCGTAGTGCACGCCGTTGACGGTGTTGTGCGGCGGCGACTTCAGCTGCGGGATGAAGTCCTTGTAGCTGGGGATCAGCTTCGGGTCGATCGGCCGCACGTCCTTGCCAAAGATCAGCCGCAGGCTCGCATCGCCCGAAGCCGAGACGGCGTCGTACTGGCCGGTGCGCATGAGCGTCACCATCTCGTCCGACGAGCCGGCGTACTTCGGCTTGACCTTGCAGCCGGTCGCCTTCGTGAACGGGTTCACCCACTGCGGCTGGGTGTAGCCCTCCCACGCGATCAGGTTCAGTGCGCCCTCGGTCTTGCCGACCTTCGTGATCGGCGAGTTGTCGCTCGACGAGCTGACGCCCGACGCCGGGACGCAAAGTGCCGCCGCCACCGCGGCGAGCAGCACGTGCCCTCTCCGAATCCTCCTCATTCATGCCCTCCGTGCAGGTCGTAGGTGTGCTCGGGACGCCACTCGAGGCGCACCCGCTTCCCCTTCGACTCGAGCACGTCGACCGACGACGTCTCGAGGTTCTGCTCGACCACCGTCAGCTCGCCTCCGGAGTCGAGCTCGACGATGTACCGCGTGAACATGCCGACGTAGACGACGTCGCGGATCACGCCGCGCTCGCCGCTGCCGGCGTCGTCGAAGTGCATCTGGATCTTCTCCGGACGGACGGTGAAGCGGCGCCCGCCGCGCTCGAGGACGTTCGAGATGCCGACGAAGCCCGCGACGAACTCGGTCGCAGGGTGCTCGTACACCTCCTCGGGCGTGCCGAGCTGCTCGATGCGCCCCTCGTTGAAGACTGCGAGGCGGTCGCTCATCGTCAGCGCCTCCTCCTGGTCGTGCGTGACGTACACGAACGTGATCCCGACCTCGCTGACGTCGCGCTGAATGCGCTTCAGCTCGATCTGCATCTCCTGCCTCAGCTTCAGGTCGAGCGCGCCGAGCGGCTCGTCGAGCAGAAGCACCTTCGGGCCGTTCACCAGCGCGCGCGCGAGCGCGATCCGCTGACGCTGCCCGCCCGAGAGCTGCACCGGTTTGCGGTCGGCGACGTTCGGCAGCCGGACGACTCGCAGGATCTCCTCGACGCGGCGGCGGCGCTCGCCGCGCGGCACGCCTTTCACGCGCAGCCCGTAGGCGACGTTCTCCGCGACCGTCATGTGCGGGAACAGCGCGTAGTCCTGGAAGACGGTGTTGACGTCGCGCTCGTACGGTGCGCGGTTCGTGACGTCGACACCGCTGAGCTCGATCCGCCCCGAGTCGGGGCGCTCGAAGCCGGCGATCAGCCGGAGCGTGGTCGTCTTGCCCGAGCCGGACGGGCCGAGCAGGGTGAAGAACTCGCCGGGGCTGATCTCGAGATCGACGTGCTCGACGGCGACGACGTCGCCGTAGGTCTTGCGGATCCCGAGAAGCCGCACGTCCACCGCGGCTCCGCTCGTCCCGGGAGGCGTTGTGGCGTCAGGCAGCGTCTGCGTCGCCAAAGGCTTCCTCCAGGAGGCGCAAGCCGCGCTCGAGCAGCTCGTCGTCGATCGTGATCGGGACGAGGATCCGGATCACGTTGCCGTACATCCCTGCCGAGAGCAGGACGAGCCCGCGCTCGCGCGCGGCGGCGGTTATCCGCGCGGCCCGATCCGGCGTCCGCTCGGGCAGCTCGACCGCCAGCATCGGGCCGAGCCCTCGCACTTCGCCGGCGTTCAGCGCCTCGAGGCGCACGCGGATGCGCGTGCCGAGCTCCTCAGCGCGTGCACGAAACCCGGGCGAGCGCACCTCCTCGAGCACGGCGATCGCCGCGGCGCAGGCCAGCGGGTTCCCGCCGAACGTGCCGCCCAGGCCACCCGGGGGCACCGAGTCCATCAGCGGCGCCTTGCCGGTGACGCCCGCGAGCGGGAGGCCGCCGCCGAGGGACTTGCCGCTGACGAGCAGGTCGGGCTCGACGCCGTAGTGCTCGATCGCCCAGACAGGCCCGGTCCGGCCGACGCCCGCCTGCACCTCGTCGTCGACGTAGAGGATGCCGTGGGCCTCGCAGAGCGCCTTGAGCTCACGCGGGAAGTCGCGCGGCATCGGGATGAAGCCGCCCTCGCCCTGCACGGGCTCGAGGACGACGCATGCAACCTGCTCCGGCTTCACGTCCTGCTTGAACACCCGACGCACGTCGTCGAGGTCGAGCGCGGCGCGATAGACATCGGGCGTATACGGGCCGAAGCCGTCCTTGTACGGGACGACCTTGGCGGTGAGCGCCATCGTCAGGTTCGTGCGGCCGTGGAACGCGTGGTCGAACGCGATCACGCCGGGCCGGCCCGTTGCGACCCGGGCGATCTTGACCGCGTTCTCGATCCCCTCGGCACCCGAGTTGACGAGCAGCGACCGCGTCTCGCTCTCGCCGGGCCACAGCTCGTCGAGCAGCCGGCAGACCTCGATGTAGGGCTCGTACATCCCGACCATGAAGCACTGGTGCAGGTAGCGGTCGACCTGCTCGTGGATCGCGGCGGAGGCGAAGCCGTGCCCGGTGTTCTGGCAGCCGAGACCGCCCGCGAAGTCGACGTACTCGCGCCCGTCGACGTCCCAGAGCCGCGCGCCCTCCGCGCGCTCGACGATCAGCGGCGTCGTCGCGACCCCGCGAGCGACGTAGCGCTCCCGCGCCTTCTGCAGCTCGCCCGTCCTGCTCTTCGTTGCAACGTCAGACGACATCGGCTGTGCTCCTTTCGGCTATGCCGTAGTCCCAGCCCGCCACTCGCATCCGCTCCAGGAACGGCGCGGCCTCGAACGACTCCGGCCCGAGAACTCCCGCGCCTCTCCACGTTCCGTCGGCCAGCAGCTCGAGCGCGAGCACCGGGTTGATCGCGGTCTGCCAGACGACCGCCTGGCAACCGTACTCCCGCATCGTCTCCTCGTTGTCGGCGACGTGGTACAGGTAGACGCTCCGCTCCGCGCCCTGCTTGTCGAGGCCCGAAACGAGCGTGCCGGCGCACGTCTTGCCGGTCATGCGCTCCCCGAGCTGTGCGGGGTCCGGCAGGACCGCCGCGACGACGTCACGCGGCGCGATCGCGACGTCGCCGACGCGTACCGGCTCCTTCGAGTCGAGACCGAGGCGCTCGAGCGTGCGCAGCACGTCGATGAAATCTTCGCCCAGGCCGTACTTGAACGTGACGCGCTCGCACTCGATCTCGCGCGGCACGAGCACGACCTCCTCGTGCTCGACGTTGACGCACTCGATCGGGCCGATGCCTTCGGGAAAGTCGAAGACCTCCGGCTCGGAGAAGGGTTCGGTCGTGTAGAAGCCGCGTTCGCGCTCCCAGACGAGCGGCGGGTTCAGGCACTCCTCGATGGTCGTCCAGATCGAGAACGTCGGCGCGAACGCGTAGCCCTCGATGACGAGGTTCGCGCCGTCGCGGACGCCGACCTCCCTGACCGACGAGAACAGGTGGTCGGCGGCGTACCGCGCGAAGACGTCCGAGAGGCCGGGCTCGACACCGATCCCGACCAAGGCCAGCAAGCCGGCCTCCTGCCAGCGCTCGTGCTCCGCGAACTGCGCGTCGCCGAGCTTCACGCCCGGGCGCTCGTACGGCGCCTCCGGATGGGGCTCCGACAGCGTCAGCGCCATGTCCAGATAGGTGCAGCGCGCCTCGAAGGCCGCCGCGAAGATCTGCGGGTTGAAGCGCGGGTCGGTCGCATTGAGGATCGCGTCCGCGCCGACCGCGCGCGCACACTCGACGATCGCCTCCGTCGACGACGCGTCGAGCGCCACCGCCGCGTAGCGGCCGTCGTCCAGGCGGTCGACGACGGCCTGTGCCCTGGCCGCGTCGAGGTCGCCGAGCACGACGCGGTCGAAGAACGAGCGGCGCTGCGCAATCGCGGCGAACGCCGACCCGACACCCCCGGCCCCGATGACGAGAAGCTTCACGCGCTGCGGAGGATTCCATGACGCAGCTGCGTTTCGCAAGCCAGAAGGCGCCTCCAATTGACGCGATGCGAGGAAGAATGGTAGGAATCGCCTCGCATTGCGCAGGATCGAAGCTCAGCTCGCGAGCGTCGTCGAGCGCCGCGGCCCGGTTCGGGGCTCGCGTCGCATCGACGAAGTCGATCAGGGCATCATCGAGGCGCTCCAGGCGAACGGACGGGAGTCGTTCCGGGCGATCGCGGGTCAGCTAGGCGTCTCGGAGGCGACCGTACGGGCGAGGTACGCCCGCCTCTGCGACGACGACATCCTGCAGGTCGTCGCCGTCACGAACCCGCTGGGGCTCGGCTTCGAGCAGGCGCTGATCGGCGTCAAGACCACAGGCTCGCCGCAGCCGGTGGCCGACGAGATCGCGAGCTGGGGAGAGGCCGACTACGTCGTCGTCACGGCCGGCCAGTACGACCTCGTCGTGGAGATCGTCGCGGCCGACCGGCGCGACCTGCTCCGGCTGACGAATCGCATGCGCGAGCTCGACGGCGTCGTCTCCACCGAGACGTTCCTGTACCTCGACCTTGTCAAGCAGCTGTACGACTGGGGGACCCGACCATGACCAGCACCGTTCCGGAGAAGACGGTCGACCTGCAGAAGGCCGCCCGGGAGCACCTGTGGCTGCACTTCACCCGTATGAGCACGTACGAGAGCGCCGACGTGCCGATCATCGTGCGCGGCGACGGCTGCTACCTCGAGGACGCGAACGGCAAGCGCTACCTCGACGCGCTCGCCGGCCTGTTCTCGGTGAACATCGGCTACGGCTACGGCGAGGAGATGGGGGAGGCGGCGGCGGCGCAGATGCGCGAGCTGCCGTTCTACACCAACTGGTCGTACGCGCACCCGCGCGCGATCGAGCTGGCGGAAGAGGTCGCTTCGCTCGCCCCCGGCGAGCTCAACCGGCTCTTCTTCGTCTCCGGCGGCTCCGAAGCCGTCGAGTCGGCCTGGAAGCTCGCGCGCCAGTACTACGCCGCGCGGGGTGAACAACGCGTCGCGATCGCGCACGCGCCGACGGAGCCCTACCGCGACTTCGACGCGGAGCAGGCGGCGACGCACCACGGCGAGCGCCGCTGGAAGGCGATCTCCCGGCACATCGCCTACCACGGGACGACGATGGGGGCGCTGTCGATCAACGGGATTCCCGCGCTGCGGGCGCCGTTCGAGCCGCTCGTGCCGGAGGTCCTGCACGTGCGCAACACGAACCGGTTCCACCGGCCCGACGGCGAGACCGAGGCGGAGTTCACGGCGTTCCTGCTCGACGACCTCGAGCACACGATCGAGGCTGCCGGCCCCGAGATGGTCTGCATGGTGATCATGGAGCCGGTGCAGAACGCCGGCGGCGCGTTCCTGCCGCCCGAGGGCTACTGGCGCGGGGTGCGGGAGCTCTGCGACCGCTACGACATCCTGCTCTGCGCGGACGAGGTGATCACCGGCTTCGGCCGCCTCGGCGCGTGGTTCGGCTCCGAGCGCTACGACATCCGGCCAGACCTGATGACGATCGCGAAGGGGCTCTCGTCGTCCTATGCATCGATCGGCGGCGTGGTGGCGACGGAACGAGTGATGGAGCCCTTCATGCGGGACACGAGGATGTACGCGCACGGCATCACGTTCGGTGGGCATCCCGTCGCGTCGGCGGTCGCGCTGAAGAACATCGAAGTCATGAAGCGCGACCGGATCGTCGAGCACGTCGCCGCGACCCAGGACACCTTCCGCGCGAAGCTCGAGCAGCTGCTCGACCTCCCGATCGTGGGCGACGTCCGCGGGACCGGGTTCTTCTACGCCGTCGAGCTCGTCAAGGACAAGGAGACGAAGGAGACATTCGACGAGGAGGAGTGCGAGACGCTGCTGCGCCAGTTCCTGTCACCGCGCCTCTTCGAGCGTGGCCTGATCTGCCGCGCGGACGACCGCGGCGACCCGGTGGTGCAGATCTCGCCCCCGCTCGTCGCCGGACAGGAAGAATTCGACCGGATCGTCTCCATCCTCGGTGACGTCCTTGCGGAGGCCTGGACGAGAGTGAAGCAGTGAGCACCACCCCCGACGTGCGGCTCGTCGGCGTCACGAAGCAGTTCGACGACGTCGTCGCAGTGGACGACCTCAGCCTCGACGTGGAGAGCGGCAGCTTCTTCGCGCTGCTGGGGCCCTCCGGCTGCGGGAAGACGACGACGCTTCGGATGATCGGGGGTTTCGAGCAGCCGACGTCGGGCCGGATCTTCCTCGGCGACCGCGAGGTGAGCGGGCTGCCGGCGTACAAGCGCGACGTCAACACCGTCTTCCAGTCGTACGCGCTCTTCCCGCACCTCTCGGTGTTCGAGAACGTCGCGTTCGGGATGCGCCGGAAGGGCATCCGAGGCGACATGCTCCGGGGTCGCGTCGAGGAGATGCTCAAGATCGTCGGGCTCGCCGGGTTCGGCAAGCGGAAGCCGCGGCAGCTCTCGGGCGGCCAGCAGCAGCGCGTCGCGCTCGCGCGGGCGCTCGTGAACAAGCCGCAGGTGCTCTTGCTCGACGAGCCGCTCGGCGCGCTCGACCTCAAGCTGCGCAAGCAGATGCAGCTCGAGCTGAAGGCGATCCAGCACGACGTCGGGATCACGTTCATCCACGTCACGCACGACCAGGAAGAGGCCATGACGATGGCGGACAACATCGCCGTCATGAACCAGGGCCGGATCGAGCAGCTCGGGACGCCGACGGAGCTCTACGAGACGCCGGCCACGGCGTACGTCGCGGGCTTCCTCGGCGTGTCGAACCTCATCGCGGGCACGATCATCGGCGCCGACAGCGTGCGGCTCCACAACGGCACCGAGGTCCGCGTCCCGGCAGCCGCGATCGCCGGACGGACCGGCAACGTCGCGGTCGGCATCCGGCCGGAGAAGATCGAGCTCGGCAACGGCCAGCCGAACTCGCTCGCAGGCGAAGTCGTCGAGCAGGCGTATGTCGGCGTCGCGACGCAGTACATCGTCGACACCGATGCCGGCAGGCTCACCGTGTATCGCCAGAACGCGTCGCCCGGGCTGAACGGCGCGTCACCGGGGGAAAGGCTCACGCTCAGCTGGAGCCCCGACTCCACCTTCGTCGTCGACTCAATGGAGGCATCCGAATGACCGACGTGCTCACGCGCCGCACCCTCCTGCGGCGTGCGGCCGGCAGCGGCGCGCTGCTCACCGTCCCCGGCATCCTCGCCGCCTGCGGCGGCAGCAGCTCGAAGTCCTCGAGCGCGAGTTCGGACCACACGCTCGCGAAGACGCTCCACTTCTCGAACTGGACGCTCTACATCGACGTCAACAACAAGAACCACAGCCACCCCTCGCTCGAGGCGTTCCAAAAGAAGTACGGCACGCACGTCGACTACACCGAGGACATCAACGACAACGCGTCGTTCTTCGGGAAGATCCAGGGACCGCTGTCCCGCGGCCAGTCGATCAACCGCGACATCATCGTCCTGACCGACAACGACCGCTACTTGTCGCTGATGATCAAGAAGGGCTGGACGGAGAAGCTCGACAAGTCCGCGATCCCGAACATGAAGAACCTGCTCGACGTGCAGAAGCACCCGAGCTTCGACCCGAACCGCGAGTTCTCGCTCCCGTGGCAGTCCGGGATGACGGGCATCGCCTACAACGACAAGCTGTCGGACCCGGTCCTCACCGTCGACGACCTGTTCACGAACCCGAAGCTGAAGGGCAAGGTCACCTGTCTCAACTCGATGGGCGATGCGATGACGCTCGTCATGCTCGCGAACGGCGACGACCCGCTGCACGTCACCGACGCGACCTGGAACAAGGCGTTCAACAGGATCAAGAAGGCCGTCGACTCGAAGCAGATCCGGCAGTTCACCGGGAACGACTACGCGCCGCCGCTGGCGAAGGGCGACCTCGCTGCGGCCATGTCGTGGTCGGGTGACATCGCCCAGATCGGGAACACCCACATCCACTGGAACCTGCCGAAGGAAGGCGGCGCCATCTGGACGGACAACATGATCATCCCGAAGGGCGGCAACGTCTACACGGCGTCGGTCTACATGAACTACGTCTACGACCCGAAAGTGCAAGGTCTGATGGAGGCCGGCGACCCGAAGCGCAACATCACGGGCATCTACTACATCCCGCCGGTCAAGGGCGCCGGCACGTGGGCGAAGAAGTACAACCCGCCGATCGCCGCGAACCCGCTCATCTT
>DATCYR010000024.1:0-12294 GCA_036526315.1 Gaiellaceae bacterium | reverse complement strand
GCGCCCGAGCCGGAACGCGACTTCTTCCAGGGGCTCGTCCACGTCGCCGTCGCGTGGTACCAGGCCGGCCGCGGACGCCGGATCGGCACCGAGCGCCAGCTCGAGAAGGCGATCCGCAGGCTGACGCCGTACGCGCCTGCCCACCGCGGCCTCGACGTCGACGCGCTGCTCGCGCAGCTGCGCGCGGCGCTAGAGGTCGCCCAGGCCGATGGCCTCGAGCACGCGGTGCGTATAGATCTGCACCCGGTAGAACTCGTCGAAGAACAGCAGTAACCCGAGCGCGACGAGGATCACGCCGCCGACGAGCGAGAACACGCGGTAGTGATCGCGAAGCCAGCGGAAGAACGTCATCCCGCGGACGAAGAAGACGGCGACGAGCAGGAACGCGACGCCGAGCCCGGCCGAGTACGCGAGCAGCCAAGCCGAACCGCGTAGCACGGTGTCGGAGTTGCTAGCGGCGGCAAAGGCTCCGCCTAGGAACGGCCCGACGCACGGAGCGGCGCAGATCGCGAACGCGCCGCCGAGCAGCACGCGCGACCCGGTCCGCCGCGCGCCCTGCAGCAGTCCCCCCGCGACGAGCCGATCCGTCCCCGGCAGCAGCCCCATGAACGCGAGCCCCGCGACGACGAGGATGAAGCCGGCGAACGCCTGCCGCGTCTGATCGCTGAGGACGTTCCCGATCAGGTTCGCGGCGGCGCCGAGCAGGACGAACACGGCCGCGAAACCGGCAATGAACGGGAGGCTCGCGAGAGCGACGCGGCGACCGACGCCCGGATCGCCGAGCCGCTGGGCCTCGACGGCCGAGACCGCCGACAGATAGCCGGGCACCAACGGCAACACGCACGGGAACGCGATCGACGCGAAGCCGAGCACGAAGAGGACGCCGGCCTTCTCCATCAGGCCTCGTAGCGTCGCAGCTCGTCGTCGACCCGGCGCTCGAGCGCGGGATCGAGCGGGATCGCCGGCGGTGCGGGCTCGCGGGCGTGCGACCAGCGCCAGGCCCCGAAGCCGACGAGCGCCGCAGCGGCCGTGATGCCTGCGATCGGCAGCCACCACGCCAGCAGCCCGAAGCCGTGATGCGGTGGCGCCGCCAGGATGTCCTGCCCGTAGTTCGCGACGAGCCGCGCCTCGATCTCGCTCTTCGTGTCGCCTGCGGCGATCCGGCGCGCGATCACCCGCTTGATCTGCTGCGCGGCCGGCGACTCCGACTGGTCGAGCGTCGTGCCGCACACCGGGCACATGACCTCACCCTCCATCTCCGCCTGCGTCGGGTGCTGCTCGCTCGCGCGCGCGACGGGGACGGCGATGAGCGCCGCCGCGCACACGAGGACGAGCAGCCTCATGACGCGGCGATCTGCTGCAGGTAGCGCGGGAGGTCCTCCTCGACGATCAGCTCGCCGACGACCTTGCCGCTTCGGGAGACGAAGAAGATGCGCGGGATCGGAAGGCCGCCCCATTTCGCGAGCACCTTGCCGCCGCCGTCGTGCACGCTCGGATACGTGATCCCGTGCTTGCGCAGCCAGCTGCGGGCGTCGGCGGAGAAGTCCTTGGTGTCGACGCCGATGAAGGCGACACGGTTCCCGTAACGCTTGCGCGCGGCCTCGAGCCGCTGCGACTCGTGGATGCACGGCGTGCACCACGACGCCCAGAAGTCGACCACGACCGGCTTCTTTCCCCGCAGCGAGGCGAGGTCGATGCTGCCGCGCCCGTCGATGCGCGCGAGGTCGAAGGACGGCGCCGTGGGGTGCTTCCCCTGCTCGAGCGCCTTCGAGACCGTCGCGGTGTTGTCGTGGGCGACGCGCCAGATCAGCAGCGCGAGCAGAGCGCACACGACGGCGACTGCGAGCGCCTGCGCAGTCAGCCGGGCGGAGCGCGCCATCAGGCCGCGACGATGAAGACCGTCGTCCCGATCTCGACGTGGTTGAAGAGCCACTCCGCCTGCGGGATGTGCATGCGGATGCAGCCGTGCGAGACGGAATAGCCGATCGACGCGTCCGACGGCGTCCCGTGGATGCCCACCCCCGGAGCCGACAGCCCCATCCACCGCGTTCCGAGCGGGTTGTTCGGGCCCGGCGGAATCGGCTGCTGTCCCTGCGCCCACGGCGAGTTCGGCGGATACCACCACGGGTTCCTCCACTTCACGATGATCGAGAAGCGGCCGAGCGGCGTCGGGTACCGGCTCTGCCCCGTCGCGACGGCGAACGAGCGCAGCGGCTTCATGCCGTTGTAGAGGAACAGCTTGTTCGAGTTGCGACGAATGACGATGACCGGCCCGAAGTTCCGCCGCGTGACCTTCGGCTTCACCGTCTTGAGCGTGAGCTTCAGCGCTGCGCGCGAATTCGCGCCCAGCGCGACGTTGATGTCGCGCACGGCTTTGCGCTGGTCGAGCTTGCGTCCGACGCGTTCGGGCGAAAGCCACGGCCGCAGGTTGCGCAACGCGAGTCTCGAGTCGAGGGCGGAACGGTCGTAGCGTTGCGCGAGTTGCGCGACGAAGCCGGCGATCGTGCCGCTGACGACACTCACGCCGAGCGGAACCGCCGTGTTCGGCTGAGCCGCGAGCGCTCGGCCGACCGCCTTGTCGACCACCGGCGTCGCCCCGAGCACGTCCGGCGTCACGGTCACTCGAGCAGTTCCGATCGTGAGGGTGAGCGGCTGGTCGAAACTTGCCTGGACGGCCGCCGTGGCAGCGTCGGGCGTCATCCCGCCGACCGAGATCCCGCCGATCGTCACGCCGTCGGGAATGGTGGCCGGGACCGGGACGTCGTCGGCAGCCGCAGGCGCGGACGCCACGAGGAGCCCGGCGAGGAAGAGGAGACAAAGCCGCTTCACGTTGTCAATCCAGAAAAGACCCGCGGATCGTTCGTGATGATACCGTCGGCGCCCCAGCGGACGAGCCGTTCGACGCGCTCCGGGTCGTCGACCGTCCAGACGTAGACGGGCGTCCCGAGCTCGTGTGCACGCTCGATCGCCTCCCTCGACGCCACCGAGTAGTGCAGCGTCAACGCCGTGGCCCCGGCGCGGCGGAGGAGCGCCGGGATCCGCCGTGGCAGCGAGGAGCCGACGGTCTTCAGCGCGCCGCGGACGACCGGGGCGAGCGGGCCGCGCTTCGAGACGCCGATGCGGTCGCGCGGGTACGTGAACGACCGCGGCAGCGCGGGCTCGAGGTCGGCGACACGCCGCAGAGCGTCGGCGTCGAAGCCACTGACCCAGGAACGCTCGAGCACTCCGTGGCGCCGCAGCGCGTCGACGACCGCCGGCTCGATGCCGCGACGCTTGAGGTCGACCTGCAGCCCGACGCCCGGCAGACGCTCGACGAAGAACGCGAGCGCGTCGTCGAACGTGACGAGGCCCGGGTCGCGCAGGTGGCGCGGGTCATGCGCGACGACGATCGTTCCGTCGCTCCGCGCAAGGACGTCGAACTCGAGCATGTCGCACCCGAGCTCGACGGCGAGCTCGAAGGCGGCAGGCGTGTTCTCCGGCGCGAGCGCCGACGCGCCGCGATGGCCGACGCGCGCGAAGCCGCCGGCCGGCCGCCGCAGCTCGATCACACGCGGCGGACGACGACGACCGCACAGTCGTCGGCGAGCTCGCCCTCGGCAAAGGCGCGGCAGTCGTCCAGCACTGCCTGGGCGAGCTCTTCCGGCGGCAGCGCCGCCCGTGCCGCCAGCGCGGCGTCGAACCGCTCCGGGCCGAACTGCACGCCGTCGCGGCGCGCCTCGAGGACGCCGTCCGTGTAGAGCACGACAGCGTCGCCCCGGTCGAGGCGCGCGTGCACGTCCTCGTAGAGCTGGCCGGGCTCGATCCCGAGCACGAGCCCGTGCGCCTCCAGCGGCGTGACGGTGCCGTCCGCCGAGACGATCCGCGGCGCGGGATGTCCCGCGCCGGCGACGGCAACGTCGCCGCTGCCGGGGTCGATCACGACGTACACCATCGTGATGAACTTGCCGGGGGCGATCTCGCCGACGACGACGTCGTTGGCCGATTGCAAGAAGTCGCCCGGCTCGGGATGCTCGCGCGCAAGCGAGCGGAACACGAACTTCGCCATCGCCATGTCGGCGGCTGCGTCGACGCCGTGCCCGGTGACGTCGCCGAGCGTAACGGCGAGGCGACCGTCCGCCAGCTCCATGAAGTCATAGACGTCGCCGCCGACCTCGACGCGCGCCGACGACTCGTAGGCGGCACCGAGCTCGAGGCCCTCGAGCTCCGGCACCGCTTGCGGCAGGAGCGAGCGCTGCATCGTCTCCGTGAACTGTTTCTGGTGCTGATACAGGCGGGCGTTGTCGATGGCGAGCGCGGCCTGATTCGAGATGCGGACGGCCTCCTCGAGCGTCTCCTGCGTCACCGGCGCACCGGGACGCATCGAGATGATCTTGAGCGACGCGAGCACCTCCGATGCCGTCGCGATCGGCACCGCGGCGCCGGTCCAGCCCCGCGCCAGGAAGGGAGCGAGCTCCGGAAACTCCTCGGCCGTCAGGTGGAACGGCTCGGCGAGGCGGAAGAGACGCTGGATCGAGTGCGCACCGAACGGCTTCGGCCGGAAGAGCACCGGCCGGACGGCGGCCTCGACGGCGGGGTCGGCAACCTTCAGCGCCCGCGGCAGGACCCATTCCCTCCGCTCGTCCGGAATCCGGATCATGGCCGCGTCGACGTCCAGCACGTCGACGATCGTGGCCGTCAACGCATTGAGCGTCGCGTCGAGCGAGAGGCTCTGGGCAAACGAGCGGGAGATCTCGTAGAGCGCGCGGACCTGCTTCGACGCCGCACGCTCGGCGTCGAGCGCACGCTCGCGCTCGTTGCTCAACCTCGTCGCGCGCTCGTGCAACTGGGCGTTCTGCACCGCAACGGCAAGCTGAGCCGCGAGCGCCGTCAGCAGCGCCCGCTCGTTTCCCGACACCGACGAGCTCCGCGACGGGTACACCGCGAGCAGCCCCGTCACCTCGTCGTGGGCGACGAGCGGCACCGCGACCGCCGCTTCGATCCCCGCTTCTGCCGACGCGTCCCACACCGGCGCGAGCCGCGGGTCTGCGACGACGTCGCCGACGACGAGCAGCCCGCGCGAACGGTACGGCCCGAGCGACAGCTCGAGCAGCCGCTCCGCGAGCCTTGCATGCGGCCCGGCGAGGCCGACGTCGGCCGCGGCGTACAGGCGGTCGTTCTCGGGGAGATAGACGGCGACGCGGTCGGCGCCGAGCAGCTCGGCCACGCGCGCGACGGCGGTCTCGAGCGTATGCGCGAGCGACAGCTGCGAGATCGCCTGGCCGACGACGGCGAGCAGGGCACGCGTACGCTCGAGCTCGAGCGCGACCGTGCGTGCGCGGATGCTCGCCCGGAGGGCGTGCGCGGCGCGGACGCCGAACGTCGCGAGCTTCGCGAGGTCCTCGCCGCTCGGCTCGTGGCCCGGCGCGAAGAGCAGCTGGAGCGTGCCGATCGGCGGCTGGCCGAGCTGCAGCGCCGCCGATCGCATTCCGCCGACCTCCTCGAGCGCCACCGACGTGTGCCCCGCGAGCGTTCGCTCGGCCGCGGCACGGGCTCCCGCTGCATCGGCGTCGTCGCCGACCGTGGCGACGAGCGTGAGCTCGTCCCCGTCGTCGACGCTCCAGAGCAGCGCGGCGGCGGCTCCTGTCGCTTCCGCGGCGAACCGCGCGAGCTCGCCGGCCGTGCGGGAGTCGTCCGCCCCGGCGGCGAGTGCGTCACCGGCGAGCGCCAACCTGCTCCCGCCGTCGAAACCGTCTGCGGCGGCCGCTTCCTTCGCGAACGCCCGGATCGCGAGTGACGACTGTCCTGCGGCGAGCCGAGCGAGCCGCACCTCGCTGCCGTCGAACGGCTCGCCGGCACGGTAGAGCTCGACGGATCCACGCATCCGGCCGTCGACGTGCACCGGCAGGAGCAGCACCGCCGACGCGTCAACGCGCTGGGCGGTGCGTTGGACGACGGTCGGCATCCGCACGAGCTCCGATTCCTCGCGGCCCGGCAGGTCGCTCAGCGAGAAACCGGAGCGCGAGAGCTCGGCCGCCAGCGCCTGCGAGTCGGTCGCGACGCCCAGGGCGGCGACGTGGCCCTCCACATCCGCACGGGCGATCGCGACGTCTGCATGGGCCGCGGCCGCCGCCCCGTCGGCGACGAGCTGCAGGGCCTCGGCGAGCGACTCGGCGCTCGCGAGGGCCAGCCCCGCCACGGCAAGGGCATCGAGCTCCCGCTGACTCTGAGTGACAGCCATCGACCGACCCGCACGAAGTATGTCCGAACGGCCACTAGACTCCCCCCATGGCTCAGCCCGCGCGGCGCGTCGCTGCCCCCGAACAGCCGCCGGTCGATCCACTCGCGGTCGACCGTGCCTACCAGTACCACCGCGCGCGCCGCAACGCACGCATGCGACGCAAGCGCGAGACGTCGCGCGCGCGGCTGCGGTTCACGCTTGCGCTCGTCGTGTTGATCGCGCTCGCGATCGCCCTCATCTGGACGATCTACAGCGAAGTGCAGCGCGTCTTCGGTCTCTGACCGCGGCGCAGTCGCGCGGCTAGAGCGGGTGGTGCGTCGCGCGCTTGAACGGGCTCCAGGGAGACTGCTCCCACGACGTCCCGCCGCACATCGGGCAGAGCGGCAGCTTGCGCACGATCGTCACGCCGTACCCGCAGTCGGCACAGTGGAACTCCCCCTTCACCGGTTGACCCGCGGCCCAGAACTCGACGTAGTCGTCGGCGGCCACCCGGGTCGTGTCGGTCCCCTCCGTCATCCCCAGACCCCCTAGAGTACTTGTCCGGCTCGACCTTCAGCGTGAGTCTTTCCTTGCAAACTCCGGAAGAAAACCCCGACCCCTACCAGCAGCCCGCTCCGGACGAGGACGACTGGATGGTGCCGCCGGAGCCGCGGCCGGCGCGGTCGTTCGAGCAGGTCTGGGGCTGGGGCCGCGAGCTCACCTGGGTGGCGGGCCTCGTCCTGGCGGTGTCGGCCTTCACCGACTGGTACGTCGGGCATGGCGAGGGGCCGACGACGGCCATCATCGCCTGGCACACCGGCGTCCTCGGCAAGCTCGTCTTCTTCATCGGGCTCGCAGTGATCGCGCTCGTCGTCCTGCGCGAATCCGGGATCGAGCTGCCTGCAACGGTGCCGGAGAGCCTCGTCGTCATCGGGCTCGGGGCGCTCTCGACGATCTTCGTGCTCATCCGCCTGATCGCCGTGCCCGACAACCTCTTCGGCTGGGACGGGCGCGGGATCGGCATCTTCATCAGCCTGTTCGCCTCACTCGCGGTAATCGCGGCCGGGCTCTTACGAGCCGGAGAAGAGCTATAGCGACGAGCGCCCCGAGCGCGGCGCCGCCGATCACGTCCAGGGGGTAGTGCACCCCCACGTAGACCCGCGAATACGCGACGGCCGCGGCCAGCACGAGAAACGCCGGCGCGGCCTTGGGGAACGCGAACGACAGGATCGTCGCCGCGGCGAAGCTCGTGGCGGCGTGGCCCGACGGGAACGAGGCGTCGTGCGGGCGAGGCACCAGGATCTTCGGCTCCGGATACCGGACGAAGGGCCGCGGGCGGTCGACGAGCGCCTTGACCACGACCGCCGCCGCATCGGCGAGGAGGATGGCGACGGCCGTCAGGAGCAGCACTCCCCAGCGGCGGTACACAGCGGCGAGGACGAGCGCGAGCACGATCCAGAGCAGGCCGACCCGCCCGGCGTACGAGAGCCCTTCGAAGACCGGGTTCAGCCAGCCCGTGCGGTGGTGGACGACCCAGCGCTCGAGGTGACGGTCGTCGGAGATCAGGCCGGAAGGATCTGCTTCGTCTGCTCGATCAGCGCGCGCAGGTCGAACGGCTTCCCGACGAACCCCTGGGCGCCGCGCTCGGCCGCTTCGCGCTCGGCGTCGAGCTGGCCGCTGAACATCACGACCGGGATCGAGCCGACGCCGTGGCGTTCCTGCACGCGGCGCAGCATCTCCCAGCCGTCGACCTGGGGCATCATCACGTCGAGCAGGATCACGTCCGGCGCTTCGTCCTCGAGCGCCGCGAGGCCGTCCTCGGCATTTGCCGCTTCACGGACGGCGTAGCCCTCCATCTCGAGGTTGATCCGGACGACTTCGCGCACCTGCGGGTCGTCGTCGACGAGGAGCACGAGCGGGCCGCGGGCCGGCTTGCCAGGTCCGGAGCGGTCGAGAAACGCCTCCAGGTCGGCACGCTTGTAGCGCCGGTGGCCGCCAGGGGTGTAGAAGGCGGGGACCCGGCCGAGGTCGGACCACTTTCGGATCGTGCTCTGCGCCACCCCCAGGAACTTCGCGGCCTGGCCCAGGGTAAGCCAGTCGCTCTCGCCCCCGGCGGGCCGCCGTGAGTCAGACGCCATACCGCGAATCTACCCAAACATGCCTCTTCTTTACACCTGGCCGGTCAGGGAGTCACGGTTGACGCGGGATTGCCGCCGGTCGGGACGTGCAGCGTCTGCTGCAGCGTCGTCGTCGAGCCGGGCTTCGGGTTGTCGTGGAGCGCTTCGCCGAGAGCGATCCCGAGCAGGAGCAGCAGGAGCGCCACGCCGACCCGGATGCCCCAGCGGAAGAGCTCGCGGCGGCGGCGATGGCGGCGGCGTTCTTCACGCTCGACCGGCGTGAGGGCTGTCACGGCGTGTAGTCGACCGCGCCGCGCTGGTACAGGTGGAACGCCGCGTCCTGCACGGTCGAGAGCGTCCGTGGCCAGCCGGGCGTCGGTGCGCGCTCTGACACCGTGTCGCGCACCCACTCGTCCGCCTCCGAGTACCGCTCCGCGAGATCCTCGAGCGTGAAGGTCTGGCCGACGCGTTTCCGCAGCTCGTCGGTGATGACTTCGAGCTGCAGGCTCAGCCGGTCGGCGGCGACGGCGTCGCGCGACAGGTTCTGGAAGCGGCGGTAGCCCTCTTCCCATTCGTTGCGGACGACCTCGAGTACCAGGGCCACGTGCGCGGCAGTATCCCTCACGCCGTACAGCAAACCCGCGGCCAGAGCGGCTCGAGCTCCGCGAGCACGCGCTCGCCGAGCTCGTAGCCGGGCTGCGCGAGCGCGAACGCGACGTGCGCGTGCAGGCACTTGAGGCTGCCCGCGCCCGCACGCGCGCCGCCGACACCGAGGTCGAGCTCGGGGCGCAGGCGCCGCTGCTCCGCGTTCGCGCGCTCGAGGCTCGCCGCGAGCTCCGGGTCCTCGTTCGCCGCGCGCGTCCAGCGCTCGACACCGCCCGCGGCCTCGAGGCGCGACACCTGTGCGACGAGGTGGGAGCACGTGAGCCAGTACGTCGTCGGGAACGGCTCGCCGCGGTCGTCGTACGGCGATTGCTCGGTGACGGCAGGTCGGCCGAAGGGGCAGCGGACGGCGACGCGCCGGAAGGCGCGCGGCGGCCGTCCTAGCTGGCGTTCGACGAGAGCGCGATCACCGTCCACCGCCCTCGATCCTAGAGTGCGCGTTCTCCCACGCCTTGATGCCCTTGACGATGAAGAGGTGCTCGCCCGGCCGGATGTACCCGAGCTGCCGCGCCTGCTTGGCGACGCTGTCCAGGGTTTCGGAGGCGCGCACGCGCTGCTGGAGGTCGTGCTTCAGCGACGCGAGCTGGTCGACCTCGCCGGTGCGCGAGTGCAGCTCACTCCGCGTCTCGAGCCAGCTGCGCAGCGGGTGGTAGTACGCGTACCCGATCATCACGACGAGGAGCACCGCCAGCCAGCGGCGCGCAAGCGTCGCCGCCGGTGGGCGTCTCCGGGCTCGGGCCGCAGGCATGCGGCGCAATTCAACGGCCGGGGTCAGACCCCTGCGGGGTCAGGCGACGTCGACTTTGATGACGTTCGTCGAGCCGGGGATGTTGACGGCGGTGCCGGCCGTGATCACGACGGTGTCGCCGGTGTTCACGAACCCGGCGTTCTTCGCCTCCAAGATGGAGCGCGCCCAGAGGTCCTCGACGTTCTTCGTCTCGGGGATCCAGATCGGCGTCACGCCCCACTCGATCGCCATCTGCTGCACCGACCACTGCTGGTGCGTCAGCGCGACGACGGGGCGGCGCGGGCGCAGCCGCGCGACGGCGGACGCGGTCCGTCCGGTGAAGGTCGGCACGAGCAGCGCCGCTGCGCCGAGCGCCTCGGCGAGGTCGCACGCCGCGTTCGACATCGCGTTGCCGATCGTCGGATCTTCCTCGGCCTCGGGAATCTGGTGCCGGTAGCCGAGGCTCGGCTCGACGGCGCGGGCGATGCGGTCCATGGTCTGCACCGCGTCGACGGGGTACTCGCCCATCGCGGTCTCGCCTGAGAGCATGACCGCGGAGGTGCCGTCGAGGATCGCGTTCGCGACGTCACTCGCCTCGGCGCGCGTCGGCTCCGGGTGGTGGATCATCGACTCGAGCATCTGTGTCGCGGTGATCACGGGCTTGCCGCGGTCGAGCGCGCGCAGGATGATCCGCTTCTGCACGAGCGGCACCAGCGCCGGCCCGATCTCGACGCCGAGGTCGCCGCGGGCGACCATCACCGCGTCCGACTCTGCGAGCACATCGTCGAGCGCGTCGACCGCCTCGGCTTTCTCGATCTTCGCGATCACGTGAGCCGTCGACCCCTCCTGGTCGAGCAGCGCCTTGAGGTCGCGCACGTCGGCGGCGGAGCGCACGAACGACAGCGCCATGAAGTCGCACCCGAGCCCGAGCGCGAACTCGAGATCCTCCAGGTCCTTGCGCGTGAGCGAGGGAATCGGAATCGGGACGCCCGGAAGATTCACGCCCTTGTGCGCCGTGACCGGGCCGCCGACGACGACGCCGCACAACGCTCGCCCCGACGAGACCTCCTCCACCTGCAGCCGCACGTGGCCGTCGTCGATCAGCACCTCGTGGCCGGGGCGCAGCACCTCGCCGATCGCGTCCGGCGCGATCGGCAGCTCGCCGTCCTTGCCGTTCTTGCCGACGACGACGGTGACACGCTCGCCCGGCGTCAGCTGCATCGGGCCGGCGAGGTCGCCGACGCGGATCTTCGGGCCCTGAAGGTCGCCGATCAGCGCGATCGGCCGCCCGGCACGCTCCTGCGCCTCGCGCACCAGCGTCGCGCGCTCCCGGTGGTCGTCGTGCGTCCCGTGCGAGAGGTTGAGCCGCGCTGCGTCCATGCCGGCGGCGATGAGAGCGTCGAGCTGCTCGGGCGTCGAGCAGGCCGGCCCGATCGTGGCGACGATCTTCGTGCGCCTCGGACTCACAGAGGCCATGCGAGCAATGTAGCTCGCGGTCAGGCCGTTCTCTGGAACGTCGACCAGCCGGGATAGGTCGCGTCGCCGCCGAGCTCCTCCTCGATCCGCAGGAGTTGGTTGTACTTCGCGACACGGTCGGTGCGCGACGGCGCACCGGTCTTGATCTGGCCGACGCCCGTCGCGACCGCGAGATCGGCGATCGTCGTGTCCTCGGTCTCACCGGAGCGGTGCGACATCACGCACCCGTAGCCGTGAGAGCGGGCGAGCTCGATCGTGTCGAGCGTCTCGGTGAGCGTCCCGATCTGGTTGACCTTCAAGAGGATCGCGTTCGCGACGTGCTCGTCGAGCCCGCGCTGGAGCCGCTCGACGTTCGTCACGAACAAATCGTCGCCCACGAGCTGCAGCCGCGGCCCCAGCTCGCGCGTCAGCTCCTGCCAGCCGCGCCAGTCGTCCTCGGCGAGCCCGTCCTCGATCGAGACGAGCGGGTACCGTGCCGCGAGGCCCTCGTACAGCTCGACCATCCCGGCGGCGTCGCGCGTGCCGCCCTGGCGCTCGAAGTGGTAGCGCCCGTCGCGATAGAGCTCGCTCGACGCGGGGTCCAACGCGATTGCGACTCGCTCGCGATGTCCGGCGCGCTCTGCCGCCTCGAGCACGGCCTCGATCGCCGCCTCGCTCGACTCGAGATCGGGGGCGAAGCCGCCCTCGTCGCCGACGCCCGTGGCGAGGCCGCGCTCGTGCAGCACCGCGCGCAGCGCGTGGTACACCTCGGTCGCGACGCGCATCGCCTCGGCGAACGTCGGCGCACCGACGGGGACGAGCATGAACTCCTGCAGGTCGATCGAGTTCTGGGCGTGCACACCGCCGTTGATCACGTTCAGCATCGGGACCGGCAGCGTCGTCGCGTCGGCGCCGCCGAGGTAGCGGTAGAGCGGCTCGCCGTGGTCGGCCGCCGCCGCCTTCGCGACCGCGAGCGAGACGCCGAGGATCGCGTTGGCGCCGAGGCGGCCCTTGTTCTGCGTCCCGTCGAGCTCGATCAGCCGCCGGTCGAGCACCTCCTGGTCGTCGGCCTCCAGGCCGGTGACGGCACCCGCCAGCTCACCGTTCACGTTCGCGACCGCGGTGTCGACCCCCTT
>DATCYR010000023.1:0-59126 GCA_036526315.1 Gaiellaceae bacterium | reverse complement strand
CGTCCTGCTGCGGGCCTTTGCGCAGGCGCGCCGCCGCGTGCCGTCGCTGCAGCTCGACCTCGCGGGCCGGGGGCCGCTCGAGCCGGCTCTACGTGCGCTGGCGAAGGAGCTCGGCGTCGAGGACGCCGTTCATTTCCTGGGCTACGTCGCGCCGGTTCAGCGCGCGATCGAAGACGCCGCGGCCGTCGTGGTGCCGTCGATGGGAGAGGGCTTCGGGATGGTGGCGCTCGAAGCAATGGAGCGCGCGCGTCCCGTGATCGCCGCCGAGATCGGCGGCCTCGGCGAGCTCGTCGAGGACGGCGTCAGCGGCTACCTCGTTCCCACCGGGGAGGCGGAGCCGCTGGCGGACGCGATCGTCCGGCTCGTCTCCGACCTGCCTCGTGCCGCCGAGATGGGGCTGGCCGGCCGGCGCCGCGCCCTGGAGCAGTTCCTCCAGGAGCGCTGCACCGACCGGACCGAGCTCCTGTATCGCGCTGCGCTGAACTAGGCGCGCGATCCCGCGCGCCGGGCGGTCGACACGCTCCAGAAGTGTTGCAGGCCGTATTTTCCGCGGGCGACGCGCGCCTCGATGATGAGGCCATCATGCTGCCGCTCCTCATCGAGCACGACCACGCCGCTCACGACGTCCTCGTCGCGGTCGTCGCCGCCGCCGTGGCCGGCGAGGTCGCAGCGACGTACCTCGGGCAGGCGCGCAGCGGGCAGCGCCGCCTGGTCGGGAGCGTCGCCGAGGCGCTGTTCCTGAGGCAGCGCGGTGATGCGACCGCAGCCGACCGCTGGACGAAGCAGATCCTCGTCGCCTCGGTCGTCGCCGGCTTCGGCGCGGCCTATGCGGTTGCCGCTCACGAGCCCGGTCTGCGCGCGTTCGCGAACAGCTGGGACACGCTGGTCGTCGGCGCTGCGGTGGCGCTGTTCGGCGTCGGGCTGCGGTCGTGGGCGGTCTGGACGCTCGGCCGCTTCTTCCGGCGCGAGGTGACGGTCGAAGCGGGGCAGCGCGTCGTTCGCAGCGGCCCGTATCGTTGGATCCGGCACCCGGCGTACACGGGGAACCTGCTGACGTTTGCGGGGATCGGGCTCGCTCTCGGAAGCTGGGTCAGCGCAGCCGTCCTGCTCGCGGTCTCGTTCGCCGGGCACCTCCCACGGATCCACGTCGAGGAGGCCGAGCTCGAGCGCAGCTTCGGCGTCGAGTACCGGGACTACGAGCGGACGACCGCTCGGCTGATCCCGGGTGTGTGGTGACGCGCCCTGCGTCGTCGGCGGCGAGGCCGCTCAGCGAGGTGGAGCGAGAGCTCGCTCGTAGACCGCGAGCGTCCGGTCGGCCATCCCGGCGACGCTGAACTCCGCCAGCGCCCGGGCTCGCCCGCGCTCCCCGACGGCGCGTGAGGCTCGGCCGACTGCGGCGGCGAGGGCGGACGGGTCGTCCGGCGGAACGAGGAGCCCGGCGTCGCCGAGGAGCTCGGGCAGCGAGCTGACATTGCTCGCAACGACCGGGAGCCCCGCGAGCATCGCCTCCAGGACAGCGAGGCCGAAACCTTCCCAGCGCACCGGGTGCACGAGGACGTCGGCGCGCCGCAACCACGCGGCCACATCCGGCACGCGCCCCGGCATGTAGACGGGCGCGCGCAGCGTCCGAGCGAGGCTCTCGAGGCGCGGACGCTCCGGTCCTTCGCCGAGCACGACGAGGTGCGCGTCGGGGATCTGCTCCAGCGCCCTGATCGCGACGTCGACGCCCTTCTGTGGCTCGAGGCGGCAGACACAGAGGAGCACGCGTGCATCGGGCGGAACCGGATCGGCCGGGTTCGTCCCCCAGGCGCCGGGCAGGTCGTCGAGCCCGTAGTGGATCACCTCGACCTTGTCGGCCGGCAGCCCGACGCGCTCGATCTGGAAGCGCGCGAGCGCGTGGGTGATCGCGATGATCCGCGCCGCGCGCCTCGAGAGCGCGCGCTCGACATAGCGGAACGAGCCGGCGCGGAACGGATCGTCGTTGTGTTTCGTCGAGACGAGCCGTCGCGCGCCGAGCGCGCCGTACACGTCGGCGTGCACGAGATGGGTGTGCACGAGGTCTGCTCCACGGGCGGCCCGCCGCACGCGCCGCGCGAGCGCGAGGTCGAGATCGCGCGGCGCGGGCACGCGCTCGAACGGAACGGTCAACGCCTCGTAGAACGGGTCCGGTGCTCGAGACGGGTCGTCGAGGCCCAGGAAGCGCACGTCGACGCCGCGTTCGGCCAGCGCCGGCAGGAGCGTCAGCAGGTGCCGCTCCGAGCCGCCGATCCCCCCGATGCGGTGGATGTGGAGGACGTTCACGCGCGGCGCGCGCGCACCCGCTCGAACACGGCTGCGGCAAGGAGCGCAAGCAGGAAGTCGGTCGTGATGCGGTACCGCGTCGCGCCGACGAAGACGACTGCGGCGAGCGTCTGGTACGCGAGGATCAAGAGCGCGAGGGCTGCGAACCGCCGCGGCGCGAGGAACAGCCCGACCAGCGCGAGCGCGTAGAGCAGCGAGGTGTACAGCGGCTGCGCCCACGTGCGCAGAAGACCGTGTCCCGTGTCGGTCGCAGACGCGGTCGTGCGCGGATCCCACTCCATGCGGACGGCGAGCCCCGACAGCTTGGCCTTCGCGCCGGGATGGTCGCGCACGAACAGCCACGCGCGGTGCTGGTAGTACGACTGGTTCGCGCACTCGTCGATGTGGAACTTCCCTTTGCCGAGCTGGTAGAGGACGCGTGCCTCCTCCGGATTCGGGAAGGGATGCCCGCGCGGGTCCTTGACGTCGTCGATCCACTTGCCGTGCGTCAGCAGGCCGTATGTCTGCAGGTTGTTCGCTTTCCAGAGCGCGCGCCCGTCGGTCGTCAGCGCGAAGCACCCGACCTGCACGCGGTTGCGGACGACCCAGGGCGTGACCGCGAGCACGGCCGCGGCGATCAGCGCCAGCGGCGCCCAGCTCCAGCCGTTGCGCACGAGCAGATAGGCGGCGAGGACGAACGGGAGCGCCGAGAGCCGGACGTTCCCGAGGATGGCGACGCCGGCGAGCAGGCCGGCCCCGACCGACCACGAGAGCGAGCGGCGGTCTGCCGCCACGAGCACGCAGAGGACGAGCGCCGCGGCGACGAGCTGGTCGAGGATCTCGCGGTTGAGGTGGACGTCGTGCCAGACGAGGTACGGGTTCAACGTCGAGACGGCGGCGGCGAAGACGCCCGCGCTGCGGGAGAGGACGCGCGCGCCGATCGCGTAGACGAGAAATGCAGTCCCCGTCGCGACGAGGATCTGCACGAAGCCGACCGACCACCAGTGCCGGCCGAAGATCCAGTAGATCGGCACGAGGAAGAAGCCGTAGAGGGGCTGCGTGTACGCCGACGGCTGCCCCGGAACGAGCCCGAACGTCCCGTGGTGCACGAACGTGAGCGCGAAGTCGTCGCTCTTGTCGGTGAAGGCTGTGAGGATCTTGTCGCGCTCGTGCACGAGGACGACGACACGTGGAACGATCGCCGCGGCGGCGACGAGCCACAGGTGCGCCCGTCTCAAGCGGCGACCAAGGCGGGCGCCTCGACGTGCTCGCGCACCCACAGCTCGAGCATCAGCAGGCACCAGAGCCGGTGCCCGTGGTCGGCGCGCCCGGTCTCGTGCTCGTCGAGCAGGCGCGAGACAGTGGCGGCGCGGAACCAGCCGCGATCGGTCGAGAGGACGTCGCGCGCGAGCTCCCGCAGGTCGTCGCGGAACCAGCGGCCGAGCGGCACGCCGAACCCGGTCTTGCCGCGCCCGGCGACCGCGCCGGGGAGGTCCTGTGCGAACGCACGCCGCAGCGCCACCTTCCCCTCGCGTCGGCGCACCTTGAGGTGGTCGGGCAGCGCGAGGCCGAGGGCGACGACCTCGTGGTCGAGGAAGGGCGAACGGAGCTCGAGCGAGTGCGCCATCGACGCGAGGTCGGCCTTGAGCAGCAGGTCGCCGGGGAGGTAGGTCGCGACGTCGAGCGCCTGGAGCTCTGAGACCCCGTCGCCGTGCGGCTCGAGCCGGACGGCGCCCGCGTGGCGCGGGTCGAGCCACAGCTCCCGGCGCAGCTCGAGCGGGAACACCTCCATCAGCCGCGCGTAGCGCTCGCCCGGCGGCGTCGCGGCGACGTCGAGGAACCGGGCCGCGCGAAAGAGCGGCGAGCGCGGCTCGCGCCGCGCCGACGGCAGCAGGCGCACGGCCGCCGCACCCGTGCGCGCGGCCGCCGCCGGGACGCGCTCGGCGAGCCCGTGGGCGACGTAGCGCTCGTAGCCGGCGAACGCCTCGTCGCCGCCGTCGCCGGCGAGCGCGACCGTCACGTGGCGCCGGGCCTGCTCGGCGATCAGGAACGTCGGCAGCGCAGCCTCGTCGCCGAACGGCTCGTCGAACGCACCCGCCAGCCGGGAGAGCGTGGACGCGACGTCCTGCTCGATCTCCAGCTCTTCGTGGACGGTGCCGTAGCGTTCCGCGACGGCGCGCGCGTACGTCCGCTCGTCGTAGCGCTCGTCCTCGAAGCCGACGGTGAACGTGCGCACCGGCTCGGCGGACGCCTGCGCCATGAGCGCGACGACGATGCTGGAGTCGATCCCGCCGGAGAGGAGGGCGCCGAGCGGCACGTCCGCGACGAGCCGCTTCCCCACGGCTTCGGCGACCGACGCCCGGACGCGCTCGAGCCACTCCTCGTCGCTTGCGCTCGGTGGCGCCGGTGCGAGCTGCCAGTACGGCTGAAGGTGCTCGCTCTCGCCCTCGACGACGAGCACGTGCCCCGGCGGCACCTTGCGGACGCCGAGGAGCGCCGTGCCGTCACCGGGGACGTATTGCAGCGCGAGATACGCGTCGATCGCGGCCGGATCCACGACCCGTGCCAGCCCGGGCAGCCTCAGGAGCGCCTTCAGCTCCGAGGCGAACGCGAGCGTGCCGTCAGGGAGGCGCGTGTACAGCAGCGGCTTCTTCCCGAGCCGGTCGCGTGCGAGCACGAGCCGCTTGCGTGCGGCGTCCCACAGCGCGAGCGCGAACATCCCGTCGAGCCGCTCGGCGAAGAGCGGCCCGCTCTCCTCGTACAGGTGCGGCAGGATCGGCGTGTCGCCGGTGCCGCGAATCTCGTGATCCCGCAGCTCCGCTCGGAGCGCGGCAAAGTTGTACGCCTCGCCGTTGAAGACGGCGACGACGTCACCCGTCTCGTTCGCGACGGGCTGGTAGCCGGTGTCGAGATCGATGACCTTCAGCCGCTGGTGGCCGAGGACGCAGCGGCCGAACGTGTCCGTCGAGCCGTCGTCAGGCCCGCGGTGCAGGAGCACGCCGCGCATCGCGTCCACGAGCTCGGGATTCGGCGTCCCTGCGGGTGAATAGAGTCCGGCGATGCCGCACACGGAGTCAATACTGCATGGCCGGTACGCCGTCGTCTCGTGTCATGTGGAGCGTCCCCTCGACGACCGGGTCTGGCACCGCTTCTCACAGTTGCAGCGCCGTCGTCCGGGCCGTTTCGCGATCGCGGCGCTCATGCGACCGCCCGCCGAGGGCGAGGACGAGGAGCTGTGGCTCGAGCGCGCGCGGGCGGCGCAGGCGCTCGGGCCGTTCGGCCTCCACACGCACTGGACGTCGCCCGGTCATGCCCGGCCCACGGGCGGCGACCCCGCCGCGGTCGTGCGCGAGCAGGGGGAATGGCTTCGCTCACGCGGGCTCGACGCACGACTCTTCTGCGGCGGCGGGTGGTATTTCGATCCTGACGTGGCTCGGGCGGTTGCGGGCCTGGGCTACGCGGATTGCACTGCGACGGCGTTCCGCCCGTCGTACCTCGAGGACGGCGCCGCGCACCTGCAGCTCGAGGAGCCGACGTGGCTCGAGCTCGGCGACGGCCGGCGCCTGCTCGAGCTGCCGACGACGCACTCGATCGGCATGCTCGCGCGCGGCCTGCTGGCGCCCTTCCGGCGCCAGGTCGTGCACGCCTACTTCCACGACACCGATCTGCTCGACCGCCGGCGGGCACGCGCGCTGCGCGTCGGCCTCGCGTTTCTCGCCCTGAAGCGGACGGCGACGGATCTGCGCGAGCTTCAGCTCGGCTTGCGGCCCGCGAAGACGATGTCGTTCGCGAACAGCCGCGCGTGAAGCGGGACGAGGCGGCCGGCGACGAAATGCACCCTCGGCTCCTCGAAGCCCGCCAGCAAGGCGTTCACGTCGGCGCCGGAGAACATCTGGAGGTGCGTCGGGTCGTTCTCCGGCGGGCGCCCGACGAGGAAGAGCAGGCGACCCTTCAGGCGGTAGGCGTTCGGCACCGACGCGACGAACGTGCCGCCGGGATGCAGGAGCCGCCGAATCTCGCAGACGAGCCGGTGCGGGTCGCGCAGGTGCTCGAGCAGCTCGCCGGCGACCGCGACGTCGAAGCTCGCGTCCGGAAAGTCGAGCGGCTGGTCGAGATCCGCCCAGCGCGTCTCGATCCCGAGCTTGGCGGCCTCGGCGAGCGCCTCGCGGTCTGCGTCGACGCCGACGACGTCGTTGCCCGGAAGGTACGCCTGCGTCAGCGCGCCGTCACGGCAGCCGAGGTCGAGGACGCGGCGGCCGGGGCCGCCGACGTAGTGCCGGAACAGCGCCTCGCGTTCGGGACGGGCGAAGACGAAGCCGGCGCCGCGCTCGCTGCGGTTGTGCTCGGCGTATCGCTCGCTGAGCTCGTCGAGAGCCATGGAGGCACCAAAGTACACTTGCCACGGTGAGCACGAAGCCCGCCGTGGGCAACCGGTCGGAGGAGGCCCCGGCGCCGGCGGCGCCCGTCGAGGACATCCGGTCGGCCCGGCCGTACCTGTTCTCCCGCACGAACATCCTCGCGGCCTGCCGCAGGCTCCTCAGCATCGCCGTGCTCGTCTCGCTCGACCTGATCGGGCTCGTCTGCGGCCTGTACGTGGCGCTGATCTTCCGCGAGCTGTACCTCGGCCAGTGGCCGCCGCTCTGGGGCATCCTCTGGAAGACGGAGACGGACTGGCTCCCGTTCCTCACCGTGATCACCGTGCTCGTCTTCTGGGTCGGCGGCCTCTATCGCCGCCGCGAGTCGCGTGGCGGCGTCGGGCAGATCGTCGCCTCGCTCGTTCTCGT
Organism: Gaiellaceae bacterium; assembly: GCA_036526315.1. Taxonomy (GTDB): domain Bacteria; phylum Actinomycetota; class Thermoleophilia; order Gaiellales; family Gaiellaceae; genus 3-1-20CM-4-69-9. The sequence goes on along the minus strand of DATCYR010000023.1, from coordinate 52,062 downwards.
CGCGCTGATCACGCTTGCCTTCGGGCTCGGCACGGGCTACCACTTCACGACGTACGGCCTGACGCCGACGGCGTTCGTGCTGACGGCGCTGTTCATCTCGGTGCTGCGCTCGAGCTACGACGTCCTGACGCGGGACGTCCTGCAGCTCGCGGGCGTGCGCCGGCGCGCAGTGCTCGTCGGCGAGGGTGAGGAACTGACGAAGCTGCGGCACACGCTCGGCTCGGACCGCAGCGGCATCCGCTACGAGTTCCTCGGCGCTGTCGCGTCACACGACGACGCCGGCGCGCTCCCGCTGCTCGGCGGCCTCGACGACGTCCCCGTCATTCTGCGCGAGCGCGACGTGCACGAGTTGATCGTCGCGGACGGCGGCTTCACCGAGGACGAGCTGTTCGAGTTGGTCGAGGAGGCGCATCGCTACGGCGTACGGGTGAAGGTCGCGCCCCGGACGACCGAGCTGCTCCTCCAACGAGCGGAATACATCCCGGGCGAGGGCACGCCGCTGTTCGAGCTCCGGCCGCCGGCGTTCGCCGGCTGGCAGTGGGGCGTGAAGCGCAGCTTCGACATCGTCGTGTCGTCGTTCGTGATCGTCGTCGGCCTGCCGCTCTGGGCGGGGATCGCGTGCGCGATCAAGCTGACGTCGTCCGGTCCGGTCTTCTACCGCGACCGGCGGATCGGGCTCGGCGACAGGCCGTTCGGGATGATGAAGTTCCGGACGATGTACCACGACGCCGCCGCGCGCCAGGCCGCGCTCGAGGCGGAGAACGAGGCGTCGGGGCCGCTGTTCAAGATCAAGGACGATCCGCGCGTCACGCGCGTCGGCCGCTTCCTGCGCCGCTTCTCCGTCGACGAGCTGCCGCAGGTGCTCAACGTCCTCTGGGGTGAGATGTCGCTCGTCGGCCCGCGCCCGCTGCCGATCCGCGACTACGAGCAGCTGCAGGAGTGGCACCGGAAGCGCTACCTCGTCCTGCCCGGCATGACCGGCCTGTGGCAGGTCTCCGGACGGATCGACCTCAGCTTCGACGACCTCGTCCGGCTCGACTTCTACTACATCGAGAACTGGTCGATCTGGCTCGACATCTCGATCCTCGCGAAGACGCTCCCCGCGGTGCTCGCGCGGCGCGGCGCGTACTAGGCACGAACGAAAAACCTGCGGTTTTCGTTCGTCTCGAGGTACGCCGCTTCGCGGGGGACGCGCGCGGGTGAAGCCCGCACACTCTTTGCTGCTCCGGCTGTGCTGGGGTCTCACCCCGAAGGGGTCTGACCCCAGCCTTTCGAGTTAGCTTCGCTGCGAACTGCTGGGCCAGGCCCCCTGAGGGCCAGACCCCTAGCGCAACGCGGAGCGCGCCGAGAGCTGCGAGAGCCCCAGCGTCGAGGTGGCGGAGACCTTGACGACGTACGTCCCGCGCCGCACCTTCTTGCCCCGGCCGTCGCGGCCGTTCCAGCGCACGGTCACGGCACCCGCAGGCCGGCGCCCCTTCGCCACCGTGCGAAGGATTCCGCCGAACCGCGTCTCGACCGTCACGCGCACGTTCGCGTCCCGCGTCAGCCTGAACCCGATCGTGCGCGCGTTCGCGCCGACATGGAGGAAGCCGAGCGTGTTGTCGAGCGTGAACGCGTGATCGTCTGTCGAGACCTGCCCCCGGTCGTCCGTTGCCGTGACGTTCCAGTGGTACCGCCCTTCCGGCGCGCCGGCGCCGTTCCACGTGAGCTTGTACCGTCCGGGCGCCTTCGAGCCGGTGTCGAGCTCCCGCACGCTGCCGTCGGGGCCGAGCAGCTTCGCGCTGACCGTAGAGGGCCGCACGACCTTGTAGGTGAGGGGCTCCACGTCGCCGACGCCGTCGGCGTTCGGCGAGAGCGTCGGTGCAAGCGGCGGGACGTAGACGCCGCTGTACGCGATCACGAGCGCTTCGCCGACGGGACGCTCGCCGTAGGAGTCGGACGGGCGGTTCAAGACCGTTCCGTCGAAGGCCAACGTGGTCGAGCCGCCGGAGTCGAGCGCGAAGCCGGTGACGCAGCCGTAGTGCACGAGGGTCTGCGCGAGATCCCAGTTCGTGATCCCGACGCTCCAGCCGCGGCGGCGTCCGTCGACGGCGAGCATCACGATCGTCCCGTCGGCGCGCTGGCCGATCGCGGTGCGTGGGTCCCGCCCTCGAAGCTGAACCGGCGTCAGCGCCTCGCCGGCGTTGAAGATCGGCTTGCCGCCACGCACGAGCGTCGGCCCCGAGCTGAGCGCGTCGGTGACCGTCGACCAGTCGTTCGGCAGCGGGATGCGCACGGTCAACTGCGTCCCGACCGGCAGCGCGGCGAACGGGCCCGCGGCCGTACCGCGTGCGACGATGACGGCGCCGTCCGCCGGGACGTCCACACGCTGCGACGGCCCGATCGACGCGATCGTCCCGACGAGATCCTGGCGCGGCGCGGCCGGCGGGAACGGCTCCAGGACGATCGACGTCGCGCCTTTCACCGCGGCGACGTCGCCGCCCCACACGGGCGTGAAGAGCGACGCCGCGTTCTTCCGCGGCGGCTCGTTGAGCTGCGACATGGGGTACCAGACGCCGTCCGGGCCGTGCCAGCGTCCATACCACTGAACCTTCTCCGTGTGCAGCGTCGCGCTGCTGTCGATCCCGAGCGCCGCGCGCCCCAGTGCCGACTGGTGCTCGACGACACCAGACCGCATGAGCAGCCCGCTCGGCCACCCGCCGGTCCAGCTGAAGAAGTCGCCGTTCACGCCGACGGTCGTCATCTGCGAGGAGACGTCGCGCTGCATCGACGACACCGTCTCGCGGCCGATGATCGTCCCGTTCGAGAGCAGCGGCATGAGGCGGTAAAGGCCCTGCGGCTTCGGGGCGGTCACGACGTACATCACCATCGGCCCGGCCGACGTCCAGCGCAGAATACGCTGGTACGACACCCCCGGCATCAGCTCGGTCGTCGCGGCCGCCGACGACGGAGCGAACACGAGAGCAGCGAGGACGGCAAAGAGAACTTTGCGACGCATGCGACCCCGGCTCACGGTACCGCAGGCGACGGCGCTCGTCGTCGTCGTTGCCTTTCTCTTTACATCTCCCGCCGTCGCGACGACGCACGACCGAGCCGTTCCGATTCTGATGTACCACGTGATCGCGACGCCGCACGCGGGAACGGCGCTCCCGAATCTGTGGGTGCAGCCGGCCGACTTCGGGGCGCAGATGGGCTGGCTCGCCGCGCATCACTTCCACGCCGTCACGCTGCGCCGCGTCTACGACTACTGGGTGCGCGGGACGCCCCTGCCGCCGCAACCGATCGTGATCTCATTCGACGACGGCACGCTGGGACAGGACACACACGCGCTTCCCGTCTTGCGCAAGCTCCACTGGCCGGGCGTGTTGAACCTGAAGCTCAACGCGCTCAAGTCGCGGTACACGCTCCCGCCGTGGCGCGTGCGGCAGATGCTCGCAGCCGGCTGGGAGCTCGATTCGCACACGATCACGCACCCCGACCTCACCCACGTCGACGACGCGCAGCTCTGGCAGGAGGTGCACGGCTCCCGCATCGAGCTGCAGCGGCTGTTCCACGTGCCGGTCGACTTCTTCTGTTATCCGTCCGGCCGCTATGACGCGCACGTCGTCGAGGCCGTTCGCCGCGCCGGGTATCTCGGCGCAACGACGACGAACTACGGGCTCGCGCGGCCGCCGGGCTTCTTCACGCTCAGCCGCGTCCGCGTGGACGGCTCCGATCACCTCGCGGGCTTTGCCCGGAAGCTGCAGAGTCTGACGCGCTAGCCATACTGACGCGATGCCGGCAGCGCCCAAGATCCTCGCGGTCGCATCCGCGATCGACCTCGACTTCCGCTACGGCTGCACGCCCGCGTGGTGGCAGATCTGGAAGGGGCTGTACGAGGTCGGCGTCGACCTCGTGGTCACGCCGTACCGCGGCCGCGCAGTCGAGTCGCCGTGGTGGCGGACTGCGCCGAACCCGCTGTACCGCGAAGCGGAGCTCTTCGCCGGCGCGCGCGGCTTGGCCGCGCGTCTCAAGGGCGACACGCTGCTGCGGCGCGCCGAGGAGCAGCCCGAGGACACGATCGGCGACAGGCTCACGCGCCAGACGATCTGGAGCTACGTGACGCCGCGCTGGCAGCGGCACCTCGAGCGGATCCTGGAGCGGGAGCGCGACGTCGCCGCCGTCATCGTCTTCACGGTGCCGATGGCGCACCTCCGCGGGATCCCGACACACCTGCGCGAGCGCTTCGGCGTTCCGGTCGTCTTCTACGACGGCGACGTCCCCATGAGCTTGCCGGAGTTCGGCGGCATGGACACCGGCTTCAACTACTACCACGGTGCCGATCCGTCGGAGTACGACCTCGTCCTCTCCAACTCGGAGGGCGGGCTCGAACGCCTGCGCGAGCTCGGCGCACGCCGCGCCGAAGCCGTCTTCTGGGCCGCCGACCCCGAGCTCTTCCAGCCCGCGCCGGTCGAGAAGGAGTTCGACGTCTTCTTCTACGGCTACGGCGACAAGTTTCGCCGCGAATGGATGCAGGCGCTGATCGGCGACCCCAGCCGCGCCGACGCGGAGATCGACTTCGCGCTCGGCGGGAAGGACTTCCGCGGCGACGTCGGGAATGCGCGCCTGATCGGTGACGTGCCCTTCAACGTCTTCTCCCAGGCAATCTCACGCGCGCACATCAACCTGAACGTGACGCGCCGCTCGCACGCGACCGTGTACGCATCCTCCACGTGCCGCCCGTTCGAGCTCGCGGCGTCCGGTGCCGCGATCGTCTCGAACCCGCACGACGGGATCGAGCGCTGGTTCGACGTCGGCCCGGAGCTGCGCGTCGTCTCGTCCGCGGACGAGGCACTGACCGCATACCACGAGCTCCTCGGCGACCCGGGCGCGGCCGAAGCGATGGGACGGCGTGCGCGCGAGCGCGTCCTCGACGAGCACACGTACGCGCACCGTGCGCGCCAGATCCTCGAGCTCGTCGGCCTGGGTGCGCCGGTGGGCGCCCGTGGCTGAGCAGCTCGCCGAGCTCAAGCGCATCGCGATCGTCCCGGCGCTGAACGAGGAGCAGACGGTGGGACGGGTGATCGACGAGATCTGGGCATTCGACGCCGGCTTCGACATCGTCGTCGTCGACGACGGCTCGGTCGACCGAACCGCCGGCGTCGCCGCCGACCGCGGCGCGCACGTCCTCCGGCTGCCGTTCAACCTCGGCATCGGTGGTGCGATGCAAACAGGCTTTCGCTTCGCGTTCGAGCAGGGCTACGACATCGCGGTGCAGATCGACGGGGACGGGCAGCACGATGCGTCGCAGCTGCCGAAGATCCTCGGGCCTGTGCTCGCCGGCAAGGCCGACCTGTGCGTCGGCTCCCGCTTCACAGGTGACGGCGCGTATCGCTCCTCCTTCGCGCGCCGCGTCGGCATCAAGATCTTCGCGAGCGTCGTGTCGGCCGTCGTCCGCCAGAAGGTCACGGACACAACCTCGGGCTTCCGCGCCGTCAACCGCCGCGGCATCGCGTTGTTCGCCGCCGACTACCCGCACGATTACCCCGAGGTCGAGTCGACGGTCATGCTCGTGAAGCACAAGCTGACGCTCGAAGAGGTGCCTGTCGCGATGCGCGAGCGCGGTAGCGGTGCTTCCTCGATCACCGCCCTCCGCTCCGTCTACTACATGACCAAGGTCCTGCTCGCGATCTTTGTCGGGCTGTTCCGTCGTTCTGCCGTCCCGCTGGAGGAGGAACACTTATGACCCCGCTTCCCGTCACGATCGCCGCCGCGATCGCGTCGTTCCTGCTGCTCGTCGTCGTCTTCGAGCTCATCCGCTCACGCCGGCTGCGCGAGCGCTACGCGCTGCTCTGGCTGCTCACGGGCTTCGTGCTCCTTGCGCTCTCCGTGTGGCGCAGCGGCCTGAACACCATCGCCGGCTGGTTCGGCGTCGAGACGTATCCCCCCGCGATTCTCGGCGCGATCGGAGCGCTCTTCATCCTCGTGGTGCTGCTGCACTACTCGACCGTCATCTCACGGCTCTCCGACCAGAACACGATCCTGGCGCAGCGCCTTGCGCTGCTCGAGCAGCGGCTACGGGAGGGCTAGCGTGGTCGGCTTCGTGACGACGTAGATGTCGCCGAGCTTCGGGTCGTCGACCCAGTTGGCGGCGACGCCGATGCGATAGGTCCACCTTCCCGGCCCGGGACGGTCGACGAACGTCGTGCCGCGTGTCGTCGCAATCGACTGCGTGTACAGGATGCAGTTGTCGGAGGAGCCGTTGAGGCGGCCTGCGCACGCGACGTCGCGGTTCGGTCCCTTCGCCCGCAGCACGTGGTAGAAGGCGCGCGCTGTGCCCGGCTTCATCCCGGGCCAGCGAAGCTGCACCTTGCCGTTGGCCGCAGACGCCGTGACGATGCCGCTGACGGGGATCGGTGTGTCCGGGGCGCGGACGGCGAGCGCGCCCTGGTCGTGCAACCGCGGGACGGCGGCGAGGACGCCGAGCGGCAGCGCGGCGAAGACAGCGAAGGCAGCGACGACCGCGACCGTGAGCCGCCGGCCCGCCGGCTCCGGCCGGACCGGTGCCGGCCGGGCACGAGCGCCCGGTACGAGCAGCACGACCGATGCCGCCAGCAGGACGTACGCGGGAAACGCCGGCATCAAGATGCGGAAGAAGCTCGCGTCGTCGATCGATGCGGGGAGATACGTCCCCTTGACGAGCAGGTAGGCGACGAACCACGTCCCGACGAGCAACACGCCTCGGCGCGACCGGGCGAGCAGCCCGATGAACCCGGCGATCGGCGTCCATTCGATCACCCGGGCGATCCAGAAGTGCTCGCGGAAGCCGAGCAGCACCTGGTGGAGGTGCGACCAGCTGTTGAGTTTCGGGCTGAAGATCCGGCGCGTGAGACCGCCCGGCCCGGCCGCGATGCGCAGTTGCGGCCCGGGCGCCGCGGCGAGCTCTCCAAGGCCGCGGTACTTCCAGACAGCGAGCGCGAGGAGCGAGGGCGCCAGACCTGCCGCGAACGCCAGCAGCGACCGCCAGCGCTCGACGAGGAGCAGCAAGCCCGGCGCGAACAGAAAGAGCGCGTTCGACGGCTTGATCGCGATCGCATAGCCCGCCGCGAGCCCGGCGAGAGCGCCGATCTCCCATCGCCGTGAGTCGAGCGCGCGCAGGCAAAGGTACGCGGAGACGATCAGCGCCACCATCGACGGGAAGTCGGGCACCGAGGTGAGGCCGAGCTGCTGAGGCAGCGTCAGCTCCGTGTACTTCTGGTGGTAGCCGACCTGGACGAAGACGATTCCCAGATAGGGAAGGAAGACCCACAGGAGGGCTGCGAAGTAGCCGAAGATCCGGCCGGCGATGCGCGCCCCGATTCCGTACATGCACAGGAGCGCGGCCGGGAGCAGCACGAGCGTGTTGAAGAGGACCATCGCGGGGAGCGCCGACACGAGGTTCGGCCCGGCGATCGCAGCAACGGGGAGGAGCAGGAGCGACCAGCCGTAACCGACGTAGGCCGGCGGCAGATGGCCGTGCGCGAGCAGATATGCGCCGGTGTAGTGCCAGATCTGATCGCCGCCGGCGTAGTAGAGCCAGCCGTTGTGCCGGACGGTGAGCGCGAGCGCGAGCACGGCGAGCCACTGGAGACCGACGAGCGGGAGCAGGACGTAGAGCGGCCGCACGTCGGCGGCGGCGCGCCAGGCCTGCACGAGCGCGCCGTTGACGCGAGCGGGCGCGGCGGCCGTCGTCACGCCGGCGCGAGGACGTGCCGGCGGTACCACGCGACCGTGCGCTCGAGCCCCTCGCGCAGCGGTGTCTGCGCCTCGAACCCGAAGAGCTCCCGCGCGCGGGTCGCATCGACGCTGCGCCGCGGCTGGCCGTTCGGCATCGACGTGTCCCACGTGATCTTGCCGCGGAAGCCGACGACGTCGGCAACGAGCTCTGCGAGCTCGCGAATCGAGATCTCCTTCCCGGCACCGAGGTTGACGGGCTCCGGCCCGTCGTAGCGCTCCGCGCCGAGGACGAGCCCGTCGACGCAGTCCTCGACGTAGAGGAACTCGCGCGTCGGCGACCCGTCTCCCCACAGGACGACCTCGTCGTCGCCCGCGGACATCTTCCGAATCAAGTCGGCGATGACGTGCGCGTTGGTCTCGTGGAAGTTGTCTCGCGGCCCGTAGAGGTTCGCCGGGAGGAGGAAGATCGCGTCGAGGCCGTACTGGTCGCGGTACGCCTGCGCGCCGACGAGGACGGCTTTCTTCGCGACGCCGTACGGCGCATTCGTTTCCTCCGGGTAGCCGTTCCACAGGTCGTCCTCGCCGAACGGGATCGGCGCGAACTTCGGGTAGGCGCACACCGTCCCGGTGAGGACGAGCTTGCGCGTCCCTGCGAGCCGCGCCTGCTCGAGCACGTGGGCCCCCATGAGCAGGTTCGCGTACCAGTAGCGGCCGGGATTCGCGCGGTTCGCGCCGATGCCGCCGACCTCAGCGGCGAGGTGGAAGACGAGCTCTGGCTCCGCGTCGGCGAACAGGCGCGCCGCATCTTCGGCGCGTGTCAGGTCGTAGTCGGCGCGTCGTGCGACGAAGACGTCGTGGCCGTCGAGCCGCAGCCGCTCGACGAGGTGCGATCCGAGAAAGCCGCCGCCGCCGGTGACGACGGTCTTCATACCGGCGCGCGTGTCGGCGTCAGCCAGTCGACCCGGCCGATCCAGCGGTCGCGGCTCTCCGCGTACCAGGCGATCGTCTTCGCGATGCCGTCTTCCCACGAGACGCGCGGCTCCCAGCCGGTCTCACGGTTGAGCTTCTCGTAGCCCACGCGCAGCGCCATCACCTCGCTCGCGCCGGGGCGGTAGCGCTCGGCCGTCGAGCGCACCTCGCGCTGATCCCAGTAGCCTCCGTCGCGGCCGATCCGCAGGATCATGTCGGCCCACTCCCGCATCGAGACGTTCTTGCCCTGGCCGTAGACGTACAGGTCGCCCGGGATCCCGCGTGCGGCGACCATGAGGTGACCGCGCACGCCGTCGGTGCAGAAGCAGAAGTCACGCATCGGGTCGAGCTGTCCGAGCTCCACCGTCTCGCGCGTCAGTGCCTGCGTGATGATCGTCCCCGTGACGTACCGCGGGTTCTGCCGCGGCCCGTAGTTGTTGAACATGCGCGTCACGACGCCGGGCAGACCGAAGGCGTCGTGGTAGTTCATCGTCAGGAAGTCGGCGGCGACCTTCGACGTCGCGTACACGGACTTCGGGTTGATCGGCGAGCGCTCGTGGAGGATCAGGCCGCCTTCGTCGTCGAAGTCGTGATGGTGCGCGACCGCCTCGCGCACGTTGCCGTACTCCTCCGACGTCCCCGCGGTGTCGAACTTCTCGAGCTCGAGCCCGTTGTCGACGATCGACTGCAGCAGGTTGAGCGTCCCGACCGTGTTCGCCATTACGGTCTCGTACGGGCGGTGCCACGACTCCCCGACGTGCGCCTGCGCGCCGAGATGGAACACGTACGGCTTGTCCGGCGCGTCGAGGAGGTCCTTGACGAGGTAGTCGACCGACGTCTTGTCGGTGAGGTCGGCGAAGTTGACGCGCACGTGCTCGCGGAGGTGGCCGATGTTGTTCAGCGCGCCGCTCGACGTCGCCCGGACGAACGCGTGCACGTTCGCGTCGAGGCGGACGAGCGCCTCGGTCAGGTGCGAGCCCATGAAGCCGTCGGCGCCGGTGACGAGGCAGGTCCGGCCGGCGAAGAACTCGCCGAACTCGCGCCGCAGATCCGCGAGCGCGTCGTCCGTCCAGGTGGAATCGTGCCGGTCTGATTTCATGCAGCGGTGCCCGCCGACGAGCACGCCAAGGGTAGCCCGGCACGCGGCCGGAGCGCTGTTCGAAGCGGCATTCTGACGGGCCTTTCCTACGTGGCGCTGAGTGGTGCCGCGGCGCTGGCGGGCGCGTTCCTGGCGCACAAGTTCGGCCGCAACCTGCGCACGGACGGCTTCATGGCCGCCTACGGCGTCTACCTCGTCCTCGTCCTCGGCGCGCAGGCCTTCCGGATGGTCGTCGTCCCCGATCTGACGCGAGCCGAGGAGGAGGGCAGGCTCGGCCCCGAGTTCCGCGCGTACTGCCTCGCCTTCCTCGTCGTCGCCGTGCCCGCGACGTTGATCACGGTGGCGTTCGCGGGCTTCTTCGGGGAGCTCGTGACCGGGCGGTTGCCGCACCTGTCCGCCCAGGTCGCGGCCGACGCGCTCCCGTGGCTGATCCCGGCGGCATTTCTGCAGCTCCTCGCCGCGCTCGCCGCGAGCGCCCTGGCCGCCCGGAACAGCTACGGGGCTGCGGCGCTCGGCTTCGCGCTCGGCGGAGTCGCCGGGCTGGTGTTCTTCGTCCTCGCCGCGGACGCGCACGGGATCGTCTCGCTCGCGTGGGGGCTGACCCTCAACGGCGCGGTGGCGGTGGCGCTGCCGGCGACGGCGTTCTTCCTCCGCGGAAGTCGCGTTCGCCGCCATCCGGACGTGCCGCTCCGCATGCGCTACCGGCTGTGGCAGCTCCTGTACGGGTCCGCTGTTCCTTTGGCGGTGCAGGGGCTGTACCTGATCGCCCTGCGGTTCGCCGCCGGCACCGGGGAGGGGAACGTGACCTCGCTGTCGTACGCGTACCTGCTCGCCGGGATGTTCACGAGCGCAACTGCGTTCTCGCTCTCGCTCATCTCTGCGGCGCCGCTGACTCGACGCGGCGTGAACGCCGAGAGCGCAGCCGCGCACGTCGTCAACTCCGCCTGGGTGTCGCTGGCGCTCGTGGGTGCCGCTGCAGGCCTCGTCGCGCTCGTCGGCGGACGCGTCGTGACCGCGTTCCTGGGCTCGGCGTACTCCGGGAACGTCGGCGACGAGCTGGGGCGCCTCGTCGTCTACCTCTCGCCGTGGATGGTGGCGAGCGCCGCGTTCTCGATCACGTATCCGCTGATCTTCGTCATGCACCGGACGCAGCTCTTGCTGCCGATCGCGGTCGGCGCCCTGTTCGTCGACGTACCGATCTCGATCGTCGGGCGAAGCCTGTGGGGCCTGACGGGCGTGACGGTCGCGCTCGGCGTCTCGACGCTGCTCCTCGTCCTCGCGCTGATGGCATCGCTCTCGATGCGGATGCTCGCGCTGACCGCGCTGGGGCTCGCCCGGCTCTCACTGCTGGTCGGCGCCGCGACCGCGCTCGCCTTCGGCGGGGCGTCGCTCGTTCTGAGCGCCGTCCCCGCAGCGGCCGCCGGTCTGGCGCTCTATGCCCTGCTGCTGGTGGCGCTGCGCGAGTTCGGCCTCTCGCAGGCGTGGCAGTACGTGCGCGCACTCCACTGACGGACGCGCCCCCTACAATCCTCTGAATGTCCGGCCCGGAAGCGAAAAACCCGGCGCCTGCAGGCATTTCAGCGCCGGGCGATCTCGACGTAGCCGACCTGTTCGAGCAGCTCCGCGAGGAGCTGCGCCGCGGCGCGGGGGCGGGCGGCGGCGCGGAGTCCGAGTTCGCGGCGACGAGGGCGCTGGCGGAACGGTTCTGGCCGGTCACGGCCGAGCGAGAGGCCGATGGCGGCCCGAAGGGGCTCGTCAAGCGCATCCTGCGCAAGCTGATGCGCTGGTACGTCGAGCCGCTCGCCGCCGACCAGCGTGTCTACAACAGCTCGCTCTTGAAGCTCGTCGACGCCCTCTCGGAGCGCGCGGACGCGTCGGCTGCTGCGAACGGGCGCGCACAGCAGTTGCTGCGGGAGCTGGAGGAGCGGCTGACCCGTGTCGAGCGGCGGGGCGGCGGCGCCGGAGCGGCATCCGCTCCGCCGGTCACCGTCGCGGCGCAGCCGGCCGCTGCAGCGCTCCCCGACTACTTTGCGTTCGAGAGCCGGATGCGGGGGAGCGTCGAGGCGATCCGCGAGCGCCAGCGACCTTACGTCGACGACCTGCGGGCAGCGGCTCCCGTGCTCGACGTCGGCTGCGGCCGCGGCGAGCTGTTGCAGCTCCTGCGCGAGGCAGGTGTCGAGGCGCGCGGCATCGACGCCGACGCAGACATGGTCGCGTACGCACGCGGCGACGGGCTCGACGTCGAACAGGCCGATCTGGTCGAGTACCTCGAGCGGCAGGAGGACGCGGCCCTCGGCGGCATCTTCTTGGGGCAGGTCGTCGAGCACCTGCCGCCGGCGGTGCTCGTGCGCGCCCTCGAGCTCGCGGCGGCCAAGCTTCGCGCCGGCGGCGTTCTCGTCGCCGAGACGATCAACCCGCTCTCGCCACTCGCGCTGCGCCACTACTTCGCCGACCTGACCCATGCACAGCCGCTCGTCCCGGAGACGCTCGAGCTGCTCGCGCGGCAGTCGGGCTTCGCGGAGACGGAGATCCGCTACCTCAACGAGCCGGCGGAACGGCTGACGGAGCCCGGCGATCCGGTCATCGCCGCGAACGTCCGCCGCCTCAACGAGCTGCTCTTCGCGCCGCTCGATTACGCGCTCGTCGCGCGAACGGCAGCCGATGGCTGATCACAGAACGTTTTCACTCCGGTCACAGACACGTCACGTCTTGCGACTTAACGTGTCGGTGGGCGGGCGCGGTGGGACCCGGCAACTCGCGCGTGTACCTGGAAAGGACGAACTATGAGAATCGCGGTGTGCGCGCCGCAGGTGCCGTTCGCGCGCGGCGGGGCCGAGATCTTCGCGGACGATCTCGTCGGCGAGCTGCGCGAGCGCGGTCACGAGACCGATCTCGTGACGGTTCCGTACAAGTGGTACCCGGGCGAGCGGGTGCTCTCGCAGGCGTTCCTCTGGCGCCTGCTCGACCTCAGCGAGGCCGACGGCCGGTCGATCGAGCTCGTGATCGCGACGAAGTTCCCGTCGTACGCCGTGCGCCACCCGAACAAGGTCGTGTGGCTGCTGCATCAGTTCCGGCAGGCGTACGAGCTCGACCGCACCGAGCTCGGACAGTTCGGCGAGAGCGCCGAGGACCGCGCGACCCGCCGTGCCGTGCAGCGGCTCGACAAGGTCGCGCTCGGCGAGGCGCGCAAGCTCTTCGCGACCTCGCGGAATGTCGCCGAGCGGGTCAAGCGATCGACCGGGGTCGACGCCGAGGTGATGCCGCATCCGCCGCAGGAGCTGGCGTACCACACCGAGAGTTACGACGACTTCGTGCTCTCCGTCGGCCGTCTCGACCGTGCGAAGCGGCACGACCTTCTGCTCGACGCGCTCGCCGCCGACGCGTCGTTGAGCTGTGTGATCGTCGGCGACGGCCCGGATCGGGAACGCCTCGAGGGCGTCGCGGCGCGCCACGGGCTCGACGGGCGTGCGCGCTTCACCGGCCGCGTCGACGAGCAGGAGCTCGCGGATCTGTATGCGCGCTGCCTCGCGGTCTACTACGCGCCGGTCGACGAGGATTTCGGGATGGTCCCGTACGAGGCGTTCCTCGCGGAGAAGCCCGTCGTCACGACGACAGACGCAGGCGGGCCGCTCGAGGTCGTCGCCGACCGCCGCACCGGCCTCGTCTGCGAGCCGCGCGCCGCCGCGCTCGCGGAAGCGTGCTCGTGGCTTCGCGGCCACGTGGACGACGCGAAGGCGTGGGGCCGCGCCGGCAAGGAGATCGCGCGCCGCGTGTCCTGGGACGAGACGATCGCCCGCCTGTTGGCGTGAGAGTTGCGTACTACTCGCCGCTCCCGCCCGAGCGGTCCGGCATCGCCGATTACTCGGCGCTGCTGTTACCGGCGCTGGAGCGCCTGATCGACGTCGACGTCGTCCGCCGCGGCCGCACGCGTCCGGTCGCCGCCGACGTCGCGCTCTACCACGTCGGGAACGATCCGGAGTCGCACGGGTGGATCGTCGACGCGCTCCGGCGGCGGCCCGGCGTCGTCGTGCTGCACGAGTTCGTGCTCCATCACCTCGTTGCGGGCTTGACGATCGGTCGCAAAGACGGCCCCGGCTACCTCGCCGCCATGGAACGCGACGCCGGGGTCGCGGGACGGCTGGTCGCACACGGCGTCCTCGACGGCCGGGTGCCGCCGCCGTGGGAGACGCGGCCGCAGGAATTCCCGCTCGCAGGCGGGGTGCTCGACGGGGCGACCGGTTTGATCGTGCACTCGCATTACGTCGAGACGCGAGCGGCCGAGGCAGGCTACGCCGGCCCGATCTGGCGGGTTCCGCATCCGGCCTGGCCGATGCCGGACGTCGCACCGGCCGACGTGGAGGGACGGCCACTGTTCGGCTGCTTCGGGCACGTCAACGCGAGCAAGCGCGTCCCGCAGGTGCTCGAGGCATTCGCGGCGGTTCGGCGCCGCCATCCGCACGCGAAGCTCCTGCTCGTCGGCTCGGCCTCCGCCCGCTACGACACGAAGCGGCTCGTCGGCGAGGGTGTCGAGCGCATCGACTACGTCGACGAGCAGCGGCTCTGGTCGCTCATGGCTGCGTGCGACGCGTGCATCTCGTTGCGCGCGCCGACCATGGGGGAGACGTCCGGGAGCGCCATCCGCGCGCTGTCGCTCGGACGCCCGCTCGTGGTCAGCGACCTCGGCTGGTTCGCCGAGCTGCCGGACTCGGTTGCGCTCAAGGTGCCGGTCGACGACGACGAGATCCCGGCGCTTGCCGCGGCGCTCGAGCTGCTCGCGTCGAGCGAGCCGACGCAGCTCGCGATGAGCGACGCCGCGCGTGCGTACGCCAGGCGCGAGCACGACCTCGGCCGCGTCGCCGACGACTACGTCGCGGCGCTCGAGGAGGCAGCCGGCGGGACGATCGTCGCCGATGCGGTCGTCGGCGAGGTCGCGCGAGCGGCAGCAGACATCGGCGTCGAGCCGGGAACCGCTGTCGCAACGGAGCTCGCCACGCGCCTCGACGAGCTCGGGCTCGCCCGCAACGGCCGGCCCGAGCCGGCGCCGCCGATCCGCCGCAGCCGGCTGGCGAGCGTCCCGCCGTGGGTGTGGCTCGCAGCCCTCGTCGTCGTGTCCGCCGTCTTCCGCTACGGCCTGTCCCGGCGCGTGGTGGCGCCCTGGATCATGGTCGACGAGCTGATCTACTCCGAGCTGGCGAAGAGCTTCGCCGCGACCGGGCACTTCCTCATCCGCGACGTGCATCACGGGGCCTACGGCGCCGTCTACCCGCTGCTGATCTCTCCCGCGTGGCGCGCCTTCGCGTCGGTGCCGGACGCATACGCGGCCGCCAAGACGATCGGCTCCGTGCTCATGTCGCTGACGGCGATCCCGGTGTACTTCCTCGCGCGACGGCTGCTCTCGCCACTGTGGTCACTGCTCGCCGCGGTGCTCGCCGTCGCGGTGCCGTCGATGATGTACACGGGCACGCTGATGACGGAGACGGTCTTCTATCCGATCTTCGTCTGCGTCGCGCTGGCGCTCGTGCTCGCGCTCGAGCGCCCGACGCTCGCGCGCCAGCTCGTGCTGCTCGCGCTCTGCCTGCTCGCTTTCCTCACGCGCTCGCAGGCGATCGTGCTCATACCCGCGGTCGCCACTGCGCCGCTTCTCCTCGCCTGGCTCGACCGGCGCCGCCTCGCCCGCGTCGTGCAGGAGTTCCGTGTCCTCTACGCGGTGCTCGTCGTCGCCGTGCTCGGCGTGCTCGTCGTCGAGCTCGCACGCGGGAAGTCGCCGCTCGACGTGCTCGGCAGCTACAGCGTCACCGGTCACGCGAGCTACCGCCCCGGCCAGGTGCTCAAGTGGCTGCTCTATCACGTCTCGGAGCTCGACCTGTATCTCGGCGTCGTCCCGTTCGCGGCGCTGCTTCTGCTGACGGCGCTCGGCCGGTCGCTCGACCGGCCGCTGCGCGTCTTCCTCGCCGCGACGCTGCCGCTAACGGCCTGGCTGCTGCTGGAGGTCGCAGCATTCGCGTCGGCGCTGTCGCCGCGGGTCGAGGAGCGGAACATGTTCTACGTTGCGCCGCTCTTCCTGATCGCCCTGCTCGCCTGGATCGGGCGTGGCATGCCCCGCCCGGCGCGCGCTGCCGCGGTCTGTGCGGTCGTTGCCGCCGCGCTTCCCGGAGCCTTGCCGTACCACGAGCTCATCGGCACGTCGGCCGAGGCGGATACGCTCGCGCTGCTGCCGCTCTGGTGGGTGCAGGAGGCGCTCGTCAGCCCGAGCACCATCGGCGTCGTCGTGGTCGTCGCCGCAGCCGCGCTCGCGCTCGTGTTCCTGGCAATCTCGCCCCGGTACGCGCTCGTCCTGCCGGCGCTCGTCCTCCTCTGGTTCGCGTTCGCGACCGAGCGGATCGAGCGCTTCGACCACGGCTTCCCGAAGGCATCCGTCGGCGCGCTGTTCCAGGGGATGACGACCTCCCGGCGTGACTGGATCGACGCCGCCGTCGGGCGCAACGCAAGCGTCGCGTTCGTCTATTCCGGCAAGGATCCGACGCTGCAGCCCCTGCCGCTGTGGCAGAACGAGTTCTGGAACCGCAGCGTCGGCCCGGTCTACTACCTACGGCAGCCGTCGATGGGCGGGCTTCCGGAGACGCATGTAACGGTCGGCCCGGACGGCAGGCTGACGCTGCCGAACGACGCACCCGTTCGCAGCCGATACGTCCTGACGGACACGAGCGTCCCGCTCGCCGGAAAGATCATCGGCCGGGACGAGGTGCGCGGGATCGTGTTGCGGCGCACCGACGGGGCGGTCGCGATCGCATATCGCACTTCCGGGATCTATCCCGACGGCTGGTCCGGTCGCCGCGTCACGTACACGCGGCTCCGCTGCAACGGCGGGAGCGTCACAGCCGTCATGGCGAGCGACGACAAGCTCTTCGCCAGGCCGCAGACCGTCTCTGCCGAAGGCCGGAACGTCAGCTTTGCGCCGAGCGAGGTCGGGCACCTGACGGTGCCGTTGCGCCCCCGGAACGGCGTCTGTCGCGTGACCTTCACCGTCTCGCCAACGGCGATCCCGGCGGTCGTCCGCGGCACGCCGGACGGGCGCCGGCTCGGCGCACGCTTTGTCGAGTTCGCCTACCGCGCTCCGTGAGGATCGCTTACGACGTCACGCCCCTGTCGCATCCGCGTACGGGCGTCGGCAATTACATCCTCGGCGCGCTGAAGGGGATGGTCGAAGCGAGGAGCGGCGACGAGCTCGTCGTGTTCGGGCCGGTCAGCATCCGGGGCCGCAGCCTCCTCGACGACGCGCTCGCAGGGGTCGACGTCGAGCGCAAGCTCGCCACCGTGCCGTTCGCACACGCGACGCGGCGCGCCTGGGGCGCGCTCGGACACCCGGCAGCCGAGCGGCTCGTCGGCGACTTCGACGTCCTGCACTTCACGGACTGGATGCGGCCGCCGCAACGACAAGGGCTTCGCGCGACGATGATCCACGACCTCGGCCCGCTTCGCTTTCCGGAGCGCCTCCATCCGCGCACGGTCAACATGCACACGGCGAACGCCCGCGAGGCTCAGCGCTGCGACGTGGTGTTCGTCAACTCGGCGTTCACGGGGCGCGACGTCGTCGAACGTCTCGGGATCTCGCGGGAGCGGATCCGCGTCGCCTATCCCGGCGTCGCCTCGATCTTCACGGCGGACGGTCCGAACGAGTTCACCGACCCGTTCGTGTTCAGCACGGCCACAGACAGTTGGCGAAAGAACGGGGAGAACCTACGGCGTGCGTGCGAGCTGATCGGCGCGAACTGGCCGCTGATCATGCCGAACCGCGACGGCCAGTTCAGCGAGGACAGCATCGCGCGCCTGTACCGCGGCGCGACCGTCTTCGTCTATCCCTCCCGCTTCGAAGGCTTCGGAATGCCGGTCGTCGAGGCAATGGCGTCGGGCGCGCCCTGCGTCGTCTCGAGCCATCCGTCGCTCGACGAGGCTTGCGGCGAGGCCGCAATCCGGGTCGACCCCGAGAGCCCGCGGGCGATCGCCGACGGCATCCTCGAAGCGCACGAGCGTCGAGACGAGCTGGTATCGCTCGGGCTCGCGCACGCGAGTGCGTTCACGTGGGCCGCCACGGGGCGTGCGCACCTCCGCGGTTACGCTGACGCGCTGGCATGAACGTTGCAATCGACGTCTCGCCGCTGATCCAGACCCGAGCGGGCACGGCGCGGTATCTCAAGGCGCTGCTCCGCGAGCTGCGCCGCCGCGACGACGTCGCTGTCGAGACCGTCTCGTTCGGTCACGCCGACCGCCTGTCGACGCTCGCGCGCGATGCGGTCTGGTACCCGTTTGCGCTCGGCCGCACGCGCGGTGCGGGCGTTCTCCATTGCCCGACGTACCGCGGGCCGATTCGGTCGGCGCGGCCGCTCGTCGTGACCGTGCACGACCTGGCGGTCTTTCGCCACCCGGAGGCGTTCAATCGCTGGACGCGCACGTACAGCCCGCATGTCGTCCCGCACGTGCTCGCGGCCGCGCGTCGCATCATCGCCGTGTCTGAGTTCACTCGGCGAGAGCTGGTCGAGCTGCTCCGCGTCCCGCACGAGAAGATTCGCGTCGTGCCGAACGGCGTGGAGGACGAGTTCGCGCCGGACGGGCCCGCGGCGGAGGGCGAGTACGTCCTGGCGGTCGGGACGCTCGAGCCGCGGAAAAACCTGGCACGTCTCGTCGAGGCAGTCCGGCGAACCGAGGTCGAGCTTCGCGTCGTCGGCGCGCGCGGGTGGGGCAACGTCGAGGTCGGCGGGAACGGCGTCCGCTGGCTCGGCGAAGTCAGCGACGCCGAGCTGGCGCGCCAATACCGCGGCGCGCGCTGCGTCGCGTACCCGTCGCTGTACGAGGGCTTCGGCATCCCCGTTCTGGAGGCGATGGCGTGCGGCGCCCCGGTCGTCACATCTCGAGCGACTGCGATGGCGGAGGTAGCGGACGGCGCAGCCGTCCTCGTCGACCCGACCGACCCCGCGGATCTCGCCGCGGGGATCGAGCGTGCGGTCGCGCAGCGTGACGAGCTCGTCCCGCGCGGCCTCGAGCGCGCGCGGGCGTTCCGCTGGGACGCCGTTGCCGACGCCACCGTCGCGGTCTACCGCGAGGCGGCGGCGTGATCCTGATCGACGCCGACGTCCTCGGACGCAACCGCACCGGCGACGAGACCTACGTTCGCGAGCTTCTGCGGGCGCTGCCCCAGGTCGCGGATGACCTGCGGTTCGCCGCGCTGACGCGCGATCCCGCGCTCTTGCCGGAGGGAATCGAGCCGGTTGTCCTTCGCGCGCGAACGCAGGAGCTCCGTATGGCGGTCGGCGTCCCGCGCCTGCTCGCGCGACTGCGACCGCGGCTCGCGCACTTCGTCCACTCGCTTCCGCTTCGCTGCCCCGTCCCGGCGGTGCTGACGGTGCAGGACCTTTCGTGGGAGCGCGATCCAAGCGTGTTCGGCTGGTGGGACCTCGCGACGTTCAAGATCTTCGTCCGCAGCTCGGTCAAGCGCGCGCATCACGTGTTCGCGATCTCGGAGCGCACGAAGCGCGACCTCGTCGAGCTGTACCGCACCCCGCCCGCCAAGATCACCGTGACGCCGCTCGCGCCGGACCCGGAGTTCAAGCCGGCGGAGGCACACGATTCGTTCCTCCTCTTCGTGAGCGCGATCGAGCCGCGCAAGCAGCCGCTGGCGGCGATCGATGCGGCGAATTCGGTCGGCCGCAAGCTCGTCGTCGTCGGACCGCCGAAGGACGAGGAGCTGGTCGCCGAGCTGCGGCGCCGCGGCGCCGACGTGCGTGGGTATGTCCCGAAGGAGGAGCTCGTGCGGCTCTACCAATCGGCCGCGGCGCTGCTCTTTCCCTCGCGCTACGAGGGCTTCGGGCTCCCGGTGGTGGAGGCGATGGCCTGCGGCACGCCGGTCGTCGCCGCGCCCGAACCGGCGCTGCAGGAGGTCGCCGGCGACGCCGCCGTCTTCGCCGACGATCTCGTCGACGGCGTGCGCCGCGCTCTCGCCGAACGAGAGCAGCTGGCGGCGGCGGGCCTCGAGCGCGCGAAGGCGTTCTCGTGGCGCGAGACGGCCCGACTCACGGCCGACGTCTACCGGAAGATCCTCGCCGCATGAAGGTCTCCGGTGTCTTCGTCGTGACGGGCGAGGCCGAGGTTGCGCTCTTGCGGGACTCGCTGCCGGCGCTGCGCGCGCAGGTCGACGAGCTCGTCGTGGTCGCGAACGGCGCCGGGAGCCGTCCCGAGCTCCTGCCGCCGGACGTGCGTGTCGCGGAGAACGCGCGCGCTCTCGGCTTCTCCGTCAACGTCAACAAGGGCATCGCCGCGACGAGCGGGGAGTACGTCGTCATCGCGAACCCGGACGCCGTCCCCGAGCCGGGGTGTGTCGCGGCGCTCGTCCAGTTCGCGGACGCGCACCCGCAGTGCGGCATCGCCGGGCCGAAGATGCTCAATCCCGACGGGACGCTGCAGGCGTCGCGCCGGAGCTTTCCGACGATCGGCGGGACGATCGTCCGCCGGACGCCGCTCCGTTCGCTCTTCCCGCCCATGCGCTGGCAGAGGCACCACTACCTGCTCGATGCGCCGACCGACGAGCCGCTGCAGGTCGACACGATGCTCGGCGCGTTCCTGCTCATGCGGCGCACGATGCTCGAGCAGATCGGCGGCTGGGACTCGGGATACAAGCTGTACGTCGAGGACATCGACCTCAGCTACCGCGCGATGAAAGCCGGCTGGGAACGGTGGTGGGTGCCCGGCGCCGTCGTGCGGCACGAATACCAGGCGGTGATCGACAAGCACTTCTTCACCCGGCGCAACCTCTGGCACATGCAGGCGATGCTGCGCTTCCTGCGCAAGCATCCGGAGCGGCTCTTCGCGTTGCGGTGAGCTGGACCGAGACCGCGTATGCGGATCCTGAGGCGTATCTCGCCCACCGCGCGGAACTGATCCGCTCGCTCGGGCCGCGGCTCGATCCGGGCGACACGCTGCTCGATCTCGCCTGCGGTGACGGCGGTCTCGCGGAGCACCTGGCGGGAATCGTCTACCGCGGGGTCGATTCGAGCCAAGAGCAGGTCGAGTCCGCGCGCCGCCGTAGCCGTGAGGTCGTCGTCGCCGATCTCAACGAGTACGAGCCGCCTGAGCGCGTCGCCGCGACGACCTGCTTCCGCGCGATCTACTACGCGCGCGACCGACGCGCGTTCTTCCGGCGGATCGCCGGCTACACCGACAAGAAGCTCGTCTTCGACCTCAATCCGCGCCAGTACCGCGTCGAGGACGTGAGGGAGGATCTACTCGCCGCCGGTTTCGACCGGCTCGACCTCCGCCCGTTCTTCTCGCCGCAGCGGTTCTCGTTGCCCGGCTTCGCGGAGACGGCGCTGCATGCGCTGGAGTTGACGCCGGTCGCGCGCGTGCTCCTGCGTTTTCGCTTCAGCTACGTCTGCGCGGCAAGTAGACGTACGTGACCTTCGCGCCGAGATCGCGGCTGTCGCCGGTACGCGGATCGAGCTCGTGCGGACGGAACGTCGGGGTCACGTGAACCTCGACGCGGAAGTGCGGCCCCGGCACCGGTAGCACGAACCGCTTGACGCCGTTCGCGTGCAGATCGAAGCGCTTCACGGTCGTCGGTCTCCCGACATGCGGCTGGTTGTCGTCGCCGATCACGATCGGCCCGAGGCGGACCGTCACGTGCCCGACGACGTCGGGGCCGCCCCACGGGCGCGCCACGACGAGGCGCAGCCGTCCGCCGGTCTCGCCGCTGGAGAAGCGCGTGTATGCGCTGTCCGATCCCGACCACCCGTCCGCGTACTGGCCGGTGACGAAGTCCCGGAGGCGGAGCGGCGGCGCGACCTTCACGAGGCGCCAGTTCTGCAGCGCGCCGCCGGCGACGTGCTGGTGCGTCGCGATCGTGCGCCCGACGATGTTCATCCCGCGTTCCTCGACGACGTACGGGTAGTGCGGGTCGTGTGACAGCGCGCCGTCCGGCAGCTTCGGGTCGGGAGTCAACGTGGGGCCTGGGCCGGGCGCCGTCCCGTCGAGGCTCCACACGCGGCCGATCAGCGAGTGCGGGTTCCAGAACTCGAGCAGCCAGAGCCCGTTGGGATCTGACATCTGCTGGCCGATGTAGAGCGCGGGCTCGCCGCCGGTTGTGTCGTCGACCCACGTGAACGGCTTGCGGATGTTGTCGACGAAGCGGTCGGATGCACGGTTCGATGCCGAGGCGAATGACAGCGCGCCGGTGAAGTTCCACGCGACGATTGCCGCGGCCAGGGCCACCGCCACCCACCTAGTGCTGCGCACGAGCAGCAATGCGACCGACAAGGCGAGGATCGCGAGCAGCCCGATCCTCGCGCCGGTGAGGTCGAGATTCAGGTAGCGGTTCGCCTGCTGCAGGATCGCGAGCCCCGGCGCGTTGTAGGAGATGTCCTGGGTGTTCTCGTACGGCGTCGTGAGCAGCAGGTAGAGGACGAACGCGGCCGAGACGACGACCGCGATCGGATTGAAGTTCCGGCGCTCGAACCAGAGCGCTGTCCCCGCGAACAGGAGCGGCGCCAGGTAGATCAGGTTTCGCTCGTAGGTGTACGTCCCGAAGACGGTCGACACGTACGTCGACTTGACCGCTGTATAGACGCCGAACGAGACGACGGCCGCGAGCAGCACGCTGCGAAAGACGGTCAGGGCGTGATCCGGACGCTCACCTTTTCCGGGCCAGAGTGATGCGAGACCAGCGACCATCGGAAAGACGCCGAGGCCGATTGCGAGCGCGCCGGCGGCGTTGAAGCCGTAGTCGAAGATGCGACCCTTGTAGTGATCCGTCGAGATGAGCCACTCGAACGAGGCCTTGCCGAGGATCGCGCTCAGGGTGACGCCGGCGCCGAGCAGCAGCATGGCGAAGCCGATCCAGTCCCAGGCTGCCCACGTCCCGCGCCAGCGCCGCACGCGGTCCGTGCGCCACGCGAGGAACAGCAGGCTGAACGCAAGCACGGCCCAGAGCACGACGAGCTCGCCGCGCACGAACGGCGCGACGATCAGCGCCGCGACGGTCGCGGCGATCCACCAGCGGGTCGGGCGGATGAGCGTTCGCAGCAGCAGGAAGACACAGAGCGTCGAGTAGGGGTACGCGAGCGGCTCCTCCACGATCATCGAGGAGTAGGCCATCGCCGGGATCACGCACGACGCGGCGGCGACGAACAGGGACGCCGTCTTCCCGACGATCAGACGGGCGAGCGCGTACGCCGGGAACGCGGTCGCGGTCATGATCAGCACCGCGAGGTACTTGACCGTCGCATACGCGGTGTGCACGTCGTGAATGCGCCAGGCCGGCGCCATCACGTACGTCCAGAGCGTGTCGAACGAGTGGGGCTCGCCGCGGCGGGCGGCGTGCCCGGTCGCGGCGATCGCGCGTGACAGCTGCGTCAGCTCCAGCTCGTCGCCGAACAGCCAGGGCGTCTGATGCGCCCACGCCTCCACGGCGTAGACGATCGCGAGCCAGAGGAAGATGCTCAGCAGCGGGACTGCGGCGAGCAGCCGATCCGTGTAGGTGCGCCCGATCGGCGCGGGGCGGGCGCTGGCGACGCTCACTCCGTCCTCAGTCGGCACTGGCGCCGAGCACGAGGCGCGGATCCAGGTCGCTCTCCCGCCTCACGAACCGGCACGGCACCTCGGCCAGCGTGCACGCGTCGATGACGAGCCCGAGCCGCTCGCGCGGTGCGTCGGGAATCGTGACCAGCACGGTGTCGGGGCTGGCCTTCGCCAAGACGCCCTCGATCTCGAGCAGGCCGCCGAGCACCGGAACTCCCTGCAGCCGCCGTCGCGCGAGGCGCGGATCGTCGTCGACGAAGCCGACGACCTGCTCGCCGGCCGTCTCGCGGAGCTCGCGCAGAAGGCTGCGCCCGCCGCGGCCGGCGCCGACGATCAGCGTCCGCCGCCGGTCGCCCCGCCCCGTGAAGGAGGACACCGCACGCATGAAGCCGCGCTCCCAGAACCGCGACAAGCCGATCACGACGATGCAGACGAGCGCGTCGATGACGAAGATGCTGCGCGGGAACGACCCCCAGACCTGCGTTGCGTCGAGGATCAGGTACGCCGCGAGCTCGGAGACGACGACGGCGCCGACGATCGCCGCGGCATCGCGTGCCCCCGCGTAGCGCCACACACCGCGGTAGAGCCCGAACGGGATGAACGCGAGGTAGCGCGCCGCGAGCACCACTGCCAGCGAGACCTGGAAGATGTGCCGGTCGTACGCCGTGCCGCTGCCCTGTAGCCGCAGGTAGTACGCGAACGCGAACGACGCGGAGATCAGCGCGAAGTCGACGAGCGACTCGACCAGCCGTCGCGGGTTCGCGACGAACGTGCGGAACCAGCTGCGGTCGTCGAGCACCCCCGGCGTGCGCTCGACGTCCGACAGCACGCTGGCGAACTGCACGAGCAGCGCGAACGTCAGCAGGACGCCGATCAGCGTCACCCACGCGTTGTCGAGAACCGAATAGAAGAGGCTCGTGGCGCCGAGCGCGGCGGAGATGACGGCGAGCAGGACGACCGCGCGTTTCTCGGAGAGCCCGTGGTAGACGAGCCGGTGGGACGTGTGATCGCGGCCGCCCTGGTACACGGGCCGGCCGTCGAGCAGGCGCACGACGGTGACGAACGTGGTGTCGAGAATCGGCACCGCGAGCACGAGCACCGGCAGCAGCAGCGTTGCGACCGTCGTGCCCGCGACCTTCCAGCTCGCCGTCAGACCGAGCGCAGCCAGCGCGAAGCCGAGCACCTGGCTCCCGGAGTCGCCCATGAAGACTGCGGCCGAGCGCTTCGGCCGCAGATTGAACGGCAGGAAACCGGCGCAGGCACCTGCGATCGCCAGCGACAGCGCGAGCACCGCGTCGTTGTGGTGGACGGTGAGTGCGTCGATCGCGAAGAAGAGCGCGGCGATGCCGGCGAGCGTGGCCGCGAGGCCGTCCATGTTGTCCAGCAGGTTGAAGGCGTTCGTCATGCCGACGAGCCAGACGAGCGCGACGATCCCGGCGAGGATGTCGCTCGAGATCAGGCCGGAGATGGTGAGCCCGTTGAAGATGACCAGCAGCGCCGCGCCGACCTGCGCGGCGAGCTTCGGGATCGGCCCCAGCGAGTAGAGGTCGTCGAGGAGCCCGGCGGCGAACAGGATCGCACAGCCGCCGAGGATCGCGACGAGCTCGCGCGTCGCCGGCGCAGCGTCCGTCGCAACGGCCGCCCAGCAACCGGCGAGGATGCCCGCGAAGATTCCGATTCCGCCGAGCATCGGCGTCGTGCGGCGGTGCCAGCGATCCGCTCGGGGAGCCGCTCCGAGGCGGGTCGCGAGGGGCGTACGCAGCAGCAGCCAGATGACCGCGGCCGCGGCAGGGAGAGCCACGATTGCGGCCAGCGCCTTCACGCCGGCCAAGCGTAACGAGAAGCTGTAAATGCCATGTGAGGCGGCTTCTAGACTAGGCCGAGCCGATGACGACGGTATACGGCGATCTCGTCCGCTACCGCGAGCTGTTCGGGAACCTCTTCCGCCGGGACGTCCAGGCGAAGTACCGCGGCTCGATCCTGGGCGTCGCCTGGACCCTCGCCAACCCGGTGCTGCTGATGGCCGTCTACCTGCTCGTCTTCTCGGTCCTCTGGAAGACCCCGTTCGGGAACGAGGGCCACTACGCGCTCTTCCTGCTCGTCGGGCTCGCCGCCTGGATCTTCTTCGCCACTTCCGTGCAGGCCGCTTCGCGCTCGCTCCTGGACAACGCGAACCTGATCCGCAAGACGCGGTTCCCGCGCCAGCTCGTGCCGCTCTCGGTCGTCGCGACGAACCTGATCAGCTTCGGCGTGATGCTCGCGGCGCTGCTCGTGCTCAACTTCGCGCTCCTGCCGCGCGTGCGCGCCACGGAGTGGCTGGCACTCCCGCTCGCCGTGGCGCTCGTCGCGATCACAGGCGGCCTCGCCCTCGCGCTCGCGTCGCTCAACGTGCTGTTCCGCGACATCGAGTTCCTCGTGGCCGCGCTTCTGCTGCCGCTGTTCTTCCTGACGCCCGTCCTCTATCCGCTCTCGGACCCGCAGATCGCGAGCCGGCAGTGGGTGGTCGACCTGATTCACTGGGTCAATCCGTTGTCGCCGCCGATCGAGGCGCTCCACGCAGTCCTCTTCTACGGCAACCTGCCGACGTGGGGCGACACGATCTACACCGTCGTCGCCGCGCTCGTCGCGCTTGCCCTCGGCGCCTGGGTCTTCACGGGCGTCGACGATCAGATAGCGGTCGAGGTGTGACTCTGATCCGCGCGTCGTAGAGCCAGGGCTCGTCGCCCTCCGGCCGCCAGGCCGGCAGCCCGGCGACCTCCGCGTTCGGCTCCAGCGGCGGAAGGAGCGACGGGCACACGAGCGGGTGCGCGAACGCCGGGTTGCGGCCGCCGCCGGGCTCGTATGGCTCGAGCTCGCGCGGCCGGCGCCGCAGGTCGATCGAGCCGCCGACCGCCGCATAGCCCTCCGCGTGCGCAGCGGCGAGCTGCCCGATGTCCGCCTCCGCGCCGAACAGCCGCGCGCCGGCTGTGTCGCGCGGCGCCACGTCGACAGCGAGCTCCGGTGTGAAGTTGCCGAGCTCGCCCAGCCAGAACCGGCCCTCCTCGACGAGGTCGAACGCGAGCCTGTACCGGCCCGGCGGGATCGGCCCGCGCACGTCGAGCGTCCGTTCGACGCGCTCGCCCCGCTCGGCGTTCACCGGGTGCCTGATGCCGTCCCAGACGATGGGATTGCCGCGGTCGTCGAGCCAGTGGTACGAGATGTTCAGGTCGCGCCAGGCGGCGCTCCCTGCGTTCTCGAGCACGACGTGTGCTCGCCCCACCGCGCCCGCCTGCACCGGTTCGACCTCGTAGGCATGCCAGCGCACGGCGAGCGGTCCGGCAGGAACGGGATGCTCCGCAGCCACGCGACTACCCTACGGCCTGTGGATCCGCTCCTCGTGAGGGCGTGCCGGCGCGAGCCCGTCGAGCACACGCCCGTGTGGTTCATGCGCCAGGCTGGGCGCTCGCTGCCCGAGTACCGGGAGCTGCGCAAGCAGTACGGGCTGTTCGACATCGTCGCGCAGCCCGAGCTCTGTGCGGAAGTGACGTTGCAGCCGGTGCGCCGCCACGACGTCGACGCCGCGGTGATGTTCACCGACATCATGTTCCCCGTTCTCGGCATGGGCGTCGACGTGCAGCTCGTCGAGAGCGTCGGCCCGGTGATCGAGCAGCCCGTCCGCACGCTCGCCGACGTCGAGCGGCTCGTCGTGCCCGAGCCGGCAGAGTCGGTGCCGACGATCCTGGAGGCGGTGCGTCTCGTTCGCGAGCAGTTGCGCGACGACCAGGCGGTGATCGGCTTCTGCGGCGGCCCGTTCACGGTTGCCGGCTACCTCGTCGAGGGGAAGCCCAGCCGTGAGTTCGCCACGGTCAAGACGCTGATGTACGCGGAGCCGGCGACATGGCACGCGCTGATGGACAAGCTCACGGAGACGTTCGCGCGCTACGTCGCCGCGAAGGTGCGCGCAGGCGCCGACGTCATCCAGCTCTTCGACTCGTGGGTCGGGGCGCTGTCGCCGTCCGACTACGAGGAGTTCGTCGCGCCGTACTCGGCGCGCATCCTCGCGGCTGTCGACGCGCCGACGATCCACTTCGGCACGGGCACCGCGACGCTGCTGCAGGAGATGGCCGCCGCCGGCGGCGACGTGATCGGGCTCGACTGGCGGATCCCGCTCGACCGCGGCTGGTCGGAAGTCGGCGACGGGCACGGGGTGCAGGGGAACCTCGACCCCGCCGTGCTCGGGGCCCCGTGGGCGCGAATCGAGTCCGAGACGCGCGCTATTCTCGAGCGTGCCGGAGGGCGGCCGGGTCATGTATTCAACCTTGGGCACGGAGTGCCACCCCATGCAGACCCGGCCGTTCTCCGACGCCTGACCGAGTACGTCCACGAGGCGACGATCGAGGCGCGCGTATGAGCGCCGCGGTCGTGCTGATGGCGTACGGCTCGCCCGAGCGGCTCGACGACGTCCCGGCCTATTACGCCGACATCCGCGGCGGACGGCCCATCCGCCCGGAGCTGCTCGAGGATCTCGTCGAGCGCTACCGGGCGCTCGGCATCGAGGACGAGTCGCCGCTCAATGCGATCACCGAGCAGACGCGCGCGGCGCTCGAGCGGGAGCTCGGCGACGTGCCGGTGTTCACCGGCATGAAGCACTGGACACCCCGCATCGCGGAAGCCGCCGAGCACGCAGTCTCTTCCGGCGCCGGCACCGTCGTCGGGCTCGTGCTCGCACCGCATTACTCGGAGCTGTCGATCGCCGGCTACCGCGACCAGCTCGAGTCGGCGCTCGCAGGGAGGGCCGAGCTCGTCTTCGTCGAC
The DNA here is from genome assembly GCA_036526315.1 of Gaiellaceae bacterium. Lineage (GTDB taxonomy): Bacteria > Actinomycetota > Thermoleophilia > Gaiellales > Gaiellaceae > 3-1-20CM-4-69-9. Next base: position 23,945 of record DATCYR010000023.1, on the reverse strand, counting down.
AGCTGGCATGACGATCCAGGCTTCATCGACGTGCTTGCGGACCGCGTGCGCGGGACCGACGCGCATGTCGTCTTCACGGCGCATTCGCTGCCGGAGCGCGCCGCGCCGGTCTACAGGCAGCAGCTGCTCGAGACCGCGCGTCTGGTCGCCGAACGGGCGGCGCTCGGCCCGCGCTGGTCGTTCTCCTTCCAGAGCGAGTCGCCGACGGGCGAGCCCTGGCTCGGCCCCGACATCCTCGATCACCTCGAGGCACTGAAGTCCGAGGGCGTCGAGAAGGTGCTGGTGTGCCCGGTCGGGTTCGTCGCCGACCATCTCGAGATCCGTTGGGACCTCGACAGCGAGGCGGCGGAGAAGGCGAACGAGCTCGGGCTCGAGTTCGCGCGCATCGAGATGCCGAACGCCGATCCGCAGTTCGTCGCGGCGCTCGCGTGGCTTGTTCGTAAGGCGCTCTCGGTACCCTCGAACGCGTGACGCAGCCTGGTCAGATCGTCGTCGAGCATGCTTCGCGCGTCTTCAAGGTCTACCCGCGCGAAGCACGGCGTCTGAAGGACGCCATCGTCGCGCGTAACCGGTCGCGGCCGAGCGACGTCCTCGCGCTGAGCGACGTCTCGTTCGAGATCGAGCCCGGCGGCGCGGTCGGCCTCGTCGGCCGCAACGGCTCGGGAAAGACCACCCTGCTGCGGCTGATCTCGGGGATCATCAAGCCGACCTCGGGACGCGTCGACGTCGGCGGCCGCGTCGGCTCGCTGCTCGAGCTCGGCGCCGGGTTCCATCCCGACCTGACCGGCCGCGAGAACGTGTTCCTCAACGGCTCGATCTACGGGCTCAAGCGTGCGTACCTGCGCGAGCAGCTCGATGAAATCGTCGCGTTCGCCGGCTTGGAGCATGCGATCGACCGTCCGGTGCGCACGTACTCGTCGGGCATGTACATGCGGCTCGGCTTTGCGATCGCAGCGCACATCAACGCGGACGTCCTCCTGCTGGACGAGGTGTTCGCCGTCGGCGACGAGCAGTTCCAGCGCAAGTGCTTCGGCAAGATCTTCGAGTTCAAGCAGCGGGGCGGGACGATCGTGTTCGTCTCGCACGACGCGTCGGCAGTCGAGCGGCTGTGCGACCGCGCCGTTCTCCTCCGAGACGGTGAAGTGGCCTTCGACGGCGCGACGCACGACGCGATCGTCCGCTACCGGCAGCTGCTCGCAGGCGATCGCGATCCGGCCGAGCGCGGCGCGGGTCTCAAAGAGTGGGGGAGCGGCGAGGCGCGCCTCGAGGACGTGGAGCTCCTCGGCGCCGAAGGCGAGCCGCGCACGCAGTTCCTGGCCGGTGAGCCGTTGGCCCTGCGGCTGCGCGTCAGCGCCGACACACCAGTGCCGCCGCTACGCGTCTCGCTCGAGCTGCGCGACGTGTCGGGCCTCCTCGTCGCCGGCTCGGGGCACCTCGTCGGCGAGCCGGGAGTCGTTCGCTTCGACGTCGACGAGCTCCCGCTTGCGGACGGCCGCTTCCGCATCCGGCTCGGCCTGACGGATGCCGAGGGAGAGCGCGTCTTCCACTGGCTCGACGACGCGCTCGAGTTCATCGTCTACCCCGGCGGCGACTCCAGCGGCGTCGTCCGGCTCGAGGGGCGCTGGAGTGGGGAGGAAATCACGGCGCAGGCAGAAAGGGTTGGCACGTGAGCTCGCGCACCTGTCCCGATTGGCCGGAGCTGATGGAGTACGCCCCGGACCTCCAGTTCAAGCACTACACCGTCGCCGAGGCGAAGCTCCCGGCGGAGGCGCTGATGCAGATCCCCGAGGTGCCGCTCGGCGCCGTCGCGATCTGCTGCGACCTCGACCGGCACGTCTTCTACGCGAAGCACACCGATCCGAAGGTCGCGGAGGCGCTGCGCGCCACGCACTGGTACGAGCTCGCCGAGTGGAGCTCGAGCGGCCCGGGGTCGGCCGCAATATTTACGCCACCGGCGTAAGCAGCTGCTCGCCGCGCGCGAGCGCGAGCACGTTGTCGACCGCCAGCCGCGTCATCGCCTCGCGCGTTTGCCGGGTTGCGCTGCCCAGATGCGGAGTCAGGACGACGTTCGGGAGCGTCTGCAGCGGCTCCGGTACGCGCGGCTCGTGCGCGAAGACGTCGAGCCCTGCGCGGATGCGGCCGGACACGAGCTCCGCGACGAGCGCGTCCGTATCGACGATCTCGCCGCGCGCCGTGTTGACGAGCACCGCGCCGTCGCGCAGCAGCGCCAGCCGCCGGGCGTCGATCAACCCGTCGGTCGCGCGAGTCAGCGGTGCGTGGATGGTGACGATGTCGGAGCCGGCGAGCAGCTCGTCGAGCGCGTCGCCGCCGTCGCTCGAGCGCACGGACCGAACGTCGAGCTCGAAGCCCTCGGCGCGGCGCGCGACCGCGCTGCCGATGCGGCCGAGCCCGACGATCCCGAGCGTCGAGCCGGTCAGCTCCTCGGCCAGGAAGCCGTCGGCCCACGATCCCGCCCACTCGCCGGCGCGCACCCGCCGGTCGCCTTCGACGACTCGGCGCCGCGCCGCCAGGATCAGCGCCCAGGCCAGATCCGCGGTGGCGGCATCGAGCACGCCCGGCGTGTTCGTCACCGCGACGCCACGCTGCCCGAGCACGTCGACGCCGACGCGGTCGTAGCCGACGCCGAAGTTCGCCACCAGCCGCAGCGACGGGAACGCGTCGGGGTCGACCGGCTCGTTCGCGACGATCACGGCTTCGACGTCTGTACGCGGCGTCAGTTCGCCCACCTCGACGTCGCGCAGCTCGTCGAAGGCCGGCCCCGGGTAGCGGCGTGTCGCGAGAACCTTCAAGGCCCGAGTGTCCCATGCCGAAATCGCTCCTGATGCGCGCGATCCTCGCGGCCGTCCTCCTGGCGCTCGTCCTCGTGCCGAGCGCCGGCGCGTACACGTTCCTCGGCGGTCGTTGGCAGACGACGACGATCACGTACTTCAACGAGGTGCCCGCGTACAACTGGTCCGTCGACACGGCTGCGTATGCATGGAACTCGAGCGGCGCTCACGTGCGCTTCCTCAAGAGCTCGCGCCGTGCGGCGAAGGTCCTGCTCGGAGTCCAGTGGTTCACGCCGGCCGGCGACGCACGGCCGCTCATCCGCAACCGCCGCATCTACAGCGCCAAGGTTGGCATCCGCAACGGGCTCGACCGCTACACGATGGCGCTGGTCGTCGCGCACGAGCTCGGCCACGTTCTCGGCCTGGGTCACGAGACGCGCGTCTGCGCGACGATGAACCCGGCGCTCGACGTCGACCACCCGCAGCTCTGTCCGGCGCCGCCGCAGGGAACGTGGGTGTGCCGGCTGCTTCGTGACGACGACGTCCGCGGCGCCGTCAGGTTGTACGGCGGGACTGTGCGCCCGTGGCGCGGCGCCGAGTTCTGCCCCCGCTGAGGATCTCGGCCAGCGGGCGCGTGTTGACGACGTCCGCGGCGGTTGCCCATCCGCGGCGGGCCGTGTGCACGGCGAGGCGCATGTTCCCGAGCCCGCGCACCGAGTGTGCATCGGTCGACACGACGATCGGCACCCCCGCCTCCAGTGCCAGCCGAATCTCCGGGCCCGACAGGTCGAGCCGGTCGGGCAGACCGTTCGTCTCGACGGCGACGCCCGTCTCGAGCGCGACCTCGAACGTGCGCTCGAGGTCGAGAGCGTTCGGCGGCCGGTGGTTGATGATCCGCCCCTTCGGGTGGCTCAGCGCGCGCACCGCCGGGTGGCGCATCGCCTCCGTCACCTTGCGCGTCAGCTGGTCGCGCGGCTCGCGCTGGCCCGCGTGCAGGCTGAGCTGCACCCAGTCCAGCTCGGCCAGCACGTCGTCCGGCAGGTCGAGCTCGCCGTCGCGGCGGATGTCGACCTCCGTGCCGCGCAGCACGCGAAAGGGTGCGACCTCCTCGTTCACCGCTGCGATCTCCTCGGCCTGGCGGCGGAGGTCGTCCGCGTCGAGGCCCGGGACGACCCTCACGTTCGGCGTGTGGTCGCAAATCGCGATGTACTCGTAGCCGAGGTCGCGGGCGGCGAGTGCCATCTCGAGCACCGAAGCCTTTCCGTCCGACCACGTCGTGTGCACGTGCAGGTCGCCGCGGATGTCGGGACGCTGCAGCAATCGCGGCGGCTCACCGCTGAACGGGTGCTCGCGAAGCTCGGGCGGACACCACGGCACGCCGAGCTGCGCGTACACAGCCGCTTCGTCCGCGCCGTCGGGGAGCGCGCCGAGCGCGTCGACGTATACGCGCGTGCCGGTCGCGCGCAGGAGCTCCGTTCCGAACCGCCCAGGCTCGGCGACCACGACCTCGACCGGAACGCCTTCGACGGTGACGCCGAGCGCGCGGTGCGGCTCGCGCTCGAGCAGCGAGACGATCGCGGGCAGGGCCGCGAACGCGTCGAGGACACGCTCTGCGTCGCTCGCGCTGCAGACGACGGCCAGGTCGAACGACGCATCGGCCCAGCGGCGCGGATCGCCGGCGACCTCGCCGCCGAGCTCCTCCGCGATCTCCTCGAGCAGCGCGCGGGCCCGGTTGAGCACCAACCCCTTCCGCTCCGGGCGCTGTGCGCGCTCGAGGCGCTCGAGCAAACGTCGTTCCGTCTGCGGCCCGATGCCGGGCATGGCAGTGAGTCGTCCGCTGCGGGCCGCCTCGCGGAACTCGTCGGCGGTCGAGACGCCGAGTGAACGGCCGATCTCGACCATGCGCTTGGGGCCGATGCCGAGGAAGCGGCCGAGCCCGATCAGCTCCGGCTGCACCTCACGTTCGAGCTCGTCGAGCTCTGCGATCCGACCAGTCTCCACGAGCTCGCGCAAGCGCGCAGCGATTCCCGAGCCGATTCCCCGGAGCTCCTGCACGCGGCCGTCGGCAACCAGCTCGGCGATCGGCGCCTTCGTCTCGCGGATCGTCTCGGCCGCGCGTCGGTACGCCCGCGACGTGTAATAGCCGGCACCCGACAGGTCGAGCAGGCTCGCGAACGCCTCGAGCTGCTCCGCGATGTACGCATTTGTCACGCCGTTAGTCTTGCCGCATGGTGACGTTCGTGATCCCGTTCCGCGTCAACGGCAAGACGCGGCTCGGCGACGGGCAGCTCGCCCGCGCGATGCTCGCGGATGTTCAGGCAGCCGTGGGCGACGCGATCGTCGTCGAGACCCCGGGCGGCCAGGGCCCGGCGGTCGCCGCCGCGCTCGCGGACGTCGAGGGGCCGGTGACGATCGTGAACAGCGACCTGCCGTGCGCGACGGCTGCCGAGCTCGCCGAGCTGACGGCCGCAGCGCCGGCGCTCGTGGCTGCGGACGACGGGACGACGAACGCGCTGGCACTGCAAGACGCTCGCGACTTCGAGCCGCTTTACGGCAGCGGCAGCGCCGCGCGATTCGAGTCGCGTCTCGGCGCCCGGCGCCTCGACCTGCCGGGGCTGCGCGACGACGTCGACACCTGGGACGACCTCGAACGCGTGCGCCCGCGCGTGGGCGAGCACACGCGCGCGTATCTCGGATGAAGGTCACGGTGCTCAGCGGCGGCGTCGGCGGTGCGCGCTTCCTCCGCGGCCTGGTCGACGTCGTGGATGCCGCCGGCGTGACGGCGATCGTCAACGTCGGCGACGACCTCGAGGTGCTCGGGCTCGTGGTCTCGCCGGACCTCGACAGCGTCGTCTACACGCTCGCCGACCTGGCGGACGAAGAGCGCGGCTGGGGGAGGGCCGGCGAAACGTGGAACGCGCTCGGGACCGTCGAACAGCTCGACGGCGAAGCGTGGTTCCGGCTCGGCGACCGCGACCTCGGGCTGCACCTTGTCCGCACCCAGGCGCTGCGACAGGGTGAGGCGCTCTCCACCGTCACCGCACGCCTGACCGCCGCGCTCGGCCTGGAGGCGACGATCCTCCCTGCGACCGACCAGGCCCTTCGCACGTTCGTCGACACGCCGAACGGAAGCTTCGACTTCCAACACTGGTTCGTCGCGCGCAGACACGTGGATCCAGTCGACCGCGTGCGCTTCGAGGGTGCCGCCGACGCACGTCCGGCACCCGGGGTGCTCGAGGCCTTGCACGAGGCCGATCTGATCTTGCTCGCGCCGAGCAACCCGTACGTGTCGATCGGGCCGATCCTCGCGGTCGAGCGCATCCGCTCCGCGCTCGAGCGACGCCGCGTCCCGTGTGTCGCGGTCAGCCCGCTCATCGGCGGCAAAGCGGTGAAGGGGCCGGCCGCCGACATGCTCGCGCGGCTCGAGGGCGGGACGACTCCGACACACGTCGCGCAGTGCTACGCGGGCCTGATCGACGCGCTCGTCATCGACGAGTCCGACGCCGACGCCGACCCTGGCGTGAGGACGATCGTCACGAAGACGCTCATGCGCGACGCCGCGTCGCGTCGTTCGCTCGCGGAGGCCGCGCTCGACGCGGTTGCGCTGACGTGAGAGTCGCGATCGTCGGCGGCACCGGCGCATTCGGCCGTGCGCTCGCCAAGCGACTGGCGGAGATCGGGCGGGACGAGGTCGTCGTCGGCTCGCGGGATCCCGACCGGGCACGGACGACAGCAAACGAGCTCGGAGTGGCAGGCGCCAAGAACGCCGACGCCGTGCGGGACGTCGACCTCGTCGTCCTTGCGGTGAAGTCGGACGCGACGCTCACGACGGCCGCCGAGCTGGCTCACGCAATCGGCACGACGCCCGTTCTCTGCGTCGCAAGCGACCTGCGTTTCACCGACGGCGGCGTCCTGCCGGGCCGCCACCAGGGGTCGCTCGCCGAGGAGGTGGCGCGTATCGTCCGTGGGCCCGTCGCGTCCGGCTTCCAGTCGTTCGCGGCGGCAAACGTCGTCGCCGGCGATCCCGGCGACGCGCTCATCTGCGGCGAGGGATCCGAGGCGAAGACGCTCGCGCTCGAGCTGGCGGAGCACCTCGGTGCGCGCGGGATCGACGTCGGCCCGCTCGCGAACTCGAGGGCGCTCGAGGGGATGACCTCCGTGATCCTGAACGTGAACAAGCTCTACAAGGCACACGCAGGCATCCGGCTCACGGGACTGCACTGAAAGAAGTCCGCGTTATTGCGGCCGAAGGGCTGCCGGAGATCCACGAGGGGGACGACCTCGCCCAGCTGGTGGCGGCGAAGATCGAGCTCGAGGACGGGGACGTCGTCGTCTTCGCGCAGAAGGCCGTGTCGAAGGCCGAGGGGCGGGTCGTGCGGCTGGCGGACATCGAGCCGTCCGAGCGTGCGCGCGAGATCGCGGGCCACGGACAGGATCCCCGCCGGATCGAGGCGATCCTGCGCGAGGCGAAGCGCGTCGTGCGCGTGCGCGAGCCGCTCGTGATCGCAGAGACGCGACACGGCTTCATCTGCGCGTCGGCGGGCGTCGACTCCTCGAACGCACCTGAGCCGGGAATGCTGGTGCTGCTCCCGCTCGATCCGGACGCGTCGGCCGAGCGCCTGCGCGGCCGCTTCGGCGAGCTCAGCGGCCGTGACGTCGGTGTGCTCGTCAGCGACTCGTTCGGCCGCCCCTGGCGCCAGGGCACGATCGACGTCGCGCTCGGCGCCGCGGGCATCGAGGTGATGCGCGACTTACGCGGGCAGCGCGACCGCGTCGGGTACGAGCTGCACGCGACGATGATCGCCGTCGCCGACGAGATCGCGAGCGCGGCGGAGCTCGTGATGGGCAAGGTCGACGGCGTCCCGGCCGCGGTCGTGCGCGGGCTCGAGGTCGCGGGCGACGGACGCGCCCGCGACCTCGTCATTCCTGAAGAGCGCGATCTGTTTCGCTAGCCCTGGGCGCCGAGCGGCTCGCCGGTCTCCAGCAGCGTCTTCAGCCCGCTGAGGATGTACATCCAGCCGCCCGCGACGTTCTCGGCCGTCTTCGGCGCGCCCTCGAGCCGGTCGTGCACGACGCTGAGCTTCGTGACGCCGCCGTCCTGCGGCGCGATCTCCCAGGTGACGCGGCTCGGCTCCTCGGCAGCCGTCGTCTCGTCGTAGAGCGCCCGCCACGTGTAGCTCAGCTTGTGCGGCGGATCCGACTCGAGGACCTCGCCGTCCGTCCATTGCTGAGCGTGATCCGGCGACCACCCGATGAACGGGCTGCCTGGCTCCAGCGTCGACTCCACGAGGCTCCCGTAGAAGTACTTGCTCGTGAACTCGGGCTTCGTGATCGCGTCCCAGATCTGCTCCGGGCTCGCCTTGATGAAGACGTTGTAGACCTGCACGGTCGTCTGCGTCATCGTGCTCATCCTGTTTCCTCCAGTTCGTGTTTGAGGTCCGCGAGCGCCGACACGCGGTGCTCTGTGTACTTGTCGATCCAGCGGTCGTGGATCAGGCGGATGGGGACGGGGTTCAGGAAGTGCAGCTTCGAACGGCCGTCGCGGCGGGTCGTGACGAGCCCTGCTTCCTCGAGGACGCGCAGATGCTTCATCACGCCGAACCTGGACATGTCGAACGCCCCCTCGATCTCTCCGAGCGACTGGCCGTCCCGCTCGAAGAGCGCGTCGAGGATCGCGCGCCGGGTCGGGTCGGCCAGCGCCCGAAAGACCGCCTCGTCGGTCGGCTCCGGAACAGGTGACCCTTCGGTAACACTTCCCACGGTCGGCACTCTAGGTGACCGAAGGGTCACATGTCAAGCCCGTAGTGTCCAAGATGTGAGCGAGCTGCTCGAGGATCACGTCGCGCCCGACCCGCTGGAGCAGTTCCGCCGCTGGTTCGCGGAAGCGTCCGCGGACGACCGGATGGCGCTGGCGACCGCCGCAGCCGACGGCGCCCCCTCGGTGCGAATGGTGCTGCTGAAAGGCGCGGACAAGGACGGCTTCCTCTTCTTCACGGGGTACGAAAGCCGGAAGGGCGGCGAGCTTGAGGCGAACCCGCGGGCGGCGCTCCTCTTCCACTGGGCCTCGCTCGGCCGACAGGTTCGGGTCGAGGGCCGGGTCGAGCGTGTCAGCCCGGCCGAGTCGGATGCGTACTTTGCGACGCGGCCGCGCGCTTCGCAGCTGGCGGCAACGGCGTCGCGGCAGGGGCGGGCGCTGGCGAACCGCGCGCAGCTGGACGAGGCGGTCGCAGCCCTCGAGCACGAGTACGCGGGGCGCGAGATCCCGCGGCCGAAGCACTGGGGCGGCTATCGCCTGCGCCCGCACACGTACGAGTTCTGGCAGCACCGAGGCGACCGCCTGCACGACCGTCTCCGCTACGCGATCGACGGCGACGGCTGGCGGCTCGAGCGGCTGTCGCCCTAGAAGAGCTGCGCGAGCGCATCGGCTTCCGCGGCCGACAGCCCGACGTCGAGCGCCTGCAGGGCGAGCCCGAGGTGCTGCTGCGTGCGCGCGCCGATGATCGCCGACGTCACGCCGGGGCGCGCCAGCGCCCACGCGAGCGCAAGCGTGGCGGGACTGATGCCCCGCTCCGCCGCCGCAGCGGTGAGCTGCTCGATCCCGGCGAACGTCTCGTCGTTGACCAAGTGCTCGTATCCCTCGGGTCGAGTTGCGAGGCGGGAGCCCGGCGGCGCCTCCTCGCCTCGGCGATAGCGGCCGGTCAGCAGCCCGCCGGCGAGGGCGCCGAACGCCAGGTACGAGATGCCGAGCTCGGCGCACAGTGGGATGACGTCTTCGTCGTCGGCGCGCTCGAGCAGGTTGTACGAGTTCTCGACGAATGCCGGCCGTCCATGCTCGCACAGCTCGCGGAGCTGGCCGCCGTCGAAGTTGCTCACGCCCCATGACTTGATCAGTCCAAGCTCCCGCAGCCCCTCGAACGTCCCGACGAGCTCGTCGAGCGGTGTCTCCGCGTCGAAGTCGTGCGCGAGATAGACGTCGATGTAGTCGACGCCGAGCCGGTCGAGGCTCGATTCGAGCTGCCGCGTCATCCGCGCGCGCGAGAGCCCCTTGTCCGCACCCTCTTCCATCGGGTTGAACGTCTTGGTGACGATCACCGGGCGGTTACCGCCCGTCGAGATCCACTCCCCGATCCACTGCTCGCTGCGCCCGCCGCCGTATGCATCCGCGGTGTCGAACGTGCGGATGCCGAGCGACCACGCCGCGTCCATCAGGGCGAACGCCTCCTCCTCGGTCTCGCCGTGGCCGAAGAACGCGGGCGCGGAGCCGATGCCGCCGAAGTTGCCGCAGCCGAGGACGAGGCGCGAGAGATTCATCGCGCGATTCTCGCTCAGGCACGATGTGCACGGTGCTCGCGTCGTGTCCGCAGCCGCCCGCCCTGGCGGCGCCTGCCCCCGACCGGCCGCGATACGCCGTCGACGTCCGCGTGGCACCGCCGTTTCGAACGGTGAGTGGCCGCCTCGCGGTGACCTTCACGCCGAATCGGCCGGTGCATCGCCTTGTCTTCCGGCTCTGGCCGAACGCCGGCGGCTCGCGGCTCGACGTGTCGGGCGTGCGCGCCGAACGCCCGAACCCGACGACGCTCGTGGTGCGCCGGTCGGTGCGCGCGCATCAGCACGTGACGGTGAGGCTGCGGTGGCGACTGCGGCTGCCGGCGGGTCATCGCGATCGCATCGCCCGTTTCGGCGACGGGCTGCGGCTCGGAACGTTCCTGCCGCTGCTGGCGTGGGACGACCGGCGCGGCTGGCTCACCGATCCGCCCGTCCAGATCCTCGGCGAGACTGCAGCAACCCCTGCGGCGGACTTCGACCTGCACGTCCATGCGCCGCCCGGCTACCGCGTCCTTGCAACGGGGGCGCCGCTCGGCGGCGGCCGGTTCCACGCGCGCGCCGTGCGCGACATCGGCCTTGCCGTCGGGCGCTTCCGCGTGCAGACCGCGACCGAGAACGGCGTGACGGTGCGCGTCGCGTCGGTCGCGGGCGCACCGAACGTCCTCGAGCTCGCGCTGAACGCCCTACGCGAGCTGTCGGCGCGCTACGGGCCGTACTCCTGGCGGAACTACACGGTCGTCGTACCGCCGGACCTCCACGACGTCGGTATCGAGTATCCGACGCTGACCTTCGTCGGCGCGAGCGGCTATCCGCGCCTGTTCGTCGACCACGAGACGGCGCACCAGTGGTTCTACTCGCTCGTCGGCAACGACCAGGCGCGCGACCCGTGGCTCGACGAGACGCTCGCGACGTGGGCGCAGCTCCGCCTCGGCGCCGCGGAGCCGAGACCGCAGGCGGCGTTGCCGCGGGCTGCAGCGCGGCACGTGGGTGCGCCGATGTCGTACTGGAACCACCACGGCGACTGGTACTTCTACGGCGTCTACGGCGCCGGTGTCCGCGCGCTGCTCTCGCTCGGCAACGCATCCGCGGTCGACTGCGCCCTCCGCAGCTACGTCGCGCGCCGCGCGTACTCGATCGCGCAGCCGGGCGACCTGCTCGACGAGCTGAACCGAGTCATTCCCGGAGCCGAGCGCCGCCTCCGCGCCTTTGGGATCCATCGCTGAGGTGGTGGTGCAGCCGCGCGAGCCGCGTATCCCACTGCGCGCCCACGCCGGCCATCCAGTCCATCGCCGAGGCGAGGGGGCCGGGCGTCAGCTCGTAGCGTGTCTCGCGTCCCTCGCGCCGGCTCGCGACGAGCCCGGCCTCGTTCAGAGCGGCCAGGTGTTTGGCGACCGCCTGCCGCGTCACCGGCATCTCCGCCGCGAGCTCCGTCGCCGTCGCAGTCTCGCGCTGCGAGAGTGCCTCCAGCACGTACCGCCGGTTCGGATCGGCCAGCGCGTCGAAGACATCCGTCACGCGTAGCTCAGAGCAAGCGCGCGCAGCTCGAGTGCCGTCGAGAACTGCGGCGTCGACTCGCGGACGAGCAGGCGCGTGCCCTCCTCGACCTCCTCGAGCGTCAGCTCGACGGTGCCCTCGTCGTCCCAGTCGAGCACGAGGCGCTCGCTCGGCGTCGCCTCGACGACTGTCGCGTGCCGCTCCTCGCCGTCGTCCCAGCGGAAGACGCCTTCGCCGCCCTCCCTCGGATCGAGCTCGACGTCGTTCGCGAACCACTCCTTCAGCTGCTCCGGATCGGTGAGTGCCTCCCAGACCTCGTCGGGGGGAACGGGGAACACGATCTCGCGGGTGACTTCCATGACTCCTCCAATCCGCAACCGAAGGGTTGCGTATACTCTGCGCAACCGACAGGTTGCACTTTACAGGAGGCCTGCGATGCCACTCATACCGATGGTCGTCGAGCAGGACGGCCGCTACGAGCGCTCCTTCGACATCTACTCGCGGCTGCTGCGCGAGCGCATCGTCTTCCTCGGCCAGGAGGTGGAGGACGGGATCGCCAACGTCATCACGGCGCAGCTGCTGTTCCTCGAGGCCGAGGATCCCGACAAGGACATCTCGCTCTACATCAACTCTCCCGGCGGCTCGTCGTACGCCGGCATGGCGATCTACGACGCGATGCAGTACGTGCGGCCCGACGTGCAGACGATCTGCACGGGCATGGGGATGTCGGCCGCCGCGATGATCCTGTCCGGCGGCGCGCCGGGCAAGCGCTACGTCCTGCCGAACGCGAAGGTCATGATCCACCAGGGCTCCGGCGGTTTCCGCGGTTCGCCGGCAGACATCCAGATCGCGGCGAAGGAGATCCTCGCGATGACCCGCCGGATGGCGGAGATCATCTCGCGGCACTCGGGTCAGCCGCTCGAGCAGGTGATGAAGGACATCGATCGCGACCGGTTCATGACGCCGGACGAGGCGGTCGTCTACGGGCTCGTCGACGAGGTGATCCAGCCCGCCGACCGCCGCCTGGCGAGGGCACGCTGATGGAGACCGGTCGCCCAGTTCGCGAGAGCAGTCGCGTCGTCACCGGCTGGCGCGCGTGGGTCGTGACCGAGACCGGGGCCGGGCTGCGCCTCGCCTCGGTGCTGCACGACCTGGTGTGGGCGCACAGCCGGCCGGCGCTCGCCGAGTGCAGGCGTCACGACGAGCCGTTCGCGCTGCCGATCCCGGCACATCCCGTGCCCGGCCACGAGTGCAACTGCGGCTTCCATGCCGCGTGCGATCCCGCCGACGCTCTGTCGTACGCCCGCGGCCGCGACGAGGCGAGCACGGTGTGCCGAATCCTCGGCGAGGCCCACCTCTGGGGCCACGTCCTCGAGACCGAAGGCGGCTGGCGCGCGTCCCACGCGTATCCGGCGCGGCTGTATGTCCCAGACCCCGAGGTGGCCGCGGCGCTCGGCGCGTACGGTGTGCCGGTATGCGCGTCGCCCTCCTCTCCGACATGCACGGGAACGCCGTCGCCTTCCGCGCGGCCCTCGCCGACCTGGAGGCACGTGGCCGGCCAGACCTGATCGTCGCGCTCGGCGACGTCGCGCAGGGAGGACCGCAGCCTCGCGAATGCGTCGAGCTCCTCCGGGAGCTCGGCTGTCCGTGTGTCTACGGGAACTCGGATCACGCGCTCGTCGCGCTCGATTTCGGCGAGGAGGACGTCGACGAGCGCGTCGTCGAGACGGCACGGTGGTCGCGCGACCAGCTCGGAGACGCGGGGCTCGCGTTCCTCTCCGGGTTCGAACCGACGGTGACGACCGGACGCGTGGTCTGCTGCCACGCGACGCCGTTCTCGACCGAGGACGTCGTGCTTCCGGATGCCGAGCGCATCCCCCCGGTCGACGCCGACGCCGTCGCCGCGGGTCACGTTCACCAGCAGTGGCTGCGGCGTTTCGAGCGGACGCTGTGGTTCTGTGTCGGTGCGGTCGGCACGGATCGGCGCTGCGAATACGCGGTCGTCGACGACGAGACGCTTGCCGTCGAGTTCCGGAGCATCCCGTTCGACGTCGATGCGCTGATCGCCGATGCCCGCGCAAAAGCGTTCCCGCACGTCGACCGGTGGGCTGAGCTGTGGTTCCCGTAGAGGAGTGGATCGAGGACGAGTTCATCCGGCGGACGTCGCACGCGCTCGTCACGCAGGACGGCGCGTGGCTCGTCGACCCGGTCGACAACCCGCGCGTCGGGGAGCTCGAGAACGTCGTCGGCGTCATCCAGCTGCTCGACCGGCACAACCGCGACTGCGCCGCGATCGCCGGGCGCCTCGGCGTGCCGCACCATTTCGTTCCAGAGCAGCCGCTCGGGCCGTTCGAGTTCCTGCCGGTGCGCCGCAACCGGCTGTGGCAGGAAGTGGCGCTGTGGTGGCCCGACGAGCGCACGCTCGTCTGCGGCGACGCCCTGGGCACGGTCGGCTACTTCCTTGCCGGCGGCGAGCGGCTCGGGGTGCATCCGCTGCTCCGCCTCCGCCCACCTCGGCTTGACGTCCGGCCCGACGTCGTGCTCTGCGGTCACGGGCCCGGCGTGTTCACGGGTGCCGATGCCGCGCTGCGCGAGGCGCTCAGGACTGCACGGCGACGGATCCCGCAGCAGTTCGTGTCCGCTGTGCGCTCGTGGCGTAATCGAAGCGGCTCGCGATGAGATAGCCGACGCCGACCGCGACTGCGCCGGCTGCCGCGTCGAAGAAGAAGTGGTTGCCGGTCGCGACGATGACCAGCAGCATGACGGCCGGGTAGATGCTCCCGGCGATGCGCACGATCCGCCTGCGTGCGAGCGTCGCAACGGTCACGCCGACGAGGAGCGCGTAGCCGAAATGGAGGCTCGGGACGGCCGCGAACGGGTTGTAGAGGCTGCTCAGCAGGCTCGAGCTGAGGTTCACCTTCGCGTCGTGCGAGACCGTGTCGGCAAACCCGAGCTGCGCGAGCCGCGGCGGCGCGACGGGGAACAGCACGTAGAGGACGAGCGCGATCCCGGTCGCCGCGATGATCGTGTTGCGCACGAGCGGGAAGCGCTGCCGGTGCGAGCGGTAGACCCACACGAGGAAGCCAGTCGTTCCCGCGAAGTGGAGCACGATGTAGGCGACGCCGAGCAGCGTCGGCACGGCGGGGACCGTGTCGACCGCGTGCTGGACGGCGTGCTCGCCGAAGACGTGGAGGCTGCGCTCGAGGTCGACGATCCAGTGGGTGTGCTCGCGCGCGACGGCGACGGTCGCGTTTCCCTGGCCGCGCACGACCTCGTAGATCGCGTAGAGCGCGACGAGCGTGGCGACCTCAATCGAGCCGCGGTGGGGAGAGGATGCAGTCCGACTGAGGGGTGCCACGCTCATGAAGCCAAGCTACGGGCGCGGCGCGGGCTGCGCAGTGCGGCTACCTCTACTTCGCCTTTCGGCCTGCCGTAACCATTTGAGCCGCACGCACGTTCTTCGGCCGTGCATCGACTCTTCATCCTCGGTTTCATTGTCTTTCTCTCGCTCGCGCTCTAGTGTCGGCGCGTGTGCTTCGAGCTCGACTCGTCGCCTCCGATCCCGGTCATCCGTGGAGCGGCGGTCTCGCACGAAGAGCTGACGCTCGAGGCGGCTGACGGGAACAGGTTCGCGGCGTTCGCCGCCGCGCCGGAGGAGCCGGCGAAGGCCGGCGTCGTGATCCTTCCCGACGTGCGCGGCCTCTACCGCTTCTACGAGGAACTGGCCCTGCGCTTTGCGGAGCGCGGCTATGCGGCCGTTGCGTTCGACTACTTCGGGCGGACGGCGGGTGCGTCCAAGCGAACCGACGACTTCGAGTACCGCCCCCATGTGGAGCAGACGACGACGGCGACGGTGCAGGCCGATGTCAGCGCCTGCGTCGCGTATCTGCGGAGCCGAGATATCGCGCCGGTGTTCACGGTCGGGTTCTGCTTCGGCGGCCGCCAGTCCTGGCTCGCGGCGGCCGAGCAGGACGGTCTGGCGGGTGCAGTCGGCTTCTACGGGCGCCCGGCGGAGCCGGCCGAGCGGGCACGCGAGCTGAGGGCGCCGATCCTGGCTCTGCAGGCCGGAGCCGACGCGAACATCACCGCCGAGGACAACGCGGCCTTCGAGCGGGCGCTCGACGCGGCGGGTGTCGAGCACGAGGTCGTGACGTACGACGGCGCTCCGCACAGCTTCTTCGATCGCAAGCAAGAGGAGTTCGCGGCGGCGTCCGAGGACGCGTGGGCGCGCGTCCTCACATTTCTCGAATCACACGCATAGCCGCGCGCAGGCACCATTTCGCCGGAAAGCGGAACGGAAGCATGGCCCAGCTAACACGCCGTCAGGTGCTCGCACGAGGCGCCGCCCTCGCCTTCGGCGCGGTGCCGTTCGCCGATGCGCTCGCCGCCGCCGCGCCGCCGACCGGCATCTTCCGGGAGCTCGACCGCTCGCTGCGGGGCGACGTGATCCAGCGGGGTGCTCCCGGATACAACGCGGCGCGCGTTCTCTACGACACGCGGTTCGACGCCGTGAAGCCGCAGGCGATCGCGTACTGCGAGTCGCTCACGGACGTGCAGAAAACGGTGCGCTGGGCCCGCAAGCACGGGGTGCGGATCGTGCCGCGCTCCGGCGGCCACAGCTACGGCGGCTACTCGACGACTTCGGGCGTGATCGTCGACGTGTCGCGTCTGCACGCGATCTCGGTGACGGCGAGTGGTCGCGCAGCCGTCGGCGCCGGTGCGCAGCTGCTCGACGTGTACACGGCACTCGCTGCGCGCGGCCGCATGATCCCCGGCGGAACGTGTCCGACGGTCGGGATCGGAGGCCTGACCCAGGGCGGCGGCATCGGCCTGTCGGGCCGGAAGTACGGCCTGACGAGCGACAACCTGCTCGAGGCGACGGTCGTGCTCGCGGACGGCAGCGTCGCCGTCGCGAACGCCCAGCAGCATCAGGATCTGTTCTGGGCGCTGCGTGGCGGGGGCGGCGGCAACTTCGGGATCGTCACGCGCTTCGTCTTCCGGACGCACCCGGCGAGCGACGTGACGACGTACTCGCTCGAGTGGCCGTGGTCGGACGCGAAAGCCGTCGTGCAGGCATGGCAGCAGCTGGCGCCGCACGCACCCGACGAGCTCGCGTCCGTCCTGAACGTCAGCGCCGCGGCCGGCGGCGGTGCCGGCATCACCTCGGCCGGGCAGTTCTTCGGCTCGGAGACGGCGCTGCGGTCGCTGCTCGCGCCGCTGGCGAACGCAGGCACGCCCACCCGCTACACGACGACGCCGCGGACGTTTCTCGGCGCCGTCCACTACTTTGCCGGCGGCGGCGGTGGCCGCTCGACGTTCGCTGCGAAGTCGAGCATCGGCGCCCGCCTGTTGACGTCCGCCGGCATCGACGCCCTCTTGCACCAGATCGAGGCGAAGCGGACGGCGGGCACCGGCTCCGGCATCGTGCTGCTCGATGCGTGGGGCGGTGCGATCAACCGCGTGCCGAAGGCGAGGACGGCGTTCGTGCACCGCGGCGCGCTCTTCTCCCTTCAGTACCTCGCTTACTGGAGCCTCGGCGAGCCGGCGGCGCCGAACCTTGCCTGGCTGCGACGCTGCTACGCGGCGACGCAGCCGTATCTGTCGGGGTTCGCGTACCAGAACTACATCGACCCGGACCTGTCGACATGGCCGCACGCCTACTACGGCTCGAACCTGCCGCGGCTACGACAGGTGAAACGGCGTTACGACCCGCACAACGTCTTTCACTTCCGGCAGAGCATCCGCCGCGCCTAGTCGCCGATCGGCAGCGTCGCCGTCACGACCGTGCCCTTGCCGGGCGGGCTGATGACGAAGAGCGTCCCGCCGGCCGACTCTGCCCGGTCGCGGAGCCCGAGGATCCCGGAGCCGCGGCCGTCGGCGCCGCCGCGGCCGTCGTCCGTGATCTCGAAGCGCAGGACGCCGGGCTCGCGATCGAACGACACGTGCGCGCGCGTCGCATTCGCGTGCTTGGCAACGTTCGTCAAGGCCTCCGAGCAGATGTAGTACGCAGTCGCCTCGAGATAGTCGGGCAGGCGCTCGTCGAGCTGATCTACCTCGACGACCACCGGCAGCCGGTCGCCGAGGGCGCGCACCGCCGGTGCCAGCCCCTGCTCGGTCAACGCGGCCGGGTGGAGGCCGCGCGCGAGCTCGCGCAGCTCCTCGAGCGCCAGGTCGAGCTCCTTCGCGGCGCCCGCGAGAATCGACTCGAGCGACGCGGGATCGGACGCCAGCTTTGCGCGTGCGAGCCTCAGCGTCAGCGCCAGGGACACGAGACGCTGCTGCGCCCCGTCGTGGAGGTTCCGCTCGAGCTTGCGCCGCTGCTCGTCGCCCGTCTTCACGAGCCGCGCACGGGACGACTGCAGGTCCTCCCGTGCCTGTGCGCTCGCGACCGCGAGGGAGACGATCTCGCAGAAGCCCATCAATCGCGCCTCGCTGTCCGGCGGGAGCGGGTCCCGTGCGGCGATCGCGATTGCGCCCCAGGCGATGCCCGAGACGAACACGGGCGCGGCGACCGACGAGCGATAGCCGACTTCCTCCATCGTTCGGGCGACGTCGCTGTCGATCGACGTGTAGTCCTCGATGCGCGCGGGCAAACCGGCGTCGCGCGCGCGGCCGATCGCCATGTTCTCGTCGGCGAGGACGCGGTCGCCGACCGAGAACACGCCGGTGCCGTCGCGGTCGTGCCGCCCGACGACCGTCGCAGTGTCGTCGCCTTCGTAGCGGAAGACGGCGCTGGCGCTCACCTCCAGGACGCGTGCCGTCTCCTCCGACACCGCGGAGAACACGCGTTCCGGCGTCGCTTCCGACGCGACGAGCGTCGCGACGCGCCGTAACGCCCGCTGCTCCTGCGCGAGCCGCCCGACCTCGGCGAGCTTCGCCTCGACGTCGCCGCTGAGCGCGCCTTCGGGCTGCTCGGCGCTGTCGGTCAGGTCGATCCCGGTCGTGACGAGATAGCGCCCGTTCCCGTCGGCTGCCGCCATCAACCTGTTCGACCACGCGATCAGCAGCCGGCCGCCCTCCTTCGTCGCCCAGTGGCCGACCTGGGGGCTCGACAGGCCGGTCCGCCAGATGTACGCCAGCACGTCGCCGAACGCCTCGACCTCCTCCGGCGGGATGACGAACTCGCGTGCGTCCTGCCCGAGCACTTCCTCGCGCGCATAGCCCGTCGCGCGCACGCAGGCGTCGTTGAACAGGAGGATCCGGCCGCCGCTGTCAAGGACGCAGACGAGCGCCTGCGTCGTCTCGGTCAGCACTCGCGCGAAGTCGTCGCCGAGGACGAAGTCGCCGGTCATCTCAGACGTCGAAGAGCGTTGCCTCGTACAGCTCGATCGCGAGGCGCTCGGCGCCCGTGTTCTCGGCGGTCAGCTCGGCGAGCTGCTCGCCCGCCTCCTGGCTCGCCTCGAGCGCTTCCGCATCGGCCCAGAACGTGATCACGAGCGTCCTGCCCCGCTCCTTGTCCTCGAGCCGGATCAGGCCGCGGTAGCCGGAGGCGTCGCGGAGCCACGGGCGGAGCTGCTCCCGAAAGATCCGCAGGCCCGCCTCGGACTGCTCCGGGGTCGCCTGCAGGACGTGCACACGCGCGAACACGATGCCGTTCTACACTCTTTCCATGCCGTTCGTCGCTCGTCTCGTCGTCGCGTGGGCGATCAACCTGCTCGCCCTCTGGATCGCGAACGCGCTGTGGGACAGCGTCTCGATCCACGGCTGGGCGGCGTACCTCATCGGCTCGGCGGTGCTCGGCATCGCCAACGCGGTCGTGAAGCCGCTGCTCGCGCTCCTGACGCTGCCGCTGATCATCGTGACGCTCGGCTTCTTCTACCTGCTCATCAACATCGCGATGGTCGCGCTCGCCGAGTGGATCGCACCGAACTTCTCCATCGACGGGTTCTGGACCTACGTCGGCGTCGTTTTCATCGTCTGGCTCGTCAACGCGATCGCCTCGCTCGCAGAAGATCGCTCCAACGTCGGCGTCCGGCTGACCTGACGTCGTCGTAGAGCGGGAACCGCCCGGCAGCGCGCTCCCGCTGCACGCATTCGAGGTGCGCATGGCGACGCCGCTCGACGTCCCCTTCCGGCGCGATCACGACGTGCTCGCTCATCGCGTGCAGGAGCTGTCCGCAAAACGGGCACCGGTACGTCCCCGGCCGCCTGCTGTGCGCCCGCCTCATCGTCCAGTAGCGGGGCGTCTCCGTCAGGCCGTGCCCCTGCCCTTCCGCACTGTCCGAAAGGTGATCGAGTAGCGCAGTTCCTTCGCCGGCGGCACGTGGTGCTGCCAGGCGTTCCGCACCTGGCCGGCGAGCACGTAGCCGCTGCGCGGCTCGAGCAGCTCCTCGTAGCTGCGGCGCTCAGCGCCGGCATCGCGCCGGAAGCGCATTCGCGCCGGCGAGAGCAGCGACACGCCGACCACGACGCCGAACATCGGCGCGTCCCGGTGCCAGCCGATCTGCGCGCCCTCGGGGTACCGGTGCACGAGCGCCTCGACCAGCTCCTCGGGTGCGACTCCGGCTAGCTCTGCCGCCCGTGCGCGCAGGGGCTCGAGCCACGCGGGAATCGGCTCGGCGGCCGCGACCGCGCTTCTTCGCTCGTAGTCGTAGTCGACGCCGAAGTGCCGCGCCGTCCGCTTGGCGACGACGCCGTGCATCCGTATCTCGTGGAACTCCAGCCGCTCGAGCTCGGCGAGCAGGGCCTGCTCCTCCTCGCTCTCGAGGAGATCCGGGCGGTAGACGAGCCCTGCCGGTGCTGACGCGTCCGGCGTGTCGTCAGGCGGGTGCGAACCGCTTCGCGGCCCGTTCGCGCGCGCGCGCGGCCTCGACCTCGCGGTCCTTGGGCGGGGCGGACGTGACGAGACCGTCGATCAGGCGCTGCGTCGCGGCGGTCACTTCGTCGACGGCGCGGGCGAACGCAGCCTCGTTGGCCTGCGACGGCTTCGTGAACCCGCTGATCTTGCGCACGTACTGCAGCGCGGCGTCTCGCACCTCGTCCTCGGTCGCCGGCGGTGCGTAGTTGAAGAGAGTGTGGATATTGCGGCACATGGCCCCATCCTACGCGCGGAAATCCCTCGCGCGAGGGAGTCCCCGGAAGCCTGCCCGCGCGATGCTTCTCCTACTCAAGGAGTTGAGCATGCGGCGACCTGGTCCTCAGGGTCAGAAACAACTGAAGGAGTCCTTCGGCGGCTCGAGCGTGCAGGCGCTGCTCGAGGTGACGAGCGCCGTCCGCGGCGAGCGGGAGCTGAAGAGCGCGCTGGCAACGATCGTGAAGGCGGTCGCGGAGGCGCTCGAGTTCAAGACCGTCGTCCTGAATCTCTACCGGCCGGAGTTCGACGACTTCTGCGTCACCGACGTCTACGGGAGCAAGGCTGCTCGCGAGGCGCTGCTCGGCAGCACGTACGAGTGGGGCGCATGGCGGCATCTGCTGACAGAGGAGTTCCGTTGCGGCGGCGCCTACCTGATTCCGCACGGCTCGTTCGACTGGACGGAGGACATCGGCACCCGCTACGTCCCGGAGATCGAGCCGTCGTCCGACCCCGACGCCTGGCATCCCGAGGACGAGCTCTTCGTGCCGCTCGAAGACTCCGACGGGCGCATGCTCGCCATCTTCTCCGTCGGCGAGCCGCGCAGCGGCCGCCGCCCCAACGCTGCCGAGCTCGAGGTGCTGTGTGCGCTCGCCGCGCACGCAGCGATTGCGATCGAGACTGCGCAGCAATCGGAGCGCACCGCCCGTCACCGCGCGAGCCTGGAGCAGCTGCTCGAGGTGTCGTCGACCTTGACTGCAGCGCAGTCGACACAGGCGATCCTCGAGACCGTGTGCCGCGGCATCCAGACTGCGCTCGGCTTCCAGAAGGTCTCGATCGAGCTCGTCGACCCGGAGACCGGCCTCTTGCGCTCCCGCGCGTGGTGCGGCTGGACCGCGGACGATCCGGCGGTGCTGCGCGCGACGCCGTTCGACCCGATGCGCGCCCTCCTCGACCCGGAGTTCGAGGTCTCGGGCTGCTTCCTCGTCCCGAACGAGGCCGCGCGAGAGCGCATCGACGTCGAGCTGGTCAGATACAGCTCGCAGCGCAACGGCCGCGGCCCGCACGCCTGGGACCACCACTGGCTGCTCGTTCCGCTCTACGACCGCACGGGTGCCGAGCTCGGCCTCATCTGGGCGGACGACCCCGAGGACCGGCTGGTCCCGACGGCGGAACGCCTGCAGGCGCTCCGCGTCTTCGCGAACCAGGCGACGACGGCGCTGTACGCAGCTGAGCAGTTCGAGCAGCTGCGGTTTCTCGCCGACCACGACCCGCTGACGAACCTGCTCAACCGCCGATCGTTCGTGCAGCACCTCGACGCGGAGGTCAACCGCAGCCGGCGCTACGATCGCCCGCTGGCGCTCGTCATCTTCGACCTGGACGAGCTGAAGGCGGTCAACGACACGCAGGGCCACGCCGCCGGTGACGCGGCGTTGCAGCTGGTCGGCGACACGTTGCGCGCGACGGTTCGCAGCGGCGACAACGCTTTTCGCATCGGGGGCGACGAGTTCGCCGTGCTCCTCCCCGAGGCGAACAAGCGCGACGCGGCGGCAGCGGCGCAGCGGATTGCGGACGAGCTACAGCTCGCGGCGAGCTTCGGTGTCGCGGTCTGCACCCGCGACGGAGACGCGGGAGCATTACTCCGTGAGGCGGACGATGCGATGTACCGGATGAAGCGGCGTCAGCGTGGCGAGACGAGCTCGGTCCGCAGCTCGTGGCTCTCGTCCGGCAGCCGCGCCTCGTAGTAGATCCGGTACCCGCCGTCTGCCAGCGGCAGCACGTCGAGGTAGCGCGCGTCGACTGCTGCTTCGTCGTTCGTCTGCTCGAGCGCGCCCGGCTTCTCGCCCGTCAGGCGTGCGAGGCCAATCCGTTCGAACCAGTTCTCGTCCTTTGTCGCGCGGCCGTCGTAGGCGGCGCGCCCGTCGGGCAAGACGGTCGTGAGCCGCGCACCCCGCGCGTCCCACATGCCGGCGCGGGGTTCGAGCGCCGTGCCGTGCCACTGCCAGTCGAGGCCGTCGCGGCTCGTCGCATAGGCCGTCGTCATCCGGTCCTCCTCGTCCGCGACGTCGAGCGGGTGGCAGCAGATCCACGCTTCCCAGCCGCCGTCCGATGTGCGCCGGACGTAGGGATCCTTGACGCCGGTGCGCTCGTCACCTGCAAAGACAGTTCGCGCCTGCGCGTCGGCGAGCGCGGCCGGGTCGTCGGCCTCGAGGACGTCGATCCACCAGTGCTTGCTCGGCGCCGGCGCGGCAGGGCAGACGTAGAGGCGCCAGCGGCCGTTGTCGGTGCGGACGAGCGAGGGCCTCTGGAGTGACTGTGCGCCGAACCGCTCCTGCTCGATCGTGCACACCGTGATGAAGTTCTCGCCGTCGTCGGAGCGCGCGACGACGTTCGAACCGCGTCCATGCGCGCCTGCCCTCATCCGGTACGCGATCACGTAGGTGCCGTCGGCGTCGAGGGCGGCATGCGACGAGCCCGCCCACCAGCCGACGCCGCGTCCCGGCGCCGGCACGGCGACGACGGGCTCGGCGGAGCCGGGAAGCGGGAAGTCAGCCGAAGTCGATGACGCTGCGAATCCCGTCCTGCGACTCCATCAGCTCGAAGCCGCGGTTCACGTCGTCGAGCGTCAGCTTGTGCGAGACGAACGGGTCGACGTCGATCTCCCCGGCGAGATAGCGCTCCACGAACTGCGGCACCTGGTCGCGGCCCTTGACCCCGCCGAACGAGGACCCGGCCACCCGCCTGCCGGTGATGAGGAAGCGCGGCACGACGTCGAGCGTTTCGCCCTTGCCCGCGACACCGCAGACGGTCGCGAGCCCCCAGCCCATGCGCGCCGACTCGACCGCCTGTCGCATCACCTGCACGTTCCCGGTCGCCTCGAAGGTGTAGTCGGCGCCGAAGCCGTCGGTCAGCTCGAGGATCTCCTGGACCGCGTCGGCCCCGCCGCCGAGGGTGTGTGTCGCGCCCTGGCCGCGCGCGAGCTCGAGTCGGTCGCCCGAGAGGTCGACGCAGACGATGCGCTCCGCCCCTTGCAGCCGGCAGCCTGCGACCGCACCGAGCCCGACCATGCCGGCGCCGAAGACGACACACGTCGAGCCGGGCTCGACTTTCGCCGTGTTGATCGCCGCCCCGAGCCCGGTGGAGAGCCCGCACGCGAAGAGGCATGCGCGGTCGAGCGGCGCATCCTCGTTGACCTTCGCGAGCGCGATCTCCGGCATGACCGTGTACTCGGCGAAGGTCGACGTCCCCATGAAGTGACGGACCGGCTCGCCCCCGCGCGACAGACGGGTCGTGCCGTCGGGGAGGTAGCCCTGGTTCTGCTGCTC